>NZ_CP046128.1:2402411-3003014 GCF_038738535.1 Bacillus pumilus | reverse complement strand
AAGCAAGTTTACTTATTTGGTACAGACTTTGGCCGCGGCGGGGAAGTCATCTATCAAGGCTATGGGTTCAGCTTGCCTGAAAAGGCAGAAAAAGCTCTTCCGAAAGAAGGCTATCTTGGTATTTCATTAGAAGAGATGAACCAGTATACAGGTGACTATTTACTTGTACCCACAAAGGATGGAAAAGCACCGAATCTTGATATCACAAACAGCGGTGTATGGAAAAAGAATCGAGCGGTGAAGCAGGGACATGTTCTTTATTATTCAATCAACGAATTTATCTATGCAGATCCGATCTCAATTGAAAAACAGTCTGCTGCGTTTAAACAAATGCTGCTCAAAAAATAATAGAAAAAAGACAAAGCACATAACATGGGGCTTTGTCTTTTTTCTTCTTGTCATCTCTTAAAATACTGGCCATAAGACTCATTTCTTCCCTTTACAGGCGTATTTGTTGAGCCTGCTGGCTGTATATGATTAACATGGAAGAGAATTGACAATGAGGAGGGATTTCTTGTGGCGAAGATTTTATTGATTACATTTCCAGCTGAAGGGCATGTGAACCCTATGTTAGGGATCATCAAAGCATGGGCGGATCGAGGAGATGAAGTACATGCGGTCACAACTGTACATTATGAGCAGCGAATCAAACGCTTAGGAGCTCACGTACATAAACATCCAGACTATATTCGTACATTACATGTGGATGAAGGAAATCTCGATTCCATGCAGCCGTTCTTTCATGCCATGCTGCAAACATCATTTGATATTTTAGAGGTGGTGGAAACACTTTCTCAGCAGCATTCATTTGATTTTGTCTATTTTGATATGTTTGGGGCAGGGGAGCTTGTTCGAGATTACTTACAAATTCCAGGGATCGGCTCAAACCCATCTTTTGTGCTGCAAGAGGCGCATTTTGATACACCGCTATACAGAAAGGATGAGAAAGCCGGTCATCTGTTAGAAAACATACAAGAGCGTTTTGGCGTTCAGCCAACGCGTTTGATGCAATTCATGAAAAACCGCGGAGAGCTCAATATCGTGTATACAAGTGAATATTTCCAGCCGTCTGTCGATGCAGTGAACGACTCGTTTGTTTTCATTGGACCGAGCTTTCTAAAAAGGGCAGATCAGCATGATTTCCCGCTGGAAGCACTTGAGCAAGAAAAAGTCGTCTTTATTTCGATGGGCACCGTACTTGGGGATACAGAAGCATTTTTTAATATGTGTATTGATGCCTTTGCCGACTTTGACGGAAAAGTGGTGCTCGCAACAGGTGAAAAAGTGGATCGGTCTCTCTTGAAAGAGGCGCCGTCTCATTTTCTGATAGAACCTTATGTACCGCAGCTTGAAGTGCTTGAGCTGACAGATGTGTTTGTGACCCATGGCGGAATGAACAGTGTCAATGAAGGCATTCATTATCACGTTCCGATGGTCGTCATTCCGATCGACAAAGATCAGCCGATGGTCGCACAAAGACTGACAGAGCTATCTGCTGCCCGTGCACTTGATAAAGATCAGCTGACAGCAAAGCAGCTAAGAGAAACCGTGGAATCTGTTCTGGGAAGTGACACGTACCGTGCTGGGATTGAAAAAATTGAAGAAAGCTTCCAAACAGCAGGTAGAACAGAAAAAGCATTGCGGGTGATCGATCAATTGTTGCAAACGAAACAGACTCAATCGTGAGTCTGTTTTTTTGATAAAAAAAGAGATTGTATTCCCCATTTCTGTATGATATTATTCAATTCGTAATCATTTCGATTAATAATCGTAATGATTACGATAATATAAATTTGGGGGAAGTACATATGAGTGATCAGCCTGTTTACATAAAGAAAAAGCAATCCTATGTAACATACACCTTGATGCTGTTTTCAGTCATGGCATGTTTTTTATTGGCATCATGCTCTGATAATAAAGCATTTTCCAGCATGAATGACAGAGAAGAAGATGAGCTGGTGTATGCAAGTACAAAAGATATAAGGGACATCAATCCCCATTTATATGGTGGAGAGATGGCCGCTCAAAATATGGTGTTTGAATCGCTTGTCGTCAATACCGAGAAAGGCGTTCAGCCTGCCTTAGCGAAAAGCTGGGATATTTCAAAAGATGGAAGGACCTACACCTTTCACCTTCGAAAAGGCGTGACTTTTTCAGATGGCGAGCCTTTTAATGCAAAGGCAGTGAAAATGAACATGGACGCTGTCGTCAAAAATATTGAAAAGAACGCTTGGCTTAATCTCGTATCCGAAATCAAATCCACAAAGGCGGTGGATGACGATACATTTGTTCTTACGTTAAAGGAGCCTTATTACCCTACGTTAGAAGAACTGGGCTTAACACGCCCCTTCCGTTTTATTTCTCCAAAAAGCTTCATTGATGGAACGACAGCAAAAGGAGTTCAAAGCTATGCAGGCACAGGTCCTTATGTGCTAAAGGAACATAAAAAAAATCAATATGCCGTTTTTAAAGCGAATGACCACTACTGGGGGAAAAAGCCAAAAATTTCAACAGTAAAGTGGAAAGTCATGCCGGATCACCAAACGATTTTACTTGCCCTGCAAAAAGGAGAGATTGATCTCTTATTTGGAGCAGATGGCGACATGATCGACGGAGACTCATTCCAGGCTTTAAAGGAAGCAGGTCAATACGGTGTGACCGTGAGTCCTCCTGTTGGTTCAAGATCGATCGTCATCAATTCAAACCAGCCAATGACAAAAGATCCGAAAGTCAGAGAAGCGTTTCAATATGCCATTCAAAAAGAGATGATCACAAAAGGCATTTTAAATGGAACGGAACAGGTGGCACATACGCTGCTTGCCCCGTCCGTTCCTTACGCAGATATCCCGCTGAAAAAGAAAACCTATCAAAAAGAGAAAGCAGAGGCATTACTGGATGAGGCAGGCTGGAAGCTGAAAGAAGACGGCTACCGCTATCAAAATGGCAAAAGGCTGAGTGTCGCCATTTACTATAATTCCGATAATGCAGGTGAAAGAACGATAAGTGAATCCATTCAACAAGATTTCAAGCAAGTGGGGATCAAGCTGGATATTAGAGGAGAAGAAAAACAGGCGTTTTTAGATCGCCAAAAAACAGGGAAATTCGATCTGATGTACTCGCTATCGTGGGGACTTCCTTATGATCCACAAACCTATGTTTCTTCGTTCCGCGTAGCATCGCATGCTGATTATCAAGCCCAGTTAGGATTGAAGAAGAAAAAGTGGCTGGACGAGACGATTACGAAAGTATTGGTAGAACCAGATGAGCAAAAGCGGAAACAAATGTATCGAGACATCTTGATGTATATCCATGATGAAAATGTCTACATCCCAATTTCTTATTCTGTGACAAAGGCTGTTTATAATAAGCGCCTGAAAGGCATAGGTTTTCATGTGTCACAGTATGAAATTCCCTTTGACCGTATGTATTTTTCTTCATAAAGCGGAGGCAGAAAGATGACACGCTATCTCTTAAAACGAATATTACTGCTTTTCCCACTCATGATCTTTATCACCTTCTTTGCTTTTGTACTGCTGACGATGCGGGCAAGTGATCCAGCTGAGGTCGCTTTGCGGGTGAATCAAGTCACTCCAACAGAAGACATGATTGAATCGATGCGGCAGGAGCTAGGCTTAGATCAGCCATTTCTTATACGATATGCCACATGGCTTAAAGATGGATTAACAGGTGATTTTGGCAGGAGTTATGTTACACAAGAGCCAGTTTTTGATCTCATCATGGAGGCGCTGCCTGCCACATTGCAGCTTGCAGGAGCAGCGCTCTTTTTCATCATTGTATTGAGTTTGTTATTCGGAGTGATCTGTGCATATGCTGCTCATACATGGGTAGACCGAGTACTGAGAGCCTTTGTGTTTATCGCTGCTTCAATGCCTAGTTTTTGGTTAGGGATTTTGTTTATTTGGCTTTTTTCTGTCAAATTCAATTGGGTCAATACGAGTGGAATGGAAGGATTCAAATCAATTCTTCTACCAGCTGTCACACTATCACTTGGGTACTTATCAACCTATGTGAGACTGATCCGCAATCAAATCCTGAAATTTCAGCACGAGCCCTTTGTTTTTTATGCAAGAGCTCGCGGTTTAAAGGAACGGGCTGTTCAACTGAAAGTGATGAGACATGCACTTCAATTAGCTGTGACAGCACTTGGCATGTCTATCCCAAAACTCATTGCTGGCACAGTTATTATTGAAAATCTTTTTGCTTGGCCAGGGGTTGGCCGGTTGTGTGTAACAGCTATTTTCCATGCCGATTTCCCTATGATTCAAGCCTATTTATTTGTGATGGGGTTCCTTTTTGTTGTGTGTAACCTCATGGCTGATGTTGTGCAAATGACCATGAATCCGCAGTTGCGAAAGGAGGTCTGAGAATGATGATAGGATGGCATCAATTAAGAAAAGACCGTATGGCGGTTGTTTCTATCTGGCTGTTAGCACTTGTCGCTTTAGCAGGACTGTTTGCACCAGTGTTAGCACCACATGATCCAACAGAAACGAACATTCTTCAAAAATATGCCGGCATCAGCCTGACTTATCCGCTCGGAACGGATCAGCTCGGGAGATGCGTATTGTCACGGCTTTTATATGGCATTCGGACTACGATGCTTGCGGCCATGCTGACGATGTGTATCACGATGCTCATTGGCAGCACACTTGGACTCATGGCGGGCTTCTTCCGAGGAAAAGTGGATGGCGTGTTGATGAGACTGTGTGATGTTATGCTCTCCTTCCCAGCAGAAGTGATGATTCTAGCTGTTGTGGGGATACTGGGGCCTGGATTATTCAATATTATTTTGGCGAATGTCCTAGCGAAATGGGCCTGGTATACAAGAATGATTCGTTCGTCCGTTCTGCAGTATGCGAATGAACCATCTGTTCAGTATGTAAAAGTGTCTGGCGGCTCCCCATTTTACATACTGAGGAAGCATTTATTTCCTCGCATTTCAGGAGAAATTGCTGTCTTTGCGACACTTGATGCGGGCTGGGTCATCTTAAATATATCTGCTCTGTCTTTTCTTGGGTTAGGCGTGAGCGCACCTACACCGGAATGGGGGATGATGCTCAACGAAGCGAAGAATGTCATGGTGACACATCCAGCCCATATGCTTGTGCCTGGCCTTGCCATCTTATTTGTGGTCATGGCGCTGAACTTTTTAGGAGACAGCCTTCAGCAGGCCACGACCCCTGCCATGCATCACAACAATCAAAAGGGAGGGAGACCATTTGCTTTTCATCGACGTAAAAAATCTGTCCGTACATGATCCAGTGCAGCAAAAGGATTTAGTGGCGAACATAACGTTCTCCCTACAGCAACAACGTTGTTTAGCTGTTATTGGAGAAAGTGGAAGCGGAAAATCAACCGTCGCAAAAGCGTTAATTGGCTTGATTCCTTCTTCGCTAGAAGTGGAGGGAGCGATCATGTTTGACGGCGAAACATTGACAACTCAGACAGCTGAGCAGTGGCGAGGCAAACGAATTGGCTTCATCTCACAAGATGCGATGAATGCGTTCAATCCCATCGAAACCATTGGTCATCAAATGATGGAAACGTTCCAGCGTCATTTGGGCTTACAAGGAAAAGAAGGGAAAGCACATGCTATCGCAGGACTTGAGCGTGTTCATTTAAAAAATCCAAATGAATTGTTGAAGCAATATCCTTATGAATTATCTGGCGGTATGCTTCAGCGAGTGATGATTGCGATCACGATGATGCTTTCTCCTAATGTGATCATTGCCGATGAGCCAACGGCGTCGCTTGATGCATATAATCGGCGTGAAGTCATCATGCAATTACAGAGGCTGAAAGAAGAAACAGGCGCGGCCTTGATCATCATTTCGCATGATTTAGGCGTCGTTCAGGCGATCGCTGACGAGGTGTTGGTGGTGCATCAAGGCGAGATGCTTGAGCATCGCCCAGCTGATAAGGTATTCACATCGCCTGAGCATCCTCAAACGAAGCATTTACTTGAGACGAGGCGCCGATTATCTGTGCCTCTTGAAGCACTGCGGCAGCAGCAGAGAGTGAGGGCATTTCCATGTTGATTACAGCTGATAGCCTCATCAAGCATGGAGAGAAGAAAGGTTTCTTCTCTCGACAAATGCAGTCAAAACCACGCATATCAAACGTCTCGTTTGAAATCGAAAAAGGACAATGTGCCGGGTTAGTCGGTGAAAGCGGCAGCGGCAAAAGTACATTGGCAAGAATTCTGCTCGGTTTAGAAAAAATAGATGGCGGCAAGGTACAGATTGATGGAAAGCCAGCTGACACATGGCGAAAGATGAACCGAGGAAAAATGAGTGTTGTCTTTCAGGATTATCGATCTTCTGTTCACCCCTCCTTTACGGTGAAAGAAATCGTTGCTGAGCCTATGCGATTGTTAAAGCAGGAAAAAAATGTGGATCAGAAGGTTTTATCGTTGCTTGAACAAGTCAGACTACCCTCTTCTTTGCTGTATCAATATGCACATCAGCTAAGCGGCGGTCAGCTCCAGCGAGTGTGCATTGCACGAGCCATATCAACGCATCCAGCCATTCTCATACTAGACGAAGTCCTGAGCTCACTGGATGTCTCTGTTCAGGTGCAACTATTGGAGCTGCTCGAGACATTAAAACAAGAGCTAGACATGACCATCCTTATGATTACTCATGATATAGAAGCGGCGGTGTATCTATGTGATCGTCTCCTTTTTTTACATGAAGGAAGCATAGTGGAAGAATGCAAAAAGGATGAACTGCTTGATGCGGTCCACCCATTTACGCTGAAATTAATGGACTCACTTATGCCATTTCAGCTTGACAAAAAATAACCAATCTTTTATCGTATACGTAACAAACGACGGAAGGGTGACCCAATGCAATGAAGTACTAATCCTATGACCTGTAAGCAAAATGAAAAAACGAAGGCAGTGAGCAAACGATTGGTTTGCCATGTTTGCTGCGTTTTCATTTTTTAGCTTCGGAATAGGATGGTACAGCTTGGGAATCAAAGAATGAGGTGATTGATACGGGGGATGTGTGTGTTCAGATAGGAACGCGGCACGTCATCCTGGATTGATCTGCTTATTTTTGTACACCATTTTGCCTCCTATTCTGAGAATGGGAGGCTTTTTCATGTCTCCTGATACGAAAGGAGAGGGTTGGATGTTATTAAAAGCCAATCAGTTAAAGATTTTTCGAAAAGATCGATTGTTATTTGATATTGAGGAGCTTGCCATCCATCAAGATGACCGCATCGGCCTTGTTGGAACAAATGGCAGCGGGAAAACGACTTTATTGCATGTGCTGGCGGGGCAAGAGAAACCAGACAGTGGCACGTTTGCTGCCACAACAACTTGTACACTGCTTCCTCAGCTGAAACAAGCGGATGGCACACAGAGCGGTGGTGAGATGACCCAGACTTATATTGAAAGAGCGTTAAACCGTCCTTCTGCCCTTTTATTAGCAGATGAACCGACGACTCATTTAGATACAGAGCACATTGAGTGGCTGGAAGAGAAGCTGCATCATTATCAAGGGGCCCTCATTGTCGTTTCACATGATCGTGCTTTTTTAGATGCGGTATGTACGGAGATTTGGGAGCTGGATCATGGACGGCTTAATCAATACAAAGGCAACTACTCGCAATTTGCACAGCAAAAAGAGCTGGCGCATCGTCAGCAGGTGGAAGCGTACGAAGCTTATACACAAAAGAAGAAACAGTTAGAGCATGCGCTTGAAAAGAAAAAGAAAAAAGCCGACAAAGCAACAAAGCCATCCCAAAAGCTGAAATCCTCAGGGCCAAAAATTGCAAAGCCCTACTATGCAAATAAGCAAAAAAAGCTGCAAAAAACAGCCAAATCCATTGAGACAAGGATGGAGAAATTAGAAAAGGTTGAGAAAGTAAAAGACATTCAGCCCATTCAAATGACTCAGCATACAATGAAGGAAGTAGCGAGCCGTACTATTTTGCGAGTGAAAAATGTAGATGGCAAGGCGGGCGATCAATTGCTTTGGAAGCAGGCAAATGTGGAAGTGAGAGGCGGGGACAAAGTCGCCATTATCGGCAAGAATGGGAGCGGGAAAACGACATTTCTCCGAATGCTGGTGAATGGGCATCCCGGAGTGTCTCGCTCAGAAGCTGTCAAGCTCGGCTATTTTCGTCAGGATCTTTCAGGATTGAAGGTAGATGAATCGATTTTACAAAATGCGCTGAAAGAGGCTGTTCAAGATGAGACAGTGGTACGAACGGTTTTAGCGAGACTCGGATTTCGAGGGGATGATGTGCATAAACCTGTTAGGGTGTTAAGCGGGGGAGAACGGGTGAAGACCATGCTTGCGTCCTTGCTTGTCAGCGATGCCAATGTCCTCATGCTGGATGAACCGACGAACTTTCTAGATCTGTCGGCAGTTGAAGCGCTCGAAGGTCTATTGAAGGATTACCCGGGTACCGTTGTGTTTGTATCCCATGATCGCAGACTGATTGAGAAGGTGGCCACTCGTATTTTCCATGTTCACGAAAAACGAATTGAAGCATTTGACAGCACATATGAAGCGTATAAACAAAAGGACGACAAACCAGCTGTTACACAAAGAGAAGAGGAGCTTCTTTTAATTGATATGCAGCTGTCTGAAGTGCTCAGCCGTTTAAGTATTGAGCCGTCTCAGGAGCTGGAAGAGACATTTCAAGCATTATTGAAACAAAAGAAGTCTTTGGAGTCATAAAGAAAACCCCTGTGTTTACTGCACAGGGGCTTGTTCATGCCGTTCTTTTGTTAATTGTTCAAGTTCACTTACTGTGACCAGCTGATAGCCTTGTTTGGTGAGCTCATGGATGATCTTCACTGCTGCTTGAGCTGAGCTGTCATAAATATCGTGCATTAACACTGTTCTGCCATCTGCTGCATGTGAGAGAACGTGGTTTGTGATCTGCTGACTGTTGCGAATTTTCCAATCCTCTGGATCAACATCCCATAAAGAGACCTTCATCCCAACCGCTTGATTGATGTCTTGATTTGTTCCACCATATGGCGGTCTAAAGTGCGTAGGTGTATACCCGCTCGCTTTCTCAATCAACTGCTGGGTGTCCTTCACTTGTTTCACCGCCTCCTTTAAAGGCAGTCTTGTTAATAAAGGATGACTGTAAGAATGGTTTCCGATTTCATTCCCGCCTTTTAGAATATCTGCAAGCATACTAGGATAATACTGCACCCTGCTGCCTAATACGAAAAAGGTCGCATGTCCTTTATTTGCCTTTAATGCATCTAAAATTTTTGATGTTGTCGCTGGGTTCGGACCATCATCAAATGTGAGGGCGATGGCTTTTTTATTAGGGTCAAGCTTTGATTTTTGCGGCAGCTTGACGGCTTTTCTTTTCGGATTTGGTTCTTTCATTTCATTTTGGTTATTGGTTTTATTCATATATTCTGGCTTTAATATATCTTTCAGCAGCGTCTTTTTAATCGCGAGTGTTTGCGGACCAAGATCCTTGTCGGCTACTTGAGATGCTGGGAAATAAAATTCTACATATTTCTCTTTCAAGGCAAATTGACTGAAGTTTTGAGCAGTAGGGGCTGTTCCTTTCTGAAGGAGAGTCTGATCCTTAGATAAGGTTTTGTCCTTTAGAAGCTCTGAATATGTAATGTAGGATAATTTCTTCAAAAAGTTGGTTTTAGGCAGAAATAAATCTTTTGTGTCAAGAAAGGTTTTTTTCTGAAAATCATAGTTGATCGTGAGATGATTGGTGATCCCATTTTGCTGACCTGTATAGGTATAAGTCGTAAAGCGAATAGCAGCAGACTGCTTCGCATAATGCACCATATCATAATCAATATTCAGTTCAAAGCGTTTGTTTTCATCGATGTCCTTGGCTTCACTAAAAGTCTTTTTGAAATGCTCTAATGCTGAATTGGCGTAGCTTTGAATCTTGTCATCTAGCTGTTTTTGATGAAAAAGAGGATAGTTGACTGCATATCTCATAAATTTCCCGTCATTTACGAGAGTAACGATTTCGACATTTTTATAGTTCGTATCCTGCTTTACATTTTTCTTCTCTGTACCGCTTGCTTGTTGATTTTGAAAGAAAGCAACGACTCCAATGATGATCGCAAGTGCAAATAGGCTGATACTCCATTTTCCCTTTAATGACACAACGTTCAAATCTCCTCTCATGACGGGCCATTCTTTATCAGTTTGACATCTGTTTGTAATATTTTTATAATATTTGACTTACTTTTGTAATTTTAGAGGATGTTCAGGCGGAATGTCAACTATTTTCCTATTAAACTATGAGAAAAAATGATAGGCCATTCCAAACGAGCAAAAGACACCTCATTTTGCTGCCACGCACATACCTTCATTAATTAAAAAATAGGGCGTACATTGATTTTTCAGAGGCAGACGGCTATAATTTTGATGATTATGATTCTCATTTTCAAACTGACTTTTAATGAAGAAAAGGATGACACCGATTTTGCAGGATAAGCGAACACCTCAACAAAAACGATCATCACATATTCTGTTCTTTTTGATATTTTTTCTCGCCGTCATTGGTTTGGCGGCTGCCATGTTTTTGGCTGTGTCATATGGTGCCAAAACATTGTCTCTGCAAACGGTTTGGACAGCTGTATTTGACTATCAGTCAGATGTCACAGAGCAGCAGATCATCCATGAATTAAGACTTCCTCGTGTTTTAGGAGCAGCTCTTGTCGGAGCGGCATTTGCCGTAGCAGGTGCGCTCATGCAGGGCATCACAAGAAACCCGCTGGCAGATGCGGGGATTCTGGGCATTAATGGCGGTGCGATGTTTGTGGTCGCTCTCTGTTTTGCCTTTTTCCCAGAAATGCCTTATTCGGCACTTATGTTTTTTTCCTTTATTGGTGCAGTGCTTAGTACGCTGCTGATCTTTGCGATTGGGGCGGCTGGTGGCGTTTTGACACCGCTGCGTTTAACTGTAGCAGGAGCCGTTGTGGCTGCATTGCTTCATGCACTTAGCTCTGGGATCGCGATTTATTTTGACTTGAGTCAGGACCTTGCGTTTTGGTATGCAGGCGGTGTGGCTGGTGTGAAATGGCCGCAGCTGACGATTCTTGCCCCAGTCATTCTGATAGTGATCGTATGGGCGATGCTATTAGGGCGTTCACTGTCGCTGCTGTCGCTCGGTGAAGATGTAGCGGCAAATTTAGGGGTGAAAACACGACAAGTGCGAATACTAGGAATGGCAGCTGCCGTATTATTAGCAGGGGTTTCTGTATCAGCAGTCGGATCGATTGGATTTGTCGGTCTTGTCATCCCGCATATCGCAAGAAAGCTGGTTGGTGTAAACTATCGTTTCGTCATTCCGATGTCGGCGATATTAGGCGCGGTGCTGCTAGTCTTTGCTGACCTTGCCAGCCGCACCGTTAATCCGCCCCGAGAGCTTGCCATTGGCGTGATGGTGGCACTTGTCGGTGTTCCTTTCTTCTTATATATTGCCAGAAAAGAAGGGAGGAACCTGTCATGAGAGAGAAACAGCGGGCTCTTGTCGTGACAGTCGTTTTGCTTTGTTTGACTGCGGCTGTTGTGCTGTATAGCTTAAATACCGGCACGCTGAAACTAAGTCCTCTTGTGGTCGTCAAAACGTTATTCGGCTTTGGGGATTTTCAAAGTGAAACGGTGCTGTTTGACTATCGTCTGCCTCGAATCGTGGTGACGATGCTGGCGGGAATTGGTCTTGGCATTGCGGGCGGCATTTTGCAGAGCTTATCTCGTAACCCGCTGGCCGATCCAGGAATTATTGGACTGAATGCAGGAGCAGCATTTGGCTTAATCGTGTTTGTGACGTATTTCCATGCACTAGAAGGCAATCCATCTCTTCTTATTCCGCTCTTTACATTTGGCGGAGGGCTTCTTGCGGCAGCGGTCATCGTGCTTCTGGCGTATGACCGGCAGGAAGGGCTTGTTCCCATCCGGCTGATCCTAGTAGGAATTGCGGTTGCGGCGGGATTCAGTGCTTTGACGTTATATTTGTCATTGAAGCTGGATGAAGATACTTACACATTTGCTTCAAGATGGCTTGTCGGTAATGTCTGGGGGAGAGACTGGATTCATGTGTTAGCGCTTCTGCCTTGGATTGTATGCCTTGTGCCGCTTACGCTGATGCAGTCAAGCACGCTCAATGCATTGACATTAGGAGATGCTGTCGCCTCAAGTGTAGGTGTACGTGTCCAGCGTCAGCGTCTCCTTTTGCTGACCTTGGCTGTTGGTTTGGCGAGTGCAAGTGTTTCGATGACAGGCGGTATTGGTTTTATTGGTCTTGTCGCCCCGCATTTGGCAAGGCGGCTTGTCGGCTCGCTGCATCAGTATTTTTTACCGGTTAGTGCGCTGCTTGGCTTGTTGATTTTGGTCAGTGCCGATACAATCGGACGTTCCATCTTTGCCCCAAATTCCATACCAGCGGGTGTGGTTGTGGCTTTTATTGGGGCACCTTATTTTCTCTATTTATTAACAAAAACGAAATAAACGTGAAAGAGGAACTCATCATGAAAAAATTACTTGTGCTTGTTTTAACGTTCTGTTTCATTATGCTTGCCGCTTGTGGTCAACAGGAAACAAAGAATACAACAACTCAAAATGATCATGGAACACCAAAAATTGCTTCCTTGTCTATCCATTTAACCAATGACTTATTAGCACTCGGTATCAAGCCGGCAGGATCTGTTGTAGGAGGGGACTTAAAAGATTTCCTTCCACATGCGAAAAAGCAGCTGAGTGGTACGAAGAAGCTGGGCATCGCAGCCGATCCCGATATGGAGTCACTGCTTGCATTACAACCAGATGTCATTTATGTCGATGAAGAACTAGCTGGACAAGACTTATCGAAATATAAGAAAATCGCCAAAACGGAAGTGTTTAATTTAAATGACGGCACTTGGCGTGATCATTTGAAAAAAATCGGCAAGCTCGTCAATAAAGAAAAAGAAGCCGATCAATATATTCAGGATTACAATCAAGAAGCAAAAGAAGTCAAATCGCTCATCAAACAAAAGATTGGAAACGGGAAAGTAATGGCGATCCGTGTGACGGCAAAGGAGCTTCGAGTATTTAGCATGAAGCGCCCAATGGGTCCTATTTTATACGAGGATTTAGGTCTGACACCTGTCGATGGTGTGAAGAAACTGGACAGCAAGCGGCCATTTGAAGTGATTTCTCAAGAGGTTCTTCCTGACTATGATGCAGATGCTATCTTTGTCGTCGTGAATCGTGATGATAAAGCGCAGCAGGCATTCAAGCAATTAGAAAAGACTCCGATTTGGAAGGGTCTAAAAGCCGTGAAGAAAAATCAAGTCTATCCGATTGCCGATCAGCCATGGCTCGATTACTCAGCACTAGGCAATAAAATGGCATTGGATGAAGCAAAAGAGATGTTTTCTACATCAAAATAAAATGAAATCAGGCATCATTCCTTATATGGGAATGATGTCTCTTTTTTTGATCTGGTCTTCTATTCATTCGGTTTTTGCATACATATGAGAGAGAACGAGCAGTACCGCCCGTGAAGGGGAAGAAAGGGAGGGGATACAGTTGAAGGTTCAAAAAATTAGTGCAGGTACAATCGCAAGGCTTGTGCTGCTTTTGCTCGCGCTTGTCAACAGTGCTCTAACCGCTGCGGGAAAAAGCCCAATTCCTATTGATGAAGAAGGTATTCAGCAATTTATCACGTTAGCCTTTCTTGGGATTACATCACTATGGGCCTATTGGAAAAACAATGATATAACGAAAAAAGCACGAACAAAAAAAGAAGAATAAGAGAAAAAAGAGCCTTTTCATGATAAAAGGCTCTTTTTCAGCGAAGCGTCAAACGCCTCTCCCCGCAATTTGACTCTTCCTGAAAGGCTTACGCCCGTCGTTCTCCCATGTTGGCGAGGAATGCTTTTACTTCCTCAATGCTTAAGCCGATAGCTTTCGCCTCACTCATCAGACGCTTCCACTCTGATATATTCGAATCAGTCAGCTTTCTATGAGTGACATGTAACGTCTTTTCTTCCTGCTCCTTTCGGTACGTTTGGAGCAGCTGATAGAGTTCTTCTTTCGGCATGCCGGATTGGACGGCATTGACGATATGCTCCCGCCATTCGTGTTCACCACCCTCAGAGTAATGAAACATCATCGTCTCTGCATCAAACAGCTCTTGTAAATCAATTTCTAGTGAAGAGGATACCTTTTTTAAAAACTGGACAGATGGATTTCTGTGGACACCACGCTCAATTTTACTCAAATACGACTTAGAGACATGGGCATCTTCAGCCAGCTGCTGAATGGAGTATCCTTTCCTCTTTCGGTAAATGCGTATCACCTTTCCTATCATTCTTATCAATGATCTCCCTTCTCCCTGGCGAATCGTACTGCGACCTTTTCGTTCATTATAAGAAATAAATTGTTCTTTATAAAATTCAAAAACGTAAGAAACAGGAAGTAAACAAAAGAAAACGAACGATTTCGTTCTTTAAAAAGAACTATAAGACCTATTATGACATTTTTCTTTGCGGGTATTATCTTTTATAATCCAATCATTAACAAAAAGAAACCATATATAACCTTTTTATGATGAAATCGGGAGGTATCTATGAATGAGAATATAGGTTTTAAGCAGCTGTTTTCTGTCATTAAAGAGAAAATGGCCCTTCTGATCCTGATTGTCCTGATCGTAACGGGCACTTCAGCCTACTATCAGTTCTATGTCTCGACTCCTGTATATCAGGCAACCACTCAAATTCTTGTTCATAAACGCAGCAATGACGCACAAGCAAACTTAAACGATATTCAGATGAACCTTCAATATACACGTACCTTTCAAGTTTTATTAAAAAGTCCGATCGTCATTGAAAAAGTAAAAGAAACACTCAACCTCACAGAATCAGCTGAAGGATTAAAACACAAAATTGCCACAAGTACAGAAAATGAGTCTGAGGTCATCAATATTTCTGTACAAGATGAGGATCGCGCAAAGGCAGTCGCCATTGCGAATACCGCAACAGAGGTGCTGCAAGAAGAAATCAAAAAAACCATGAATATGGATCGCATTAATGTTTTGTCTGAAGCCAAGCTGTCCAATACGATTCTCATGAATTCCAGAAAATTCGTTCATATCGTTCTGGCACTAGGTGCCTCTTTATTAGGGGGGGTGACACTCATTTTCTTAATGAATTTACTCGATGATACTGTAAAACGAACACATCAAATAAGAGAAGAGATCGGATTGCCGTCGCTCGGAAGTGTCTATCAGATGCAGGCAGACAGGAGGGCAAAAAAAGACAAGCAGTCCGTCATAACGGGAGGACAGAACATTGATCTTTAAGAGGAAGAAAAGAGAAAAGAGAGATTTATCCTGTATTTCTGTATTAAATCCTCACTCTGTCATTGCAGAACAATTCCGTACAATCCGAACTAACATCGAATTCACATCAATCCAAACAAGGCTGAAATCCATATTGGTGACATCCTCCTTGCCGAAGGAAGGGAAATCATTTACGGCTGCAAACCTAGCAGCTGTTTTTGCACAGCAGAAAAAGCGGGTGCTGCTGATGGATGCTGATTTGCGAAAGCCGTCTGTTCATGAATATTTTGACCTGAGTCATCACACGGGCTTGACCAATGTACTATTAAATAATTGCAGCTTGGAGGAAGCTATTTTGCCTACACCCATTGAGCATTTAGAGCTGCTTCCGAGCGGAACCATTCCGCCGAATCCAGCTGAGCTGCTCTCCTCTTCTGTCATGAAGCAGCTGTTTTATGAAATTGAACAGCAATATGACATGGTGATTGTTGATTCCGCGCCGCTTCTGCCAGTGGCCGATGCAAAGATCCTGGCGAACCGGACCGATGGGAGCATTCTTGTTGTCTTAAGCGGCAAAACAAAGATAGCGGCTGTGAAGAAATCAAAAGAAGTGTTAGAAGGAACAACAGGTAAACTGCTTGGGGCTATGCTAAATGGCAAGAAAGAGAAAAAGGGAAGGCTGTATATGTATTAACAAGATTGATAGGTGATGTCTCCTAATCTTTAACAATGGAGGCACTCGATCCTGCTGTGGGCATGACAAATGCCTTAGATGCTCGTCATCAATAGTGGGGTGTGAGGACGGGTTTGATGCCCATTTTACGTAAGAATAGTGATGTTGAAAAAGGGGGAGGAGCGTTGACTTACGCCCAAAGATTATCAATCATCGTGGCACTAGATTCATATCTCATCTTAGTTGCTGTCTTTTTTGGCTTTCAATTTGTCCAAGAAGCGGCGTTAACTGTTTATACATTTGAAATGCTCGTCATTTCTTCGCTCAGTCTGCTCATTGGGCACCATTTGTTTTCGTATATTTTTCACGTGTACAAGCAAGTATGGGCTTATACAGGGGTAAGAGAGCTATTTTCTTTAATGAAGACCTTTGTGTGTTCTTTTTTATTTTCAATGGCAATGCTGTACCTTTTCGTGCAGACATGGCCCTTTCGGTTTTTGTTCATTGTGTGGCTTTTCCACGTATTATTCATCGGTGCATCTCGAATGGCCTCCCGGCTATTTCATGATGGTGCAAAGCGGCTGCAGGTAGAAAAGGAGCGGGCCTTAATCATTGGCGCCGGATCAGCCGGGACCATCATCGTTCGTCAGCTTCAGCAATCGAGTGATGTACATATTGAACCAGTCGCCTTCATAGATGATGACAAGACGAAGCATAAGCTTGAAATCATGGGACTGCCTGTTCTAGGGGGAAAAGAACAGATTCAAACAGCTGTTGTGATGATGGATATTCAAAAGATCATCATCGCCATTCCGTCCAAAAGCAGCCATACCTTAAAAGGGCTGTATAAGGAATGCGTAGCGACTGGGGTCAAAACGCAGATCATGCCAGAGATGGAGCAGATTTTAAAAGGAACTCATGCGCTGAATCAATTACGGGATGTACAGCCAGAGGATTTACTCGGAAGAGAACCGATTCAATTAGATTCAAGCCGTCTATCTGTCCATTTAAAGGGGAAAACGATTATGGTCACAGGGGCAGGCGGATCGATTGGGTCAGAAATCTGTCGTCAAATTTGTGTGTTTGCTCCTCAAGCGATTGTGCTTGTGGGACACGGGGAATTTAGCATTCATTCTATTTTACTAGAGCTGAAAGAAATTTATGGGGACACCATCAGTCTCTATCCACAAATTGCAGATATCCAAGATAAACAGAAAATGAGTGAAATCGTTGGTCAGTTTCAGCCGGATATGATTTATCATGCCGCGGCACATAAGCATGTCCCGCTCATGGAGATCAGTCCAAAAGAAGCAGTGAAAAACAATATTATCGGGACAAAAAATGTCGCAGAAGCTGCACATGAGCACGGCATTGAAACATTCGTCCTCATTTCCTCTGACAAAGCGGTCAATCCTGCCAATGTGATGGGCGCCACAAAGCGGTTTGCTGAAATGCTGATCATGCAAATGGGGGCAGGCAGTGAAACAAAATTTGTAGCGGTTCGGTTTGGAAATGTACTCGGAAGCAGGGGAAGCGTCATCCCTATTTTTAAGAAACAGATCGAACAAGGCGGGCCGGTCACGGTCACGCACCCAGCGATGACAAGGTATTTTATGACCATTCCAGAAGCATCAAGGCTTGTCATTCAGGCGGGTGCATTGGCAGAAGGAAGACAGATTTTTGTATTAGATATGGGGGAGCCAGTGAAAATTGTTGACCTCGCAGAAAACCTCATTCACCTCTCAGGCTATACCACAGACCAGATTCCGATCACGTTCACAGGCATTCGTCCTGGGGAGAAAATGTATGAAGAATTACTCAACCAGCATGAAAAAGCACAGGAACAAATTTTTCCGAAAATTCATATCGGCCATGCGCTGGATGGTGATCCATATGTGCTGAACCGCTTTATCCATGAATTTGACATGATGAGTGAAGAGCAAATGAGAGAAGCATTGTTTGCTGCCATCGAATCGCATGATTTGTTGTCTGAACAGATGACCAGAGAGGAGGAAGCGCTTGCCAATGAAGAAAAAAGTCTTGTTTTGCGCAACGGTTGACTATCATTTTAAGGCATTTCACCTTCCCTATTTCCGGTGGTTTCAGGAACAAGGATGGGAAGTGCATACAGCAGCAAATGGTCAGCTGGAGCTGCCCTATGTGGATCAAGCGCACTCAATTCCGATTCAGCGCTCCCCTTTTCATGTGCACAACCGGTTTGCGTATGTGGAGTTGAAGAAGCTGTTAGCGAAAGAGCACTACGACTTCATCCATTGTCACACACCAATGGGAAGTGTCATTGGCAGACTTGCAGCCAAAAGCACGCGCAAAAAAGGGACGAAGGTTCTTTACACAGCACATGGCTTTCACTTTTGGCAGGGGGCGCCGCTTCAAAACTGGCTGCTCTATTATCCAATTGAGCGATGGCTCGCCCGCCATACAGACGCTCTGATCACCATTAATGGAGAGGATTTTAAAAGAGCAGATCGTCTATCAAAAGAGCGGGCATCTGTCTATTATGTTCCCGGTACGGGGGTGGATATGAAGCGATTTGCCCCAGTTGATGAAAAAGAGAAGCAGCGTCTTCGTGCAGTCTATGGCTTTTCCTCGGAAGATTTTATTGTGCTGTGTGCTGGCGAATTAAATGCGAATAAAAACCAAGGGATGCTCATCAAAGCATGTGCACAGCTATATAGGAAAATATCAAATGTGAAGATCGTGTTTGCCGGGGAAGGCACAATGAGGCCGATGTATGAAAAGCTGGTTTGCGGGCTCCATCTTGAAAAGCATGTCCACTTTGCTGGTTTTTGCAAACAAATCGAGGAATGGATGCATATGAGTGATGTATGTGTGTCGACTAGTCTGAGAGAAGGGCTCGGCATGAATCTGCTTGAAGCGATGTCTGCGGAAAAACCAGTCATTGCAACGGAGAATAGAGGACACTGTGAGCTGATCAGACACGGCGTGAATGGTTTTTTAGTCAAACCGCATGATGTAAATGGCTTGGCTGAATATTTGCACCAGCTCTATCACAAAAGGGATCAGCTGCCCCTCATGGGGAAAGCGGGACGCTCCTTAGCGCATGCATTTGCACAGGAGCAGGCGGTGAGTGCTATGGAAGAAATTTATACAACCTATATGGATCAAGCAGAGAAGGTGATGTGAGCATGCGTAAGCCAAAGGTGTCTATCATCATGGGCGTCTACAATTGCCAAGACACAGTAGAAGAAAGTATTGAATCCATTCTTCATCAAACATATGACAATTGGGAGCTCATCATATGTGATGACGCATCAACAGACGGCACCTATGAAAAAGTGCTGTCTTATACAAAACGAGACCCTGAAAGAATTCGCCTTATCCGCAATGAGCATAATCAAAGGCTTGCTGCCAGTCTGAATCGCTGTCTAGCTGAAGCAAGGGGAGACTTGATTGCACGGCAGGATGGCGACGATGTATCAGTATCAGTTCGTTTAGAAAAACAGGTTCATTTCCTAGAAACACATCCTGAATATGATGTGGTCGGTACGGCGATGACGGTGTTTGATGAATCGGGTACAAAAGGTGTACGTGCACTTATTTCAGAGCCTGATCGGAAGGTGCTGGCAAAAGGGACTCCTTTTTGTCATGGAACCATTATGATGAGGGCTGCTGCATACAAGGCTTTACATGGGTATCGCTCTGTGAAAACAACAAGGCGGATGGAAGATATCGATCTTTGGATCCGTTTTTTTGCTGCGGGGAGAAAAGGCTTTAATTTACAAGAGCCGTTATACCTTGTGAGAGAGGATGAAGCGGCCTTTCAGCGCCGTAAGTTTCAATATTCGATGGATAATGCCTGGCTCATTTTAAAAGCATGCTGGTTATTAAAATTGTCGCCGGTTCATTATCTGTTTGCAATAAAGCCGGTGGTTCGCGCCTGTTTATCACCGAAGATCATGAAATTTTATCACCGGCGGAAGCTGGAGGCGTCTTTGTTGAAAAGGAGGACGATTCGGGATGAGTGAGCCAAAGCGTGTACTCCATATTGTGGGCGGGATGAACCGCGGCGGGGCTGAAACGATGATCATGAACATCTATCGTGCACTCGATAGAAATGTCCTTCAATTTGACTTCATTACCCACCGAAAGGATGTCTGTGATTATGATGAGGAAATTCAGAGGCTCGGGGGACGTATCTTCTACGTCCCAAGTATCGGGGCATCCTCTCCTTTGGCATTTGTGAAAACATTGACAAAGACAATCAAACGAACAGGACCGTATCAGGCAGTGCATGCCCATACGGATTTTCAAACAGGCTTCTCCGCACTTGCTGCGAAACTGGCGGGTGTGAAGGTGCGTATTTGTCATTCTCATAATACAGCTTGGAAACAGTCGCCAAATTGGGTAGACCATATGATGCTCAAAGGGTTTCGCCAGCTGATCTTTGCATTTTCTACACAGCTTGTTGCATGCGGTGAGGATGCCGGTTCCTTTTTATTTGGGCAGAAAAAAATGAAGAATGGACAAGTTGAGGTGCTGCCGAATGGGATTGATTTATCCCTTTTCTTTCAGCCTGATCCAGACGAAAAGGTGAAGATCAAAAAGCAGCTGGGTCTTCACGAAAAGAGCATGATTATTGGTCATATTGGCCGGTTTCATGAACAAAAAAATCACGTTTTTTTTATGGAACTGGCACAGACCTTAAAGAAGCAGGGGGTCTCATTTCAACTTGTCCTTATAGGGGATGGACCGCTGAGACAGGTGGTTGAATCATATGCGGAGAAGGCAGGCTTGTTAGACGACATTGTCTTTACAGGCGTCGTATCAGACGTTCCGCAGTATATGAAAGCATTTGATGTATTTGTGATGCCGTCCTTGTTTGAAGGACTTCCGCTTGTATTAGTGGAAGCACAGGCATCTGGATTGCCTTGTGTGATTTCAGATCATATTACAGAGGAAGTGGATTTAGGCTGCGGACTTGTGAAAAGAATGTCGCTGCGGGATTCTGCGCATGAATGGATGAAGGCGGTGCTTGAAGCATATCATGCAGAGCCTCCTCTTCAAGAGACCATTACGTCCCAGCTTGAACAAAGAGGATTTGATGTCAAACAGAACATCACACGTGTGATGAATGGATATGGACTGTAAGGAAGGAATGGCAGATGGCGGTTTATTTGGTGAACATGATTTTGGTCTATTTATGGTCGAGCTTTGCCGCATTTTACGGCAGGCGTGATGATACCATTCAAAGCGGATGGCGGCCTAACAAGATTCTGGTGTTATTTCCGTTTTTGTTTCTTTGTATTGTCGCTGGTATTCGGTACAAAGTAGGAACCGATTTTGTCACATATGGACAGATGTATGAGTTCTCCGTCAATTATGAAAAGCCTTGGCATATATTCGGATTTGGTGTGGACAAGGCGGCCACTGACCCAGGATTTACGTTTATTTTATGGATGCTCAATCAACTGTCCCGTGATCCGCAAATCATGTATATCTCGGTTGGGGCGATCACCTATTTTTTTATCATCAAGACGCTCATTCAATATGGCCGTCCCTTTGAGCTGAGTATGCTGCTTTTTCTCGGCACTTTTCATTATTACGCTTCGTTTAATGGCATGCGTCAGTATATGGTGGCTGCGGTTCTTTTTTATGCTATCCGTCTTGTGATCAATGGTCAGTGGAAATTGTATTTTCCGCTTGTCCTCGTATGTTCATTGTTTCATTCATCGGCTCTCATCATGATTCCTGTGTATTTTATCGTGAGAACAAAAGCATGGTCTTGGATGATGCTGGTCTTATGCATGATTTTCTTAGGGTTAACTGCTCTTTATGACCGCTTTGTTTCCGTGTTTGTCGTGATGCTGCAAGGCAGTTCATATGGGCATTACGAGGAATGGCTCACAACGAATACGAATGGAATGAATGTGACAAAAATTGGTGTGTTGGTTTTGCCGCTTTTACTTGCTTTCCTTTATCGAAAACGACTTCGTGAGCTGACGCCTGAGAGTGATTACATTGTGAATTTTTGTTTGCTCGGTTTCTTGTTTGGCATCCTTGCTACAAAGGATGTCATTTATGCAAGATTTCATATCTATTTTGGCTTGTATCAGCTTATTTTACTGCCATATTTCACACGTATTTTTGATCAGCGGTCTAATGTCTTTATCTATGTAGGGATTGCTGTTTGCTATATTCTGTACAGCATCATGCTGATGCCGTTCGATTCATCTGTTTTACCGTACAGGACGATATTTACAAAGTAGATTTGGAGAAAGGTGGGGCATGTTGTAATGCCAGCTATCAGTCTATTGGTCGCAGTCTACAATACGAGTCAATATGTGGAGCAATGCCTTCAATCAATTGCAGATCAAAGTTTTTCAGATATAGAAGTGATTCTCGTGAATGATGGATCGACGGATCACAGCGGAGAATGTCTTGAAGCGTTTGCTGCGCAAGATCAGCGCTTTCGGGTCATTCATCAAACCAATCAAGGGTTAGGCGCTGTGAGGAACCGGGGCATCGAAGAAGCAAAAGGGACGTATATCGCCTTTATTGATTCAGATGATATTCTCGCGCCTCATTACTGTGAAGCCTTGTATGAAAAAGCTGAAATGACCGGCGCAGATCTTGTTGTCAGTGAGTACTGGATTCAATTTGAACAGTCAAAGCGAACCATACCAACGACGCTGTTAGCCGAGCGATCAGCCGAAAAGACGAGTTTAATTGAAGCGTTATTGCACGGAGACATCACGGGGTTTTCATGGAATAAGCTGTATCGGCGTGCCTTTATCGAAGAACATCACATTCGATTTCCGCTGCGGGGGGAACTTGAGAACATAGAAGATCAATATGTGACGCTGCGCTGTTTTTCTTTATCACGCAGCATCGCCTTTGTTCATGAACCTCTTTATTACTACAGGGTTCATCTGTCATCTATTGTGCAGCGATATCAGAAGCAGTATTTTCATCATGGACTGACCTTTTATCATGCGCAGCGCTTGTTTTTGAAAGAATATGATGACATCTCTCTGTATGAGAAGGCACTTGATTTTTTTATTGTCAATCATACTCTTCATTGTATGCTCAACGAATGGAAGAGCCAAAATGCCCTCTCTATTCGGGAAAAGCTTGATCACATGCGGGAAATGGTGACACACGAGGCCTTTCTGCATGCCGTCAAACAAGTGGAACCATCGAAGCTCACCGCTCGAAAGCGAATGATTTTATTCCTTGCTAAGTGCCGGCTGGTTTATCCGCTTTCTGCCGCCGCTTCAAGCTATCAAAAATGGATCGAATATCAAACAAGGAAATAGGGGTGATGAGATTGACATTGCAGCAATTGAAGGCGCACGCCGCAGAGTGGCTGCTTTTAAAGGTTAAATATCCGCTTGAGTATCGACTGAGCCGCCAAAGCCTGCCAGAGCTGAGTCATCAGAAGAAAATCATTCTCACGCTGCTGCCAGGGCATGATAATTTAGGGGATCATGCGATTGCCTATGCGAGTTATTGTTTTTTAAAAGAGCACTTTCCCGCCTACGACATCATGGAAGTGGACATGAAAGAGATTTATCGCCTCGCCCGTCCGTTAAAGCGTATGCGGCACCCAGAAGACATCGTCTGTATCATCGGTGGGGGCAATATGGGGGACTTATACCGTTATGAAGAATGGACGAGACAATTTATCATGAAGACCTTCAAGTCCTATCCGGTGATTCAACTGCCGGCCACTGCCCATTTTACAGAAACAAAGAGAGGAAAAAGAGAGGAACGCCGCGCCATTCAAACATACAAACATCATCCAAGGCTGCTTCTCATGGCAAGAGATCAAACAACCTATACTTGGATGAAGCAGCACTTCCCTGATCAAGATGTGTGGAAACAGCCTGATATGGTGCTGACATTAGACGAAACATCAAAGGAACAAAAACGTGAAGGGATTCTGCTTTGTCTGCGTGAGGATAAGGAAGCGTATCTCACCAAGGAGAGCCGGCAGCAGCTGCAGCAGCATATTCAAGAGACGTATGATCAAGTCGGTTTCATCACAACGACAATTGGCAAACGAGTTGATCGAACGACTCGCTTAGATGAATTATCTGCCTTATGGACAGAGTTAAGAAAGGCGCAGGTCGTCGTGACAGATCGGCTTCATGGCATGATCTTTTGTGCGATTACGCATACACCATGTGTTGTCCTCAGGTCGTTTGATCATAAGGTGATGGAAGGGTATGAATGGGTGGCTCATCTTCCGTTTTTGACGCTATTAAAAGAACCGAATGAGGCGGCTGTGAAAGAGGCGATTCATCAGCTGATGAAAACGAGCGGACAAAAGGGAGAGGAAGCTGGATGAAAGCTTTTAAACGCTGCGTGAAAACAAAATGAATCGAGCGTTTCTTTACAATGCCAGTGCAAACTTCATGACGTTTGTCTTGATGATGCTTATGTCTGTTTGTTTAACACCGTACATCGTTCATACACTTGGAGTGGAAGCATTCGGCTTAATCCATCTGACGCAAAATATGATCAACTATTTATCGGTTATTACGGCTTCATTAAGTGCTGTTGTGGTGCGCTTTTTTTCTGTGGCGGCTCATAAAGGAGAAATGGAGAAGGCGCAGCGCTATCTCTCATCTTATTTCGTTAGTTCCATTTTTTTATCGATCAGTCTTTTTCTGTTTTGTCTGTTCATGTCCCGCCAGCTGGTAGAGTGGCTTCATGTGCCTGGTCATCTCGCAAAAGACACACAGACCGCTTTTATATTAGGGGGTCTTTTATTTATGCTCAATTTTGTCATGTCCGGCATTGGGGCTGCGCCGTTTTATGCGAATAAGTTATATGTATCAAGTGTTGGTCAGGCCATTCAGATGTTTTTGAGGGCATTTATGATTGTGATGCTGTTTACATGGACGGCACCAGCCATCTGGCATATTCCGCTTGCGGCCGTCATAGGAAGCTTGGCGGCTATGGGAATCGGTATCTATTATTTTAAAAAACTCATTCCTTGGTTTTCGTTTAAGTGGCGGCACGTCTCATTATCTTCTAGTCTCACACTTGTTCGATCAGGGGTCTGGCATTCTTTTGAGCAAATGGGAATTTTGTTGTTTTTACAAATTGACTTATTGATGACCAACCTGCTCATTGGAGCGGAAGCGACGGGACAGTATGCAGCGATTTTACAGTTCCCATTATTATTACGCACACTCGCAGGGACACTGGCGGTTGTATTTGCCCCAACGATCACGAAATTTTACTCGAATCAAGACAAAGAAGGTCTCATCCAATATGCAGCCAGTGCCATTAAATGGAGCGGTTTATTTGTCGCGTTCCCAGCCGCTCTACTAGGAGGGCTCGCCGGTCCGCTCATGCTTTTATGGCTTGGACCTGCCTTTGAAGAGCTGAAATGGCTTCTCATGATACATGCAGCTTATTTATGTTTGACCTTGATGTTTTTACCGCTGACATATGTGCCGACCGCTTTTAATCGATTGAAAGTTCCAGCGGTGGTCACGCTCATATTAGGAGTATCCAATGTGCTTTTTGCCTATGGATTGACTCATATGCTTCAGCTTGGCTTATATGGCATTGCATCAGCAGGAGCGATAGTTTTATTGATGAAAAATATCGTGTTTCTGCCATTTTATACGGCCCGCATCACGAATCAGAAACGCACCATCTTTTACAAACATACATTGGTTCCACTTGCAGGAGCGCTCATGATTTGGGGCGTCTGTGCAGGGATTCAAGCGATTTATGACGTGACCTCATGGTGGGAGCTGTTTTGTATTGGTGGTCTTTGTTTCATTCTTTATATGGGCTACTTGTATCAATTTGCAGGAACAAAACGAGAGCGGCAGCAGCTGGTGCATAAGGTAAAACAAGCTGTTTCCCGCTAGTGAGATAAGGAGATTTAATGATGAAAAGAATGTTAGATGTGATGGTGGCATTGACGCTGCTCATCGCAGGCAGTCTTCTTTTTCTTCTGATTTATGGACTGATTCGGTGGAAAATTGGGACGCCTGTGTTGTTTCGGCAGAAGCGGCCTGGTCTGTATGGCCGGCCATTTATGCTGTATAAATTTCGGACGATGACCGATGAACGCGACGAGCACGGGGGGCTCCTGCCAGATCATCTTCGATTAACAAAAACCGGCGCCTTGATTCGCAAGCTCAGTCTTGATGAATTGCCGCAATTAGTCAATGTCCTAAAAGGAGAGCTCAGTCTCGTTGGACCAAGGCCTCTTCTGATGGAGTATCTGCCGATGTATACAGAGGAGCAAGCAAGGCGCCATCTTGTAAAGCCTGGCATTACTGGATGGGCACAGGTGAATGGAAGGAACACGATCTCCTGGGAGGAGAAATTCACCTATGACCTCTGGTATGTCGAGCATCAATCATTTTGGCTTGATATGAAAATTTTATGGATGACCTTGCTGAAAGTCATCAAAACAGAGGGGGTGCAGCAGCCGCATCATGCCACAGCTGAAAAATTCAAAGGAACCGATATGTAAAGAGCAGCCCATAGGTTTAATTGGGGCTGGCGGGCATAGCAAAGTCATTCAGGATATGATTGTTGCACATCCCGATTACTCATTATGTGCCGTATTAGATGATCAATTTGAAGAGGAGGTCACTCAAAGCGGCATCTTGTATGGACCGATCTCCATGAGTCAACAGCTGAGAGAGACAATGCCTCATATGAAATGGCTGATTGCTATTGGGCAAAATGAGATGAGACAGCTAGTAAAGGAACGCCTCTCATTTGAAAACAAGGCGTTTGCCACGCTCATCCATCCAGAGGCGGTCATAAGTCCATCAGCGGTCATTGGAGGGGGAACTGTCGTGATGGCAAGGGCAGTAGTTCAAGCAGATGCAGCAATCGGTGAACATGCGATTATCAACACAGGATCTATCGTAGAGCATGACTGTATACTCGAATCGTTTGTGCACCTATCACCAGGAGCAGTGTTAACTGGCTGTGTGTCTGTACGAATGGGTACCCATATTGGGGCAGGTGCTGTTGTGATACCCGGGATATCGATCGGAAGCTGGACAATCATTGGCGCAGGAGCCGCAGTAACAAAAGATATACACGATCAGAAAGTCGCTGTAGGCATTCCTGCAATAGAAATCAAAGATCGGAGAGAAGGTGGGAAATGATGCAAGAAAGGAAACGAATTTACTTATCGCCTCCGCATATGAGCGGAAAAGAGTATCTGAAAATAGAGGAAGCCTTCAAGAGCAACTGGATTGCGCCGCTTGGACCTCTGGTGAATGAATTTGAGCAGGCAGTCGCGGGCTATGCAGGAGTGAAGACAGGAGCGGCTTTATCTTCAGGAACAGCAGCGATTCACCTCGCCTTAAAGCTTATTGGTGTTCAAAAAGGGGACGTTGTCTTTTGTTCAACCCTCACATTTGTTGCAACTGCAAATCCGATTTTATATGAACAAGCGACGCCTGTTTTTATTGATTCTGAAAGAGATACATGGAATATGTGCCCGCTTGCTTTAGAGAAAGCCTTTGTGGAATCAAAACGACTTGGAAAAAGACCCCGTGCTGTTATTGTCGTGCATTTATATGGACAAAGCGCAAAAATGGACGAGATTCTGGCGTTGTGTGAAGCATATGATGTACCAGTCATTGAGGATGCGGCTGAATCGTTAGGTGCTCTATATAAAGGGAAAAAAAGCGGCTCAATGGGCAGGTTCGGTGTCTATTCGTTTAATGGAAATAAAATCATTACAACATCCGGGGGTGGAATGCTTGTGAGTGATGATGAAGTTGCGATCGAACGCTGCCGCTTTCTCGCTTCACAGGCAAGAGAGCGCGCTATGCATTATGAGCATCAAGAGATGGGATACAACTATCGCATGAGCAACCTGCTAGCAGGTGTCGGGATTGCTCAGATGGAAATATTGGAGGAGCGTGTTGAGCAAAAACGCCGCATTTTCAAGCATTATCAGGAAGCGTTATCTGAAGTAGAGGGTCTTTATTTGATGCCAGAATATCAAGACACCAAGTCCAACCGCTGGTTGACCACATTGACCATTGATCGTGATAAGCAAATGTATCCAGTGGACATCATTGCTGCACTAGAAAAAGAACAGATCGAAGCAAGGCGTGTATGGAAGCCACTGCACCAGCAGCCGCTCTTTCGTGATTGTCCTTTTTATTCAGCGGCGAAAGGCACTCCCGTATCTGAGTTGTTATTTGAAACAGGGCTTTGTCTCCCCTCTGGAACAAGTATGACAGAAGCTGAACAGGATCGTATCATTGACACACTTCGTAATGCCCTGCGAGAAAAAACATTCACCTCTTCACAGGCTGCTCATTCGTAAGCAGCCTGTCTCTCTTTCTATCAAATTCATCAATTAATGGAATAAATAGGTATATGTATTGTCAATTCGTTTTAAATATGATATTGACAAAGGGGTCCTTCCTCCTTAAAATGAAAATGATTATCAGCGTCAATTAGGAGGAACATCTTATGTCTATTTGGAGTCATTTTTTTCCGAAAATTAAAATAAATACAGTATTACCTTTCCTGCTGATCTTTTTATTAGTAGGCTGCTCTCAAGCAAACAATGGAGCAGGTGGAAACAAGGATCATCCTGACATGATCACGATGGCTTGGCCGAGAGATATTGGCGAAATGAATCCGCACGTATACAACCCATCACAATTGTTTGCACAATCAATGATTTATGAGCCATTGGTCAGCTATCAAAAGAATGGAAAGCTAAAACCTGAATTAGCGAAATCATGGGATGTTTCAAAGGATGGCAAGGTGTATACTTTTCATTTAAGAGACAATGTGACGTTCTCAGATGGATCTGAGTTTAATGCTAACATTGTGAAAAAGAACTTTGATTCCATCTTAAAAAACAAGGATATACATAGCTGGTTAGGTGTTATAAAAAAAATCAAAAAGACAGAAGCAGTAGACAAGAAAACGTTTAAACTCACATTAACAGAGCCATATTATCCAACTGTTCAAGAATTAGCAGTTGTCCGCCCGGTTCGTTTCTTAGGCGAAGCAGGCTTCCCTAAAAACGGAGATACGTCAAAAGGAATTGAAAAACCAGTGGGGACAGGCCCTTGGGTATTAAAAACATACCAAAAAGATGACTATGCCATTTTCGAACGAAATGATCATTATTGGGGAGAAAAACCAAAGGTTAAAGAAATTAAAGTCAAGGTGATCCCAGATGCGGAAACGAGAGTCATGGCATTTGAAAAAGGCGATGTAGATGTCCTTTACGGAGAAGGAACCATTAGCCTTGATGCCTACAAACAGCTAGAGGCGAGCGGCAAGTATGAAACAAAAATGTCAGAGCCTGTAGCAACGAGACAGCTTGTCATGAACACAAAAGTGGATCAGTTGTCAGATGAGAAAGTGCGTCATGCCCTTCAATATGCTATTAATAAGAAATCAATGGTAGAAGGTGTCACCTCTGGCTTAGAGGATGAAGCAGATCACATATTGCCGACCAACATGCCTTACACATCTGATATTAAGGTGAAGTCTTTCCAGTATGATGTAGACAAAGCGAAAGCATTGCTGGATGAAGCAGGCTGGACACTTCCAAAAGGAAAAACCGTTCGTGAAAAAGATGGAAAAGCGCTTGAATTTAGTATGATGTATGACTCAGCAGAATCGATTCAAAAAGCGATGGCTGAGACGCTTCAAGCAGAATGGGGAGCCATTGGCGTTGGCGTCAAACTTGAAGGTGTGGAGCTGGCAACACAGGTGCAGCGCTTTAAAGCCAACAAATTTGATATGAACTTCTTTAGCAACTACGGAGCGCCTTATGATCCGCATACATTTATGAATGTCGTCTCATCAGATGGTTTTGGATTCAAAGAAGCCATCTCAGCCTATCCAAATAAGGACAAGCTGATCAAAGAAATGAGCGAAATTCCATCAACAACCAATGAAAACAAACGAAAAGCACTTTATTCGTCTGTGTTATCTTCATTACAGGATCAAGGGGCGATTGTGCCAATCTCTTATTTTAAAAAGACAGCCGTTTATCAAAAAAATGTGAAGGACTTTGAGTTCCCAGCAAATCGCGATGAACATCCATTCACAGGCATTAAGCTGAAGTAATAGAAGGAAGGTAAGGAAATGGGCCGCTATATCGTCAAACGCATGCTATCAATCATCCCTGTATTTTTATTAGCCACACTTTTTACGACTGGTATGATTCACCTTTCACCAGTTGACCCGGCTGAGGCATATTTAGCAGCGGCTCATATCCAGCCTACGGATGAAATTTTAGCGCAAAAACGAAGTGAATTTGGTTTAGACCAACCGTTTTATATGCAGTATCTTCACACCATTGAAAAAGTCATTCACCTTGATTTTGGCCAGTCGTATATGTCGAACCAGCCTGTGCTCAATGAGGTGATCTATAGAATACCAGCGACGATTCAATTGGCGCTGACTAGTCTGCTGATAGCTATTTGTGTCAGCATTCCGCTCGGCTTTTTCAGCGGCATGAGGAAAAATGGCGTCGTTGATCATATGAGCCGGCTTATTTCTTTTTTAGGAGCATCTATCCCGACGTTTGTCTTGGGGTATTTGCTCATCTTCTTTTTTTCAGTGAAGCTCGATCTTTTACCAGTTGAAGGGGTCGGAACATGGGAGCATCTCATCCTGCCGTCGATCACACTGGCCGTCCCTTTAATTGCTACGTATACAAGGCTATTACGATCAAGTGTGAGTGAGGCGCTTCAAGAGCCTTTTGTTCAATATGCGAGAATCAGAGGATTAAAGGAACGGTCGATCATGTTCAAGCATGTATTGAGAATCGCTATATCGCCAATGCTGACAGGGCTTGGGGTGAATCTTGGCAAGCTGCTGACAGGAACCATTATCGTAGAGGCGGTTTTTTCATGGCCGGGGTTTGGGCGCTTCTTTATTGAAGCGATCTTTAACCGGGATCTGCCGGTCATTCAATTCTATGTCCTCATGGCAGCATGTATCTTTATCTTGAGCAGCTTGATTGTGGACTTGCTCCAGCTGATCATTGACCCCCGTATTTCCAGAAAGGAAGGCCGCCACCCATGATGACAAAAGGAAAATATCTCTTCTCTCATCAAAAGATGATCTCGATCTGTGTGGTGCTTCTTGGTCTATTGCTGATTGTGACAGTATGTGCACCGTGGATCGCTCCACATGATCCGGCGGCTGTCAATCTAGCGATGAAGCTAAAGGGGTCTTCGTGGGAGTATCCTCTTGGGACAGATCAATTAGGCCGATGCAATTTATCTCGAATTTTATATGGTGCACGTGTTTCACTAGGCTGTGCGTTATTAATCTTTCTCTCTTCTTTATTGATTGGGTTAATCGTTGGTTTGTTGTCAGGTTATAAAGGCGGCTGGATCGATCACGTCTTGATGAGAATCTGTGACGGGATCATGGCATTCCCGAACCTGGTGCTGATTCTTGGATTAGTCGGCATCTTCGGTCCTGGACTTTCTCAAGTAGTGCTTGCCTTGATGCTGGTACAATGGGTATACTATGCTCGCGTCTTTCGAGGAATGGTGCTGAGTTTAAAAGAACAGAACTTTATTGCTGCCGCAAAAATCAGCGGGACGTCCCACTGGAACATCATGAGAAAGCATATGATTCCAAATGTCCTGCCGCCACTCGCGGTCATAGGTACACTCGAAATGGGCTGGGCGATTATGGACATTTCTGCGATGTCCTTTCTCGGATTAGGCGTTCAGCCTCCTATGCCTGAATGGGGAGCGATGATCCATGAAGGGAAGTCGTACATTCAAACGAATCCTCAGTTGATGCTGTACCCAGGTCTTGTGATCATGGCTGTCGTGGTCCTCTTTAATTTACTAGGAGAGGCCCTCTCAGAGAAATATGGTATCAAACGCCGTGTGTAAAGGAATGATCGATGTGCAAGAGTCCATTTTACAAATAGAGAACCTGCATGTGCAGACGAAAACGGCTCATGGGACAACCTCTCTTATTCAGGACGTATCGTTTGAAGTAGGGCGTGGTCAAATCGTTGGATTAATAGGTGAGAGCGGCTGCGGGAAAACGGTGACAAGTATGTCGATCTTACATATGCTTGACCGGAAAACAACGGAAGTCACTGGCAGCATCACATTACAAGGACGAGAATTGATCGGTATGAGTGAAAAGGATATGCGCTCTATTCGGGGCAAAGACATCTCATATATTATGCAAAATCCAATGAACAGCTTTACACCAGTATGGTCGATCGGTCATCAGCTGATTGAAACCATCCGCCGGCATACCGCTGTCAGTAAAAGGCAGGCACAAGCGAAGGCGATGGATGCGTTAGCGCAGATGAATCTGCCGCAGCCAGATAAGCTGTTAAACAAGTATCCCTTTGAACTAAGTGGCGGTATGCTGCAGCGTGTCATGATTGCCATGGCTGCCTGCATGCACCCGCCTCTTCTCATAGCAGATGAACCAACAACTGCTTTAGATGTACACACGCAGAAGCTGGTGCTTGAGCACCTAAACCAAATTCGTCATGAGTATGGAACTGCCATTTTGCTCATTACTCACGATCTTGGCGTCATTGCAGAAATGGCAGATCAGGTTGTCGTCATGAGACAAGGAGAAATGGTTGAAAAGGCAGAAGTGCTTGAGCTTTTTGAAAACCCGAAGCATGATTATACAAAGAAACTATTAGCAGCTCGTCCATCCATCCCAGCTGTTTGCCCGATTTGAGGTGAGAAGGCCCTTGCATTTATTAGAAGTGAAAGCAGTTAGTCATTCATACAACAGCCGGTCTTTTCTGATGAGAAAAAAAGGCGCAGACCAAGTCTTAAGCGGCGTCAATTTAATCATTGAAGAAGGCACATGCCTCGGATTGCTGGGGCAAAGCGGCGCAGGGAAAAGTACACTAGGCCGCATCATACTTGGTCTAGAGAAACCAAGAGCCGGTCAGGTCCTTTTTGAAGGGCAGGATATATATTGTGCAGATCAGCGAACACGCAAACATTATCGCCGGCATGTGCAAGCGGTGTTTCAAGATTCATATTCGGCGGTGAATCCAAGGTGGACAGTCGAACAAATTTTATCCGAGCCGCTTGAAAACTATGAAGCTATGAGCCGACAAGAACGCAAAAACGTGTTGATTCACTGGCTGGAAAGAGTCGGGCTCAGTGAAAAGGACTTGTCTAAATATCCGCATCAATTCAGCGGCGGCCAGCTGCAAAGGATCAACATCGCAAGAGCCTTATTGCTGCAGCCAAAGCTCGTCGTACTGGATGAATCCGTCAGCAGCTTAGACATGGTTACACAGGCTGTCATTTTAGATTTATTAGTAGAATTAAAGAAGGAACTGGATGTCGCTTACTTATTTATTACACATGATATGACGGCAGCCTATCATGTAAGTGATCAATTGGCGATATTGGATCAAGGTGAACTTGTTGCTCAATTTCAATCAAAGGATGATTTCTTTTCATCAGAAGAGACAGCGGTGCAGAAAATGAGAGATGCAATGCTCGCAGACCATCCTTTGTCCCGAACAATTGGCAGACCGGTTCGGTAAATCTTCATTTCATCAACGCCTCTTTTAGAAGAGGCTATTTTTCATGAAAGGCAGGTGGCATCGTGAACCATCGAGCGTATTTAGCTTTGGCCATTCCTTTAACCATCTCAACGATGACCACTCCATTACTTGGAGCTGTTGATACAGCAGTTGTCGGTCAGCTCGCCAATCCCGCTTATATTGGAGGCGTCGCGGTTGGCAGTCTCATTTTCAGTACACTATATTGGCTCTTTGGTTTTTTGCGGGTGAGTACATCTGCTTTTGCCGCCCAGGCAAACGGGGCGCAGAGTGAGGAGCAGGGCGTACTTGCTTTTCTAAGACCTTTTTTAATCGCCATCATTGTCGGCCTTTGTTTTATTGTCCTGCAATGGCCAATTATTCAATCTGCTTTTCTAGTGATTTCTCCCGCTGCGGATGTCCGGCAATTTGCAGCAGATTATTTTCATATTCGTATTTGGGGTGCCCCGTTTACCTTGATGAATTATGTGATATTAGGGTGGCTGGTGGGAATGGCAAAAATGAAAGAAGCCCTCTCTTTACAAATCTTGATCAATGTCATGAATATGGTCCTTGCCCTTCTGCTTGTTCATGTGTTTTCGTTTGCAGTCAAAGGGGTGGCGGCTGCGACATTGATATCTGAATTAACCGCCTTTGTGCTAGGCGCATGGATCATCATGAAGCATTCAAAAAACGGGTTCCAGATGCCTTCTCTTAAGAAAATCATGGATACACAGGCAGTTCAGAAAATGTTTCATGTGAATAAAGATTTGTTTATTCGGACGATTTGTCTGCTAGTGGTGATTAACATGTTTACAGCAAAAGGTGCTTCTTTTGGAACAGAGATGCTGGCGGCCAATGCCATCTTATTTCAAATTCACTACATCATGGCTTATTTGTTCGATGGTTTTGCCAATGCATCCAGCATCCTTGTGGGCAGATCAGTTGGTGCAAATGACCGTACCCTTTATGAAAGAACTTTAACTCTTTCGAGACAGTGGGCACTTGTCATGGCATGCGTCATTGCGTCGGTTTATTTTCTCTTAAAAGAGCCGATCTTGAGCTTGTTTACAAATCTTCCCCGGCTTCTTGATGTGACTTTAGGCTATGCAGACTGGCTCGTTCTCTATCCGTTTGCCGCTTGTTTCGGTTTGGTCATATACGGCGTATTTACAGGTGCGACAGAAATTGCCCCTGTCAGAAATTCGATGCTGTTTGCGATGATCTTGTTTATCGTTGTTCAAGCAGCAGTCACGCCTATTTGGCACAATCACGGACTATGGTTTGCCTTTATCATCTATACTGTCGGACGGTCTGGCTTTTTGATGATGTACAAATCAAGGCTGGATCAGAAGCTTTTCGCAAATGAAAAGCACCCTTTGCCATCATGACAAAGGGTGCTCTTTTTCGTTCATTCATTCGCTTTCTTTTTTCACTTTTTGATATGCTTCATCAAGATGCTGAATACGCTTCAAGACCACAGCGTTTTTGGTCAGCTGGTCTTGTACAAGCGTGGACACCACTGAGCGGTAATAGGCATTCATGGCATGAATCTTGTCTTCATTTTGATTCATGGCGATGTGCTGTTTCAAGTTGTCAACAAAGTATGGAACGGAAAAAAGTTCAGACATGGGAATCACTCCTATTTCGTATATACGGTCCGTCAATCTTCATGTAAAATGATGAGAGGGAGGGGAGACAATGAGCCTTAATCTGCAACAAGAACAAGTATTAAAGCAGGTGCTCACACAAGAACTCAGGCAGGCCATTACGCTGCTCCAGCTGAATAGCGCTGAGCTTGGCGAGTATCTTGACCAGTTAGCGCTTGAGAACCCTCTGATTGAGCGGAAAGACACGGACAGCTATCAACCAGTTTATCATAAAAAATCTCAAGATCGAATGACAGAGCCGTATCGAACGCATCAAAAAGAAAGCCTGCAAATGTATTTAAAGAAACAAGCTATTGATTTGAATCTAAGTGAAAAGAATCAAAGGATCTTTGACTTTATGATCGAGTCCATTGATTCCAATGGCTATTTAAATGAACCGGTTGACGAGATGGCAGCTGTCTTAGAGGTGCCAGCTGAAGAAGTAGAAGCCGTCCTTCATCAGCTTCAATCGCTAGAGCCTGCCGGTATTGGCGCAAGATCATTACAAGAATGCATTCTGCTTCAGCTGAGAAGAAAAAAGGAGCGCTGGTATGAAGCCGAGCTGATCATCGACGAGCACTTCTTTCTCTTTGCAAGAAAGGCTTGGAAGGAAATCGCGGCGAAAACAGGCGTTTCAATTAAAACACTTCAAGCGGTACAAGATGAGGTGTCGCAGCTGGAACCAAGACCGGGCATACATTTCTCATATGAAGAGGACCCTGTGTATATAGAGCCAGATGTGACGATTACTGTCGTGCAGGACCACATCACATTTGAGCTGAATCAGCGCGCTTTTCCAGACGTTGAAATGAATGAAGGATACTTCGCCATGATTCAAGACCAGAAGCGGCATGAAGCATATGTGTATCTAAAGGAAAAAGAGCAGCAATACAATTGGCTTGTCCAAGCGCTGAAGCAAAGAAAACAAACGATGACCCATGTCGTTCGTGAGATTATCTTCCATCAGACAGATTTTTTCCTTACAGGGAAACATAAAATGAAACCGCTTACGATGAAGCGGATCGCAGATATATTGCAAGTGCATGAGTCAACAGTCAGCCGAACGGTGAAAGGGAAAATGGTGCAAACCCCTTATGGTCTCATGGAAATGAAACAATTTTTCCAAGCAAAACTAGAAGGACCTTCGCTGGAAGAGGCGTCCAGCTACACAGTCAAGACGCACATCGCAGAGCTGATCCAAACGGAAAATAAGAAAAAACCGTATTCGGATCAGCAAATGATGACGCAGCTTCAGCAAACCTTTGGTATCCGTGTGTCGCGCAGAACCATTGCGAAATATCGTGAACAAATGAATCTTCCATCATCTACACTGCGGAAGCGCTATGATTGAAAAGAAGTACTTGCCAGAAACAAGGCAGGTGCTTCTTTTTTGTTGAAAGCAAGGCACACAGAAGATTTTTTGGAAATTAAATCGGGGAGACGTCTGAACGGAAATTTTGGGGTAAAGTATAAGATAGGGCATGAGCCGATAAGGATAGACAACAGTGATGAGGTGAGACCAATTGAAATATAAACAAATCAAAACCAAAAAAATATATGAAGAAATTGCGGATGCATTAATCGAATTCATTCGTACAGGTGAGCTTCTTCCGGGGGAAAAATTAGATTCGGTTCAAGCGCTCTCAGAAAGCTTTCAAGTCAGCCGTTCCGCTGTAAGAGAGGCGCTGTCTGCTCTCAAAGCGATCGGATTAATAGAGATGAAGCAAGGGGAAGGCACATATGTGAAGCAGTTCGATCCTGAACAGCTCGCATTTTCTTTATCTCCTGCATTTTTAATGAAGCAGCATGATGTCAGGCAGCTCCTTGAAGTGAGAACCATCATTGAAACAGGTGCTGTTAAAAAGGCGGCGCTGCTTCGGACGGACGATGACATTCATCAGCTGCGTGATGCACTCGAACAAATGAAGCTGGCAGAAGCACATGAAGAAATTGGTGAAGAGGCAGATCTCACCTTCCATCTCGCCTTAGCCAAAGCCTCGAAGAATGATGTATTAAAGGTGTTAATGAATCAAGTCTCAACCTTGTTAGTAGAAACGATGCGGGAAACGAGAAAAGTCGTATTATTCTCAACGAAAGCCTCCATTCGGCAGCTTCACGAAGAACATGAACAAATTTACAAAGCCGTCATGGCAAGGCAGCCAGAAGAAGCTGAGAAAGCGATGCTTACGCATTTGAAAAATGTAGAAAATCTGCTGGGTGATGTGCTGCAAGAACCAGCAGAACAGTCAGATACACAATAAGCTGTGCCGAATGATGGCACAGCTCTATTATTGACGAGAAATATGTAGCTTTTTCATTCGATATTGCAGACTTTGCCTGCTCATGCCCAATAACTTTGCAGTCTGTGAAATATTATCGTCCATTTTTTCTAAGTAATGGACGATGTATTGTTTTTCGAATCGCTCCATTTGGGTTTGGAAATCAGTCGTCTGTTCTGGGCTTGTATAGACAAAGGTGTCAGCAGCTGCGGTTTGCTGCAGAGAATTTGTTTGCAATTGCGCCTTAGGACGGCCTTCCCCGTGCTTAAATCTAAAATGATAGGGTAGGTGATGCATGCTTAAGTCGTCTTCATCCATCATCATATTCATCCCCGCCTCAATCACATGCTCCAGTTCTCTTACATTGCCTGGCCAATGATACGCTTGGAAAAGGGCAAGTACCTCTTCGTCAGCCGTCTTCACCTTCATTTGAAACAGCTCATTATATTTTTGAATAAAATGATTCACAAACGTAGGAATGTCCTCTTTTCGCTCAGAAAGCGGCGGGATAAATAAGGTGACAATACCGAGCCGATAAAATAAATCCTTGCGCATGCGTCCACCTGCGATCGCATCCACAGGGTCCTCATTCATATTGGCAATGACTCTTACATCAACAGCGATTTCTTTTGTGCTGCCTAGCCTTCTCACGCGTTTCTCCTGTAAGACGCGCAGCAGTTTTGCTTGAAGAGGAGGATTTAATGAGTTGATCTCATCTAAAAGCAATGTTCCTCCTTGCGCCTGTTCAAATAAACCAGGCTGATCAGTTGCCCCCGTAAAAGCCCCTTTTTGTGTACCAAAGAGCAGACTTTCAATCAGATTATCAGGCAGTGCCGCACAATTTTGGGTAATAAATGGTCCAGATGACCGGCTGCTGCCGTTATGAATGCTTTGAGCAAACAGTTCTTTCCCAGTCCCTGTTTCGCCAACAATGAGCACATAGGAAGAGGTGCGTGTCGCTCGTTTCGCATGTTCAATCACCTCTAAAAATGCAGGGCTTTGTCCAATAATGGAATCAAAGGTAAAGCGAGTGCTTCCTTTTTTCTTCATATTGTGATGAATCAGCCGTTCCAGCTTGGTCACATCATTTGAAATTTCAACTGCCCCTTGAATGAGGCCGTCTCGAATGAGCGGGTATGTATGGTTAATCGTTGTGATTTCTTTTCCGTTGTAATTATGATACGTCTGCTTGGCATGAACGGTTTGTTTCCCGGTACGAAGCGCTTGGACAAGTGTACTGTGCATCTCATCTTGAAAGGTGAAGAAGTCGAGTACATTTTTATGGAGAACATCAGAGCGTTTTAAAGACTCAATCTCCATCATTTTTTTATTATAAACAACCGTATGGCCATTCTCGTCAATTGCATGAACCCCGACATCAATTAAATCGAGCATTTGTTTATATAAATCAATCTCATTTTCAAGCTTTGCGGCATGCAGATCTTTTTTCACTTGTGCCCCCTCCTGACGTTACCTCTATTTTACATGAAAAATTTTGCGGTTTCCTCTAAAAAATTTGGCATGCGCAAAGAAATTTTGCGTAAATAATGAGGTAGACCCTCATGATCAAGCGGTCAGAAAGTTGGCACGATCCTTGCATAACATATGGATGAAGATGAACCCAATTGAAAGAAGCTACCTTACAGAAGGAGGAATAGATGATGACACAGACAAATGAATTGATTCAACAAACAGAACAATATGGAGCGGCAAACTATCATCCGCTGCCAATTGTGATTTCAGAGGCTGAGGGAGTGTGGGTGACAGACCCTGAAGGCAATCGATATATGGATATGCTCAGTGCGTATTCCGCAGTGAACCAAGGACATCGCCATCCCCGCATTATTGAAGCGCTCAAAAAACAGGCAGACCGTGTGACACTCACCTCGAGAGCTTTTCATAATGATCAGCTTGGTCCTTGGTATGAAAAAATTTGCAAACTGACGAATAAAGACATGGCACTGCCAATGAATACTGGTGCTGAGGCTGTAGAAACCGCTGTAAAAGCAGCAAGACGCTGGGGCTATGATGTTAAGGGAATCGAAGAGAATCGTGCAGAAATCATTGCGTGTGTTGGCAATTTCCATGGGAGAACGATGACGGCTGTGTCTCTTTCCTCTGAAGCAGAATACCAAAGAGGCTTCGGTCCAATGCTTCCCGGAATCAAACTGATTCCTTACGGAGATATTGAAGCGTTACGTGAAGCTATCACACCACAGACAGCGGCTTTCCTCATAGAACCGATTCAAGGAGAAGCGGGAATTGTCATGCCGCCAGAAGGCTTCTTGAAAGATGCCAAGGCGCTTTGTGAGAAAGAACATGTGCTGTTCATTGCGGATGAAATTCAAGTGGGGTTAGCACGAACAGGTAAGATGTTTGCGTGTGACTGGGAAGACATTGAGCCAGATATGCTGATCCTCGGGAAAGCTTTAGGCGGCGGCGTCTTTCCAATCTCGTGTGTCGTAGCAAACCGCGATATATTAGGCGTGTTTAACCCTGGTTCTCATGGGTCTACCTTCGGAGGAAATCCTCTTGCGTGTGCGGTGTCGCTTGCTGCACTGGATGTTTTAATCGACGAAAAGCTTGCAGCACGTTCCATGGAGCTTGGCGAATACTTCAAAGACAAACTATCACGCATTCAAAGCCCTGTGATTAAGGAAGTGCGCGGCCGCGGATTATTTATAGGAATGGAGCTGACAGAGGCAGCTAGACCTTATTGTGAAAAGCTGAAGCAAGCAGGATTGTTATGTAAAGAAACCCATGAGACAGTTATCCGTTTTGCACCGCCGCTGACCATTTCAAAAGAAGATTTAGACTGGGCAATTGGTCATATTGAAGCACTGTTTCAAGCCTAAATGCCAAAGGGGGAGGAACCTTCACTTTCTCCCTTTCTTTTTCAACGAACAGCGAATTTTGTCAAAGGATGATGAATAGAAGAAGGAAAGTGGGGAAGTGGATTTGAAGCAAGAACAGCATAATGAACTAGAGCGTTCCATGAAAAGCAGACATCTCTTTATGATTGCCTTAGGCGGCGTCATCGGTACGGGCCTTTTCCTTGGATCAGGATTGATTATCCATCAGGCAGGACCTGGCGGAGCCATTCTATCGTTTATCATTGGCGGACTGTTAATGTATTTGGTCATGCTGTGTCTTGGAGAATTAGCAGTGGCGATGCCGACAGCCGGGTCCTTTCAGGAGTATGCAACCAAATATATAGGTCCATCCACAGGCTTTATGATCGGCTGGCTGTATTGGTTTAGCTGGGCGTGTACGATTGGACTGGAGTTTACGTCAGCAGGCATATTGCTCCAAAGGTGGTTCCCAGATATCCCGGTTTGGCTCTGGTGCCTAGCATTTAGCGTGATATTATTTGCCGTGAATGCCATCTCAGCTCGCAGCTTCGCTGAAACAGAATTTTGGTTTTCAGCCATTAAGGTTGCAGCCATCCTATTGTTTATTATCATCGGAATTGGCGCAATTTTCGGAATGATTCATTTGAAAGGCGGAGAACCAGCCCCTTTATTTCGTCATTTGACGGATCATGGCGGACTATTTCCTAATGGTGTTTTTGCTATTTTATTAACCATGGTCACGGTCAATTTCTCCTTTCAAGGAACAGAACTTGTAGGGATTGCAGCAGGTGAGAGTGAAAGCCCTGAAAAAACATTGCCTCGATCGATACGGAATATTATTTGGAGAACGATGGTCTTTTTCGTTTTATCAATTGCGGTTCTTGCCGCGCTTCTTCCATGGCAGACAGCAGGCACTGTTGACAGTCCGTTTGTGGTCGTGCTGGACAAGGTCGGCATCCCATATGCTGCAGATATCATGAATTTTATTATCATCACAGCTGTCTTATCTGTAGCAAACTCTGGATTATATGCATCATCACGTATGCTTTGGTCGCTTTCAAAGGACGGGAAAGGACCTGGCTTTACGAAAAAGCTGTCCAAGCGTAAAATCCCGATCAATGCATTATTGGTGACAATGGGTGTATCCGCTTTATCCCTGCTCACAAGTGTTGTGGCACCAAAAACGGTGTATGTGTGGCTCATTTCGATTTCCGGAATGGTTCTAGTTGTGGTGTGGATGTCCATTTGTTTGTCTCAGTATTTCTTTAGAAAACAATTCATAAAAGCGGGTGGAGATGTAAAGGATCTCGTCTTCCGTACACCGCTCTATCCATTTGTGCCATTGGCAGGCTTCATCGCATTTGGCATCGTTCTCATCAGCCTATTCTTTATTGAGGATCAGCGGATTGGCCTTTATTGCGGCGTTCCGTTCATGGCTGTCTGCTACATCATTTATTATTTCAAAATCAAACCGAAGGAAGAGGCAAAGCGTTTCGCCGAAGAGGAAGGAACCATCCCAAAAACATAAAAGACCAACTATATCAACAAAATGTGCATGCGGATCTCACACGCATGCACATTTTCAATGGTGAATTCATTGAATATAGAAGAAAATAAATATTTTGAAAAGAAATATCATAGCAAGAACCTTGATGACAAGCAGGTTATCGGTGAAAATGTGTCTATTTTTTGTCTAAATGTGTTTGTAAGAGTTGAAAATGCAAGATTATCCTGTTAAAATAATTAAAGAAAGCAGGGATTGATTTTTTTTGGCTGTGGCGGGACGTTTTTTGTCACAGTGGGACGTTTTTAGTCCAACGTGAAAAGAAAGGGTCGTTAGCCATGAATCGTTTATTGGAAGCTCAAAAAAAATTATTGCCAGATCTTCTCATCGTTATGCAAAAACGCTACGACATTTTGCAATACATCAGGTTAGCTGAACCAATCGGCCGCAGAAGCCTTGCGACGAGCCTAGGTCTCAGTGAGCGCATCTTAAGAGCTGAAGTTCAGTTTCTAAAAGAACAAAACCTGCTGGATGTCAAAACGAGCGGCATGATGCTGACGAATGAAGGCCACGCTTTGCTTGAAATGCTTGAAGGAATGATGAAGGACGTTTTAGGTTTAACCTTTTTGGAAAATACATTAAAGAGGAAGTTAGGCCTAGAAGAAGTCATCATCGTTTCTGGTGACAGTGACGAATCCCCGTGGGTGAAGCAAGAAATGGGAAGAGCTGCTGTCCAATGTATGAAAAAAAGGTTTACTGGAAATAATATCGTCGCCGTCACTGGCGGAACGACGATGGAAGCCGTTGCCGAAATGATGACCCCTGATGCCAAAAACAGAGACATGATGTTTGTCCCTGCGAGAGGCGGTCTTGGGGAGAATGTAAAAAATCAGGCAAACACCATTTGTGCCCACATGGCTGAAAAAGCTTCCGGTACTTACAAACTGCTGTTTGTTCCAGGGCAGCTGTCAGAAGGTGCTTACTCTTCTATTATTGAAGAGCCGTCAGTCAAAGAAGTGCTTCACACGATTAAATCATCCACGATGCTCATTCATGGGATCGGTGAAGCAAAAACAATGGCGATGAGACGAAATACACCAGCTGAAGATTTAAAAAAGATTGATGAGCATGACGCAGTGACAGAGGCCTTTGGCTATTACTTTAATCGTGATGGTGAGGTCGTCCACAAAGTGCACTCCGTCGGCATGCAGCTAGATGATTTAGAAAGCATTCCACACATCATTGCTGTTGCAGGTGGATCATCAAAGGCAGGGGCCATTGAAGCTTATTTCAAAAAACCCCGCCGAACGGTTCTCGTCACAGACGAAGGAGCCGCAAAAGAGTTATTAAGGGAGTCAATTGATCCCTCAATATAAAACATTGTTACCTATAAAAGGAGGAAACATCATGGCAGTAAAAGTCGGTATTAACGGATTTGGACGTATTGGACGTAACGTATTTCGTGCAGCATTAAACAATCCTGAAGTTGAGGTAGTAGCGGTTAACGATCTAACAGACGCTAACATGCTTGCACACCTTTTACAATATGACTCTGTTCACGGAAAACTAGATGCAGAGGTTTCTGTAGACGGTACAAACTTAGTAGTGAACGGTAAAACAATCGAAGTATCAGCTGAGCGTGACCCTGCGAAATTAAGCTGGGGTAAACAAGGCGTAGAAATCGTTGTTGAATCTACTGGATTCTTCACAAAACGTGCAGACGCTGCAAAACACTTAGAAGCTGGCGCTAAAAAAGTCATCATCTCTGCTCCTGCTAACGAAGAAGATATCACAATCGTTATGGGTGTAAACGAAGACAAATACGATGCAGCTAGCCACGATGTCATCTCTAATGCATCTTGTACAACAAACTGCTTAGCTCCATTTGCAAAAGTACTTAACGATAAATTTGGTATCAAACGCGGTATGATGACAACTGTTCACTCATACACAAATGACCAACAAATTCTTGATCTTCCGCACAAAGACTACCGTCGTGCTCGTGCAGCTGCGGAAAACATCATCCCAACTTCTACAGGTGCTGCGAAAGCTGTTTCACTTGTATTGCCTGAACTTAAAGGTAAATTAAACGGTGGCGCTATGCGTGTTCCAACACCTAACGTTTCTTTAGTTGACCTTGTGGCTGAATTAAACCAAGATGTAACAGCTGAAGATGTAAATGCAGCACTTAAAGAAGCAGCTGAAGGAGAACTTAATGGAATCCTTGGCTACAGCGAAGAGCCATTAGTATCTGGTGACTACAATGGTAATGCAAACTCTTCAACAATCGATGCTCTTTCTACAATGGTGATGGAAGGCAGCATGGTGAAAGTCATTTCTTGGTACGATAACGAGAGTGGATATTCTCACCGCGTTGTTGACCTTGCAGCTTACATTGCAAAACAAGGTCTTTAATTTGTCACACTGAAGGAACTCACTTGGTTCTTTCCTAGAGACACGATATAATGAAGACGGACAAGGGAAGGGGAAGCATCCCTTTCCCTTTTTCTCTGTTTTTATCCGTTCTGCACGATTTCTCGTTTTGATGAGGGCAAAATGGGAAAAGGATAAAGAGAGACTTGTCCAATGCGTAAGGAAACCAGAATAAAGGAGGATCTCCTGACGAGCATGAATAAGAAATCAGTAAAAGACATTGACGTAAAAGGTAAAGTTGTGTTCTGCCGCGTAGATTTTAACGTTCCAATGAAAGACGGAGAAGTGACGGATGATACTCGTATTCGCGCAGCATTACCAACGATTGAGTATTTAACAGGACAAGGCGCAAAGGTACTGCTAGCTAGTCATTTGGGTCGTCCGAAGGGTCAAGTTACTGAAGAATTGCGTCTGACACCTGTAGCAAAACGTCTGCAAGAGCTTCTTGGACAAGAAGTGAAAAAAGCGGATGAAGCTTACGGTGACAACGTGAAAAAGCAAATCTCTGACTTAAAAGAAGGAGATGTGCTAGTGCTTGAAAACGTTCGTTTCTATCCTGGTGAAGAAAAGAACGATCCTGAACTATCAAAAGCATTTGCTGATTTAGCCGATGTGTATGTCAATGATGCGTTCGGTGCTGCACACCGTGCACATGCATCCACTGCTGGTATTGCAGCATATCTTCCGGCTGTTTCGGGCTTCCTCATGCAAAAAGAGCTTGAGGTTCTAGGAAAAGCCATTTCAAACCCTGATCGCCCATTTACAGCGATTATTGGTGGCGCAAAAGTAAAGGATAAAATCGGTGTGATTGAAAGTCTTCTTGATAAAGTGGACAACCTCATCATCGGCGGCGGACTTGCTTACACATTTGTGAAAGCACTAGGCCACGAAGTAGGAAAATCTTTATTAGAAGAAGACAAAGTCGATTTAGCGAAATCCTTTATGGACCGTGCAAAAGAAAAAGGCGTGAACTTCCTGATTCCAACAGATGTTCTGGTAGCCGACGACTTTTCAAATGATGCGAATACAAGCATTGTGCCAATCTCTGAAATTCCAAGTGATCTAGAAGCACTTGATATTGGAACAGAGACAAGAGAGAAGTACGCTGATGTTATTAAAAACAGCAAACTTGTTGTTTGGAACGGACCAATGGGTGTATTTGAAATCGACGCATTCGCTAAAGGAACAAAAGCAATCGCAGAAGCACTGGCAGAAGCAAAAGATACATATTCTGTCATTGGCGGTGGAGATTCAGCAGCAGCTGTTGAGAAATTTGGTCTTGCTGATCAGATGAGCCATATTTCTACAGGCGGCGGCGCTTCACTTGAATTTATGGAAGGCAAAGAGCTTCCAGGTGTTACTGCATTAAACGATAAATAAGACCAAAACTGCTATAAGGAAGTGTCAATCATGAGAAAACCAATTATAGCTGGGAACTGGAAAATGAACAAAACACTTGGCGAAGCAGTTAGCTTCGTTGAAGAAGTCAAGTCATCCATTCCATCTCCTGACAAAGTGGAAGCAATTGTCTGTGCGCCAGCACTTTTCCTTGAAAAGCTAAACAGCCTTTCTAACGGAACAGACCTTAAAATTGGTGCACAAAACATGCACTTTGAAGAAAATGGTGCATTCACTGGTGAAATCAGCCCTGCTGCGCTAAAAGATCTTGGCATCGGCTACTCAGTGATCGGTCATTCAGAGCGCCGTGAATTCTTCGCTGAAACAGATGAAACAGTGAACAAAAAAGCACATGCTGCATTCAAGCATGGCATCGTTCCAATTATCTGCGTAGGTGAAACGCTTGAAGAGCGTGAAGCTGGCAAAACAAATGAACTTGTCGCTGATCAAGTGAAGAAAGCACTAGCTGGTTTAACGACTCAACAAGTCGCTGAATCTGTCATTGCATATGAGCCAATCTGGGCGATCGGTACAGGGAAATCTTCTACAGCGAAAGATGCAAACGACGTTTGCGCGCATATCCGTCAAACCGTTGCAAGCGAATATGGTCAAGAAGCGGCAGACAGCCTTCGCATTCAATATGGCGGAAGCGTGAAGCCGGCGAATATTAAAGAATATATGGCAGAATCCGATATTGACGGTGCTTTGGTAGGCGGCGCAAGCTTAGAACCTCAGTCTTTCGTTCAATTATTGGAGGAAGGTCAATATGAGTAAGAAACCAGCTGCATTAATCATCTTAGATGGATTCGGTTTAAGAGGCGAAACAGTCGGTAACGCTGTTGCCCAAGCAAAGAAACCGAACTTCGACCGCTACTGGAATGAATTCCCGCATCAAACCTTAACGGCTTCAGGTGAGGCAGTAGGCCTCCCGCAAGGTCAAATGGGGAACTCTGAAGTTGGGCATTTGAACATCGGTGCAGGACGCATTGTGTATCAAAGCTTAACAAGAGTTAATGTTGCCATTCGTGAAGGGGAATTTGAGAAAAACGAAACGTTCCTAGAGGCAATGACTTATGCAAAAGAGAACGACAAGGCCCTTCATTTATTCGGTCTCTTGTCAGACGGCGGTGTGCACAGCCACATCCAGCATCTCTTTGCCCTGCTGAAGCTGGCGAAAAAAGAAGGCTTAACAAAGGTATACATTCATGGCTTCTTAGACGGACGTGATGTTGGTCAAAAGACAGCCAAAGTGTACTTAAAACAGCTTGAAGAACAAATCAAAGAAATCGGTGTCGGAGAAGTGGCAACACTTTCTGGACGCTATTACTCAATGGACCGTGACAAACGCTGGGATCGTGTGGAGAAAGCATATCGCGCGATGGCGTATGGTGAAGGCCCAAGTTATCAAAACATTTATGATGTCGTTGATGACTCCTATGAAAATGGAATCTACGATGAATTCGTTATTCCATCTGTCATCACGAGAGAAAATGGTGAGCCAGTTGCAAAAGTAAACGACGGAGACTCTGTGATTTTCTATAACTTCCGTCCAGACCGTGCGATCCAAATTTCGAACACCTTCACAAATGAAGATTTCCGCTCATTTGATCGCGGGGAAGCACATCCGAAGGATTTACACTTCGTCTGCTTTACACACTTCAGTGAAACGGTTGATGGCTATGTTGCCTTCAAACCAGTGAATTTGGATAACACAGTAGGAGAAGTGCTAGCGCAAAATGGATTGAAACAGCTGCGGATTGCTGAAACAGAGAAATATCCTCATGTGACGTTCTTTATGAGCGGTGGACGTGAAGAAGAATTTCCTGGTGAAGACCGCATCTTGATCAATTCGCCAGATGTGGCAACCTATGACCTCAAGCCAGAAATGAGCGCTTATGAGGTAAAGGATGCACTTGTTGCAGACATCAATGCTGACAAGCATGATGCGATCATCCTGAACTTTGCTAACCCGGATATGGTTGGTCATTCAGGTATGCTCGAGCCAACAATCAAAGCCATTGAAGCAGTAGATGAGTGCTTAGGAGCTGTTGTCGACGCAATCCTAGCAAAAGGCGGACATGCCATCATCACGGCAGACCACGGTAACGCAGACGTGCTGATTACCGAAGAAGGAAAGCCGCATACTGCACATACGACAAACCCTGTTCCAGTCATCGTAACGAAAAAAGATGCAACGCTTAGAGAAGGCGGCATTCTAGCCGATCTATCTCCAACGCTTTTAGACTTACTTGGTCTTGAAAAACCAAAAGAGATGACAGGAACATCATTGATTCAGAAATAACAAATTGATTCAAAAGGAGAGAAATAACGATGCCATACATTGTTGACGTATATGCACGCGAAGTATTAGACTCTCGCGGTAACCCAACAGTTGAAGTAGAAGTTTACACAGAATCTGGCGGCTTTGGCCGTGCATTAGTACCAAGTGGTGCTTCTACTGGTGAATATGAAGCAGTAGAACTACGTGACGGAGACAAAGACCGTTACCTTGGAAAAGGTGTTCTGACAGCTGTAAACAACGTAAATGAAATCATTGCACCAGAACTTTTAGGCTTTGATGTAACAGAACAAGTAGCGATTGACAAAATGTTAATCGAACTTGATGGAACAGAAAACAAAGGGAAATTAGGCGCAAACGCAATCCTTGGCGTATCTATCGCTGTAGCACGTGCGGCTGCTGATTTCTTACAAATTCCACTTTACCAATACCTTGGTGGATTCAACTCCAAAACGCTTCCAGTGCCAATGATGAACATCGTCAACGGCGGAGAGCATGCGGATAACAACGTAGACATTCAAGAATTCATGATTATGCCTGTAGGTGCACCGAACTTCCGTGAAGCACTTCGCATGGGCGCACAAATCTTCCATAGCCTGAAATCTGTATTAAGTGCAAAAGGCTTAAACACAGCTGTAGGTGACGAAGGCGGATTCGCTCCAAACCTTGGTTCTAACGAAGAAGCACTTCAAACAATCGTAGAAGCGATTGAAAAAGCTGGTTTCAAACCAGGTGAAGAAGTGAAACTTGCAATGGATGCTGCATCTTCTGAGTTCTACAACAAAGAAGACGGTAAATATCATTTATCAGGCGAAGGTGTTGTGAAAACATCTGCTGAAATGGTTGACTGGTATGAAGATATGGTATCGAAATACCCTATCATCTCTATCGAAGACGGCCTTGATGAAAACGACTGGGAAGGTCACAAACTATTAACTGAACGCCTTGGCAGCAAGGTTCAGCTAGTAGGAGATGACTTATTCGTTACAAACACGAAGAAGCTTTCTGAAGGTATTAAAAATGGTGTCGGTAACTCTATCCTGATCAAAGTAAACCAAATCGGTACATTAACTGAAACATTTGATGCAATCGAAATGGCAAAACGTGCAGGATACACAGCAGTCATCTCTCACCGCTCTGGTGAAACAGAAGACAGCACAATTGCAGACATCGCTGTTGCAACAAACGCTGGACAAATCAAAACAGGTGCTCCGTCTCGTACGGACCGTGTGGCGAAATACAACCAATTACTTCGCATCGAAGATCAATTGGCTGAAACAGCACAATATCACGGCATTGCAACATTCTATAACTTGAATAAATAATGCCAGCTACTCGCTGCGTCCCGCTCTTTCATGAGAGCGGGACGCAGCGTTTTTTTTTGTTGAGCGAAATCCGATAGCTAATTCATTTGTCTTATCCTATTTTTGTAAAAAATCCTCCTTCAGTTAGAGAAGAAGTCAAAATCCCCTCCATTTATAAGCACTAAATCATGAAAAATCGACTAAAAATATGATCTGAAATGAACTTATGCTTTCTGTAAGGGGGTGGTATCATTTTACATATATTAGGGGGTGATGAGATGCTGAATCCTTTTAGCCTTCGTTTTCCAGTAGGTGTGTATATGTATGTCCTTCACCTATTGGCGGCATATGATGAAAGGAAGCAACGAATTCTGACTTCTAAGAATGTACAGAAAAACGCATTTTGGATTTATGTCCTTGCCGCTATATTGGGCATTATTTCACTTGGAGCATTGATTTGGGCATGTAAGACCTTTGGAAAGGGCTCCAAATTTTTAGGAGAGTTCAAATTATTAGGCATGTACGTTAAAATCCAATGCGGGTTCTAACAGGGATGAGAACAGATGAAAGGTCATCTGTTCCATCTGAAACAAACGGAGGGATATGATGCTGACATTACAATTACAAGAAAAAACGTATAGCCGCACCTTCTCTCTCCGCAATATTCAAATGAACGTGGAGAAAGGCCGGACGATGCTTCTTTTAGGGCATAATGGTGCAGGAAAGACAACGATGATCCAAGCCATGTTTGGGCTGACGCCATTTACTGGGTACGTTTCCTTACATGGCGAACAGCTGAACCTTCAATCCTCAGCTCATATTTCCCTTTTGAAAAAACATGTTTCCTATATTCCTGACGATCATGCGTTGTTCGATTATTTAACACCGAGGGAATACTTTCAATTACTTCAGCTGCCAAATGAGCAAGATGTCACACGAGAAGAGACATTCACCGATTTGTTTGAGCTGAGTCCATATATGGATCAGCCAATCGCTCAGCTGTCCCATGGCAATCAAAAGAAAACACAGATCATTTCGCAGCTCCTCAGACCATGTGATTATTATGTGTTCGACGAGCCAACAAACGGACTTGATCCAGATATGATGATCATCTTAAAAAAGGTGCTCATGAAGCTGAGAGATCAAGGCGCTGGCATTCTTATATCAACTCATCATTTGAGCTTTGGTGATACATTATATGACCATCTCATGATCTTAAGAAATGGTGACGTCAAGCTGAATATGTCCCGCCAAGAAACGACTCAGACATTTCCTCATCAGGCACTTGAAGAGATTTATAAAGAAGTGAATCGAGATTACTATATGCAGGTGGAGAGGTTACTCAATGATTTGGACACGACACGTTCTTCATAAACTAGAATGGGGCATGCTGACAACGAAAGGAAAACAGCTTGGAAAAAAATATCCTTTACAGCTTCTCGCAGCTGCCGTTTTTCTCTTACTGATCTATGCGATATACGTCGTCATTAGCCTGCGCTTTTTCATGCAGGCAGGTGAAAACGAGCCAGCTGCGCTATACCTCCAATTTGTCAAAATGTCGCTCTTACTATTAGGGGCAGGTATTGTGTTATCCCGCAATAAATTGAAGCGCCAAGAATATCAATTCTACTTTTTAAACAGTGCGATTCAGAGTGTGCCATTTATCCTTTGCGTGTATTTCTTTCCAGTGCTCTTTTGCTTCCTCATGGCTGGACTGCTTTTTTTACCGATTGTATTAGGTCTTTTGATCACGGGTGTCACCCCATCTCTGTATTGGATCATCGTTGTTTGCATCACTTGCTGCATATTGGCGCTGTATACGCTCGCTTCTTGGATGCTGCTGCGGATCGGTGTGAGCCATTTCGTATCAAAAACAAAAGAGCATTTGCTGCTTCAAACGATCGGCTTTGGGGCGCTTCATGTACTAATATTTCTCCTTTTTCAAAAAGCGGTGGAGATGATCCATGTATGGCCGGCTGTCTATCTGTTGTTACTTGTCATCATCCTAAGCGCTGGATGGCTATGGGTGAAGGGTTTAGCAGCTTGCTATGTTCATCAGATGTTTTTGCAGCTGAAAACAGAGGTGAAGTCGTTTTCCTACCAGAAAATCAGAACGCACTCTTCCTTTCTGACACATCTGCGGCAGGAATTGGTCTATTTCAGCCGATCAGCTGTTTTTAAAGAGCAAGGCATTTTGTTTCTCTTTCTCATTTGTTTGACGGTGGGGCTGCCATTTGTTTTTACACCGGCAGAAACTGGCTGGCTGTATGCCTTTATTGTGCAGTTTGCGTTAAAGGAAATATTGATCATGCTTCCGCTGATGATTGGCAGGGAATATCATATCAATCAAAGGGCCATCTTTATGTTAAATACATCAAAGGGCGCTTATTTAATGTCGAGAATGTTATTTTATTACACCATTAATCTGCTGACATATTTTGTGTATATTGGGCTTGCCTATTTGGTGATCGGTATTGAAAGTGAAGGTCATGGATTGGCGAGTTTGTCCATTTTATTGATTACCGCCATGGCGGCCTGTACAGGGTTTGTCGTGAAAATCAGTGATTTTAATAAGCTGTTTGTGATCGTGTTGATGATTGCTGTATTCAGCTTTATCGATATGCTTTTATTAGAATGGCTTTCATCTGATGTGTCTCTTCTCGCCACCGCTTATCTGCTTGGTTCACTTGCCTTTTTCAGTTGTATATATGCTGCGATGTTAAAAAGGCCTGTATTGCGATGATGGGGCTTGTCATTAGTTTACTAGCGGTTGTACTAATTCACGAACTCGGTCATATGCTGATGATCATGGTGTGTAACAAACTCGAAAAAAGGCAGCTCTTTGATTTTGTGGTAACGATTGATTGGAAGCATGTGGCGATCGTCCATGAGACATTTGACCGGCCGAGCTTTAATCTGATGGTGGCACTTGCGGGTCCGCTGTTTCCGGTGCTCTGCTCGAGTGTGCTTTTTTTGATGTGGAAGCATCCGGTGAGTCATCAGCTGCTGTTTTTTTCTTTACTGAACACTGTGATGCTGCATCCAGCTTGCCCAGACGGGAAAAATATCACAGCCAGTTTAAAAGAGATGAAGGAGAGAAAAAGATGATCAAAGTATTTCATTCGTTTTCTAGCGGCTTAACACTTGCGATGCTGTATATATTTGCTGTGTTTATGACCCCTGTCTTTTTAATGCTGCTAGAAGTCAATCATGTTGAATCAAGTCCGACACTGTTTGGCATGCCATTTTATATCATGAAAATTGAAGAGTATCAATTCAGCTCAGAGGCGACGCTTTTTGGATGCGTTGTCTGCTTTTTAGCTGGCGCTGTGCTCTACTTTTTCATTCAATATGTGATTCAAGCTGTGAAAAAGCGAAGAGCATAAAAAAAGCAGGCTGAGCAAATAGTCAGTCTGCTTGAAAAGTGAGAGACAGCCGTACCATATCCATACATTGAATCCCGTTTTCATAAATCGGTTCATCATAATGCTTAAGGAAGAAATTGCGATCGATCGAAGTCAGGCGGAAGCCGCATTTTTGATAAAGTGCGAGCTGCTGAATACTCGAGTTGCCTGTGCCGATTTCAATCGTATGGAAACCAGCGGCTTTCGCTTCAGCGATCGCATGGCGGATCAGCTGCTTCCCAATTCCCCTTCCTTGCCATGACTCCTTCACAGCAACATTCATGATTTCGACTGTATGCTGAGATAGCGATGATAGAACATAAACACCAATCACATCCTCTTCATGAAAGGCGGCATAACAAGAGCCGGATTGCACATAAGCGAGAACCTTTTCCTTTGAAGGGTCAGCTAATAGTAAAAGATCCATAGGGAGAGATTGATCACGAGACAATGGCCGAATTTGTATCACATTTTTTCATCCTTTCTATTCTTTCATATACCCTTGTTTCACGCCCCAATCATATTGGTCCTGTACCCACCTGAGAGGGAGGGTGATGAGTGACATTCGGGTCTTTTTTGTCAGTTGGTTTTCTTGTAGCCTGTGCGGTCTGCTTATTCGCTTGAGCAGCAGTTTTTGCTGCTGCCAGCTCTTTTTGAAGCTGGTCGACTTTCACCTCAAGCGCTTTACGCTGTTTGACCTCTTTTTCATAGGCTTTCTTTTCTTTTTTGAGATTTTTTGTGACGGTGGCTATTTGCTTTTTTTGTTCATCGTTTTCATGTTTCATATCCGTTTGATCTGATTTTAACTGGGAAAGCTGCTGATCGTTCGTTCTGCTTTCTTGCTGATGTTTTTCTTTTGCTGCTTTGTTAGTCTGCTGCCAAACAATCCAGCCAGCTGCGCCTAACACCGCAACAGACAGAAGAATGATCGTAATGGTTTTTTCAAGTGTGAACCCCTTTCTTTAAACCTCTATTACCATCGGTTAAAGATAAACAGGTTTTAACATCAAAGGGAATATTCACATCAGATTGGCAGACACTATGAAAAAAGGAGGGTGTCTGTTGATTGCCTTTATGATTCATGTTGTAGTCTCATTATTTGCTGTATCAAACCCCATTGGAAACGTGCCTCTTTTCATCACCTTAACAGAAGGCTATACAGAGAAAGAACGCGCTCAGACAGCCAAAAAAGCCATCGTGGTCTCTTTCATTATTTTGATTGCCTTTCTATTGGCAGGCAGGCTCATATTCAAATTGTTTGGGATCGATATTCATGCACTCCGCATCGCCGGAGGTATTTTTATTTTTGGTATCGCTTACAATTTGCTGAATGCAAAAGAATCACACGTCCAAAATCCTCATTCGGAGGAAAAGGCAGAAAGCAAAGAGAAGGCAGATATCTCCGTTACGCCGCTGGCAATCCCGATCATCGCTGGGCCCGGTACAATCGCTACAGTAATGAGTTTAACCCCGGGAAGTCAAGGGATGCTCCACATGTTTTCGATTCTAATCGGCATTATCATTGTTCTTGCCATGACGTATTATGCCTTTCATTATTCCAGTTTCATTATGCGGAAAATGGGGAAAACAGAGATGAATGTTGTGACGCGTTTGATGGGATTAATTCTTGCTGTAGTGGCAGTTGAGATGATCGGCGCAGGCTTAAAAGGGATGTTTCCGATGTTTATGTCATAAGTGTATATAAAAAAGCTGTTTTTTTTCTACAATGATGTAAAATAAAACAGCTTTTTTTAAGGTTTCGGCACATGCTTAAATACTTCTTCACTTTCAAAGAATTCAATTAAGCGGCTAATCCAATCATAGTAATCAAGACTTTCCTTGATTTCTGAAAGAAGCAGATTGATTTTATCCTCTGTTTCTTCAGGTAAGTCGTCCTGTTCAAGCAGCTCTTGCAATTCCTTGCACGTTTTCTTATGTGCTTTACGGTTTTTGCTGACAACTCGGGACCAATTGGCTGCAAACAATGAAATAAACGTTTGGTATTGATCTTGCTCAACTTCATAAAGATCTTTACGTATTCCTTTTTCATAAACCTTTTCCGCAATATTCAAATCGAGCATTTCTCGAACGACTTGACTCATCCTCGTTTTGCTCATGCCGGTCGCCTCTGATAGCTCTTCCAGCGTCATTGGTTTACGGTTCATGTGAATGATACCAAGCACTCTACCCACTGTAGAAGAAAGACCAAAGGCATTCATGTTCTCCGCAGCTTTTTCAATATAATGATCCTGTGCTTTTTGAATGGCGCCTAACGCTTGCTTGTCCACTCCCCGCTTCATCCCTTCACGACTGACAATTTGTAACACAATATATCATATACCTGTTTGTTGATGAAAACAATAAATATTGAGTAATTGCTAGTAATTTGAAGGAAAAAGGAGAGATCTCTAGATATTACAGCGTTAACTGAAAATTTTATATAAATCTTATGCAATACAAACACATCATAAACTTTTTATTTTATAAAGTTTGCACTATAATGAATAAGGTGTAAATTTTCTGAATATAAAGATCCAACTAATTGGAGGTGTCTCATTTGCTGAAACTAGAGAATGTATCTAAGACGTATAAAGGCGGAAAAAAAGCTGTCAAAAATATTGATTTAGAAATAGCAAAAGGAGAATTTATTTGTTTTATTGGACCGAGTGGCTGTGGTAAGACAACAACCATGAAGATGATCAACCGACTCATTGAACCTTCCTCAGGAAACATTTTCATCGAGGGAGAAAATATTATGAAAAAAGATCCAGTTCAATTAAGAAGAGAAATCGGTTATGTGATTCAGCAAATTGGACTGTTCCCCCATATGACCATCGCGCAAAACATCTCACTTGTGCCGAAGCTCTTAAAATGGCCGGAAGAAAAACGGAAGGAACGAGCTCGCGAACTGCTGAAGCTCGTCGACATGGGCCCGGAATTTTTAGAGCGCTATCCTCATGAACTCAGTGGAGGACAGCAGCAGCGCATCGGAGTTCTTCGCGCACTGGCAGCAGAACCCCCTCTGATCCTCATGGATGAACCATTTGGTGCACTTGATCCAATTACACGAGATACATTGCAGGAAGAATTTAAGAAACTGCAAAAAACGTTAAATAAAACCATCGTATTCGTCACACATGACATGGATGAAGCCATTAAACTCGCTGACCGAATTGTGATTTTAAAAGATGGGGAGATTGTCCAAGTAGGCACACCTGAAGATATTTTGCGTAACCCAGCCAACGAGTTCGTAGAAGAATTCATCGGAAAAGAGCGCCTGCTTCAATCAAATCCGAATATGGAACGTGTAGAACAAATGATGAACACGTCACCAGTCACCATTACAGTCGAACAAACGTTGACTGATGCTATCTACATCATGAGAGAAAAGCGTGTCGATTCTTTGCTTGTAGTAGATGAACATCATGTGCTAAAAGGCTATATCGATATTGAAACAATCGATGCGAACCGCAGAAAAGCGGCTTTCGTTGGTGAGATCTTAAATACAGAGTTCTATACTGTACAAGAAGGCGCACTTCTAAGAGACACCGTTCGGAAAATCTTAATACGCGGTATTAAATATGTACCGGTTGTGGATGCCAAAGGGCATTTAAAAGGCATTGTAACACGGGCAAGTCTTGTAGATGTTGTGTACGACTCTATTTGGGGAGACGATACGCCGGCGTCTGCCATTGAAATGAACTAAGGGAGGTGGACACATGGATCAAATCATCGATTTTCTAGAGAAAAATGGTGGGGAACTCCTCACAAAAATGTGGGAGCATTTATATATTTCCTTAATTGCCGTCGTGCTAGGAATTATCGTTGCCGTTCCTTTAGGCGTCGTTCTCACACGAATGAAACGAGGCGCAGGTTTTGTCATCGGTGTCGTGAATATCTTTCAAACACTCCCTAGTTTAGCGATTCTTGCATTTTTTATTCCTATTTTGGGGGTGGGGAAAATACCTGCAATCGTTGCGCTCTTTTTCTATTCGGTATTGCCTATTTTGAGAAATACGTATGCCGGCGTCCAAGGTGTAAACAAAAACTTGCTTGAATCCGGTAAAGGGATCGGTATGACCACATGGGAGCAAATTCGTCTTGTTGAGCTCCCGCTTGCTGTACCGATCATTATGGCAGGCGTCCGAACGTCAACGATTTATTTAATCGGCTGGACAACACTTGCTGCTTTTATCGGTGGGGGAGGTCTTGGTGACTACATTTTAATTGGACTTCAGTTATATCAGCCGGAATACATTATTGCGGGTGCCATCCCAGTCACTATTTTAGCGGTCATCATTGACTTTACATTGATGAAGCTGGAGAAAAAAGTAACACCAGAAGGCTTAAAAGGATTGAAGGAAGTTTCATAAGGAGTTGGCTTATGTGAAGAATCGAAAAACAAGATGGATCAGTGCACTGCTTGCCGGATGCTTGCTATTGATAAGCGGCTGTTCACTTCCTGGACTAGCCGGCTCCTCAGGCAATACGCTGCGAATTGGAGCACAAAACTTTACCGAATCAGAAATTATGGCCTACATGGTTAGCGATATCATCGAACATTACACAGATAAAAAGACAACCATTGTGAAAAACCTAGGCTCTAATACCGTACAGCAGAAAGCAATGGAAAACGGAGATATCGACATTTCTGCCACAAGGTATACAGGGACAGATTTGACAAGTACGCTTGGAATGGATGCGGAAAAAGACCCGGAGCGTGCGATGGAGATCGTCCAAAAAGAATTTAAGAAACGCTATGATTACAAATGGTTTGATTCCTATGGCTTTGATAATACGTATGCCTTTGCCGTGACGCAAAAGATGGCGAAGGAAAACAAGTTAGAAACCGTCTCTGACTTGAAAAAGAATGCGAAAAATTACCGGTTCGGTGTCGATAATATTTGGCTCAAAAAGAAAGGCGACGGTTACGAAGGATTCGTGAAAACATACGGAATTGAATTTGGAAGCACGTATCCAATGCAGATTGGTTTAGTCTATGATGCATTAAAAAATGAAAAAATGGATATTGTGCTTGCCTATTCAACAGATGGACGAATTAAAGCCTATGACCTCAAAATTTTAAAAGATGATAAGCGGTTTTTCCCGCCATATGATGCATCGCCAGTTGTCCCGGAAAAAGTCCTAAAAGAGAACCCAGGGCTTGATAAGGTGATCAACAGGCTGATCGGAAAAATCGATACAGAGCAAATGCAAGAGCTTAACTATCAAGTCGACGGGGAGCTTCAAGAACCAGCCACCGTTGCGAAAAATTTCCTAAAAAAGCACAATTACTTTGAGTAAGATGGGGAGGTGTCACGGCTGATGGACACACTGCAGCAATTATGGACGTATTATCAGCAGAACGGTTCATATGTGTTAGAAGAATTTTATCGGCATTTTCTCATGTCAGCGTATGGGGTGCTGTTTGCGGCGATTGTCGGAATTCCAGTAGGCATCTTTGTGGCGCATTACCGTAAGCTGAGCAATTGGATCTTCGCCATTACCAATGTTATACAAACCATACCGGCGTTAGCGATGCTTTCCGTGCTGATGCTTGTATTAGGACTTGGCGCAAATACAGTCATCTTATCACTCTTTTTGTATTCGCTTCTGCCGATCATCCGCAACACGTATACAGGGATTGTCAGCATTGAACATGCTTATTTAGAATCGGGTAAAGCGATGGGCATGACGAAATGGCAAGTGCTGAGAATGGTTGAATTACCGCTTGCTTTATCGGTCATTATGGCTGGTTTAAGAACCGCCCTTGTCATCGCCATCGGCATTACAGCGATTGGGACATTTGTTGGTGCGGGAGGTCTAGGTGATATCATCATCAGAGGATCAAACGCCACAAACGGAACAGCCATCATTTTAGCAGGTGCTATTCCAACTGCGCTCATGGCCATTATCGCTGACCTAGTCATGGGCTGGCTCGAACGCTATTTAAGCCCAACGAACAAGAAAAAAGAAAGAAAAGCATTAGCTGCAAAAAACATCACATCTGCTTAAGCGGTTAAAAAGACAAAACCTCCCTTACATCTGTAAGGGAGGTTGTTTTATGATGATCAGGCGGGTTCACATGCAGGTATTTTATGATTCAAGCGTGATCCATTCAGAGGACCACTTCGAAATTTCCTCAAAAACGGGTGCAAGGGAACGCCCCATATCAGTTAAAGAATACTCAATGCGCACGGGTGTTTCAGCAAAAACCTCCCGTTTTACAATGCCTGCTGCTTCCAGCTCTTTTAATCTCTCAGATAATACTCTTCCGCTTAAATTTGTCAGAGCGGCCTCAATTTCACTAAAGCGCTGCGGACCTGAGAGAAGCTGAAAAACAATCAGTGCGACCCAGCGTTTACTCAATAACTCAACTGCTTTTTCAAACCGCGGGCACATGTCAGATTGATTCATCTTTCTTCACTCCAATCTGAACTCATTATACCGTAAATCTGTCATAAATCAGCTCGAAAAGCTTGTCAATGCTCAAAACATTCTATGATGACGAACGGCTGTTTAACATAAATAACAGATAGCGGTTAAGATCCTCTATTTCTTTTTTCGAAAGAGTTGACCAAATATCTCCATCAAATATTTCGAGATCACCAAGTTCATATTGCGCTGCAGCTTCCTTTATTTTGGATAATGCTATTTCCTCTTCCTTCAACTGATGGACAGAAGAGGCTTCCTCAATATAGCCCGCAGCCTGCATCATTTCCTCATAAGGGACCTTTAATGCACCGGCTAGTTTTTTAATCGTAGGAGGCTTTGGAATACCGCGTTTCCCGTTTTCAATACGAGAAATACCAGCAGCGCTGACCTCTGAATACATCGCTAATTGGTTCACTGACAGCTTCTTTTCCTCACGTAATGCTCTTAAATATGCACCAAAGTTCATCAAGGCAAAACCTCACATGGTTATAGATTAGATATGTCTATTTTACCTGATTTGTTGACTATTGGCAACAAGTATACCATGAAAATATTGACATTAGTTAATAGTGGATGTACATTAGGTTTATGCCCCGCTATTTGTTCGCCTTTTTTTGGTTGATGAGCGTGAGAAAGTATTCATTCAGCTGGCTGATGTCTTGTGCGGAGAGCCTTTCCCATTTGTCCCCATCAAAAATGGGAAGATGTTCTACATCCTTTTGAAGCGCCGTTTGATAGATTTTCAACATGGATTCATATTTTGGTTTCATTTCATGAACTTGCTCCTGTTCAATATGACCGGCAAGCAGCATTAAATCCTCATAAGGCACCTTCAAGGCATGTGCTAATTTTTTGATAGTCAAAGGTTTTGGCACACCGCGCTTTCCATTTTCAATACGAGAAATTCCAGCAGCGCTTACACCTGAATACATGGCGAGTTGATTGACAGACATTTTTCTATTTTCTCTTAAAATGCGTAATTGTTCACCAAAGTGATTCATGACATCGAACCTCACATTTCAGTATATGACTTATTTTAGTATGATCATTGACCAAAGGAAATAGCAGAGGGGTAAAAGTGTTGACTTAAGTTAATGGTCTGTTTCAAGTGAGCACCTGCACGTTGTACATATTGATTCCATAGGAGGTTGTAATGATGGTCGAAAAGATTCAGATCAGGCGGGCTTTTGTCATGCAGTATATGATCGAAAACGATATGTCTTTAAATCAGCTCGCTGATGAAATTGGCATTTCTCCTGCCACACTCAGCAGGGTATTAAATGGTCATCGGAAACCAGGCCAGCTTGTCATTGGCAAAATGATTCATTACTTTGATAAAAAATTTGAAGATCTATTTTACTATGAAGATATTGACAAAAGTCAATGAATGAAATTATCAAGGAGGCAATGTCGTTGAAAAGAACTGGGATGGTCAGACATATTGATTCACTAGGCAGAATTGTTCTGCCTTCAGAAATGCGCAAGGTACTCAATATTAAAGAAGAGCAGCTGTTAGAAATTTTCATTGAAGATCAAACCATTATGCTAAAAAAATATGATGCAGATAAGAGCTGCCTGTTAACTGGACAAGTGACGAAGTACAACAAAAGCTATGGAAATGGGAAAGTGATGCTGAGTCCTGAAGGAGCTGAACGTTTGTTAGTAGAATTAAAACAGCTATTGAAAGAAGAAGCAACCCGTTAAAAACGTGTTTTTAACCGAAAATTGCATATAAAAAATGCTGCATACTACTCTTTGGAATGAAATTGAATCAAAATAACGAATAAAGTCGACAATATAGAGGGAATCTTTATTTTGATGTTTCGTGACATGCACCTTGTTTTCATGTAAAATAAAGTTATGTGTACCAGTTTGTCTGGAGGTGTTTTCATGCACGCATTTGTTATCACATTACTCGTAATTGTCAGTATCGCACTTATCATCGTTGTATTGTTACAATCAAGTAAAAGTGCTGGACTGTCAGGCGCTATTTCAGGTGGAGCCGAGCAGCTTTTCGGTAAGCAAAAAGCGAGAGGCCTTGACTTGATACTTCACCGATTAACGGTTATTTTGTCAGTGCTTTTCTTCATCTTAACACTTGCATTGGCATATCTAGGCGTGTAAGGCGCGAGTAACAGAAGGTCTGATCTTTTTTCAGACCTTTTTTTATTATCAGCACTCTTTTGTGTTTGTTTCATACATACAAGTGGAAAATATAAACCATATCAGAAGGAAAGGAAGTCACATCATGAAAGTTGTTACACCGAAACCATTTACGTTTAAAGGTGGAGAAAAGGCGGTGCTTCTTCTTCACGGTTTTACTGGGAATACAGCCGATGTTCGAATGCTAGGCCGTTATTTGAACGAAAGAGGGTATACATGCCATGCACCTCAATATAAAGGCCACGGTGTGCCGCCAGAAGAGCTTGTCCAATCTGGCCCGGCTGACTGGTGGAAAGATGTAGAAGAGGGCTATCAATTCTTAAAAGATGAAGGCTATGAGGAAATTGCGGTTTGCGGACTATCCCTCGGAGGAGTTTTTTCATTGAAATTAGGTTACACTGTACCTGTAAAGGGAATTGTACCTATGTGTGCACCTATGTACATAAAAAGTGAAGAAGTCATGTACCAGGGTGTACTAGAATATGCCCGTAACTATAAGAAATTCGAGGGTAAGTCAGAGGAGCAGATTGAACAGGAAATGGAAGAGTTCAAGAAAACGCCAATGGGTACACTGAGGAGCCTGCAAGAACTGATTGCAGATGTCAGAAACAATGTCGACATGATTTATTCACCTACTTTTGTTGTTCAGGCACGTCATGATCATATGATTAATACAGACAGTGCGAATATCATTTATAACGAAGTAGAGACAGATCAAAAGCATTTGAAATGGTATGAAGAATCAGGCCATGTGATCACGCTTGATAAAGAGCGCGAGAAGGTTCATCAGGATGTATATGCATTCTTAGAATCACTTAATTGGTCAATTTAAATATATAGGGGGTTAGAGTGTGCAAAAAGAAGAATTTATGGATGAATTACTCGCTTTTATGAAAGATGAAGCTTATAAACCGTTAACCGTTCAAGAGCTGGAAGTGATGATGGAGATTACCAATCCTGATGATTATAAAGAGCTCGTCAAAGCACTTGTGATGCTGGAAGATCAAGGACTCATCGTTCGCACGCGCAGCGATCGCTACGGTGTACCAGAAAAAATGAACTTGGTAAAAGGAAAGCTGTCTGCTCATGCAAAAGGCTTTGCATTTGTGACACCAGAAGAGTTTGGACAGGATGATATTTTCATTCCGCCTAATGAGCTAGGCACAGCGATGAATGGTGATACGGTCATGGTTCGTGTCAGCCACAAATCAAACGGCACAAAAAAAGAAGGAACTGTCATCCGAATTCTGGAGCGTAATACTCAGACGGTTGTCGGTACCTACACAGAAACGAAAAGCTTTGGCTTTGTCATTCCTGATGATAAAAAAATCACAACCGATATCTTCATCCCGAAATCCGCTAAAAATGGAGCGGTCGAAGGGCATAAAGTGGTCGTGACGCTGACAAGCTACCCAGAAGGAAGAATGAGTGCAGAGGGCGAAGTGACTGAAATCCTCGGTCATAAAAATGACCCTGGCATTGATATTTTATCGATCATTCATAAACACGGCCTGCCAGGTGAGTTCCCAGAAGAAGCGCTTCAGCAGGCAGTAGACACACCTGAAACGATTGATCAAAAAGACCTGGAAGGCAGACGTGACTTGCGCAACGAAACGATTGTAACAATTGACGGAGCAGATGCGAAGGACTTAGATGATGCCGTTACGGTGCAAAAGCTGGATGATGGCAAATATAAGCTAGGGGTGCATATTGCAGATGTCTCTCATTATGTCACAGAGAACTCCCCGATTGATCAGGAAGCTTATGAGCGTGGAACGAGTGTGTATCTCGTAGACCGCGTCATTCCGATGATCCCGCACCGCCTGTCAAACGGTATTTGCTCATTGAATCCGAAGGTCGATCGTCTCACCCTGTCTTGTGAAATGGTCATCGATCGAAATGGGAAGGTCGTCAAACATGAGATTTTCCAAAGTGTGATCAAAACGACGGAAAGAATGACCTATTCTGATGTGAATAAGATTTTAGTCGACCAAGACGAAGAGCTTTTAGACAAATATGAGCCGCTTGTGCCAATGTTCCAAGAGATGGAGAAGCTTGCAGAGATTCTTCGCGACAAACGAATGGAGCGCGGGGCAGTAGACTTTGACTTCAAGGAAGCAAAAGTGCTTGTAGATGATGAAGGAGCGGCGAAAGACGTTGTCGTTCGTGAGCGATCTGTCGCAGAGAAATTAATTGAAGAATTCATGCTTGTTGCAAACGAAACGGTTGCAGAGCATTTTCACTGGTTGAATGTACCTTTCATATATCGAATTCACGAAGAACCAAATCCTGAGAAGCTTCAGCGCTTTTTAGAGTTCGTGACAACGTTTGGTTACATTGTGAAAGGAACGTCGACAAACATCCACCCGCGTGCACTTCAAAGTGTACTTGATGCTGTGAGGGATCAACCAGAAGAAGTTGTGATACAAACCGTGATGCTTCGTTCGATGAAACAGGCGAAGTATGATCCAGAAAGCATCGGCCATTTTGGGTTATCAACGGAATTCTATACGCACTTTACATCACCGATCCGCCGTTATCCGGATTTAATCGTGCATAGACTGATCAGAACCTATTTGATTCAGAAAAAGACAGACGAAGCAACCTTAGAAAAGTGGGGCCAGCTGCTGCCTGAAATTGCAGATCATGCGTCTACTATGGAGCGCCGTTCAGTCGATGCAGAGCGTGAAACAGATGACCTCAAGAAGGCAGAATTTATGCTTGATAAAATCGGTGAAGAGTTTGATGGCATGATTAGTTCCGTGACGAACTTTGGGCTATTTGTTGAACTGCCGAATACAATTGAAGGTCTTGTCCATGTCAGCTACATGACAGACGACTATTATCGTTTTGATGAACAGCATTTTGCCATGATCGGTGAGCGCACAGGAAATGTATATCGCATCGGTGACGAAATCACTGTCAAAGTGGTTAGTGTTAATAAAGATGAGCACTCCATTGATTTTGAAATCGTTGGCATGAAAGGCACCCGCCGTAAATCGCCAAAAGATTTTAAGTTCAAAAAACGGACAGATTCACCAGCGAAAAAAGGACGCGGAGGTCAAAATGCCTCTGGGGATAAACCAAAGGAAGATAAAGGCGGAAGTGACTGGTTCACAGGCAGTAAGAAGAAAAAAAAGAAAAAACGCGTATTTGATAACGCGCCAAAACAAAAGCGCAAAAAGAAAAAGTAACGTGCCAAAAAGCAAATAGGGCGTCACGCTCTATTTGCTTTTTGACCATATGGCGTGAGCATTGTCGAAAGCTGGATTGTTTGATAAAATAATCCGTACGATTTGGACCGTGTTTGTGTCAAAAGGAGGGTGTACGCCAATGCCAAAGGGAGAGGGAAAGGTTGTTTCCCAAAACAAAAAAGCAAATCATGACTATTTTATAGAAGAAACGTATGAAGCCGGCCTTGTGTTACAAGGAACTGAAATCAAATCGATTCGTGCAGGAAAAGTGAATTTAAAAGATTCCTTTGCCAAAATCGAGCGAGGAGAAGTGTTTCTTCACAACATGCACGTGAGCCCATACGAGCAGGGGAACCGTTATAACCATGATCCGCTGAGAACGAGAAAGCTGCTGCTTCATCGCAAGCAAATCAGTAAATTGATTGGTGCGACAAAGGAAGAGGGCTACTCACTCGTGCCTCTGAAACTCTATTTAAAAAATGGCTTTGCCAAAGTGCTGATCGGAATTGGTAAAGGGAAAAAGAAATATGATAAACGTGACGATCTGAAGAAAAAAGATGCAAAACGCGAAATCGAGCGTGCTTTCCGTGATCGCCAAAAGCAATTCTAGATTCATGCAGATGTCTTGCTGAGAGCGGAAGCATTATGCTACAATATGTTATGCAGTAAACAATCATTGCTTTTCTTACAGAAACCACCAGTTGTTTCAAGCGAAGAGATTGTTATAATAGTTATATACGGAAGCAGTTAAGCTGAACGTTTCCATCCCGTATATCCCTTTTACAAGGGGACGTTACGGATTCGACAGGGATGGTTCGAGCTTAGGCTGCGAGCCGAGAGGCGATCTCGTTAACACGCACTTAAATGTAACTGGCAAAACTAAAAGTTTTAACCAAAACTTAGCACTAGCTGCCTAATAAGTGCAGCGAGCTCTTCCTGACATCGCCTATGTGTCTGTGAGGAGCCCAATGAAGTAGGCTACGCTTACGTTTCCGTCTGAGGACGTAAGAAGAGATCCATCAGACTAGCTCTCCAAGCGCCCGTCAGCAGGCATGCGGATGAGTGAACACGAAATATGTTGACTACGCTCGTAGACGCTTAAGTAATCGATGTCTCTGGACGTGGGTTCGACTCCCACCGTCTCCATCAAAACTTTTAGAATGCAGTCGGGTATCAAGGGTTTGAAAGCCCTTGATACGGGTTTGGCATCATTTTAGAAGTTCCAAAACTCTATCATTATTTTTAAAAGACGCTATTTTTTGAGCGTCTTTTTTTATGCCCTTTAATAGATCCATCACTTGATTTGACAGACTTTGTGAAGCGTATGTCGGAGCAGAATCTAATGGTGCAGTTTATAGAGGAGCAAAAAATGATAAATATTTAATTACTTCGCTAAAAACATCCTTAATCATTGTGGTGTATTGAGATTCCTTAATTGTTCAGGGCTTTATGTTGGTCGCTCAATTAATGGTTTGCACAATGCAGCTCTCTTAAAGCCTCCTTAATAGATTAATTTGTCACTCAAACATTGAGCACTTTAATTATGTATAATATGATATCTTTATTGCCAAATAGAAATTTTATTTAACAAAATGTATGTTTATGGATCTTATTAGATTTAAGGTTTGGCCAAGAAACATCATTATTCTATAAGTTGAGGTGAAAGAGATGTCAGTCATTATATCAACAGACGATTTAGAGCATGTTTGTCCTAATTGTAATGGGACAAGTCATATTTCTATTAAGAACGAAGAAAAAATATGCCCAAAATGTGATGGGAAAGGTGTTATCCTAACTGCTTTAGGCCAAACATTACTTCATTTTATGAAGAAGCATATACGCAATTAATTCAAAGAGATTCTGTACAAAGACAAGAACAAAGTTGAACCAACTGTTTGTTTAATAATGGAATATTGTTCAAGTCTCTTTTTATAGTTTACCCTGCGGAAACAGGTAAATGGTATTTTTTGTTAATTATTCTGTTGAGATAAGCATTTTTCTGTTTACCTTTTTTTAGACAGAAAAACAAGATTATTAACTGCGTTTTTTGAAAATTTAAACAGGGTAAATACATAAAAAAGAAAATAATTTTTAGGAGGACGAAATGTTAGAAGTAAAAAACATACCGAAAATAGAAGAATGTTTCGAAAGTTCTATCAATCCTTATGTTAAAAAAGTACATGAAGACACAGTTAATTGGGCTAAAATTAATAATTTAATGAATGATTCAAACATAAAAAGATATGAAAGACAAAAAATTTCATACTTGGCAGGACGTTCTCAACCTTATGACTCTTACGACAGTGTAAGATTGTCTTCTGATTATCTTTTATTGTTTTGTATATTGGATGATTATAGCGACAATTTGAACAATCAAAAGTTATATGATATATATTCTAAAAAGATAATTGAAATTCTTAATGAAAGAGCATTTTATGATGATGATACTTTTTTATATGCGTGGCATGATTGGTGGAAACGTCTTAGTATAGGAATGCCTGATGAATGGAAAAAAAGAATTATTCAAAGTATTCAAAATTGTTTTAATTCTATTAAATGGGAAATTAAAAATGAAAAAGAAAAGTGCATACCAACTCTAGAAGAGTACGTCAATCATAGGATGCATAGTGGAAGTGTTTTTGTCTGTTTTGATCTAATAGAAAGAGGAGGTAGAAGTTTTATTCCTGCTTCTAGTCGTAGTATTTTACTGAGAGATTTAATTAACTCTATCAATAAAATAGTAAATTGGACAAATGATTTATTATCTTTTAAAAAAGAATTTGAGAATGATGAAATTCATAATTTGGTTATCATTCTGCAAAAACAAGAAAATTGTTCAATAGAGACAGCTTTAGATAGAGCAAAGGAAATGTTAAACATAGAAATTAATACATTCATTGAACTTAAAAATAAAGTCTTTATCAGTAATGAGCCTTTTGATAGTGGTATGATTAAATTCATATCTAGGTTGGAGAATGGTGTTCGAGGACATTATGAATGGAGTATGAAGACTAAAAGGTTCTAATTTATTATTCTTAAATGATAACTGCTACCCTTATAGTGCTATTAAATAAAAATATATACTGTATATTTATGATGACTATTACCCCTCATTATATATGTGGCTCCGCTTTATAAAAAGAGGTTATATTATGTTTAATATGAGGGAGGTTTTGTACGACTAATATATGAAAACGTTTTAGAACCAATGCTTCATGATAAGGAACAGGGTCGTGGATATTTATTGATGTTGTTTGCATTTCTTTAAGTTGGGGTGAATCGGTTTAAAAGAACGTGGCCTCTACCACTAGATCAATTGGCATAGCATAGAATATTGATGTTTTTAGGTTTGAGCATCAATGACCCCGTTCCTTATCATTTGGCATCGCCTTACTCGATTTAAAGATACAACGATTTTCCAGGACATTTTCAATGAAATTATTCTTCAAGCCATTAATCGGAATAATCTAGCAATACAAAATCGGCTTTGTGTTGAGAAGGATTTCTAGAGTGGAATATGAGAACAACACCTTGCTTTAACGAGAAATTTCTCTATTATAAAATGGATGGAATTAAGAAGAAAATAAGACTGACGAGATTTTCTCGGAAAACTTAAAGATGCCGATAGCCAGCATCTTTTTTTAATGTATTGGTCAACTTATGTTCCCCGAAACAACTGTAAAAATCGAATTAACAAAGGACAAACAACTATAATAGCAATAATGAGTAAGAGCTGATTAGATAAGAGTTCCACAAACGTTGTTTGAATCACATAAACTGCAATCAGTAGTAAATAACTCACCAAAAATATCAACCCAGAACTTCTCTTCTCAAATGGCTTCTCTAAGAGAATCAGCATAAATAGCCCCGCCATAATAATCAAAAAAGTCATATACTTTGTAAGCCTCCTCGTCATTGATCCCCGATTTCCACATTGTACAGATATTTCACCTACCGCAACATACTTCTCCCTCAAATTAAGCAAAAAGTAGTGAAAATATAAGGGATCACGAACAGATAACGACCGAAACTTTACAAAAAACCTCCAACCAAATCAAATTCACACCTTCCCATTTGCGACGTCCTCATATATAGTAAGATTAGACTAGTTCTAAATAACTGAAATTGGGGCGTTTACATGGATTCGATTGTTTTACATTTTATTGTGATCATGAGTGTTTCTGGCATTCTGTCCGTGATATTATCAATCATTGCTCATGCGAACCGCCGCCGGTATATTGGCTGTCAATTGTTTATGTACATGTCTGGAGCAACTGCGATTTATATCTTTGGGCACACGTTTGAATTATTGGCAAGTACACCTGGACAGATCATGTTCTGGGTTTGTTTTCAATACATAGGTCTTCCGTTCATCGCACCATTCAGTCTGATGATTGTGCTGCAATTTACGGGATTCCATCAATATTTCACAAAGCGCCGCGTGCTTCTCATCTTACTGATTCCAACTCTCACCACCATTATGGTCTTTTCATTCACTCTTTTATCGTAGCATCACGATGAATCCAGTAGACGGTTTTTTATTGGCTGATTTTACGATTGGCTATTGGTATATCATTCATGGCGTCTATACATTTGGCTGTTCGATGCTCGCTATTTTTATGCTGGTTTGGTTTTTACGTGTCACAAAAAAAGAATATTTAAAGCAGATCCTCATTTTGCTAGTGGGAATGTTACTGCCAATCACGACATCTTTTATCTATTTATTAGGCGTTACGCCTCTTCATATTGACCCGGTCCCTGTGGTGATGTTTTTAACCAATGCACTCTACTTATGGGCGATTATGTCGTTCCAGCTCTTTAAGCTCTCTCCCATTGCAATGGAGCGTGTGTTTGAGCATATGTCTGAAGGGGTTCTCATTTTAGATCGATACCGGACACTCATAGATTACAACCCCGCTGCTGCATCGATCATTCCAGCACTTTCTAATAAAAAGGGCATTGGCTATAAAATTGACGATATTTTCTCAGGGATCATCAAAGATACCGCGTTCATTCAGTGGCTGCGTTCTCCGCAGGATCATTCGCAATATGATTTAATGTGGAAAAAGGAAGAAGATCAGTCCAGCTATTATCACCTGACCGCTTCATCGTTATTTAATAGAAGAGGAGAGATCGAGGGCAGGCAAATTGTGATCAGTGATGTAACAGAGCAGCGTTTGCTGCAGGAAGAGCTGGAGCGTCGTGCGTATATTGATGGGTTGACGAATATCTTCAATCGTTCTTCTTTTATTGAACGAACGCAGATGATCTTGGAAGAGGATGCGCAGGATACGGCGATCTTGCTGTTTGATATTGATTTCTTTAAACAAATCAATGACACGCATGGACATCATATTGGAGACGAGGCGCTGCGTCATGTTGTCACCATTTGTCAGCAGCATTTACAGATGGACGATTTATTCGGACGATATGGCGGAGAAGAGTTTGCTATTTGTCTGCCGCATCATTCATTTGAAGAGGCATGTCATATTGCGGAGCGAATGAGACATTCGTTTGAGACGAGTTTCTTTGAGACTGATGAGGAAAAAGTGCGAGTGACAGCGAGCTTTGGAATCGCTCATACAGCTTATGATCCAAATGTATTAGAAACTCTTCTATTTGAAGCGGACCAAGCCTTGTATATGTCAAAACGCCAAGGGCGCAACCGGATTTATGCGTCAACTGGAGCGGACTATATGCTGTATGAAGAGCATGATCTACCGCCAGCTTCTCATTGACTGTTGTCCTGACATTCGATATGATAAACATAACATTTGAACGGTTTCCTAAAGGGGAGTAGCTTTTACGGTTTGGTCGTCATTACAGAAACTCACGTTGTTTCTCGGCCATTCCGGCATGAACATGTTAGCCAGACCTTTGCCTATCACACATGAGGCAAAGGTCTGGCTTTTTTAAGGTCTTATTGCATCTGTGTGATGGGGGAGCGGGACAAATGATGTTTTCAATACCGCAGATGAAAGGATGATCGATCTTGAAAAAATATGTGATCTCTTTGTTATTTTCGGGCACGCTTGTATTAAGTGGATGCTCCGGTTTGCTTGACCAAGTAAGTGATACAACGACATATGTCACAGAGGCAAATGAGTATGTGACGGACATTCAGCAATTTACGGAGGACTTTCCACAGCTCGCAGAAGAAGCTGTAAAAAACGCCGCCAAAAAAGCAGAATTAACCCAGCAGCTTGAATCATTGAAAGCAGACATTCAAGAATTTAATGAACTGACAGCACCAAAAATAGCAGAAGACCTGCATGTGCAGATCATTGAAAAAAATAAGGTGCTGTCAGAGGAAATTCAAACGTATTTACAGCAATTGAAAGCGGACAACATCGACGTTGCTGCTATGCTTGAGGACCAGCAAGGGTTGATCAAGCAGCTTCAGCAGTCCGTCAATCTATTGCAGGACATTGAACAATTAACAAACTAAGGCAAACACTAGAGAGTGTGTTCAGCATATCTTTGCCTTTTCCGGTGAAGATATGCTTTAATTTAAATAAAAACAAGTCTTATTAGAAAAAAGGTGATTACATGACAGAACATGAAGAAAGACATATGGCTTCGCCTAGAGCCGAGAAGGATAAAGATCAATTGATCAATCGGTTGAAACGAGTGGAAGGACAAGTGCGCGGGATTCAGCAAATGATTGAAAACGATCGTTACTGTATAGATGTTGTCAATCAAATCTCCGCTGTCAATGCGGCTTTGAAAAAAGTTAGTCTTCAATTGATGGAAAAGCATACACATCACTGCGTAGCGGATGCCATTAAGAGCGGCAACGGGGATGAAGCCATTGAAGAGTTAATGAACGTCTTTACGAAACTGGCAAAATCGTAGCACATTAAGAATTATTTATGTTTACATCGATACCCTACTAGGGTATAGTAAGTTGTAGTAAATGATTGAAGGAGGCGATGAGAAGTGGAACAAGCAACACTTCAAGTGCAGGGCATGTCTTGTGGACATTGCGTGAAAGCAGTCGAAGGAAATGTAGGAGAATTAACAGGTGTTGAATCGGTGAAAGTCCATTTAGACAAGGGACAGGTGGATGTTTCATTTCATCCTGATCAAGTCACGTTACACCGAATCTCTGATGTGATTGAAGAACAGGGATATGATGTCGTATAAATGATATACGTGCTGCATGTGTCAGCGCGTATTTTTTTCAAAAAAAGATACCCCTATGGAGTATGTGGAGAGGTGAGATCAATGAAAAAGGAAATCGACTTTCAAATTACGGGGATGACCTGTGCTGCCTGTGCAGGCCGCATCGAAAAGGGATTGAACAGGCTGGAAGGTGTGGAGGATGCCAATGTGAATTTGGCGCTGGAAACATCTCATATTGTGTATGAAACAGAACAACTAACACCAGATGATCTGAAGCAAAAAATTCAATCCTTTGGCTACGGTGTGGTGATGGAGCAAGCAGAGTTTGATATAGAGGGAATGACGTGTGCGGCTTGTGCCAACCGAATCGAGAAAAAAATTAACCGGATGGATGGTGTTGATCACGGATCTGTGAACTTTGCGCTTGAGACACTTCAGGTCACGTATCACCCTGGCCAAACGTCTACAAGTGATATAAAGGAGGCGGTTCAGTCCATTGGATATTCTTTAATTGAACCAGCTGCAGACGAAGCAGAAGAAGGAAAGAAAGATCATCGCCAAGCAGCAATAGAGAAGCAGACGGCACGCTTTTTATTTTCAATGATCCTGTCACTGCCGCTTCTTTGGGCAATGGTCAGCCATTTTTCCTTCACGTCTTTTATTTGGCTGCCAGAAGCGTTCATGAATCCATGGGTTCAGCTGGCTTTAGCAGCGCCGGTTCAGTTCATTGTCGGCTGGCCCTTCTATGTAGGAGCATATAAAGCTTTACGTAATAAAAGTGCCAACATGGATGTTCTTGTCGCACTTGGGACATCAGCTGCGTTTTTCTATAGTTTATACGAAAGCATTCAGTCAGCGGTTCAAGGCACACGTGAGGCAGCCCTCTATTATGAAACAAGTGCTGTGCTTATTACGTTGATCGTGCTCGGAAAATTAATGGAAGCAAGAGCAAAAGGGAGATCATCAGAAGCGATTCAAAAGCTGATGGGCCTACAAGCGAAAGAAGCGGTCATCGAGCGAGATGGAAAAGAGATGACCGTGCCTATTTCCGAAGTAAAAGTGAATGATCTTGTGTTTGTCAAACCGGGTGAGAAAGTGCCGGTAGATGGAGAGATCGTGGAGGGAACAACCGCAATTGATGAGTCCATGATTACGGGAGAAAGTCTGCCTGTTGATAAAACGGCTGGTGATGCGGTCATCGGGGCAACCATCAATAAAAATGGGTTTGTGAAAGTGAAAGCGACAAAGGTTGGGAAAGAGACCGCCCTTTCACAGATTATCAGAGTCGTAGAACAAGCACAGGGCTCAAAAGCACCGATTCAAAGGATGGCAGATCAAATATCAGGGATATTTGTTCCTATCGTTGTAGGAATTGCTGTGCTCACGTTCCTGATATGGTTTTTCCTTATTGACCCAGGAAATGTGACGTCAGCCCTTGAAACGTTTATCGCAGTCATCGTCATCGCATGTCCGTGTGCGCTCGGTCTTGCCACACCAACCTCTATAATGGCTGGCAGCGGCCGTGCAGCTGAATCAGGCATTTTGTTTAAAGGCGGGGAGCATTTAGAAGTGACCCAATCACTTGACACGGTGGTTTTAGATAAAACAGGGACTGTGACAAAAGGGGAGCCGAGTCTGACAGATGTGATGGTATCTGACAATTGGACAGAAGATACGCTGCTTCAGCTAGCAGGATCGGCAGAACAGCAGTCGGAACACCCGCTTGCCAGAGCGATCACAGACGGAATGAAGGAACAAGGTCTTGAAGCGGTCGAGATCGAAGCCTTCCAAGCAGACCCAGGCCATGGAATTGAAGCAAAGGCCGCAGGACACAAGCTTTTGATTGGAACGCGTAAGCTATTACAGAAACATCATATCCCATATGATCAAGTCGAAGCATCCGTCACACTACTGGAGCAGCAAGGGAAAACAGCTATGCTTGTCGCGATTGACGGCGAAGTCGCCGGCATTGTCGCAGTGGCAGATACGATCAAATCATCCTCACCTCAAGCTATCAAGCGTCTGAAAGAGCAAGGGATTCACGTTGTGATGATGACAGGTGATAACAAGCTGACGGCAGACGCGATTGCGAAACAGGCGGGCATTGATCATGTCATTGCGGAAGTCCTGCCTGAGGAAAAGGCTGCTCACATTGCGGCGCTTCAGGAACAAGGAAAGAAAGTCGCCATGGTCGGAGATGGCATCAATGATGCCCCGGCTCTTGCGACAGCGAATATTGGGATGGCAGTTGGAACAGGGACAGATGTTGCCATGGAAGCAGCAGATATCACGCTCATGACAGGAGACCTCCATGCCATTGCAGATGCGCTTGAATTTAGTAAAAAAACAATGAGAAACATCAAGCAAAATCTATTTTGGGCGCTTGCTTATAACTGCATTGGGATACCGATAGCTGCTTTTGGTCTTCTTGCGCCATGGCTTGCAGGAGCAGCAATGGCCTTTAGCTCCGTGTCGGTTGTATTGAATGCGCTCAGTTTGCAGCGTTTGAAACCGGTTAGAGAGGGAGTGGCACAATGAAGCTGAATGTCAAATGGATTTGGACGATTAGTGCATTGTTCTATGTTGCTCTTGTTCTTATTGGATATGCTATGTATGATGAATTTTATCCAAAGCAAGAACCGCCAAGTGAACATATGCAAGATCATTGAGACTTCGCCAAAAGCGAAGTCTTTTTTTAACAATTTTGTGGAAAAACCCACCTTTTAAAAGATTTTTCATAAAAAATTCACTTCTTTTTGTTCCTTTTTGTCGTTTTTTGTAGGTTCATCGTTAAGATGCGATTAAGCAACAAAGAAAGCGTTATCAAAAAAAGGGGGTTCACGTATGAAAAAGTTAGGGTTAGCTTCTCAAATACTCATTGCACTTGTTCTGGGTGTTATCGTGGGAGCGCTGTTTTATCAAAATGAAACCGTTATTAATGTGTTAACGCCGATTGGCGATATATTCATCCATTTAATTAAAATGATCGTTCTTCCAATTGTTATTGCTGCGTTGATTGTAGCAGTAGCTGGTGTAGGGGATATGAAAACCATCGGAAGACTCGGCGGAAAAACCATTCTTTACTTCGAAATTGTGACAACGATTGCATTAGCAGTGGGACTGCTTGCAGCAAACGTCTTCCATCCTGGTACAGGAATTGACATGAGCAACATGGAAAAAGGCGATATCTCTAAATATGAAGAGACATCGAAAGCTTCTTCCGAAAAAGCGAGTTTCTCTGAAACCATTGTGCATCTAGTGCCAACAAACGTTTTCCAATCCATTGCAGAAGGTGATCTATTACCAACGATCTTCTTTACAGTCTTATTCGGATTAGGAATTGCGGCAGTAGGAGACAAAGGGAAACCAGTATTAGGATTCTTTGAGGGTATACTCGAAGCCATGTTCTGGGTGACCAATAAAGTGATGAAGTTTGCACCATTTGGTGTATTCGCGCTCATCAGTGTGACGGTGATCAAATTCGGGGTCGGAGCGCTTCTCCCGCTAGGTAAACTGGTACTTGTCGTTTACGGTACAATGGCATTCTTCGTTATTGTCGTACTTGGCATTATCGCAAAATTAGCTGGAACAAGCGTCTTTACACTATTTAGAGTGCTAAAAGAAGAAATCATTCTTGCATTCTCAACAGCAAGTTCAGAAGCTGTACTGCCTAGACTTATGGATAAAATGGAGAAGTTCGGCTGCCCGAAAGCGATCACGTCGTTCGTTATCCCAACAGGCTACACCTTTAACCTAGATGGAAGTGCCATCTATCAATCCATTGCCGCCATATTTGTTGCACAAATGTACGGCATGCCGCTTTCCATCTATGAGCAAATTACGTTACTATTAATCTTGATGCTGACATCTAAAGGAATGGCTGGTGTACCAGGTGCATCAATCGTTGTTGTCATCACAACACTTGGTGCAATGGGACTGCCGCTTGAAGGACTTGCCTTCATCGTTGGGATCGACCGTATACTTGACATGGTTCGTACAACTGTTAACGTATTTGGTAACTCACTTGCCGCCATTGTCATGTCTAAGTGGGAAAAAGTTTTTGATCAAGAGAAATCGAAGAAGTATATTGAGGAATTAAAACAACAAACAAAAGCAGCGTAAAAGGAGATCTTTTCAAATGACGAAGCTACAGGACAAGCAAGTTCGAATCGAACGAGACTTTCTAGGTGAAAAGGAAGTAGACACTCAAGCGTATTATGGAATTCAAACATTACGTGCAGTAGAGAACTTTCCAATTACTGGCTACCATGTTCATGAGGAACTCATCAAAGCATTAGGGATTGTCAAAAAGGCAGCCGCACTTGCAAATATGGATACACAACGACTATATTCTGGTCTTGGAGAAAAAATTGTTCAAGCCGCAGATGAGGTTATTGAAGGAAAATGGAACAATCAATTTATTGTCGATCCAATTCAAGGCGGGGCTGGCACTTCAATGAATATGAATGCCAATGAAGTCATTGCAAATAGAGCGCTTGAACTACTAGGAAAGGAAAAAGGCGCTTATACTGAGCTAAGTCCAAACACGCATGTGAACATGTCGCAGTCAACAAACGACGTTTTCCCAACAGCGATTCATATTTCAACATTGAATATGATTGAAAAACTACTTTATACGATGGAAAACATGCATCAAGTCATGACGGAAAAAGCGCAGGAATTCGATCATGTGATCAAAATGGGACGTACGCATCTTCAGGACGCTGTTCCAATCAGACTTGGTCAGGAGTTTAGTGCTTATGCAAAGGTTCTTGCTCGTGATATTAAACGTATCAAGCAGTCTAGACAGCATTTATATGAAGTCAATATGGGAGCAACAGCAGTCGGAACTGGATTGAATGCTGATCCTAAATATATTCGTCAGGTGGTAGGCTATCTATCTGACATTAGCGGATTACCGTTAGTTGGAGCTGAAGACTTAGTAGATGCCACGCAAAATACGGATGCTTATACAGAAGTATCTGCTGCACTTAAAGTATGTATGATGAATATGTCCAAAATGGCGAACGATATTCGTTTGATGGCTTCAGGGCCAAGAGCAGGTTTTGGTGAGCTTCACTTGCCGCCGAGACAGCCAGGTTCATCCATCATGCCAGGGAAAGTCAACCCAGTGATGCCTGAGGTCATGAACCAAGTGGCATTCCAAGTCATCGGAAATGACCACACGATCTGTCTTGCATCAGAGGCTGGTCAGCTTGAACTGAACGTCATGGAACCAGTTTTAATATTCAACTTACTACAATCTCTCAGCATGATGAAAAATGTGTTTGAGTCCTTCATGGACAACTGCCTGCGTGATCTAAAAGCAGATGAAACGAGATTAAAAGAATATGTAGAAAAAAGTGCTGGTGTCATGACAGCGGTGAATCCGCATATTGGTTATGAAGCTGCTGCACGAATTGCAAGAGAAGCGATTCTTACAGGCGCATCTGTACGTGAGCTTTGTCTGCAAAATGATGTGTTAACAGAAGAAGAGCTTGACGTCATCTTGAATCCTTTTGAAATGACCAAACCAGGTATTGCTGGCGCATCACTTTTAGAAAAGGATCGTTTAGAAGATTAAGCGGCATCATGAGAAGCGCACACCGACAAAGTTCCGGTGTGCGCTTTTTCATGGATGTTTGTTTTTCTCAAGCTCACATAGTATACTATCGTCAATTATTAGGGATGTGACTGCGTTTGAATCTACTGAAAAAATGGCTGAATACAGAGCCTTATTTAATTGTGTTGCTCATTGTACTGACACCGATTGGCGGAGAGTTCAAATTTTATCCATTTGAGGACAGCTTTCGGGTCAGTTTTGGAACCGTTGTCTTTTTCTTTATCCTGCTTCAAATGAAAAAATTCCCGGCATGGGCAAGCGGTATTATTGCAGGGGTATCTGTTTTTGCGTTTCGCGTGCTTCTTGATACAGCCGTCACAGGTCATCTTCCGCTGGAAGAGGCGGTTTCATTAAGATTTCCTTCCCTTCTTTATTATGTCGTCTATGGCACGCTCTTTTATTTATTACAGGTCAGACGTTTCCGCGATCAGCCTTGGCTCATTGGTGCGACAGGCATCATCATGGAACTGTGTGCGAGCGTTGTTGAAATGATTGCACTTCGTGGCACCATTGATGAAATCTTAACGATGCGGACGCTGTTTCAACTATTTGTTTTGGCGATTTTTAGAAGCTTTTTCGTGTTGGCTTGTTATACAATGATTCGATTATATGAAGAGCAGGCGAGAGAGCGTCAGATGAAAAAGGAAAAGGAACATCTGCTGATGCTTCTGTCTAACCTTTACACGGAATCTACATACTTTCATAAAACACTTGCACATGCTGAGCACATTACAGCGACATCCTATCAATTGTATCAATCCCTGCACCACGCAAACGATGCGGAGTCATTGGATTTGAAAAAGCTCGGAAAAACAGCCCTGCAAATTGCAGGAGAGGTACATGAGATCAAAAAGGATAACCAGCGGATTTTTTCTGCATTATCAAAGCTGATTCATGAAGAAAATTTCCAGGCTTATGCAAGTCCTGCCCATATTGCTGGGCTTGTGATTCGTATCCATGAAAATTACGCAGAATCTCTTAAAAAAAACATTGTCTTTCATTATGATGAAGATGGGCAGCATCCCGCCTATCACGTGTATACCATTCTATCTTTGTTAAATAATATTGTTTCCAATGCTGTCGAAGCCATTCCAGTGGATGGAGAGGTGTCACTCTCTATTTCACAGAAAGAGAACCAGGTGATCTTTCAAATCAGTGACAACGGGCCTGGCATTAAAGAGCGTAATCATCATGTTATTTTTAAACCCGGTTTTACTTTAAAATACGACCAGGCTGGGAATCCATCAAGCGGTATCGGGCTTTCCTATGTGAAGGATACAGCGGAGAAGCTTGGCGGAAGTGTTGAGATGAAGAGTATCCCAAATAAACAAACGATTTTCACGTTAACGATACCAGTGGATCAAGTCAGTAGGAAAGAGGGGATTGGGAGATGAGATTTTTTATTGTTGATGATGATGAAGCCGTGCGTTCTTCTCTGGCTCAGCTCATTGAAGATGAAGAGCTTGGCATTGTCGCAGGGGAAGCAGAGGATGGCGCAGAGTTAACGGCAAGCTACTTAAATGATTTGCACATTGATATCTTATGTATTGATCTATTGATGCCGGAAAGAGACGGTCTTGAAACGATTCGAGCCATTAAGGATGAGTTTCATGGGAAATACTTAATGCTGTCGCAGGTAGAAACAAAGGAATTAATCGGCCAGGCGTATACGCTTGGTGTTGAGTATTATGTGACAAAGCCAATCAATCGTGTAGAGGTCTTAAGTGTGCTCCATCTCATGATTGAACGTCTTCATTTAGAGCATTCAATTGAAAACATTCAGCACTCACTCAAATCCGTCATGCAGTTTCAGCAGCGCGGTCAGACGAAAACGAAGCAGCGGGGGAAAAGTCTTGCAGAGGCAGGTCAGTTCTTGCTGGCAGAGCTTGGGATTGTGGGTGAGAAGGGGTCTAAAGATTTATTAGATATGATTCTCTTCACAGATCAGTATGTAGCGCTGCATACCGATCATCACGATTCTTTTCCTTCTTTAAAGGTCATTTTTACCGGAATCACGGAGGATAAATTAAATGAGCCGTACACATCAGCAGACATTGCAAGAGAAGCGAAGGCAGCGGAACAGCGGGTAAGACGTGCGATCAACCAATCTTTGAAACACATCGCATCACTTGGGTTAACTGATTTTTCTCATCCGACCTTTGAAAATTATGCATCTAAATTCTTTGATTTCACCATCGTGCGAAAGAAAATGAGTGAATTAACAAAAGAGACGAGCGGGAGAGAAGAACACACCCGTATCAATGTGAAGAAATTTGTGCAGGTGCTCTACTACGAAGCAAAACGTATTTTTATGGAAGATTAAAAAAAGACATGCTCCCTCATGAGGGAGACATGTCTTTTTTGGTGATGGATTGCAGGTGCATCTGCAGCACGGAGCGTATGAGCTCAGGCGGTAAACGATGAGGCTGCAAGATTCCATTCAATGCAAGCCCATTGATGACCGCATAAAGCCGCTCAGTTTCGACTAAAAGATCGATATGATCAAGCAAAAGCCCATCCTCTTTTAATTTCATTAAACAATATTGGGTCGTTTGGAAAAGCTCGTCATACATCTTTGCATTGAGCGGCTGTAAATCTGGTTCAGTCAGCGACTTGACCGTAAAAGCCTGCCACACCTCCATTTCAAATCTTCGTTCTTCATCAAGTGGAAGAACCTGTTCCAATAACGTGAGGACATTTTCTTCCGTTGAACCGTTCAGCTGAAGTCCTGTCATCCGCTCTTTGACTCTTTCCTGAATCAATGTCATAGAGAAAAGAAATAGCTCCTGCTGTGTGGAGAAATAATGACGCATAGAACCCGCAGAAATGCCAGCTTCTACCGCTACTTTTCGTACAGAAGCGTTTTCCAATCCATCCTGTTTAATCACTCTCATGGCAGCTTGAGCGACTTTTTGTTTTTGTTTATGGTGATCGACGATTTTTGGCATACATTGATTTTAGCACAGCTATTGTTTTTTTAACACAGTTGTGTTATTTTTTATTTAATACAATTGTGTTAAAAAGGATGTGGGGAATATTGGTCGGGTTATTGATTGTGGCATGTGAAATTGGTTTTTGGCTGTTTATTCTGGTGGGTTTAACACTGCGTTATGTGTTTAGACAGAAAAAGTGGGGCGCCTTCTTTCTGGTCTGTACGCCGATTTTGGATCTAATCCTTCTTGCGGCTACTTATATGGATTTAAGGCAAGGGGCTGTGGCGAGTGTCATCCACGGGCTTGCGGCTGTTTATATTGGGGTGAGTCTCGCCTTTGGACATCAAATGGTGAAATGGGCAGATGCTCGGTTTGCTTATCGATTTGCAGGAGGCCCTAAGCCGAAGGGAAGACCTAAGTACGGGAAGGAACGGTCAGTGTATGAAATGGTCAGCTGGACGCGGCATTTCGTCTCTTATGTCATCGGAGCTGGTCTGCTATTTGGTTTATCCTATCTCATACAAGCACCAGAACGAACGGAATCACTGATGCAGCTCGCCGGTGTGTGGGGGATGGTCTTAGCCATTGATTTCGTCATTAGCATTAGCTATGTCATTTGGCCGAAAAAACACCCGCAAAATATAGCCAGCTAACAAAAAAGACAGGCGGATTCATTCCGCCTGTCTCAGCGTGAAGACAAACCCTCGCATTCGTTGTCAGTCCTGCGCGCTGGTGCTCACGAATGTCAAATTCGTTCCGCGCCAGTGCTCGTCCTTCCTAGACTGCAAAGGTTTTCTATCACGCTGAAAAGAAGACAAAGGGCTAAAATAAACATCATTTTAGCCCTTTGTCAACAATCTAAGACAGGCAGAATCACTCCGCCTGTCTTTTCTTATGATGAAAGCCCTTTGTAAATGGTGTCAATATTCCATTTCATCATCTTATAGTAGCTGTCTCCGTCTTCACCTTTCTTTCCAATAGAGTCAGTGAATACTTTTCCTTTAATCGGAACCCCGGTTTCCTCAGATAAGCTTTCAAGGCTGCGTTGATCGACACTTGTTTCAAGAAAGAGCGCAGGAACTTGATGATCTTTGACAAAATGAATGATGCGCTTCATTTGTCCAGGTGTTCCTTCACTTTCTGTGTTGATCTCCCAAATGTAGCCTGCTTTCAGTCCATAGGCATCTGCAAAATACTTGAAGGCTCCCTCACTTGTCACAAGGAGCTTTTTGTCTTTTGGCAGCTGATCAAACTTGTCTTTTGCTTCATCGTGAAGCGCTTGAAGCTTTTTGATATAGGCTTCTGTATTTTTTTCGTAATCCTCTTGATGCTCAGGGTCCGCTTCAATAAGCGCATCCCGGGCATTTTGAGCATAAAGAATCCCATTTTCGACATTCAGCCAGGCGTGGGGGTCCTGCTGGCTTTCGAGTCCTTTTGAAGACAAGTGCTTTACTTTGACGCCTTTACTTAGTTCGGCTACAGGTGCATCATCCCCATCCTTGCCACTCGATTCGAGCAGCTTTTGAAACCAGCCGTTCCCTGTCTCAAGGTTTAAGCCATTATATAGAACAAGGTCTGCATCCGTTGTATGCTGAACATCCTTTGGCAGTGGGTCGAATTCATGTGGGTCTGTACCAATGGGAACAATGCTGTGAATAGAGACGTGCTCTCCGCCTACTTCCTTCACAATGTCATAAAGAATGGAGTAGGTCGTGACGACTTTTAATGTGCCGTCATCTTTGCCGGAATTATTTTGTTTAGTAGAACAGCCTGCGATGACCACAAGGGCAATGAATACTGCGATCAAACGGATTGCAAATACCTTCTTCATATATGTCCTCCTTTTACATAGACGCTTCCTTTTTTAGCTGCGTTCGTTTTCGTTTAGAATTTAATGATCTCCATAGAATTCCTTGCTTTGGTGAAAAGATAAAGGCACTCCCGAATAAAATGGTCGCGACCAGCACGATAGAAGCGCCAGACGACAAGTTATACGTAAAACTAAGCCCAAGTCCCACGACGGCAGAAACTGCACCGAAAAAAGCAGATAAATAAATCATGATCCATAGCCGGTCTGTTAAGAGATAAGCAGTGGCTGCCGGCGTAATAAGCATGGCAACGACAAGAATAATCCCAACAGTTTGCAGTGACGCAACGGTCACAAGGGTCAACAAGGTCATGAGAAAATAATGGATCATTCGATTCGGTAAACCGTAAACCGAAGAAATGACCGGATCAAATGAACTAATGAGCAGTTCTTTGTAGAAAACGATAACAGCCAGCAGGATAAAAATGCCGATGCCAAGTGTAATCCACATATCAGATGACCGAACAGCTAGGACGTTTCCAAACAAGATATGATATAAATCACTGGAACTTTTCAAAAATGTGATTAAAATGATTCCGATTGAGAAAAAGGCGGTGAAGACAATGCCGATGGCAGAGTCATTTTTAATGCGGCTGTTTTGACTCACGTATCCGATCCCAATCGCTGTTAACACTCCAGTTAAAACGGCCCCGAAGAAAAAGTTAATTCCCAGCATATAAGAGATGGCGACACCTGGCAGCACTGCATGCGAAATGGCGTCTCCCATCAGGGCCATGCCCCGTAAAATGATAAAGCAGCCAATGACCCCGCAAATAATGCCTACCATGACGGATGTAAATAACGCTTTTTGTAAAAACGCATATTCAAAGAGTCCGGTTAAAAATTCCATTACACGTCTCCTCCTGCTGTTTTTAAGAATGGTAGCTGCGTTTCATATGCCTCCAGCATGACCTCTGGGCGAAGTATGTCGTGTACAGGTCCAGCTTTGATGAGTTTTTTATTTAACAGAACGAGGTGGCTGAAGTAATCATCGGCTTTACTTAAATCATGATGGACAACCAAAATGGTTTTTCCTTCATCCCGTAATTCTTGCAAAATGCGAACCATCGTTTCTTCACTGGCCATATCAATCCCAACAAACGGTTCATCCAAACAGAAGAGCTGTGCGTTTTGCGCAAGTGCTCTTGCAAGGAAGACACGCTGCTGCTGACCGCCGGATAACTCACCAATCTGTCTTTTGGCAAAGTCCTGCATACCGACCTTTTCTAAACAGTGGTACGCATATGCCCGGTCTTCTTTTTTCGGACGTTTCATCAGGCCAAGCTTCGGATATGTTCCAAGTAGCACGGTATCCAGCACATGAATAGGAAACGTCCAGTCTAGATCATTTCTTTGTGGTACATAGGCGATCTGTTTTCTGACTTGTTTAAAGGGCTGTTCAAAAAAGCGAATATCCCCTTGGTCTTTTTCAATTAAATCCAAACATGCCTTGAGTAAAGACGATTTACCGGCACCATTTGGACCTATGATTCCTGTCATCGTTCCTTCCTGTATGGAAAGAGAGATGTTCTCTAATGCATCCTGCCCGTGATATGAGACATGAAGACGGTCGATTGTTAAAGCATTTGGCATCTCTTGCGGCCCCTTTCAATCATCATTGCACTTCCTAAAGATATATGCATACATTAAATAATTTTGACTAAAGGATGAAATGATTCTCTAATGCTAATTTGTTTCCTCAAGGAAACTTTTATTTCATTCTAAGTGTATGTCCTTCTTTTGTAAAGAGAAAAGCTGCACTTTTTCTGTCAGAGGTCAAACGATCGTTTTTATGTTATGCGGGGAGCGGGGGACATGAGCTTGGATTATTGAAAATCCATGTGGCAGGATTGGGCATAAAAAAACCAAACATTTGCTCATAAATGATTGACAGCTGATCAGAACTCCTCATATAATAAAGATAATTCAATATATGAATATGTGCTCATATATAATAATCACAGCAGCTGATAGGTTTGATTGAATCAGGGAAGGCTACTTATATAGAAAAAGGTGAGAACATGAAAAAGATGAAGGATGAATACGTATTAAGCGGTCTTGATTGCGGCAACTGTGCACGTAAAATAGAAACAGGTGTCAGCAAAATGGATGGTGTTGAAGCTTGCTCTGTTAATTTTGCGACAGGCACATTGACTGTTACGCATGCAGATAAGCAAGAAACGATGTCAAGGCGCATTGAAAAAACCGTTCAGTCCATTGAACCTCATGTGAGTGTATCACCGAAAGAAGAAGGACATCATCACGATCATGAGCATGGGACGAAAAGGTTAAAAACGATTGTGGTGAAATTAATTGGCGGTGCAGTCATTGGAACAGCAGCTTTCTTTATACCTGAAGATGGTGTATTAAAGTTCATTATGTTCTTCGCAGCATATTTACTAGTCGGCGGTGATGTGGTTTTTAAAGCGCTGAAAAATATCGTGCGCGGCCAAGTATTTGATGAGAACTTCTTAATGACGATTGCAACGGTTGGTGCTTTTGTCATTCAGCAATATCCAGAAGCGCTTGCTGTCATGCTGTTTTACCAAATTGGAGAGCTCTTCCAAGGGGCGGCAGTGAACCGTTCAAGACGATCAATTAGTGAATTAATGAATATACGTCCAGAATACGCGAATCTAAAAGTAGGAAATGAAACGAAAAAAGTGAATCCGGAAGAAGTAAAAGCCGGTGACCGTATTGTCGTGAAGCCAGGTGAAAAAATTCCGCTGGATGGGCTCGTTGTTGAAGGTTTCTCGCTCGTAGATACATCTGCATTAACAGGGGAGTCGGTGCCGCGGGATGTAGAAGCGGGAAAAGAAGTTCTTGCAGGATTTGTGAATCAAAACGGTATACTTGAAATTGAAGTGCAAAAAGAGCTAAGTGAATCGGCAGTGACGAAGATTTTAGATTTGGTTGAGAATGCGAGCAGCCGAAAAGCACAGACAGAAAATTTCATCACAAAGTTTGCAAAATATTATACACCGGCTGTCGTCTTGCTTGCCTTATTGCTTGCCTTTATGCCGCCGCTTCTCTTTCCATCGGCACAATTGTCTGACTGGGTGTACCGGGCACTTGTCTTTCTCGTGATCTCTTGTCCTTGTGCTCTTGTTGTGTCCATTCCATTAGGATTTTTCGGGGGAATTGGGGCAGCTTCTAAACGAGGCATCCTTGTGAAAGGCAGTAACTATCTAGAAGCATTGAATTCTGTGAGATATGCTGTATTTGATAAGACGGGCACACTCACAAAAGGAAACTTTACGGTGACCAATATTGTCACAACCAGTGACAAGTGGTCAGAAGAGGAGCTGCTTTCTTTTGCAGCACTGGCAGAAGCCCATTCCTCACACCCTATTGCAGAATCGATTAAAGCGGCATACAGCTCGCCGATTGATGAAAGCCAGATTGAAGCATATGAGGATATCGCGGGACATGGAATTAAAGCGACCATCAGCGGTTCCCATGTCTTAGCGGGAAATCATCGATTGATGGAGCGAGAAGGCATTGCGTATGAAAAAGAAAAAAGAAGCGGAACCGTTGTGTACATGGCGATTAACGGTGAGTTTGCTGGATCGATCTTGATCGCAGATGAATTGAAGGAAGATGCAATCGAAGCCGTCTCTGCTCTAAAAGCGTCTGGGATTCAAACTGTCATGCTTACTGGTGATGCTAAGCAAGTCGGAACTGCGGTCGCCAAGCAAATTGGCATCGACGAAGTACATGCAGAATTATTGCCGCAGGATAAAGTAACGAAAATAGAAGAAATTGATCAGAAAAAAGCGCCTCAAGAAAAGCTGTTATTTGTTGGGGACGGCATTAATGATACACCTGTATTAGCAAGAGCAGACATAGGAATTGCAATGGGCGGGCTTGGATCAGATGCAGCTGTCGAAGCGGCTGATATCGTCATCATGACGGACCAGCCATCAAAGGTAGCAGAAGCCATTGCTGTCGCAAAACGAACAAGAAGGATTGTATGGCAGAATATTGCATTTGCCCTTGGTGTCAAAGGCATTTTCCTAATACTCGGTGCATTCGGTATTGCGACCATGTGGGAAGCCGTCTTCTCGGATGTCGGTGTCACCGTACTCGCTGTTTTAAATGCCATGAGGGTCATGAAATAAAATTGTAAGGAAAATTTCATGAATACCATCTTTCATAATGGACCCCCTCTTGTTAAAATAGAAGAAGTTGGATAATGGCATTTTTCTAAGCTATTATCCTTTTTCTTTTTTAAGGAATGAAAAAGATAAGGTAGGTGCTTATGTGAGTAAGAAAAATAATCAATCTTCATCCATTAAATTTGCTGTTATTTTAACCATCATCGCAGCTCTTCTCATCGGTCTATTTGTTGTGATTGGGAACAAGAACAGCCAAGAAGCACAAACAGTTGACAGTAAGCCTTCGATTAAAGGACAGCCTGTCATAGGAGACAAAAACGCAGCGGTGCAAATCGTCGAGTTTGGGGACTATAAATGTCCGTCATGTAAATCATTTGAAACAGACATTTTCCCAAAACTGAAAGCAGACTACATAGATAAAGGCGATGTATCCTTTTCATTTATTAATTTACCACTGCCTGTTCATGGAGATGGCGCAGTATTAGCAGCACTAGCTTCTGAAGAAGTGTGGAAAGAAGATCCAAAAAACTTCTGGGCATTCCATGAAGCTGTCTATCAAGCACAGCCAGATAGTGAAGCAGAATGGGTTACGCCTGCTAAGCTGACTGAACTAGCGAAAAAGACAACAAAAATTGATACGGATAAACTCAAAGATAATTTATCAAAGAAAACGTATCAGCCGCAGCTGAACACAGACGATCAGCTTGTGAACAAATATAAAGTGAATTCAACACCAACGATTTTGATTAACAATAAACAAGTTCAAAACTTTTATGACTATGATGAAATCAAAGAATTAATTGATCAAGAGCTCAAAGGGAAAAAATCATGAAGAATAAGCTCATTTACTTATACAGTGCTTGGATTGTCTCTATCGTTGCGACGATGAGCAGCCTGTATTTAAGTGAAATAAAGAAGTTTATCCCATGCGATATGTGCTGGTTTCAGCGCATTTTCATGTACCCGCTCGTGCTCTTACTTGGAATTGCTACGTTCCGGGGCGATGTCAAAGTGAAGTATTACGTACTGCCTTTGGCTGTGATTGGTGCTGGCTTTTCCATCTATCATTATATGGAACAAAAGATCCCGGGCTTTGCGTCGATTCGCCCTTGCCTAAGCGGCATTCCTTGTTCCGTTGATTATCTGAACTGGTTTGGTTTTATTACCATTCCACTATTGGCTCTCATTGCATTTATTCTTATCATCATCAGTATGCTGCTGTTAAATGCAAAAGAAGATTGAGAGATAGCCTGCTTTTAAGCGGGCTATTTTTTATTTTTGCAAAAAGATAAAATTTAAAGAAAATTTGTATTGCTTTTCGCTTATGTCAGATATACATTAAGGGAGTAGTGTTAGATGATCAGATCATGTAAGGAGATAAGCGGAAAATGGCATGGGAAGTCTTAAGTATCATTGGTATTATCGCATTCGCCATTAGTGGTGCGATAGTAGCAATGGAGGAAGAGTACGATATTCTTGGTGTGTACATTTTAGGGATTGTGACAGCATTTGGCGGTGGAGCGATTCGAAATCTATTAATCGGTCTTCCGGTGTCTGCTTTATGGTCACAGGGCAAAATGTTTACCATTGCTCTTGTATCCATTACGATTGTGTTTCTTTTTCCAAAGCTTTTGCTCAAGCACTGGAGCACATGGGGGAATTTCTCGGATGCGATTGGTTTAGCAGCGTTTGCGATTCAAGGTGCATTATTTGCTGTGCAAAGAGAGCTTCCGCTCAGTGCGGTCATTGTGGCAGCCATTTTGACTGGAAGCGGAGGCGGAATTGTGCGTGATTTATTGGCAGGGCGAAAGCCGCTTGTGCTAAAAGCGGAGATTTACGCAGTTTGGGCAGCACTTGGCGGCTTACTCGTAGGACTCGGTTTAGCACAAGGAGAGATTGCTTTGTATTTGCTGTTTCTCATCCTTGTCGTATGCAGGGTTTGTTCCTACCTATTCAAATGGCGGCTTCCCGCTAGGTCTTATTTTTTAAATAAAGGGTAAAACGAGAAAAGAGCGGTTTCGCTCTTTTTTTTGTGTTTGATACGAGCTGGATGTCAGCAGGTAATGGAGTTTTCGTGTAAAATAAAAGCAGGGTCTTTTTGTTCATCATTAGAACAATACATGTGATGAAAATTTTGTCAGCTGGCTGAATATCTGGATTCAGCCTTTTTTTGCCTAGATGGATTGTTATGTGTTGGTTTCACATTTTGCGGAATACTAAAGAAGCACCTATGATCGGACGGATGAATCAACATGGAATGAACACATCTTTACATGTAAGCAAAACTTGACGAAAAAATTGAAATAGGAGGGACACGTACTAGTGGAGATTTTTTTGGCAGTGCTCGTATTACTAGCACTCATCGCATCATCTAATATTATCAATCGTTTTGTCCCCTTTATTCCAGTCCCGTTAATTCAAGTGGGCTTAGGAATATTGGTGGCAGCTTTTCCTTCAGGTTTACATATTTCTTTAAATCCCGAACTATTCTTCGTTTTATTCATTGCGCCGCTGTTATTTAATGACGGGAAGCGTACCCCAAGGGACGAGCTGTGGAAATTAAGAGCGCCGATTCTTCTGTTAGCCCTAGGGTTAGTATTTGCGACAGTCATTGTAGCAGGATATACCATCCATTGGATGATCCCAAGCATTCCGCTTCCAGCCGCATTTGCGCTTGCAGCGATTTTATCACCGACAGATGTGGTAGCAGTCAGTGCTCTTTCCAGCCGTGTGAACATGCCAAAGGGTATCATGAGGCTGCTGGAAGGCGAGGGATTGATGAACGATGCATCAGGACTTGTTGCCTTTAAATTTGCCATTGCAGCAACAGTAACTGGCGCTTTTTCAATTGCTGAGGCATCCTTTAGCTTTGTCCTGATTGCCGCAGGTGGTCTATTGACTGGATTTATTCTATCCTTTTTTATCATTCGTTTTCGCTATTTCCTCCGCCGTCTAGGAATGGACGATGTCACGATGCACATCATCCTGCAAATTCTTACACCATTTGTCATCTATTTAGCAGCGGAAGAAATTGGTGTATCCGGTATTTTAGCGGTTGTTGCTGGCGGTGTGACACATGCCATTGAGCAGGATCGAATGGAAGCAAATTTAGCCAAACTGCAAATTGCTTCGTCAAACACATGGAATATTATTTTATTTATTTTAAACGGACTTGTTTTCGTTATCCTTGGATTGCAGATTCCTGATGTATCGACGGTCATTTTCCAGGATGAAGCCTTTAATAATATGCAGGTCATCAGTTACATCTTAATCATCACGCTGTGTCTTATGATCCTGAGGTTCTTATGGGTATGGCTGTTCTGGGCAGGGAATTGGAGTGCAACGAAAAAGCAAAACGTGAAAAAACCGAAGCTTCGCGCCTCGATGCTCATGACATTCTCTGGTGTTCGTGGGGCTGTGACATTAGCCGGTGCCTTCTCCATCCCATTTACACTTGCGGACGGATCACCGTTTCCTGAACGGCATTTGATTATTTTCCTCGCAGCAGGCGTCATCTTATGTACACTCATTTTAGCTAGTGTGCTACTGCCTCTTTTATCTGAGAAAAAAGACAAGCAAATCGCCGTGGACTTGGATACAAAGATTCAGCATGCGAAACGGAAGCTGCTAAGAAGTGCCATTAAAACCTTAAGAGAAGGGATGAATGAAGACAACAGGGAAGTGTCTCTTGCACTCATCAATGATTACCGAATGAAGCTGCGCAATATCCAGCGTGAACCGTATCAATTCGGGATGAGAAAACAAGAGAGAAAAATCAGGCTGCACGGAATCAAAGCTGAGCAGATGAAGCTGCAACAGCTCATTGAGGAAGAGAAAATCGATAAAGAAGAAGCCTATGAGCTGCAAGAAAGATTTCATGAGCTCGAAATGCTGTATTCAAACTCCTTCAAAATCCGTTTTTCAAAAGTGAAGTTTCTGCGCTTGCTTCAATGGCTCCAATTATGGCGGCCGAATCAGCACGTTTCCAGCGGCATTTTAGAAAACGAGGGCTCGTACAAACAAATCCGTAAGAAAACGGCTGAGGCTGCTGTGGACTCGATCAAACAGCATATGACCGATGAAAATAAACAAACGTGTCATCAAGTGATTGGTTTTTACAACCAAGTCATTTATCGATGTGAACACGGTCCAAGCTTCTTTCAGCAAAAAGACCGTTCATTTGACCGGAAGAAAAAAGAGCTTAACTTCCAAGCTGTACAGACAATACGAAATGAAATTCAAACTTTGTATGAAGATGGTGAAATCAATCGTGACATTGCCCATCATTTAAGGGAGTATATCAATGACATGGAAGCTGTTCTCCTGACCAATACGTAATGTTGTCATCTTTTCCCCTATGTTTTATGATGAGGAAAGAGAACGAGCAGGGGGAGATCAATAATGGCGTATTATGGAGCAATTGAAGCTGGCGGTACAAAGTTTTGTTGTGCAATCGGCAATGAGCATGGGGACATTCTCGAGGAAATGACGATTCCGACAGAGCACCCAGAAAAAACATTACAAAAGCTCATTCCATTTTTCGAGCAGCATGACATTGAAGCATTAGGGGTCGGCTCCTTTGGACCAATCTGTGTTCAAAAAGACGATCCTTCTTACGGTTATATCATGAACACGCCGAAAGTAGAGTGGAAGCATTACCCGTTCATTCCAGAGCTAGAGAAGCAATTACGGGTCCCAGTATCCTTTACAACAGATGTTAATGCGGCAGCCTTAGGTGAATTAACAAAAGGAGCAGCCAAAGGGCTGAATAGCTGTATGTATATCACGGTCGGTACGGGTATCGGTGCTGGCGCTGTTGTAAAAAACGAACTTCTTCACGGTCATTCGCACCCAGAGATGGGGCACATCCTTGTCAGGCAGCATGAATCAGACCCGTTTGAAGGAGTCTGCCCAGCGCATGGGACGTGTTTAGAAGGACTGGCAGCTGGCCCAGCGATTGAGAAAAGGTGGGGGAAATCTGCCAAAGAGCTCACGGAGGAAGAATCAGTTTGGGCACTTGAAGCTGATTATTTGGCGCAGGCGCTGATGCAGTACTCGCTCATTTTAAGCCCAGAGCGCATCATGATGGGCGGGGGCGTCATGAAGCAAAAACAGCTGTTTCCACTGATTCGAGAGAAGCTTGCTGCTTATCTCAATGATTATGTAGACCTGCCGCCGCTTGATACATACATTGTCTCTCCTGGACTTGAGGACAAGGCTGGCATGACAGGTGCTTTGCTGTTAGCCATCGAAGCGAAGAAAAATGCCTGATAATAGAGTTTTAATGGACAACGTGAGATAATGAAAAAGATGGAATCTATGAAAAAGGTGGTTGTTAAAATGGTCAAAAGCTTGAATGATACCGTAACACTGAATAACGGAGTGGAAATGCCTTGGTTTGGTTTAGGTGTATTCAAAGTGGAGGACGGCAATCAAGTGGTAGATGCCGTAAAAGCAGCCATACGAAACGGATACCGCAGTATTGATACAGCTGCCGTTTATAAAAATGAGACAGGCGTAGGCAAAGCGATTAAAGAATCTGGCGTGAAACGAGAAGACTTGTTCATTACGTCTAAAGTATGGAACACGGATCAAGGCTATGACAAAGCGCTGGCTGCGTTTGACGCAAGCTTGAATCGATTAGGTCTTGATTACTTAGACCTCTATTTGATTCATTGGCCTGGCCCAAATGCAGATACATTTAAAGACACATGGCGTGCGCTTGAGACGCTTTACAAGGATGGGAAAGTTAGAGCCATAGGCGTCAGCAACTTCTACATTCAGCATTTAGAAGAGCTGTTAAAAGATGCTGAGGTTGTTCCAGCCGTGAACCAAGTTGAATTTCATCCGAAACTGACACTTGTCGAACTGCGTCAATACGCAAAAGAAAAAGGCATTCAAATTGAAGCATGGTCTCCGCTGATGCAAGGAAAGCTATTAGATCATGACGTATTGAAAGACATTGCTGCACGCTACAACAAATCTGTTGCGCAAGTCATCTTGCGCTGGGATCTGCAAAGCGGCGTCGTGACGATTCCTAAATCAATCAACGAAGAACGCATTAAACAAAATGCAGATATTTTTGATTTCGAACTATCCAAAGAAGACATGGAAAAAATCGATGCATTAAACAACAACGAGCGCGTCGGCTCGAATCCAGAGACGATGACGGTTGGGTTTGAATAATAATGAAATAGAATAATTATAAGAACACCTTTCGATAGGCGTAGGAGTGATACACTTCTATGACTAATGGAAAGGTGTTTTTTCTATTAATGAAAGACATTCTATGATCCTAAGTTATCTTGAAAAAGGAGAAGAACTCCTTAAATCTACCTTAAATATCATGAAATTCATGGGACAATAAAGAATTAGATGGTAAATTATTAATTGTAAATAAAAGGAGGTTAATTATATGAAAAAATTCATTCTTGGCTTGTCGTTAACTTTGGGTGCCACGATCCTACCTACGACATTTGCCGAAGCAACAAATGTTGATTTAAGTAAGGAGCAAAAAGTAATTCAAGAAGATTATTCTAGTAGTACCATGTATGTACAAACAATAAAGGAAACGAATAAAGGTGTGATGTCTACAAGTGCATCGAAAGTGTATGCGAAAAGGCTAACCACATCTAGAGGGAGCTTTATGGCATGGTCAAAATCATATGTTGATTGGAAATATTCTTCGGGTAAAGTCAAATCGAGTTCTGGTTCTCAAGATGCGGGCTATGTCTTCCCTAACAAAGTAGTAAAAAATGGTTCTAAAAGATACTATAAGGGATCTAAACTTCATAAATGGGCACATAAAACAACCCTTAAATTTGGAACACCCACTCCGTGGGGAGATGTTACCTTTGTGAGTAACTCTTTTACAGATCGAGTTTGGGTTAATGGAAAAGGGAAACATGGTTGGGATTAATATTATAGATTAATAGAAAAGGCGCTACTTAAGAACTATTTACAAATCATAGTAGCGCTGTTTAAATATTATAAATAATCTCAAAAAATAGTAAGAGGAGTTTTTGGAAAATGATCCATGTAAAAGGATTGACAAAAACATATCGACATCAGCCTGTATTTGAAGATTTACATATTCAAATAAAACATCAAAAAATAAATTTCATCATGGGGAAGAATGGATCTGGTAAAACAACTTTTATGAAATGTTTACTCCAGTTAGAACATTATGAAGGGGAGATCTTGTATAATCATCAGCCAATTGATCAAGTAAGAAATGAAATTCAGGTTATGTATGATGATTCACCACTCTATTTGAATCTAAACGGTTATCAAAATATACGATTATTGTTAAATAGCCCTTTTGACCAAAAAAAGTGTGATACACTGGCAAGGGAATATCTACCACATGAGATCCTCAAAAAGAAGGTCAAACATTACTCTTATGGTCAAAAAAAGAAATTGAGTTTCATATTCATTGCATTAACAAAACCAACTTATTTGTTCTTAGATGAGATATCAAATGGTTTAGATTATGGAACAATGATGGAATTAAAAGCAATGATTAAGAAGTGGTCTAAAGACATGACCATTATAGCTACAGGTCATCAGTTTGAATTTTATTCATCCATTGTTGATGAATTGTTTATTTTAAAAGACAAATCAATGATTCAAATCCATGACTTTCAGGAAAAAGGAGAGGATTTGGGTGACATTTATCAAGCATATCTTTAAATTAATGAAAAAAGAGCTTTTATATCAATATTATGCTAAAACATTTCTTATCTTGTTTATTCCATTGATGCTGATTTCGTTATGGAATGTTTATGCACAATATGAAACAACAAAATCCAACTATGCCCAATATGTAAAAACAGAAAGTGAATATAAGGAGCTCGGCATTGATATAAAAAAGGCTTTGACGATGCCAGTTAACATAGAAGAAGGAGAATTAGCAGGTGCTGAAGGAGAAGTCGTAGAAAATGTCTTAAAATATGATTATGAGAAGTTTATTCAATCACTTCATTTGATGGAGCCAACTCAAGTCATTTCAACTAATTTAGAATGGATGGGTTTTATCTTTTATCCACTTGTATTTGGTTTATATGCGATCTATTTAGCGACATATGATGTGAAATATAAAACGATGAAAATTAAAGCGGTTCAATATCAGTGGAACGATGTTTTGTTTTCAAAGCAACTGTCTCTTTATGTAATCATTCTATTTTTAATTCCAATTCTTTCTCTTATTTCATATATGGCTAGCCATATCTTTTATTCTGTAATATCAAAAGATATATCTGTTCAATTGTTTACATATAAAGATAGTACCGAACATTCTATACTGCTTCAATTAATGTTTGTTGTATGTACAAGCTGGTTATTTAGTACACTTGTTTTTTATTTAGGTAGTTTATGTCGTAGTTTTATTTTATCTGTGGTTATCTATATGGTCTATTTTTTATTGATCCCAAACTTAGGTGTCTTTGATTTAAAAAACATGATCGCCAACTTAGCTTTGCATCTGTTTTCTTTTAAAGGGAACTACCAATTATTTGTGCCTATTCCCATGAATATAACCACAATTCTAATCTGCATTTCATTGCTTATCTGCTTGTCATCCTTGCTGACTTATACTATGGTAAAACGGCAAAGTAAATATGTAGTATAAATCCCCCTATTCTCACATAGAGGGATTTTTTATGTACTGCTTCTTCGCACAGCCAAAAGCATAATAAAAGATAAGATCACAATACAAATCGTCCAGGACCAAGCAAGTTCCATTCGTCCTGAATCAATCGCCACATAGATAGCGGTTGGGAGTGTTTGAGTTTTTCCTGGGATGTTGCCGGCAAACATTAAGGTCGCTCCGAATTCTCCAAGGGCTCTTGCAAAGCTGAGGACGCTGCCAGACAGCAGGGAAGGCAGGGCAAGAGGTACCGTAATATAGGCAAAGACTTGGAATGAATGTGCACCATCTACTTTTGCAGCCCCTTCTATATCTGACTCAATCGTAGAAAAGCCAGCCTTTGCTGATTGATACATGAGCGGGAATGCCACAACTGTCGATGCAATGACCGCCGCCCACCATGTGAAAATGACCGGCTGATGGAAGATCCATTCAATCGCGCCCCCTATTACACTATGCTTTCCGAATACGACGAGCAATAAAAAGCCAACGACTGTTGGCGGGAGAACGAGTGGCATCATCAGGAACGTTTCCACAATCATTTTCCCCTTAAAAGTTGTTCGCGCCATCCAAAAGCCGACCGTTGTGCCAAAAACAGTGGCCAACAGCCCGCTGACGATGGCAACTTGAACGGACAGCCAAATGGGAGATAGAAATTCTTCAGTCAGCATAAGCATTATGACACTTGAAAGCCGTATTTCTTAAAAATCGATGTGGCTGTATCTGATTGAAGAAATTGAAAAAAGGTCTTGGCTTCCGTTAGATGTTCTGTCCCTTTTACAATCCCTACTGGATATATAACCGGGGAGTGCATGTCCGGATTTGCCTCAGCTGCAATCTTTACTTTTTTGGAAACGAGGGCGTCTGTTTTATACACAACACCTGCTTCTACATTTCCTGTTTCGACGTAGCTTAGGACTTGCCGCACATCCTTGCCGTAGACAGCATTCTTTTTCACTTGGTCCCATATGTTCAGTTGTGTGAAGATCTCTTTGCCATATGTACCAGCAGGAACCGATTCAGGTGTGCCAAGAGCAATCTTTCCTTTTACGTGCCGGACGTCTTGAAAGCTTTTAATAGAGGAAGAGCCATCTTTTGGCACAATAAGGACTAGCTCATTTTGTATAGCGTCCTTGATATAATCTTGATCAATGTCTCCAGATTGAACAAGTTCATCGAAGGGCTCCTCAGCTGCTGAGAAAAAAAGATCCGCTTTTGCTCCTTGAGCGATTTGCTGCTTCAATGCGCCAGATGACCCGAAATTATTCGTTAAGGTCACATTCGGATGCTGCTTGTGAAAGGAGGCTTCAATTTCCTTTAGTGCATCCTGAAGGCTTGCCGCTGCTGAAATCACAAGCTCTGTTTTTTTATTCGAATTAGATGGCTTCATCTCTGTTTGGCATCCACTCAGGAGCAAACATATGGAGATGAAGGCTAAGAATGTATACTTCATGTTCACACCTCTTATCATTCAATATCATGTGGTTCCCTTTATTATAAGCAAACTTATTTGAGCATTCATAGGCTTTCAGTAAAAAGAGAAAAGAAAAAGCCGCCAAATGGCGACTTTCAGCGTGAAGATAAAAGGGATCGTTTTATCCTGTTTACTTCTGATAAAAACGCAGCAAATTCCCATTGATCAACTTGTCTGATAAGGAGAGCTCTTTATTGGCTTTTTCTATATAAGGCTGACATACCTCATCCTGCTTCACGGGTTCTTTTGTTTTTTGATCATAGCAGGTGTTCTTTGTATAGAGATAATCATCTGTAATAAAGTTCCCGTTTCTCAGTACAGCGAAAGGCGTCCGTTCATTTGAAAATAAATCATTGCCGAATTGAATGGCATCCTTCGTTTCAATCCCAAGTAAGTGAAGAAGTGTCGGCTTTACGTCCATTTGACCAGCTGTTTCAGAAATGGTCTGCGGTGCTTGATCCGTGACACCTGGAATGTAAATCAAAAAGGGTACCCGCTGTAGTTTGACCGCATCAAACGGCGTAATTTCCTCTTTATTGAGCAGCTGTGCCATTGCCTCATGATGTGCCTCTGAGATGCCATAGTGGTCACCCATAAGGACAAACATCGTATTGTCATACAATCCTTCTTCTTTCATACGGTCAAAAAACATCTTAATCGCTTCATCTTGATAGCGGACGGTCGTCACATAGCGGTTTAAAATGGTACTGGACGAATCATATTCATCAATAAACTGATCCTTCGGGTCAATTTCAAATGGAAAATGATTGGTCAGTGTAATGAATGTGCTGTAATAAGGTTGCTTCAACTTTTTTAAATGATCAATGGATTGATCAAAGAAGTCGATATCTTTTAAGCCCCAGCCAGTTGAATTCCGTTCATTGACATGATATGAATCGACATCATAAAAACGATCAATTCCCAGCGATTCATACATCACATCACGATTCCAAAACGTTTTATTATTCGCATGAAATTGGACGGCTTGATAGTTTTCCTTTTTCAACTGCTTGTATAACGTGTCATATTCGTTGTCACTCGCTGTGAAAAAGACAGCGCCGCTGCTAGAAGGGTAGAGGGAATTAGCGACAATAAACTCTGAATCCGACGTCTTCCCCTGCTCTGTTTGTTGATAAAATTCATCAAAATAAAAACTCTTTTTAGCCAGTTGATTTAAAAAGGGAGTGATGGATTGTCCATTCACCTTTTGATTCATGACAAATTGCTGCGTCGATTCAAGTGAAATGAACACAACGTTCTTGCCTTTAGCAAGTCCAAAATACTCTTCGTTTGGTGCGCTGTAATCAGCCTTTGTGTAGTTTGCTACAGTAGAAAGCGTATCTTCATCTGCAAAGGCCTTTTGTCCAATGCGTGCCGTTTGGGCAGCACCGTCATACAGATGAAATTGGAAAAGCCCGAGGTTTCTGACAATGACTTCACGATCATAAGAGCTTGTCAGAAATCGAGGGTGATCCATCATAGCTGAGCTGACATGAAACAATAAGAAGCTGCAGCAGACCGCATAATACGTTTTGATCGTCTTGAATGACGCTTTTGGGGCTAATGGTTTGCGCTTGAGCAGCCATGCCAGTACCACAAAATCAATGAGCATCAGCACAAAGAGCGGGTGGAATAATTCCGTCATACTGCTGCCCATATCTCCCATGTTCTTCGCTTGGAATAACACGGGAATGGTAATGAAATCAATATAAAAACCATAAAAGATCGTATTCGAGATGAGAATCGCCGTTAGAATAAAATTTGCGGTCAATAAAAAAAACTTTTGGTTGGTTTCATTTAAAAAAAGAGCAATCCCAAACAAAGGGAGCAAAAAGCTAAGTGGATTGATCAAAAGCAGCCATTCATGAAACAGATTGGCCGTTCGTATGTGAAATCCGAATTGATAAATGATGTATGTTTTCATCCACATGAAAAGGATGGAATACACTAAAAACCAGTGGTTTTTGAAAAACGCTTTCATTTATGTATCTCCTCACCATTCTGTATTCAGCTGCAAGGCAAAAACACTTATCTTAAACCTACTAAAAAAATGAGGAATGATCAATTCATATCCTGTCTTTTTCGCAAAACTCTTTTTTTATTCTGTTAGAACTGGATTGGGATGGATATGCCGCAGATGACGGCGATGTAATAGCAGGTGACGACGGTGAGAGCAGCTAGTACGACTTGTTCTCCTGTGCTGCCTGTTTTGACATAGAAGGGGAGACGCACTTTAATGGAAGCTGGAAATAAAAATTTAATGCCGTTCACTGTTCCTGCATCAAGGATAAGGTGGCTCGCCATTCCAACGAGTAAACCGGTACTTAAGCTGTCATTTGGAATGTATGTTGTCGCGAGAAAATAAATGATCAGTAGGAATAATAAACTGTGTGTAAATGTGCGATGACCGAACACGCTGCTGATCAGTGCCGAGAGCAGCGGAAATTTTCTGCCGATTTTACTTTTTGTATGGCAAAGATCGGGGATCAGAGCACCTGCTGATCCAGCTGCAGCCATGATGACTGGGTCGAGTCCGTAGTAGTAGGCGACGGCCGCTGAGGCGGCGATTCCGCCCATAATGTGTGTTTTTCCTGTCATGATGCGTACTCCTGTTCTATCTTTTGTTCAAGTACTCACTATATCAAGGGTCAATTCATTCAGCAAGGCTTATTTCTAAAGAAAAAGAGGACAAAAGGGTTGGCTGATTGGAAAAACATTCTATAATAAGGGGGAAGTCATGTTGATACTAACGATAAGGATGCGATTCGGATGAGTAATGCAGACATTTTAAAAGAAATTGTTCTCGTACATTATGAAGTCAGCCGTAAATTAAACCGCAAGTTACTTGAGTTAGAAAAAGACATCACGCCACCGCAGATATATGCTCTTTCTATTTTGATACAAGGCAAAGTATCACATGCCGAAGAGCTGAAACAAAGACTCTCCTTAAACCCAGGTGCAGCCTCCATTGCACTCAATAAATTATGTGAGCAGGGCTATATTCAGAGAGAACGTGACAAAGACGACCCCACGCTAGTCCGGTTAGAAGCTACGGAAAAAGGGGTAGCGATTTATGAAAAGCATACACGTCTTTTCGGAAAGGTGATTCAGCATATGATGTCAGACTTCACAAAGGAAGACTTAAAGACCTTTTTGACGTATTTGCAAAAAATGAGACAGACCTTTCATGATGATTGAGCCTTTCCACCTTGTATAATGCGGCGCACTGTAGCACAAATTATACAGGCAACCGCATTTTATGAAAAGGGAGGAAACAGCGATGTCATTTTTCCAAAAGGATAAAAAGGCGAAAAGCGAGCAAGACCACAAGCAAGTAGATCAGCTGTTAGAAGAAGCAAGCAAAGAGCTAGCAGGCGATCCGCTTCAGGAAGCTGTACAAAAGAAGAAAAACAACGATCAATAAGCAGGTAATAGGCAGAGAAATGATCCTCTGCCTTTTTTCTATGTTTTTCCCTTTGACAGATGTGAGAATGTTTGATAACCTTCGTGTAGTAAAAATGAATAGAAATCCTCACGCTATGTCTCAGTGAGGTAGAGGTTGCGCGGATGATGAGTCACTCATGGGAGAGATGGAATCGAAGATCATGAGAAAAAAGGCATCAGCGCCGAAGTGTAGAGAGAGCTCCAACTTTCTTTATGCTGGGTCTGCATTGAATAAATGCAGGACTGCCACGTCTTTGAAGCGTGGAGGGCTATCCGGAGATCAAGGTGTATGTTTTGAAAAGCATGGACTGTTGTTCAGGCTTTTTTTTATGTTCTGAGTATCTAAGATAAGGGTATGCTGTTAAGAAAGTGACCCATGATGAACATAAAGAATACAAGTCATTGCTTCACAAATATATCAATGAAGATACTGCCGGGTCTGGTCCGAAGTGAATATAACGGAGGTACGGAAATGGAACAGACAAAAAAATGGGGTTTTTGGTTATTGACGGCTTTTGTCGTCGGAAATATGGTAGGGTCAGGCATCTTTATGCTGCCAAGTACACTTGCCCAGCATGCCAGTCCTTTAGGTGTGACGATGGCATGGCTTGTCACAGGTGGCGGTGTGCTGATGATTGCACTTGTTTTTGGGCATTTGTCCATTCATAAGCCGCAGCTGACGGCTGGACCACAAAGTTATGCAAGAGCGCTTTTTAACGATCCGAAAAAAGGGAAAGCAGCCGGTTTTACAATGGTTTGGGGATATTGGGTGGCAAGCTGGATTAGTAATGTCGCAATTATTACGAGTCTTGCCGGTTATTTAACGACATTTTTCCCTATTCTCACCGTGAAGACGGAGATTTTCACCTTTGGAAAAGAAGCGATCACACTTGGTCAGCTGACAACCTTTATTGTATGTACCATTCTTCTCTGGGGAACACATACGATCTTAATTACAAGCTTAAGTGCTGCAAGTAAATTAAACTTTATTACGACCTTTTCAAAGGTACTTGGATTCGTCCTTTTTATTGTTGCGGGATTATTTGCATTCCAAACGGCATTATTTGAACATTATTACTTCCCAGTTTCAGCAGAAGGCGAAGGAGTGCTCGGACTTGGAGGCCAAATTCATCATGCGGCCATTTCCACACTATGGGCATTTATTGGCATCGAATCAGCTGTGATTTTATCAGGGAGAGCATCCTCGCAGCGCGATGTGAAACGTGCAACGATTACAGGTCTTTTAATCGCACTTTCCATCTACATGATTATTACATTGATTACAATGGGCGTCCTGCCGCATGATCAGTTGCAAGGCTCAGATAAACCATTCGTTGACGTGCTTCAGCTCATTATTGGACCGGCGGGCGGAATAGTCATGGCACTGCTTGCGATCATTTGTTTATTTGGCTCGATGCTTGGCTGGATCTTACTTGGTTCAGAAGTACCGTATCAAGCAGCAAAGGCTGGCGATTTCCCAGCAGTATTTGCAAAAACAAACAAAAAAGGCAGTCCTGTTTTTGCTTTGACGGTTACAAATATCATGTCACAACTGTTTATTTTCTCAGTGATGTCCCGTACGATTAATGAAGCTTTTACCTTTTTAACGACATCAGCGACACTTGCGTATCTCATTCCGTATATTGTGTCTTCGATCTATAGTTTTAAGGTCATCATGCAAGGTGACACGTATGATCTTCAAAAAGGGAAGCGAACAAGAGACGGAATCATTGCGCTTGTTGCGATGGGGTATTCCGCTTGGGTCATTATTTCAGGCACAGCTGATTTGAAAACATTTGGACTTGGCATCGGTCTGTTCTTAGTAGGTATTTTGCTTTATCCATTCATGTCAAAAGGATTCGCCAAAGGAACGGAATAAGGGAAACGTTTCTCCACATATGGAGAAACGTTTTTTTATGATGCGGATGTTAATCGGTCCACAATAAACTCAAGCTGTCCTTCTAGTGACACTGGGTCATTAAAGAAGTACCCGACAGGATCGATTTCAAATACGTGTTTATTTTGTACAGCAGGCAGTGATGTCCAAATGCTGCTTTCATACACTTGGTCTCCTTTACTTTTTGAACCACTCCATGGACTAGTGAAAATATAGTCGCCTGCGTATTCTGGCAGCTTTTCAAGGGAAATATTTGCATAGCCGACACCGCTGTCGATAGCGTCTTTTTTAACTGCCTTTGGCGCACGTAATTTCAGCTCGTCATAAATGATTTCGCCTCCGCGCGCAAAGGTGTTTCCAAAGATATAAATACCTTTATCAAAAGGCGACACGATTGAAACGGTTTTGCTGCCGACTGCTTTTGTTACTTTAGGCTTTACCTCAGCTATTTTTGTATCCCATTTTGTGATCCATTCTGCTGCTTTTTTCGGTGTCCCTGTCATTTTACCGAATTCTTTTAGCTGATCTTTAAAGGAATATTGATTGTATTTAATTGCAACGGTTGGAGCAATTTTTTTGTATTGATCAAATTTCTCGTCTTCTCCCCAAGCGATAATCATATCTGGCTTCAAAGCGGCTACCTTTTCGACAGAAGGGGTTGTTCCAAGGTTTTTGACACCATCCGTTTTTCCCTTATAGAAAGGGTTTTTAAAGATGGGTGCAGTTGCAGCAATTGGCGTCTTGCCAAGTGTCACGAGGTCTCCGTAGTAGCTTTCTGCCAGAAGCACAATTCGTTTCGGATCTTTAGGGAGTTTGACCTCACCTTTGACATCCTGATAGGTGATTGTGTCATTCTGGTTGGCGCCAGATTTTTTATTTGAAGTGCTGCCGCAAGCAGCTGTAAAAAGCATAAGAATGGCAAAGGAAATCAAAAGAAATCCAGATCGTTTTTTCACAAAGATTCTCTCCTATTCACTTTCTTTTGATAATGATTCTCAATTTCAATTATATCGTAACATGATGGGATGAAAATTGCATCGGCTATTTTAGGACCTAAAGAAAAATGGTGAATTTCTCCCGGTTTTTTGATGAAAATAAAGAAAATGTTCAGAACAATGATTTCAAAAAGAAAAGAAAATGATATACTAGACTTCGAGATTGATAATCATTATCACTGATAAGAAATAGATATGAACGGAAAGGAAGAGACTGGTTTTGGGCTCACAATCGAATAAACAGCTGCCAGCCAAGGACGATGCAATGGATATTGTCACGAAGCCCTTTGGAACAGCAGCTGTTGTCATCATAGGAATCGTCGCTTTAGCATTTGGTCTTTTTTTATCGGTATCATTAGGAGCGGCAAACATTCATCTACACACTGTATGGGAAGCCATTTTTCATTTTGATCCACAGAAAACTTCACATCAAATCATCCGGGAATTGAGGCTGCCGCGTACAGTTGGGGCTGCACTCGTCGGTGCCTTTTTAGCCGTATCAGGTGCCATTATGCAAGGGATGACAAGAAATGCGCTTGCGTCTCCTGAAATTATGGGCGTGACAAATGGCTCTGCATTTGCGATTGCTATAGCATTTGCGTTTTTCCCAGGCCAATCTTCTTTCACATTAATTCTTTGGTCATTTGCTGGAGCCGCACTCGGTGCATCTATTGTGTTTGGTGTCGGTACTCTGTCTAAGGGAGGACTGACCCCAGTGAAGCTCGCACTAGCGGGTACGGCGGTTGGGGCACTTTTAAGCTCCATCTCTTCAGCTATTGCCATCCGGTTTGACGTCGCTCAGGACATGAGCTTTTGGTATGCGGGCGGCGTGGCAGGTGTGAATTGGAGCAACATTCAGGTCATTATTCCAGTCGCCATTGCAGGACTTTTGATTGCGATGATCCTTGCTCGCTCGATCACTGTACTGAGCTTAGGTGATGAATTGGCTAAAGGGCTCGGGCAGTATACGAAAACGGTCAAGGTGCTAGGAATATTGGTCGTAATTCTTTTAACCGGTGCTGCTGTGTCGGTGGCAGGCTCAATTGGTTTTATCGGGCTTGTCATTCCCCATGTCACTAGATTCTTGGTCGGAGTGGACTATCGATGGATTATCCCTTGCTCAGCTATTTTAGGTGCCATTTTGTTAATTTATGCAGACATTGCTGCAAGGCTGGTCAATGCTCCATTTGAAACGCCAGTCGGTGCCATTACTGCGATTATAGGCGTTCCTTTCTTCTTATATTTAGCTAGACGTGAAAGGAGCGGAATTTAAATGGAAATGGTGCAGCAGGCAAAGAAAAAGAAATATAAACGAACGATGCTCATGATCTTTTTAGCCATCGTCGCGGTATTTCTGATTAGTTTAAATACCGGAGAAATTCGTATTTCTCCGATAGATACATTGAAAACATTTTTTGGATTCGGAAGTGAAATGGATGAGCTGGTGCTGTTCGAATTCAGACTTCCAAGAATGATCATCGCTTTACTTGTTGGTGCTTCCATCGCTGTATCAGGAGCTATCTGGCAAGGTGTTTCTCAAAATGGCTTGGCTGATCCCGGTATTCTTGGTGTGAATGCGGGCGCAGGATTTGCCGTTGTGCTCTTTATCTTTGCATTCCAAGGCACGATGTCGAACTTAGGTAATTTGACGATTTTTGTACTGCCGCTTTTCGCATTTGCAGGTGCAGGCTTTGCTGCATTTCTCATCTATGTGTTAGCGTGGAAAAAAGGCATCACACCTGTTCGATTGATTTTAACGGGAATTGGCGTTAATGCTGCGTTTTCAGCAGCAATTGTGGTCATTCAATTAAAAATGAGCCCAAATGATTTTAACCAAGCCATCGTGTGGTTATCAGGAAGCATTTGGGGCTCAAGCTGGACGTATGTCCTTTCTGTTCTGCCATGGATGCTCATTTTCCTTGTGTTAGCGCTTGTGAGAGCACGCTACTTAAATATCATGAATTTAGGTGACCAGCTGTCCTATGGCTTAGGGATTTCGGTTCATAAAGAAAGAAGCTTTCTGATGCTGATTGCCGTTGCATTAGCAGGTGCAAGTGTCGCTGTTGCAGGTAGTATCTCGTTCCTAGGGTTAGCCGCACCGCACTTGGCGAGAAAGCTTGTTGGGCCAAAGCATCAAGGAATGATACCGGCCTCCGCATTGATTGGCGCACTGTTATTATTACTGGCAGATACACTTGGCCGCGTCATACTTGCACCATCAGAGGTACCAGTTGGTCTTGTTGTTTCTGCTTTAGGCGCACCTTACTTCATTTACTTATTGATGAAAACGAACTAATGAGGAAGGAGAAAAACATATGAAATCGCTCGAAACAGAAAAACTTTGTATCGGTTATCAGGACCGTTTGATTGTAGATGATTTAAATATCAGTATCCCAAAAGGCAAGGTGACAACACTGATCGGGCCGAATGGATGCGGGAAATCAACGATTTTAAAAACAATGTCCCGGATCATGAAGTCCCATCAAGGAGCTGTTTACTTAAATGGCCAGGCTATTCATCAAACGCCTACAAAAGAAATTTCAAAACAAATGGCGATCTTACCGCAAACGCCCGAAGCACCAAGCGGACTGACAGTGTATGAGCTTGTGTCATATGGACGTTTTCCGCATCAAAATGGATTTGGGCGCTTATCAAATGAAGATAAACGAATCATCAGATGGGCACTTGAGGAAACGGGCATGATCGCTTTTCATGATAGGCCAATTGAAGCACTTTCCGGTGGACAGCGTCAGCGTGTATGGATTGCGATGGCACTTGCCCAGGAAACAGAACTGCTTCTATTAGATGAGCCAACGACGTATTTGGATCTTGCACATCAGCTCGAGATTCTTCAGCTGTTAGAACGGTTAAACAGAGAGCAGGGACGAACTGTGTTGATGGTCATTCATGATTTGAATCATGCGGCACGTTTTTCTCATTACATGATTGCCCTCAATCAAGGAAAAGTCATCAAAGATGGGACGCCTCATGAGGTCATGACCAAAGAGGTGCTTGGTCAGGTATTCCACATTGATGCAGAAATTGTACTTGATCCTAGAACAAATAAGCCGATCTGTTTAACATATGACTTAATGAATCATGAAAGAAAGCTAGAAGCTGTGAATGGATAATAGAAGTAAAAGGAACTCGGTGGAATAGCCGAGTTTTTTTGCGTCTCTGAAACTTCCTAGTACTGCCATTTTCTCCAGTTGATATTTTTTCGCTTTTATGCAGAAAAGAGGTACTTTTTTACTTTAGACAATGGTAATATACGGTTAGAGATCATAGCTAGAAAGGAAAGAGATGCGTGGAAACAGCAAAAATATTGATTGCAGATGACGAAGAAGCAATTGTAAAAATGGTTGAACGCGTATTAAAAAAAGAAGGATTCAAGCATATTTATAAAGCCTACCATGCAGATGAAGCATTAGATGTTGTCAAAAACGAGGACATCCACCTCTTACTTCTAGATGTGATGATGCCCGGTAAGTCTGGCTTTGATGTTCTTCCTGAAATGAGAAAATATACGAAAGCACCCATTTTCTATTTAACTGCAAGAACGTCTGATGTAGATAAACTGACCGGCTTTGCGCAGGGGGCAGATGATTACATTACAAAGCCATTTAATCCGCTAGAGCTTGTGGCTAGAATTAAGGCTCACTTAAACCGAACATATATCTCCTTACAGGAAGAGCAAGAAGAGGCTCAAAACCAATATGAATATGCCCATTTCTCATATCATCCTCATTCAGCCGAACTGAAAGTGAGAGGAGAGATGACGGCATGCTCAGCTCAGCTTCTATCCTTGCTGAAGTACTTTTGTGATCATCCGAATGTGGTTCTTTCAAAAGATCAAATCTATGAGAAAGTATGGGGCGTCCCGTCGTATGGTGATAACAACACCGTCATGGTTCATATTCGAAAGCTGAGAGAAAAGATTGAATTAGATCCAAGTCAGCCTGAATATATTGTGACCATCCGTGGTATGGGATATAAATTTATTCCGCACCCTGTGAAGGTTCTTAATTAATTCATGAATTTACGAACAAAACTTTTCTTTCACTTTGTCGGACAGATGTTTATCGTCATTGCGATTCTGCTGATCGGGAATACGTTTACTGAGAATCTATATTATAAAAAATACTATGAGAATATGACCGAAACTGGTTTAACAAAGGCTGATGGGGACACACTCATGAGCTGGCTCTATTTTAACGAGGATGGCAAAATGGAAGCCGAAGATCAACTCAAGCAAGCAGTGAAAAAACGTGACGGCTGGCTGCAAGTGATTGATTCAAAAAAACATAACGTATATAGCTATCACCTTCCTAAAAATATTCCGACATCCTATCAAAAGGATGAAATGATCAAGATCTTTGAAAAAAGACAATTTAAAGATTACAAGATGTACTTCTGGCCAATTGAGATTGATCAAGAAAGCTTTATCGTGTTATATGGGTTCAAAACGAACAGCACAAAGGTAGCCAATTATCTTAAGCAGCATGAGAAAAATCTGGCTGCACTTTCTCAATATTCGCTTGAAACGATAGAATTCTTGAAAAGAATGAATGGATCGGTACACCTGTTTAATGAAGAAGGAAAATACTTAAAAGGCATTCGAGCCAAAAACGATTTGAAACATAACGTAACAGATGTTGAATTGCTTAAGTACCAATCGAAGCCTTGGGAGTTTAGAAGTGACCTATCTTATATCAGAGTGAATAAAAGTCTATATTTGATCGTTTCGGTACCAAACAAAGTATATAGTCCAGACGAATTGTATGATAAAGAGACAGATGCTTTAAATCAATATAGAACCATCTTGATTGCAGGTCTTGCACTCACTATTATTATCGTCATGACATTATGGTACTCGTATCGCTATGGTCTGCCGATCTATCACATTATCCGCTGGCTGATTTTCTTATCTAGAAATAAATTGCAGGAACCAACAAATAGAAAAGGAATTCCAATCAGTAAAAATAAAAAAGGTCGTATTAAGCGGGAATACCGATTATTTGAGGATATCCTAAAAACAATGGATCAGCTCACGCTTACATTAAAAGAGAATGAAGCAAACCGAAGAAAAATTCAAACCACAAGGGAAGAATGGATTGCAGGATTGTCGCATGATTTGAAAACACCTCTTAGTACGATTTACGGTTATGGGCTCATGCTTGAATCTGATCAATATCAATGGTCCAAGGAAGAAGTCATGGAAATGGGACAGGTGATTCGTGAGAAATCAGAATACATGTCGACCTTGATTGAGGATTTAAACCTCACGTACAGATTGAAAAATGGGGCCTTGCCTATTAATCGAAAGCCGGTCGAGCTGGGTGAATTTTTAGCCTCTATTATGGACGAGTTTTCAAGAAGCTCCTTTTCTGAGGATTTTTCATCCTCTTTTGAAGATCAAACAAACGGTGTCATGTTTGAGATCGACAAAGCCTGGTTCAGACGAGTGATTGAGAACCTGCTGGCGAATGCAGTCAAGCATAACCAAAAAGGCACTCATATTACAGCTGTTTTATCTGAAACAAATGAAGAAGTTCGGATCGAAATGAAAGACAACGGATGCGGAATGGCACAAGAAACGGTAGATCACTTATTTAACCGCTACTACAGAGGGACAAATACAAATGACCCAACGAATGGAACAGGACTTGGGCTGGCAATAGCAAAAGAGCTTGTTTTGCTGCATGACGGTGATATTCAAGTGGAAAGCGAACTAGGTGCTGGAACAACTATTGCGATTATCCTAAAAAAATCACCTTCTGTAAAATAGGCAAAAAACGATTTTCCTTTCTTAAGGAGATCGTTTTTTCCTGTTTTAGGATTGAAATCAACTTTGTAAACGATTACAATTAAATTGTTAACGTGAACAAATTATTTTTCATACGATAAGAGGGATGGGGGAGTTTGATGAGAGCCTTTTTAGATGAGCAGTTTTTACTAAACAGTCCAACGGCGGAAAAGCTTTACTATGAGTTTGCAAAGGACCTTCCAATTATAGATTACCATTGTCATTTAAGTCCTAAAGACATCTATGAAAATAAAACCTTCCAAAATATCACCGAAGCATGGCTTTATGGAGATCATTACAAATGGCGTGCCATGAGAGCAAATGGCATCCCTGAAACGCACATTACGGGGGATGCATCAGATCATGAGAAATTTTTGGCGTGGGCGAAGACCGTACCCATGACCATTGGAAATCCACTCTATCACTGGACTCATCTAGAGCTGAGACGATATTTTGAAGCCGAAGACCTATTAAACGAAAAAAACGCAGACATTATTTGGCGGAAAGTCAATGAAAAGCTGCAAGGAGAGGGATTTGGTGCGAGGGACTTCATTGTGAAATCAAACGTTGAAACCGTTGTGACAACAGATGATCCGGTCGATTCGCTTCACTATCATCAAAAACTGCGGGAAGAGGAATTCTCTGTACAAGTGCTCCCAGGGTTTCGACCTGATAAAGCACTCGATATAGCGAATGATCTGTTTGCAAAATATGTTCACGAGCTGGCAGAGGTTTCAGCTACTCCAATACAATCCTACCAAGACTTCTTAAAAGCACTCCGTGCAAGAATTGATTTCTTCCATGAACACGGCTGTTTGATCTCAGATCATGCTATAAATGAAATGACATATGAAGAAACGACAGAAGAAGAAGTGGAGACCATCTTTCATAAAAGAATGTCTGGTCATCCATTGACGGAAGAAGAGAAGATCAAGTTTAAAACAGAGACATTCATTATGCTAGGTCAGGCATACTGTGAGCGTGGCTGGGCGATGCAGCTTCATATCAATGCGCTTAGAAACAACAATACAAAAATGTTTGAGCGGCTCGGACCAGATACGGGGTATGATGCGATGAATGATGAGGACATTGCAAAGCCGCTTTGCCGAATATTAGATCGTTTAGAACAAGAAGATGCTTTGCCAAACACCATTCTCTATTCCTTGAATCCTAGGGACAATGTGGTGATATCAACATTGGCTGGAAGCTTTCAAGACGGGAAGACACCGGGGAAGATGCAGCACGGCACAGCCTGGTGGTTTAATGATACGAAGCAAGGAATGACAGAGCAGATGATGGCTCTTTCCAGTATTGGACTGATCAGCCGTTTCATCGGGATGCTGACTGATTCACGAAGCTTTTTGTCGTATACAAGGCATGAATATTTCCGAAGACTGCTTTGTGATATCATCGGAGATTGGGTAGAAAAAGGAGAAGTCCCCTATGACCTTGAGCTGTTAGGGGGGATCGTGAAAGGAATCAGCTATGAAAATGCCAAGCAATATTTTCAATTTGACCGGGCAAAGCAGCTCCAGCATCAAAGTAAAATCACATGAGGAAAAAGGTAAGAAAATGAAAGCGGTTTTATGATAAGATGGAAAAAAATCATAAAAGGCGGAATAGCATGACAGTCACAATTAAAGACATAGCAAAATTGGCAAACGTCTCTCATACTACGGTATCAAGGGCTTTGAATAATAGTCCTTTTATTAAAGAGAAGACAAAACAAAAGATTTTGTCGATTGCAAAACAGCTGAATTATTCACCGAATGTCCATGCCAGAGGCCTTGTATCACAAAAATCGTTTACAATCGGTCTGTTTTTTACGAGTTTAACAGAAGGCACATCTTCAAGCTTCTTTGTAGATGCGTTAAAGGGCGTCAATAGCGTGATGACTGAGCATTATAATCTGTTTGTAAGGGGAATTGACGACTTTCACGATTACACAACCATTCATAAACAGCGCTACGATGGCATTTTGCTTATGAGTCAAAGCGAGCACGATGAAGCGTTTATCCATCATGTCAAGAAACAGGGCATTCCAATCATTGTGCTGAATCGCCGTGTAGAAAGTAATGAAGTGATGAATATATTAGCAGATGATAGTCAAGGAGCATATCAGGCAGCGCACTATTTCATTCAGCAAGGCCATCATCAAATCGCCATCATTGAAGGAAAAGAAGGCTTTAAATCGACTCAGGAGAGAAAAGCCGGCTTTCTCCAAGCGTTAATTGATCACCATATTCCTATGAAGAAAGAATATATGATCACAGGTGACTACCACATGAAAAGCGGCTATGAATCAATGGAATCCCTGCTGACCCTTGATCATCCGCCAACAGCGCTTTTTTGCTCTAACGATGACATGGCCATTGGTGCGATGAATGCTTTATATGCAAAAGGCAAGACGTGTCCAGGTGATATCTCTATTATCGGTTTTGATGATATAGCATTCTCATCCTACACCACGCCTGCACTGACAACGGTAAAAAAGCCTATCGAAAAAATGTGTGCACTTGGAGCAGAAGCCATCCTATCAGTCATAAACGGTGAAGAGCAGGAAGAAGATCATATGGAAAAAATCTATGTCCACACAGAGCTGATGATCAGAGATTCAGTCAAAAAGGTGCAGTAATCAGCACCTTTTAAAGATAAATGTTCACGTGTGCATATCACGAAGAGAGGGGAATCCATTTGAAACGTTTATCAAAAGCCATGTACCCTGTGCCTGAATATCCGGAAACGATTTTACAGATTGGTGAAGGGAATTTTATGCGAGGATTTATTAATTGGCACATCCAGAAGCTGAACGACTGCACAGATTTTAAAGGAAGAGCTGTTGTTGTTCCTCCGCGAAAAGGATCCGTTGCGGCTTTAAATGAACAAGATGGCTTATATACTTTATGTATACAGGGCTATCATGACCAGCAAGAAATGAATGAGCGCATGATCATTCAATCGATCAGCAGAGGAATCAGTACGTATACGGATTACGATGGTTTTTTATACGTAGCTGAAAACCCCGATCTCCGCTTTGTCTTCTCAAACACGACAGAGGCAGGACTTATGCTCAGAAAGGAGGATCGCTTGGAGGATCGACCGCAAGCCAGTTTTCCAGGAAAGCTGACGGCGTTCTTATATCACCGGTTTAAAGCATTTACTGGAGATGAACAAAAAGGGCTGATCATCCTTCCATGTGAACTGGTCGAACTTAACGGTGACCGCTTGAAGGAATATGTGATAGACATGGCAGCTGAGTGGAACCTGCCGCCTGCGTTTATCACATGGATCAAGGAAGCCAACACGTTTTGTAATACGCTTGTGGATCGGATTGTTCCTGGGTTTTCTAAGGAAGCAGCTGAAATTGTCCAAAAGGAAGATGGGTATATCGACGAGTTGCTTGTCACGGCAGAATATTATCACCTCTTTGTTATTGAAGCACCTGCCTTCGTACAAAAAGAGCTTCCCTTTCAAAAAGCAGGATTAAATGTCCTTTTTGTAGAAGATATTGCGCCTTATCGCATGAGCAAGGTACGAATTTTAAATGGTGCACATACAGCAATGGTGCCAATCGCTTACTCATGTGGTATAGAAACTGTAAAAGAAGCTGTGGATGACAAGCATGTTGGTCCGTTCATCCGGCGTATGCTGGAGGAGGAAGTACTGCCAGGGCTTGAGCTCTCTCAAGATGAGCTTCTTCTTTATACACAATCGGTTTGGGATCGTTTTTGCAATCCATTTGTGAAGCATCAATTGCTCGATATTGCGCTCAATGGTATATCCAAGTTCCGAACCCGAGTTCTTCCGTCATTGCTTGATTATGTTGAGCAAAAGAAACAGCTGCCAATGAAACTCGTGTTTTCACTCAGCAGTCTCATTTATTTTTACAGAGCATATGCAGAAAGGATAAAGGATGATGAGACAGTAATGGCATTCATGAAGGAAGCCTGGGAAGGGGAGAACCAATCCAATGAAGCGATCGCAGCCAGGATTCTATCATGTGAGCCATTATGGGGGAGAAATTTAACGGATGTAGATGATTTGAGTCACGCTGTAGCTGATCAGCTTACCTTCATACAGGAGCAAGGGATGAGAGCGGCTGTTCAACGAATGCTGCATCATCAATATGAAAGTCAGGGGGAGAAGGCATGAAAGATTTTATTGTGATTCACCCTTCAGATAATGTCGGTATTGCTTTAAAAGTGCTTGAGCAAGGGGATGAGCTGCGCCATCAAGGACACTCTGTTGTCTTAAAAGAGAACGTTCCCAAAGGTCATAAGTTTGCTTTGGCTGATATCAAGCAAAGAGAGAATATCATGAAATATGGCTACCCCATTGGGCATGCAACGACTGCTATTTCTGCTGGAGAATGGGTGCATACGCATAATATCAAAACCAATCTATCAGGAAAGCTCGATTACGAATACGAGCCTTCATTCACAGACAACCCCTATGAAAAAACGAATCTTACATTTAAAGGATATAAACGAAAAAATGGGGAAAGCGGGATTCGCAATGAGCTTTGGATTGTCCCAACCGTTGGATGCGTGAATGGCATTGCCGATCAAATCATCCAAATATTCACCGCTGAAATGGGCGGAAACATCCATCCGTTTGAAACAGCTCTCGTATTAAAGCACAATTATGGATGCTCCCAGCTTGGGGACGATCATGAAAATACAAAAACCATTTTACAAAATGCCGTGAAGCATCCTAACGCTGGAGGGGTGCTCGTCCTTGGACTTGGTTGTGAAAATAATGATATTGAAGATTTTCAGTCCACATTAGGTGAATATGACCGTGAGAGAGTGAAATTTTTAAGAAGCCAAGAAGTAGGAGATGAGATTGAGACGGGAGTCGCTTTACTCAAGGAAATTTATGATGCGGCGAAAGAAGATCACCGTGAAGAGATCCCGTTATCTGAGCTGAAAATCGGCTTGAAGTGCGGAGGATCAGATGGATTCTCCGGCATTACCGCAAATCCGCTTTTAGGAAGGCTGTCCGATTTTATTGTTGCTCAAGACGGCACGACAGTGTTAACAGAAGTGCCCGAGATGTTTGGAGCTGAAACGATTTTAATGGAGAGAGCGGAATCAGAAGCGACTTTCGACAATATTGTGCAAATGATCAATGACTTTAAACAATACTTCATGGATCATCGACAGCCAGTATATGAAAATCCTTCCCCGGGAAATAAAGCTGGTGGAATTTCGACATTAGAGGATAAATCTCTCGGCTGTACACAAAAAGCAGGGACTTCTGAAATTCAAGATGTATTGAGATACGGGGAATTGCTGAAGCGAAAGGGCCTGAATTTATTAAGTGCGCCAGGTAATGATTTGGTTGCTTCATCCGCACTTGCTGCTTCCGGCTGTCAGTTGGTCCTTTTTACAACAGGCAGAGGGACACCATTTGGTACGTTTGTCCCTACAATGAAAGTCTCGACGAATACAGCCTTATATGAAACAAAAAAGCACTGGATTGACTTTAATGCGGGAGAACTGCTTGAAGATGTACCAGAAGATGTTGTATTAGAAAAATTCATTTCAACTGTCATTGATGTGGCGAGCGGAAAGCTATTAAATCATGAAAAAAACAATTTTAGAGAGCTGGCTATTTTCAAAACAGGTGTCACACTTTAAGGCGACTGGGGGATGAGAACGTGTTTAAAATGCGGGATTTGATGTATATCACAGCAGGAACGGTACTCACAGGAATCGGACTCACGCGTTTAGCAAGGCAAGAGAAGAAAGACAAAAAAGCAAACGGAATCGATCAAGTGTTAAAGCAGATAAAAGCGCCGCTGTTCCCTGATCGTGAATTTAATGTGGTTCATTATGGTGCAGATGGGAAAGGGATAGAGCTTTCAACAGATGCTATCCAGTCTGCGATTGATGATGCGCACCGTTTGAAAGGGGGACGTGTGCTGATTCCAGAAGGGACGTTTGTGACAGGTGCTCTAGAATTGAAGAGTCATGTAGAGCTGCATTTGCATGAGAAAGCCTATGTGGCATTCAGCCAAGATCCAAAGGATTATCTGCCGATTGTACTGACAAGATATGAAGGGATTGAGCTTTATAATTATTCACCTCTCATTTATGCACACCATGCAGAAAATATCGCCATCACAGGAGCTGGAACGCTTGATGGCAGAGGGGATGAACATCATTGGTGGCCTTGGAAGTATGGCACGAATGGCCAGCCGTCTCAGGACCGGGATCGGCAGCTTCTATTTGAAATGGCTGAAAAGAGGATACCAGTAGAAGAAAGAGTGTTTGGAGAAGGCCATTATTTAAGGTCAAGCTTTATCCAGCCCTACCAATGCCAGCAAGTTCTCATTGAAGGAGTGACAGTGAAGGATTCACCGATGTGGCAAATTCATCCTGTGCTAAGTGAAAATGTCATCGTCCGTGGAGTCCATATCATCGGGCATGGACCAAATACAGATGGTGTTAATCCGGAGTCTTGCCGGAATGTGCTCATTGAAGATTGTTATTTTGATAATGGAGACGATTGTATTGCCATCAAATCTGGCAGAAACGAGGACGGGCGGAGAATAGGGGTTTCATCTGAAAACATTGTCATTCGTAGAAATGAGATGCGTGATGGACACGGCGGAGTGACGATCGGGAGTGAAATCTCTGGCGGGGTCAGGTATGTATATGCAGAGAATAATGTAATGGATAGTCCGAACCTTGACCGGGCACTGCGTATTAAAACCAACTCTGTCAGAGGCGGTACCATTGAACATATTTACTTTAAAAACAACACAGTCAAAAGCTTAAAGCATGAAGTGGTCTGTATCGACATGATGTATGAGGAAGGGGATGCGGGTCCACATCGTCCTGTTGTGCGTCATATTGAAGTAGAAGGATTGAAAAGCAGCGGCGGACGATATGGTGTGAAAATAGCCGCCTACTCACATTCCCCCGTTACACACTTCAATATGAAAAATTGTGTCATAGATCATGTGACGTATCCACTTTCTTTGGAGCATGCAGTATCTCCTTCTTTTCAGAAAGTCGTCATCAATGGGGAACAAATCAATTGATAGATGAGTGAAAAACAGTCTTTTCGGAGGCTGTTTTTCTTTTAGTAAGAACGAAAAAGACGCTTTTAGAAATCACATATACAACCTATCTGCACTGTAGTATAATATTCCCGAAATTAGAAAAGAATTGACGGAAGAGATGTCGTCAAGCAGTACATAAACCAGGGGGTTCATTCATGAAAAAGTTAACGGCCATTTGGCTATCGCTATTGCTTGTGATGGGTGTTTTAGCAGGATGTACAGGTGCTGAGACAGATCATAAAGCAAAGAGTTCACAAAATAACGAAACAGCGGCTGCGGCATTTCCTGTCTCGATTAAAGATGCAGCTGGTAAAACAGTCGAAATCAAAGAGCAGCCTAAGCGTATTGTTTCATTAATTCCAAGTAATACAGAGGTTGCCTATGCGCTTGGTCTTGGCGATAAAATGGTTGGACGATCAGATTTTGACAATTATCCAAAGGAAGTTGAAAAGGTAGAGAAGATTGGCGGACTTGAATTCAATGTCGAGAAGGTCATTTCCTTAAAGCCTGATCTAGTATTAGCTCATGCATCGCAGATGGGATCAAAAGATGGATTTAAACAGCTTGAAGATGCAGGAATTCAAGTACTGACTGTAAATGATGCCACCTCCTTTAAGGATGTGTACAAATCGATCAATATGATCGGTGAAGCAACAGGTGTAAAAGAAGCATCAACAAAGCTTGTAGATGAGATGAAAACAAAATTGAATGACATCAAGAAACAAGCAGAGGCGATCTCCAAAGACGAACAAAAAACAGTCTTTGTCGAAGTATCAGGTGCGCCTGAAATCTATACAACAGGTACAAATACATTTATGGACGAAATGCTTTCTGTTATCCATGCGAAAAATGCTGCTGGCGATCAAACTGGCTGGGTGCAAATGACAGAAGAAGCGATTATCAAACGAAATCCTGATGTGATCGTCACAATTGATGGTTCCAGCTTAGCTGATCTGAAAAAGAGAGACGGCTGGAATGCGATCAAAGCAGTGAAGGAAAAACAAGTCTTTCAATTGAATACGGATCTCGCATCAAGACCGGGACCGCGATTGGTTGAAGGAGTCGAGGCTCTTGCGAAAAGCATCTATCCTGACACGTTCAAATAAATTCATCATCGCATACACACTAAGTGTTTTACTTCTTGTGGTGAGCATTGGAATGGGAATCTCCTTTGGAAGCTTAGGGATTCCCATTCCTTCTATTCTCCGTATATTTGTTCATGAACTATTCGGGGTGCAGATTGGCACAATAGATTCAATTGATCGCAATATTATGATGAATATCCGGCTGCCGAGAGTGATATTAGCGGCACTAGTCGGAGCAGCGCTGTCGTTATCAGGTGCAGCCTTTCAAGGTTTATTAAAAAATCCCCTTGCTGACCCATATACGCTGGGTGTATCTCAAGGGGCATCAGTTGGAGCCGTCGCCACACTATTTTTCAGCTTGCAGCTCCCTTTGCTCGGCAGTTTCACACTGCCTTTTTTCAGTATGGCAACAGCGCTTGTGACCCTATGTCTCGTCCTCTTTTTTGCGCGTCTTGTTCATCGGGGGATGAGCATCTCTTCTTTAATTTTAACAGGGGTGATTTTCAGCTCTTTTTTGGGTGCGCTTATATCATTGATGATTGCTTTAACAGGTGATGATCTAAAAGAGATTATTCATTGGCTACTCGGCAGTGTGTCCATGAGGGGCTGGCGCTATATTGCGCTTTTCCTTCCTTTCTTTCTTGTCGGGACCTTTGCATTAATGCTGATGGGACGAGATTTGAATGTCATGACGTATGGCGAGGAGAAGGCAAAGCTATTAGGTGTTCATGTGAGAAGGAGCAAATATATAGTGCTGCTTGCTGGCTCGATTCTGACTGGTAGTGCGGTAGCGGTGTCAGGGACGATCGGATTTGTGGGACTTGTGATTCCGCATTTTATTCGCCTCTTAGCCATCACAGACCACCGGCACCTCCTGCCTTTGTCTATGCTGAACGGCGCTTCCTTTCTCGTTTTAGCAGATGTGTTATCCCGTACGATCATTGAACCGACTGAATTACCGATTGGCATCATTACTGCGTTAATTGGTGCCCCTGTATTCGGCATCATCCTCATCCGTAAATATAGAGGAGGGACGCATCTATGATTCAAGTGAAGGAAATCAGAGGTGGATATGGAGAGAAAGAGGTCATACGTGGCATCAGCCTTGAGGTAAAGCAAGGAGAATTTCTCGGTATACTTGGTCCAAATGGGAGCGGTAAGTCGACCTTGCTTAAAATGATTTCTGGGATGCTGGCACCTGACAGTGGCGAGGTACGCCTGAGCGGCCAACTGGTTCAATCCTACCGTCCAAAGGCGCTTGCGCAAAAAATGGCTGTTCTACCGCAGAAAACGGACCAAGCCTTCTCATTTACAGTGGAAGAAACAGTTCAATTCGGTCGTTACCCATATCAAAAAGGATGGCTGCAATCTGTTACGCGAGAAGATATGCAGGTCGTAAACAAAGTAATGGAACAAACGGATGTTGCACAATTTAAGGATCAATCCATTCATGAGTTGAGCGGGGGAGAACAGCAGCGTGTGTACTTGGCACAGGCATTAGCCCAGCAGCCTGAATATTTATTGCTGGATGAACCAACCAGTTTTCTTGATTTGGCCTATCAAAAAGACTTGCTTGATTTAATTAAAGAAGAGACCACTTCCTCTAGGCTGACGGTGATCGGCGTGTTTCATGATGTGAACATCGCCAGTTTATATTGTGACCGGCTGCTGCTGCTTGATGAAGGAAAGACGGAAATGATAGGACTGCCGCATCACGTCTTGACGCCTGAGCGAATCAACCGTGTGTATGAAACAGAGGTAACGCCGCTCCAACACCCGCGAAGAGCAAACCCTCAGCTGATCATTGAGCCTGCGGGGGCTTCTATAGCATCAAATACAAAGTTAGCGGATGGCTGGAAAACGTATGGCTCAGAAGGAATGACGTTTTCCCTCAAACAGCCGCTCCGCGTCCTTTCCTCACATCAGAAAAGGGGCGGCTTCTTTTGGAAAAGATCTCTCAGAACAGGAACTGAGATACTTCGTGACGAGCTGGATGATTGTGAAGGAATATTGTTTTACGACCAACCGAGTGGACCAAACCAATTTGCTGCTGAAGACACAGAAAACGACATGGTGCTTTACGGCATGCGTCATCAAGAAGAGCTGACCATTTGGCTTGTACTGAAAGAATCTTTATCAGACGGATCGTCTGTTCAGCTCATGGGGCAGCTTGCCCACATGATTAAACAGGAGACGAGCATGTCCATTCATCATCTTTGTATCGCTGCTGCCAATATGAAAGAAACAGAAGATGATAAGCATTTACACGAAAGATTAAGGCAGAAAGTGCACCGTCTTCTTTATACACTGAATGCCATTCAAAAGTGAACCAAGGGGTTCGCTTTTTTTGTTTATGATGCGATGAAAATCACAGTGCTTTAGTTAAACAAATACATCATTTCCACTTCAGGTTATACTAAAAGGACAAAGCAATAGACTAGGAGGAAAACCGATGAAACTTTATACAAAAACAGGGGATCAAGGTCAAACAGGCTTGATCGGCGGGAGAGCCGATAAGGATGATGTGAGAGTAGAGGCATACGGCACGTTAGATGAGGCGAATAGCTTCATTGGACTCGCACATGCAAATTTACGTCAGCATGGCGAATTGTTTCAAGACATTTTGTCAGAGCTGATTGTGATACAGCACGAGCTCTTTGACTGCGGCGGTGATTTGGCAGCAGTCAAACCACGGAAAGAAGGCAAATTAACTGATGCTTCTGTAGCAGTCCTTGAACAAAGAATGGATGTCTATGTAGAAGAAGCCACGCCTCTCACAAAGTTTATTTTGCCGGGCGGCCAGGAAGGCGCTGCTCTCTTACATGTGGCGCGGACAGTCGTCAGAAGAGCAGAGAGGCATATTGTGACGCTTGCGAAGCAGGAGGAGATTCCACCGGTTACACTCACCTATGTGAACCGTCTATCCGACTATTTATTTGCAGCCGCACGAGTCGTGAATCATCGGCTCGGTGAAGCTGATGTTGAATATGAACGAAGCGCAGACGTGTTTCGGTCTAAATAAAGAAAAGCACTCTTCGAATGAGAAGAGTGCTTTTTTATTGGGTTCTATCGCTTAGTCTGAGTGAAGTTACGACTCTGGTCGCAATGAAAGATCAATCTGCGACACGTTTTGCCAGCTCTCTTTTTTGACTAAAGTAAAAGCAAGGAGCAAGAAAGGAGGCATGAAGATGAAAATAACAAGTAAAACCATCATCGGTTCGATTTTAATGTTTGTCGGTCTATCCATCTTCTTCGGTGGTTCACTAGGAGGGCTGATCCCGATTCTGATTGGGGCGTGGCTCATCTATGTAGGTGTAAAGAAATATGAGAAAGGCAGTCAAACCTTCGGTGTCATTCTAGCGGTCATTGGTGTACTGATTGTTGTGCAATCTCTGCCATTTATCCTTGGAATCGCATTGGCTGGAGGGCTTCTCTACTTCGGCTGGACAATGATCAATGGTGAACAGGCAAAAGAATCATCAAGCAGATCATATATGGAGCCAAACACGGCACCGAAAATGGAAGAACCTATTCACACGTCATTTGATCAAGAATGGGAAGACTTTTTAAAGAAAAAATAAGAGGAGGAATATCAAATGGTATTCAGAAGAGTAAGAGATATGTTTGTTGCAACGGTCAATGAAGGCTTAGATAAATTGGAGAATCCGCGTGTCATGCTGAATCAGTACGTTCGTGATATGGAGGACGATATTGCCAAAGCGAAACATGCGATCATCAAACAGCAAACGATTCAACAAGGCTTCCTGCACAAAGCAGAAGAGACAGAAGCATTTGCTGATAAAAGAAAGAAGCAGGCTGAGCTGGCATTTCATGCAGGAGAAGAAGAATTAGCACGAAAAGCGCTCACAGAAATGAAGTATTTTGAAGAAAAGCACCAGGAATATCAGGAAGCTTATCAGCACTCTGTGAAACAATTGAAAGAGCTGAAAGAGCAATTGCAGCAGTTAGAAACGAAGCTGCGTGATATTAAAGACAAGAAGCAGGCTCTGATTGCAAGAGCAAATGCTGCACAGGCAAAGCAGCATATGAACGAATCCATGAACAAAGTAGATAGTGAAAGTGCATATAAGGAATTTCTTCGAATGGAGAACCGTATCGAAGAAATGGAGACAAAAGCGGGCAGCTATGCACAATTTGCCGATCAAGGAGCATATGCTCATCTAGACTATGCGGATGAGGTTGAAAAAGAATGGCAGAAGCTCAAGCTGGAGAAGAAGCCTGAGCAGCAAGCAAACTAAGGAATCGATGTCAGATCGGAAGAAAAGCAGGATTTTTCTTCCGATATTTGATTTCTTTCTGTTTCGCTTTTCCTTATAATGAAAAGGTCAGAAGATAAAAGGATGGTACGAATGAAGCGGTTAATCGGTCTAATTTGTATACTTGTAGGTGTCTTTTTAATGATTGGGATGCTTTTCAAAAATGAAGATCTCTTTCATTTGAGTTTCTCCCGTGAAAAAGCAGTCACAACAGCTTCAGCGAAAAAAGATGAAATTGATCAATTAGATATCTCTCTTTCTGGGTTTCGCGTGAAGGTAAAGCCTGAAAATCGTTCCGATATTTCCGTGATTGTCGTTAATGGAAAAGGGAAAATGTATGCGGACCAAACAGGCAGTACATTCAACGTCCGTGCTGAAAATAAAGGATTCTTATTTTTCTCCTCATTTGAAAAAGGAGAGCTCTTAGTCAAAATTCCAACAGATTATCATAAAAATGTGAAGATTACAGGTGGAAGCGGGGTCAGTGAGGTGGATGGTGAAGGGAAGCTGTCTCTTCAAGATGTGACGCTCAAATCAACAAGCGGAAACCTCAAAGCCGAGAATTTTTCAGCAAAAAATGTAGAAATCAAAGCGACATCGGGCAGACTCTCCGTGTCTCAAATCGATGCGAAAAATAGTGATATTGGGGCAACCTCGGGACGTGCCGATATTAAAGATGTCAAAGGGGAGCTGCAACTAGGCATGACAAGCGGTAGATTAACGGCAAGTTTTGATACCATTGCATCACCTGTCTCCTTCCATATGACATCAGGCAGTGCAAAACTTAACCTGCCGGATGAAGGAGACTTTAACGTCCAAGTGAAAAAAACAAGTGGAAGTGTCGATCACTCCTATCACTTTGATCAAGCGGATAGTGAAGGGCGAGGCTTTAAAGGCACGCGGGGAAAAGGAACACACTTAGTCGATATTGAAATGACAAGTGGAAACTTAAAGCTGCGGTAATGAATGGAAGAAAGGAAGGAGGCGAGTCAACTGCGTTTTTCAAGGAATCAAATTTTAGGCATCATTGTCGTGATTTTTGGTATTAATCTATTTCTCAAAATTATTGGGATCGGAGCCGATTTGTTTTGGCCTGTATTTTTTGCGCTGGCTGGCTATTGGCTGCACTCAAGATCCAAACGTTGGCTCGGTTCAGTTTCCTATATTTTTGCCGGCTTTCTCTTTTTAAAATTCCTGCTCAATATTACATTTAGTCTCACAGGATATTTATTTGCGGCCTTTTTGATATATGCCGGCTATCGCTTATTGAAGAATAAACCTGTTTTTGATGTCGATAAAAAGGAAGCATCGGACGATGGAAAGCCTTCACTGAAAGTCAATCTTGATAAAGAGAGCGAGCAAAAGAAAACAAAGAGCCAGACAAAGCCGCGCAAAGAGCATGACTTTTTTATCGGTGAAGTCAGGCTGATGAAAAAGCCGTTTCAATTAAGTGATTTGACGATTTCAGGGTTTATCGGGGATGTCAAAATCGACTTATCAAAGGCCATTATCGCAGAAGAAGAGAGCACGATCGTGATTAGCGGGCTCATCGGAGATGTGGATATTTACGTACCGCAGGATATTGAAGTATGTGTGAGTGCTTCAGCTGCAATTGGTGATATGAAAATTATTGATGAAAAAAGAAGCGGATTCGGCAGTAAAGTGTATGTGATGACCAACAATTACGATGAGAGCAAACGAAAAGTGAAAATCTCCATCTCTTTACTGATTGGAGATGTGGATGTGAGATACTTATGAGGAAACTCCATCTAGGTATCCAGTGGCAATCTATTCGTCTTGGAGTAGGGATCTCGCTTGGTGTTGTCATCATGACGATGCTGCCCATGTTTTTTTATTATCAGCTTGATCCGATGATTCTCCTCTCTACCCGCTGGTTCGGCATTCCGTTTTTTTGTATTTTACTGATCATTAGTCTTGTCATTGGGGTTTCTGCCTCGCATGTATTTGGCTATCAGCATAAGAAGCGTCTCGATCAGCTTGTAGAGTCGATTTTAAAGTTTGAAAATGGGAACTTTGCATACAGACTGCCGTCTCTTGGCGACGATGAAATTGGCTTAGCGGCAGATCAATTAAATGAAATGGCGAAACGAGTTGAAGGGCAAGTAGCTTCTTTGCAAAAGCTCTCGAATGAACGGGCTGAATGGCAGGTGCAAATGAAGAAATCCGTCGTCTCAGAAGAACGCCAGCGTCTAGCACGAGAACTGCATGATGCGGTCAGCCAGCAGTTGTTTGCGATTTCGATGATGACCTCTGCGATTCTTGAAGGCATGAAGGAAAAGGATGAAAAGATTTTAAAGCAAATGCGCCTAGTCGAACGAATGGCTGGCGATGCACAAAATGAAATGCGTGCGCTTTTGCTTCATCTAAGACCGATCACCCTTGAAGGAAAAGACTTGAAAAAAGGCTTGATTGAACTCCTAAATGAATTTCAAGCAAAGCAGCCGATTGATATTGATTGGGAAATAGAAGATGATGTTCCGCTGTCTAAAGGAGTAGAGGATCACCTCTTCCGAATTGTACAGGAAGCCCTGTCAAATGTGTTCAGGCATGCAAAGGCGACAAAGGTGACGGTACGTCTGCTCATTCGAAATCGGCAGGTGCAGCTGAAGATTATCGACAATGGGATCGGTTTTCAAACAGATCATGTGAAGACAGCTTCCTACGGACTTGAATCGATTCGTGAAAGAACAAGTGAAGTAGGCGGTGTCGCAGAGATTATGTCATTTGAGGGAAAAGGAACACAAATCGATGTGAAGGTCCCCATTTTTGATGAAGGAAAAGGAGAGAACGTTCGATGATTCGAGTACTTTTAATCGACGATCACGAAATGGTGAGAATGGGGCTTGCTGCCTTTTTAGAGGCGCAGGCTGATATTGAAGTCATTGGTGAAGCGTCAGATGGACAAAAAGGTGTAGAGCTTGCGGTTGAATTAAAGCCAGATGTGATTTTAATGGATCTTGTCATGGAAGGAATGGATGGCATCGAAGCAACGAAAAGAATTTGCCAAGAAATTGAAGATGCTCGAATTATCGTTCTGACGAGCTTTATTGACGATGATAAAGTCTATCCAGTGATTGAGGCAGGTGCTTTAAGCTATTTATTAAAAACATCCAAGGCAGGAGAAATTGCGGATGCCATTCGGTCTGCAAGTATCGGCGAACCAAGACTTGAATCAAAAGTGGCTGGAAAGGTCATGAATAAACTCCGTCATTCCTCAAATGGATCGATCCTTCATGATGCATTAACAGCAAGAGAAATGGAAATCTTGAAGCTGATTGCGGATGGAAAATCGAATAAGGTCATTGCCGAGGAACTATTTATTACAATTAAAACAGTGAAGACACACATTACCAACATTCTTTCCAAACTCGATGTAGAAGACCGGACGCAAGCGGCTGTGTATGCGCATCGTCATAAGCTGATTCAATAAAATAAAAAAACAGCTTTCAAATGAAAGCTGCTAGAACATGCGTAAAATTAGTCCTTCTGTCCTGTGATCGGACGTTCGGATAGTTGATGGAGCTCAGGAACTGGAAAAGCCTCCTGCTCCTCGGCCGATTTGTCTTCTAGGGCTTTCTTCATCTCGGATAATAGCTGTACGCTCTCCTTTGCCACTGCTGCTTTTTTCTCCTGCAAACCAATGATCTGTGAAAGTCCGACGAATAAACCGCCTCCAATAAGAAGGAGCGCAGGGGTTTGTCCATAATAAATCACGATCAAAAATGTGCTCGAAAAGCTGTCGGCTTCAATGAAGAAATCTTCTTTTGATTGCATGAATACAACGACTAACAGGAGTATTCCTAGAATCAAAAATAGAATGCCGGCCGAAAGTAAAGCTCGTTTCATGATTGACACCCTTTTTTTCTTACCATTTTAACATACTCTATCAGGATTGTGTTGCGCCCTTAGTCCCGAAGTCACGGATTTTCACATTTGCTTTGTAACGAATATCTGATTCACTAAAAATCTCATCCCAATGTTTTGCTTCTTTTCGAAAGTCCTTTGGGTAGGCAATACTCGCCTTTTGATAAAACCCGCAAATATCTGCTTTGATCTCATGCTGTAATTCCTCGATGAAATCTTTAACGCTTTTCTCTAATCGACGCTTGACAGCGCCTTCGATTTCTCTGAGATACTTTTCATTAAAAGCGTTTTCGCGTTCATTCCAATCCTCAGACAATCGCCCATCAAGCTCCACTGACACATCAAATTGATATTTTCCACTGGCTGATTTATGCGTTTTGATATGGTGCTTGATTTTGAAAATCTCAAAAGAGTAGAGGCTGTGATCATATTCAAATTGTATGACTCCGCCTTCTCCGTCCCCTGTTAACAAATTATATGACTCCACTGCTGACGGAGAGATATTGGTGAGAAATCGTCTATTCTTAATAATAGAGGCACCGTCGAGTATTAATTTTCCTTGATCGACGCTGACTTTCGGAAGAGCAAAAGATACATTGTTTTGCATGGCAGAAGAAATATCTCCTAATGAGACCGTCTTGAACAGGGAAATGGTCGTTTTTCTGTTTTCTGAAAGATCGTATAAGGTCGAAGAGGCTGGCTGTCCGTCGTCATTGATTTTCAGCATGTCCCCAGGTTTCTCAGAGGTCATAAAGACGAGGCTTCCTCTCCGCGTTTCATTGTCTCGAATGAATTGATTAATGACGAGGTCGAAATTATTCTCATTGATGAGCTCCTCAGAAAACAAATACACCCTTAGCTGCTGGGCGAAAATGCGGTGGCTTTTCAGCGCCGTTGTGCGGAAAATTTGATGCATAGAATCCCCGCTTGTTTCAATGATTTTCGTAGGGTCTTTGACGCTTGCTTCCTGATCAATCTTTTGAGGAACGAGGACTTGCATAGACACCTTTAATTTATGTCCTTGGTCCCCTTTATCTACTGCAAACCCAATCGCCATGTTGAGCTCCTCAATATTTGTACTATCCCAGCAACCACTTAATAGAACCAGCATCAAAAGAGCACAAGCTGCCTTCTTTTTCATGCTGTTTTCCGCCTCCTTTTGAAAAAAACGATTATAAATAAGAGAAACGGGAGAATGCCGAACAGCAGGAAAAAGAGGTTGTTCACATAGGTTAAATAATCTCGCACTGTATCGACATCCTTTGGGAAAATCGCTGCAAAGTAAATGACAATTCCCATTAGAGCGACGACTACCTTTTTAGGAAACTTGGTCAGTCTGGATACCCCGATTGCGGCAAAAAATGTATATCCGACAAAGCTTGTATACAGCTGAACCAGCCAAACGATAAGCAAAAATGATTCAATTCGTTCAATAAAAATCCCCTGAATATCAAACGATTGGAATAAGGCAATGGTCGGCCAAGTCAAAGCCGCCGTTTCTTTGACCGTCAGCGCACCTATCACAAGAATATAAGTGAAAATATAAATAATCGCAGGAATCAAAAAGCCGACTGTTCCATAAGCAAAAGTGTGTTTTTGCGTGTTCATATAAGCAGGCATAAACAGCATCATTTCAATGCCGACAAACGATATGGCTGATGCATTAAAGGAATTGAAGACAGGGGAGAACCCCTCTCCTAAAACGGGCCGGAGGTTATCTAACTTAAATTCTTGCAAGCTAAGTCCGTAAGCGACAAATAAGATGATGAGCGTCACAATCAAAATAAAAGGAAAAAGCCTGGCTAAATCACCAATCCCGCCAATCACAAGATAAAAACCAACTATAATAAAGCTGATCATTGTCACCGCTACAGGCGTGTTTTGAAGCAGAAAGAATTTCACCATTTCCGACATCGCTCGTACTTCATAGCTGGCGACGCCAAGAAAATAAATAATAATCAAGAGGTTGGCAAGAGCGCCAATCCATTTTCCAAGCCCCTCGTTCGTATAATCATAATAAGAGGAGAAGGGGACTTTTTTCATCATGAGGACATTTGCAAAAATAAACACAATGTAAATGACACTCACGAGTAAGAGTGCAATCCAGCCGTCAGGTGTAGCCGCAGCCTGAGCCATTGATCTTGGTAGAATCATCATACTTGCGCCTAGTGTTGTATTGGCAATAATGGCACTTGCCTGATAGCTGGTAATCGACTCTTTATGATTGACCATGTCGTTCTCCTTTCTTTTGATTTTTTAAAGGCAATCGAATAATGGAATTGTCTTCGTTTTTATAGCTGAACACAAAATCTGGTGAGAAATAAGGCGTGCCAAAACTTTTTTGCCGCGTGAGATGAGTAAGGAGTACAAGCATAAACAGCACAATCCCATATAAACCAAAGGTAGCCGCAGTAAACATGGACACAAAGCGGAGCACACGAAAGGACATGCCCATCCCATATTGAGGAACAGTAAAGGATGCAAGTGCAATGACACTAACGATAATCACCATGATTGAGCTGACAATATGTGCCTGAACGGCAGCCTGTCCAATGACAACCCCGCCAACAAGTCCGATCGTTTGACCGAGCGGGTTTGGCAGCCTTAAGCCAGCTTCCCGCAGCAGCTCAATGGTTATCTCCATGATGAGTGCCTCGACAATGGGTGAAAACGGGACATTTTCCCTTGTGCTCGAGATCGTAATAGCCAGAGTGGTTGGCAAAAGACCTTGATGGAACGACACAAGCGCAATATAAATGGCTGATAAAAATAACGTCAGAAAGATCGAGGTAAATCTCAGCAAACGAATAAGAGAGGCGGCGATCCATCTTTCATAATAATCATCGGGTGATTGCATAATCGTCGCAAGGGATGCAGGTACAATTAACACAAAAGGTGAATGATCGACAAAGATGGCGACCCGGCCATTATTTAAAGCAGACGCCACTTTATCCGGCCGTTCTGTGTTTTGAATTTGTGGAAAAGGAGAATACACATTGTCTTCAATCAGCTCCTCAAGAACACCAGAGTCTTGTATATCATCAATGGTGACTTGCTTGAGCCGTTTTTTGACTTCCTTTAAAACAGGCACTTGAACGATACCGTCGATGTACATGATGGTCACCTGAGTGTATTTCTGTAGACCAATCTTCATATCGACGGTTTTAAGATCGGGGTTTTTCAAGCGCTGTCTTACAAGCGCTAAATTCGTATTTAAATCTTCAATAAAGCCAATTTTTGGTCCTCTTACGACTGTTTCAGAGGTAGCATCCCCTAAACTGCGTTTCTTCGTTCCATGCGTTTCTAAAATATAAGCATGCTGAAATCCATTAATGAGCACCACGCAATGCCCTTCAAAAATCGCATCGACCAATTGTTCAGAGGTCTTCACCGAACGTGTGGTCATCATCGATAAATTGGATTCCAGCTTCTCTTTTGTGAGAGACGTATGATCTTGGAGAAGCAGCTTCAAAAAGGTTTGAATCTCCATCTTTTCGTTCATTTCTTTTATGTATAAATAGTAAACGACTTGCCCGTGAGGCAGCGTTTTTTTCTCATGAACCAAATCGTCCATTTCCTTTAATTGCGGGAGAATGACGGAGAGATTATCGTATAAGTGCTCTTTCAATGGAGTCTGATTCAAAAGGATCACCCGCCTCAATAACTTTTTCTTAGCATTACCTGCTTGAAAAAACAATATTCTGTGTTACATTATTTTGTGGTAAAAGAAAGAATGAGGGTTTTGGAGGAAACAAGATGGCGCAAATTCGTTTAGCAGGAACAAAAGAGGAGATTGACCGTATTCTACAGTCGTTTGACAAGCATTATGAAGTGACATATACATCAAAGGATTACGGAAAAACGAACCCAAAATACAAATATTCGAAAGATGTCCGCGTTTATATTGAACTAAAATTAAAATAAAGATAAAATTTTAATTGAAAACGCTTAAAGGATTTTGGTTTTTTGTATAGAATAGAGTTGAGTGATGAGAAGCTATGGAGGGATACATAATGACGGAATTTAGAATCGAAAAAGATACAATGGGCGAAATCAAGGTGCCAAAGGACAAGTTCTGGGGTGCACAAACACAACGAAGCAAAGAAAATTTCAAAATCGGTTCTGAGAAAATGCCAAAGGAAGTTGTGAATGCGTTTGCAATTTTGAAACGTAGCACAGCGATTGCCAACGAACGTCTTGGCAACCTTGAAAGCGAAAAAGCAGAAGCAATTGCTGCTGTATGTGATGACATCATCAGCGGAAAGTATGACGAGCATTTCCCGCTTGTTGTATGGCAGACAGGCAGTGGAACGCAAAGTAACATGAATATGAACGAAGTTGTTGCAAATAGAGCAACTGCTTACTTGAAAGATAAAAATAGTGAGTTCAGCATTCATCCGAATGATGATGTCAACCGCAGCCAAAGCTCAAACGACACATTCCCAACTGCTATGCACGTGGCAGCTGTTTTAGCTGTGTACAAAAAATTATTGCCGGCGATTGATCAATTAAGAGCCACTCTTGATGAAAAAGCAAAAGCGTATCAAGAGATTGTTAAAATCGGCCGTACGCACTTACAAGACGCAACACCACTGACAGTAGGTCAAGAGATTAGCGGCTGGGTGTACATGCTGGATCGTTCAAAAGAAATGATCCTAGAATCAACTGAAAAAATGAGAGAGCTTGCGATTGGCGGAACAGCTGTTGGTACAGGGATTAACGCACATCCTGAGTTCGGACAATATGTCGCTGAGGAAATCAGCCAACTGACAGGTCAAACATTCAATTCTTCACCAAACAAATTCCATGCGCTGACAAGCCATGATGAAATTACGTATGCACACGGTGCCCTAAAAGCACTTGCAGCTGATTTAATGAAAATTGCCAATGATGTGAGATGGCTGGCAAGTGGTCCGCGCTGCGGAATTGGTGAATTGATCATTCCTGAAAATGAACCAGGAAGCTCCATTATGCCAGGTAAAGTCAACCCAACTCAAAGTGAAGCTTTAACAATGATTGCAGCACAAATCATGGGGAATGATGCAACAATCGGTTTTGCCGCTAGCCAAGGAAACTTTGAGCTGAACGTATTTAAGCCGGTCATCATTTATAACTTCTTACAATCAGTTGAATTACTTGCTGACGGCATGAACTCATTCCATGACAAGTGTGCAGTTGGAATCGAACCAAATCTAGAAACAATCGAGAAAAACTTGAACAATTCATTGATGCTTGTGACGGCACTCAACCCGCACATCGGATATGAAAATGCAGCGAAAATTGCAAAGCTTGCTCACAAAGAAGGTTTAACATTAAAAGAAGCAGCACTTCAATTAGAGCTGCTAACAGAAGAGCAGTTTGAAGAGTTTGTGAAACCAGAAGAAATGGTGACACCGAAAGCAAAATAAGAAACCAGGGGCAGCAGCCCCTGGTTTTTTTCATTGAGAGTATCGAACAAAATGAAAGTCCAGGGACTGCCCTGGGTTCTACAAATGATCCTCTTTCAAAATACGCATAAGTGATTCAGAGTTGGTTTGGAGCGGTGCGTATAATTTTAATTGATACAGCATGCCTTTTACGATGACTTGTCTTGGTTTTTGTTTGTTTAATTCATTTTCTAAAATGCCAAGCGCTTCAAATAAATCTGGCTCATCTTTCACTTCATAGTGTGCTTCAGCCTGCTCTCTTAATTCTTTTAAAAGAGATTCTGTCAGCGGGTCGAATGACCGTTCGTAAATAGGACCAAACCAATCGCTCGCTTGATCTACAGAGATGAGCGGAAAATCATTTCGCTCCATCATACCGCCCATCAAATCATCGATACGGTGAATCATCGTTGCAGCTAGCTCCTCAGCCTCCAGCTGAAAATCATATAAAATCGCAAGCTCGAAATAAACGTGGCTCATGCCCTCAATCGTCAAACAAAGATCAGCCATATAAGGAATCGCTGCATCTCCATATACCTGCTTAATGTTATCAATGTGAAGCTGAATGGTGGCAAGTCTGATTTGTTTTGCGAGCTGCTGCGTTTCTTCATTCATTGGCAGTGCTCGATCGCTCAGCTGCATTTTAATAAAATCCTTTTGCTGCAAAATATTATCGTAGTAGACAGTGAGCTGTTTGCGGTAGGCTTCCTTTGGTGTGCCGCCCTCTGTTTGAACCTCGTGAATCCGGGTAAATACCTTATCATAATAGTAGTGCAAGATTGAAATGAGCAGTGCTTCCTTTGATTTGAAATAAAGATAAAAAGCACCCTTTGACATGTGGCATTCATCCGCAATTTCCTGAACAGACGTTGTATTGTAGCCTTTGCTGGCAAACAATTTCATGCCGGCCTCAATGATCATTTTTTCTTTCTTTTTCAATATGAATGTCATCCTTTCTTACCGAGAGACAAATGTCTTAGGAAACGTGCGCAAAGAGATGTGACTTATCGGTCATAAACGACGAAAGTTTTCAAAAATTAATCAGATTGTAACTTGTTTTTTACAGTGTAATTCTTTATATTATAAAGTAAGGTGACCAACTGGTCAAAAAATGTGAAAGGATGATGTTCCATGAGAGAAATCGATGATATGATGAGACGCTTGCGAACAAAAGGAATACAAGTAGAAAAAGTCAAAATGCCGAAAGAGACAACCATTGAAAAGAAATGGATGTATCAAGCTGGCAAGAAAATCAAAGCCACATACCGTGATTTCAATGGGTATTCATTCATCTAAAAAAGACTGCGGTCAAAAACCTACAGTCTCTTCTTTGGAACCGTGATCGTATAACGTACACCTAGATCATCATTTTCAATTGATATAGACGCTTGATGCATGGAGAGAATTTTTTTGACAATGCTTAATCCAATACCGAATTCGCCCTTTTTTCCCTTACTAAAAGGTTCGTATAGGTTGGATAGCATATGTTCTTCAATGGGAGGACCGTCGTTACGAATGACAATGCGTATTTGATCCTCTTCCTGTTTCATTTGGATATCAATTTTACTTTTTGCGTAGCGGAGTTGATTTTCTAGTACATTCTCAAATAATTTGCTCCATTGTTCTGGATCGCCTTCAAGAGCAGCCTCATCATCTAAGTCCACGTTCCACTGCAATTCATTTTTCGACCAGCGTATTCGGTCGACCACTTCCAGCATCGTATTACTGAGTAGGAAGGAAGCATGTGCGGGGTGTTGTTTTGATAAATAATCAAGCTTTGTTAAGTACAGCAAATCCTTGATTTTCTTCTCAAGTTTTTCCGCTTCACCTTCAATGACTTCCACCGTTTGTTCAAGATCTCCCTTAGGAAAAATACCATCTTTAATCGACTGCGTATAGCCGCGGATGACCATGACGGGTGTCTTTAAGTCATGTGATATATTTTGCAAAAGAGTCCGTTCTGTTTCATCCTTTTGAATGAGCTTTTGTCTCATTTCTTCAATGGTATGACCAAGCTTCCCGATCTCATCTTGCCGGTCAACGATGACAGGGTCGTCCCAGTCCTCTTGCGCAATCCGCTTCACGTGCTTTTCAAACGCAACGATTGGACGGGATAAGTAGCGGGCAAGCCAAATCGATGGAATCCAGCTTAATAAAATAACGGTGCCAAGGATAAATATCAGCTGTTTAAACAGCGTAAAGGACAGGTCGTCTCGATAAGAGTCTGGTGCATAGGACAGAAGAATATATTGTGTATTGTCTGTTGATACTTTTTTGATGACAAAAAAGATGTGCTGGCCATTCACCTCTTCAGAATAGCGTTTCGTTGCACTTTTTTGTTTTTTCACAAAGGCTTGGATTTTCTCAATAAAGGCGTGCGGGAAAAACTGCGCCATTTGGTTTAATTCATCTGACGGAATCAGAATGTGCTGCACCGAGCGGTTTTCCGGTGTCGACTTTGGCGAGCCGTCTCGGTTCAACGGATATTCTGTGAGCACCTGCTGTTCATTTTCGATATTTTTATAAATTTCATTCGTGAAAAAGTTTCGTAATGTATTAGAAAATAGGATGATCAGGACAATCGAGATCGTGAGCAAAATACCAGAGATGACGACCCAAATTTGAAAAGCGAGCGGTTTGTTCTTCATCCTTTTAGCATCCTATAGCCAAATCCATAGATGGTCTCGACCTTTAAGTCGGGCATTTTTTTGCGTAGCCGTCTGACAAGGTCGTCGACCACACGATCTGTTCCGAAGTAATCGTGTCCCCAAATTTTGACGAGGATATCTTCACGAGAAAAAGCATGTCCCTGATGATGTGTAAATAAAAGCAGCAAGTCAAATTCCTTAGAAGTTAAGTTAATCAGCTGATCTCCTTCATACACCTCTCTTACATCCTCATGAATGACATAGGAGGAGACGGGTGTGACGCTTTTCTGCTGCGGAGTATCGCTATTTTTGTACACAAGCTCAAGCAGCTTTTGCACCCGAATGATCAGCTCGCGCGGAAGAAATGGCTTCGCAATATAATCACTGCTTCCCAGCTCTAAGCCGAGGACACGGTCGATATCTGCATCGCGTGCCGAAATGAAAATGACCGGTATATCAGGTGATGCGGCTTTGATTTCTTTAATGAGTGTGTAGCCATCTGTATCAGGCAGCATGATATCTAAAATCCATAGATGCGGCGGCTTGTTCATTGCCCGGCGTGCCGCTTCTCCGGTTAAAAAAGAGGAGACATTCCAATTTTCACTTTCTAAATATTTGGTTAAAAGTTCGTTTAAGTTTTGTTCATCTTCCACTAAATAAATGGTGTACGACAAAGTCTTCCACATCCTCTCAACGTCATTATAACGGGATACAAAGGCGGCATGTCAACAATCACATGCTTTTTTCACAATTTCACATATTCTTCTCATCATTATCCCATAATGTTTGTTTATGATAAGCTCAAGGGAAAAAAGGGCATAGACAAAAGGTAGATAAATAGGTGCTTTTCACGAATGTGCGCACCTTGCTTTTTTTCTATCAATAAGTATTATATAATTTGACATATTGTCATGAAGTATCTTCAATGATATTGCCATTAAGAGGACATGAGTCCTATCTAAACATATGAATCAAGCAAGTCATGAACACGATGTAAAGGAGTGCAAGCGATGGATTTCCGAAGAGAAGATGAAGAGAAGAAGATGAATCATCAAGAAGATGTGCATCAAGAGAATGAGAAACAAATAGACGAACCAGAAAAAGAAAAGGAACTCGTTTATCAACCTCATGAAAACGAAGCATCTGCCACTCAGGAGAGTGTGACAAACCATTCTCCTCAAATGGAGGATGACCGTGCGTCGAAAAAGGAGAAAAAGCGGAAAGCGGCATGGCTCAGTCCGATCCTTGGAGGGATTATTGGCGGAGGCCTTGTGCTTGGCATTACACCGCTTTTGCCGCAGTCACAGGACACAGCTGCAAACACACAAACGCAAACAGCTTCAAGTGAGCCGGCAGCTTCTGATAATTTCTCAACAAAACAAATCACCAATGCCACGAATGTCGCTGATATGGTAGAAGATTTAGAGCCAACCATTGTAGGAGTCTCAAACTATCAATCTACACAAAATTCGTTTGGCCTTAGCGGTGACTCAACAGAAGCTGAAGCTGGAACGGGTTCTGGTGTCGTCTTTAAAAAAGATGGCAAAAAAGCGTACATTATTACAAATAACCACGTAGTCGAGGGTGCCAATAAACTGAAGGTCACACTTTATGATGGGAAAACAAAAGACGCAAAGCTGGTCGGCAATGATGTGATGACAGATTTAGCTGTTGTTGAAATCAATGCAGACGGCATTGATAAAGTGGCGAGCTTTGGTGATTCTTCTAAGCTCCGTGCTGGAGACAAAGTGATCGCAATTGGGAACCCGCTCGGTGCACAGTTCTCTGGTACTGTGACAGAAGGGATTATTAGTGGTCTTGATCGTACAGTTGAAGCGAACACATCATCTGGTACGGTGGAAATGAATGTACTGCAAACAGATGCAGCGATTAACCCCGGGAACAGCGGGGGACCGCTTATCAATACAGATGGTCAAGTCATTGGCATCAACAGTTTAAAAATTAGCGAAAGCGGTGTGGAATCACTTGGCTTTGCGATTCCAAGTAACGATGTCAAACCGATTGTAGATGAGCTGTTGAAAAATGGAAAGGTTGAACGTCCTTACCTTGGCGTACAAATGATTGACCTTGAGCAAGTGCCTGAAACGTATCAAGAAAATACGCTCGGCTTATTTGATAAACAAATCGGCAAAGGGATTTATGTAAAAGATGTATCAAAAGGATCACCTGCACAAAAAGCAGGCTTGAAATCTGGAGATGTCATCATCAAATTCAAAGGGAAAAACGTGGCAAACAGCTCTCAGCTGAAAGAAATTTTGTACAAAGAAACAAAAGTCGGCGATAAAACGACAATGACTGTCATTCGTGAAGGGAAAAATAAAAATCTAGACATTACCCTTGGACAGTCTGAAACCGAATAAATGAAAAAACAGGTGGACGTTAAAGGTCTACCTGTTTTTTTATGCTTATTTTTTTGAAGAGAGTGTACGTAATATGATCTTTTCCCACATGCTCCAAGGCAAGAGCTGCTTTGCTGTGAATGAAAGTCGCACCCCTTTCCCAATCGGATATCTCAACTTTTTCAGCCGTTTCTTCTCGGCTAATCGAATCACAAGCTCTGCGACTTCACTCGGGTCACCGTAGTTGGTTTTCTGGGCATTGATATAAACCATCATCTTTTGATAGATGCTTGTGTATTTCGATCCTTCCCCTGGCTGCAACATGTGCTCGTTCATAGACGTGTTCCAAATATTTGTTTGGAAAGAGCCTGGCTCGATCAAGGCTGCCTGTATACCGAACGAGGCCAGTTCAATGCGCAAGCTCTCTGTATAGCCCTCCAAAGCAAACTTGGAGGATACATATGGAGAAAGCGCGGGCATTCCCATTAATCCGCTGATGCTGCTCATATTGAATATCTTTGCACCATTTGTCATAAACGGAAGGACGGCTTGTGTCATTTCCATGACTCCGAAGACGTTTACATCAAATTGCTGGCGGTACGTGTCAACAGGAACCTCTTCAGCAAAACCCGCATATGCTGTTCCCGCATTGTTGACAAGCAAGGTAATGAGGGCGTAAGCATGTAGCTTTTTCTGAAATGCTTGAATCGACTGCGTATCTGTCACATCTAATGCTTCAATATGTATCGCTTCGGATAAAGAGGCTTGCTTGATCTCTTCGGCAAGCTTTTTCGCATTGGCTTCCTGCCTGACCCCTGCAATCACTGTATAGCCTTGCTTGGCGAGACCTATCGTGATGAGCTTGCCAAAGCCGCTATTGGCGCCAGTTACAATGGCTGTTCTTTTCATCATCTCGTTCTCCTTTTTGTTTCAATCTACCATAGTCCGCTGTTTTATTGAATAACGAAAAGCAGGATGGAGAAGAATAAAAAGCGATGATAAGAAATAGGAGGAAGCACATGATGTGTTGGAAGAAGGCGGGACAAATAGGAGTGCTGCTTTTTATGCTGTCTGGCTGCCAATCAATCGAACCGCTGCAGCAAACAAAGGAAGCAGAAGCAGAGAGTCTCTCAGCGGTTCAAATGAAGGAACTTCCATTTGAGCATCTCCACCTGCATGTTCAATACGGGCAGAAAAGCGAATTATACGAAGCCACCTATCGTCAGGCGAAAGGCAAAGAAGAAGCACTTATCCGTGATCATATGAACGGTGTCCGCTATGAAGGTGAAGAAGCATTACGCGAGATGAAGATGAAGCTAAATGATATGTCTATTCCTAGTGAGAAGATCAATGATGCGTATGTAAATGAGCTATTAGCCGCTTTTAATCTAGACGATGATTATCAGCGGATTCAGGTCAATATTAAGCTTGAAGATGGGACCAAACGTACATTCCAAAAGAAGAAGTAAAACGAGACTTTCTCATTTTTTAATTGAAAATGATTTTCAAGATCACTTAAATCTGATACACTAAATTGAGATAAGTGATCTTTTCCGTCTATACATAGACGATATTTCATATAAAAATTTGCATGAGAAAAGGAGCGTTTGAGCGGAATGAGTGCCATTTCTACTGAAGGTTTAAGCTTAGGCTACGGAGAAACAATGATCATAGATGAACTAAATGTATCAATCCCTAAGGGTGAAATCACAGTATTTATTGGCAGCAATGGATGCGGTAAATCCACGCTACTTCGCTCTTTGGCCCGTCTCATGAAGCCAATGGGTGGTTCTGTCCTGCTTGAAGGTCATTCCATTGCCAAATTACCAACAAAGGAAGTAGCGAAACAGCTCGCCATTCTTCCGCAAGGACCAGAAGCGCCAGAAGGATTGACGGTGCATCAATTAGTGAAGCAAGGCAGATATCCTTATCAAAATTGGCTGAAGCAGTGGTCGAAGCAAGACGAGGAAGCGGTGAATCGCGCACTGAAGTCAACAAAGATGGAAGACCTCGCTGATCGAACGGTCGATTCATTATCAGGTGGACAAAGGCAGCGTGCATGGATTGCGATGACGTTAGCACAGGAGACGGATATTATCTTGTTAGATGAGCCGACGACGTATTTAGACATGACGCATCAAATTGAAATTCTAGACCTTCTGTTTGACTTAAATGAAAAAGAGCAGCGCACGATTGTCATGGTTCTTCATGACCTGAATCTCGCATGCAGATATGCTCATCACCTTGTGGCGATTAAAGACAAGACGATTTATGCAGAAGGAAGACCAGAAACAGTCATTAATTGTGATCTTGTGAAAAATGTCTTTGATATGAACTGCCAAGTGACGACAGATCCTTTATTCGGGACACCATTATGTATTCCGCACGGTAGAGGACGCTGTATTGTACAGCAAGCGCAAGCGGAGACATTTCTTGCTGCAAGATAATCGTATGTCAAAAGCCTGACATCTGTTACGCACAGAGTCAGGCTTTTTTCTTAAAAAGGGAGCGGAAACTCAATGGGAAATGAATTAGATGAAAAGCTTGAGGGCTTGCTTGATAAATATACAGAGCTGCTGCTTGGTGAATCAACAGACGCACTGAAACAAGATGTGAAACAGTGGGTGATCTATTCTCATATTGCAAAAAGCATGCCGCCTCTAGCCAAGCACTTTAATGAAACGTATCCAGAAGCGAAGGAAGAAATCAAAGAAACAATTCAGCGGATCAAACAAATGAACGAAGCTCATCGAGCCAATCAAGACCGTTAAAAAACTGCCAGCACTACACTGGCAGTTTTTCTTTATGACATCTGTGATGGTCCGTATGGAGATTGATCTGTCAGTGTTTGCTGGAATTTCTGGTGTGCCTGCTGGAGCTTTTGCTGTTCAGCGGCTTCAACAGAATACCAGCCATATCGGAACATGACATCATATAAATGTCTTTGGGTTTTCTGAGTTTCTAGCGCAATTCGCTGAATATCTTGGTAAAGAGATTCATGACTGAATTCATTGAGCGCTGTGTTGTAACCGCTTGTCATATATTTTTCAGTCGACAAAAGGTCTGTGACAAAATCGCGATCATTCATGTTTGTTGTCGTGGGAACCGGAGTTTGTGGATTCCCGATTTTTTGTTGGTTTTGTTGTTCCATGTTTTTTCCTCCTATTGCATAAAGCCAGTAGACTGGCCTTGCCCTGAGCTGCCTAAATGCTGAAGAATTTGTGTGTAATGCTGATGATGCATTTGGCCCACTTGATTTAATTCTTGTTTCAAAGTCTGGTCTTGGCAGTGCTCGGCCATAAAGTGAGCCTTTTTCATAGCGATCAAGTTCCAATTCAGCATATCCTCTAAGTACAAGGAATCTTTCACTGAAATGACTTGCGGGGGCATATTCATTTGCTGATTGTTCAAGATGTGTTCCTCCTTACGATTTTGTTTCCTTACTGATTCTTTTTATATTGCTGATTTTGACTGGTCTTTTTACCGCCTAGGTCTGCTTCCTGTGATGGACCTGCGTTTCCTTTTACACTTGCAGCACTTACGCCTGCTTTCGATGGGTTTTTCTTCAAACGAGACATGTGGACATCACCTCCATTCTTACAATGCCCTCTCATCTTTAATTCATACGCCGCAAAGTAAGGCACATCAGAATGTGTAAATTTTTGAAATCCGCTCTTGAACTGTTTCGGAAAATCTTTTAAGATAAAGAAAGAGGCATTGCTTTTTTTTGGACAAAAAATGAATGACTGTTCATTCAAAATGTTTAGGGGGATATTTATGGGCAAACATATTCGCAAGGCGGCTGTCATTGGTTCAGGTGTCATGGGCTCAGGCATTGCTGCGCATCTAGCCAATATCGGGATACCAGTAACATTGCTAGATATTGTGCCAAACGAACTGACAAAGGAAGAAACGGCGAAAAAGAGAACGCTTGATCACCCTAGTGTTCGGAATAGATTAAGTCAAGAAGCGATGAAAAAATTGTTAAAGCAAAAGCCAGCACCTCTTACATCAGCAAAAAACCTATCATACATCACACCGGGAAATCTCACAGATCACCTTTCCTTATTACATGATGCTGACTGGATCATTGAAGTCGTCACTGAAAAACTCAGCATCAAACAACACGTATTCTCTCTCATCGACGAACACCGCAAAGAAGGCAGCATCGTATCAAGTAACACATCCGGTATTTCGGTTGAAAAAATGGCAGAAGGCCGATCAGATGATTTTAAACGCCACTTTTTAGGCACACACTTTTTTAACCCAGCCCGTTATTTAAAGCTTTTAGAAATCATTCCTATTCAAGAAACAGATCCAGAAGTACTTGCATTCATGAAAACGTTTGGTGAGGATGTACTTGGCAAAGGCGTCGTTGAAGCGAAAGATACGCCGAACTTTATTGCCAATCGTATTGGTACTTATGGACTCCTTGTGACAGTGCGTGAAATGCTTGAAAACAAATACACCATTGGAGAGGTGGACTCGGTCACAGGACCCCTCATTGGAAGACCGAAAAGTGCGACCTTCCGTACACTTGATGTCGTAGGGCTCGACACGTTTTCCCATGTAGCCCGCAACGTATATGACCAAGTAGAAGGAAAGGAAAAAGATATTTTCCAGCTGCCTGAGTTTATTGAAACAATGCTTGAAAAAGGATGGATTGGCAGCAAGGCAGGGCAAGGATTTTATCAAAAAAATGGAAAGGGCATTTTAGAACTTGATCCTGTGACGCTCACGTATGGAGAACGAACGAAGCTTAAAGATCCAGGCATTGAGATGGCGAAGCAGCAAAAGGGGACGAAAGCGAAATTGAAAGCGCTTATTTATCAAGATGGCCGTGCAGGACAATTGCTTTGGAACATGACGGCACCTGTGCTCCTTTATTCAGCTCAGTTAAAAGGTGAAATTGCGGATGATATTCAGTCCATCGATAACGCAATGAAATGGGGATTTGGCTGGCAGCACGGTCCATTTGAGCTCTGGGATGCAATCGGTGTGAAAAAAGCAGCTGAGCGCATGGAAGCAGAAGGTCACTGCATCCCGCAGTGGGTGCAAGACATGCTGTCAGAAGGACACGACACATTCTATCAAGTGAATGCTGATGGAGAGCGTGCGTTTTATCACAATGGGGCTTATGAACAGGAAAAAGGAAACGAAAAGAATATTTCTTTAGCGAAATTGAAAAAGAAGCAGGGCGTGATTTTTAAAAATTCTGGTGCGAGCTTGATTGATATCGGTGATGATGTCGCCTTGCTCGAATTTCACTCCAAAAGCAATGCCATTGGACTAGATGTCATTGACATGATCAATCGCGCTGTCGATGAGGTGGAACAGAATTATAGAGGGCTTGTCATCGGAAACCAAGGGAAGAACTTCTGTGTTGGTGCCAACCTTGCTCTGATTTTAATGGAAGCTCAGGACGATAATTTCTTTGAAATTGACTTTGTGATCCGCCGCTTCCAGCAGGCAATGATGAAGGTGAAATATAGCGACCGTCCAGTCGTTGCTGCACCGTTTGGCATGACACTCGGAGGCGGAACAGAGGTTTGTCTGCCGGCAGCAGCTATTCAAGCGTCCAGTGAAGCATACATGGGTCTTGTTGAAGCGGGAGTTGGACTGATTCCGGGCGGTGGTGGAAACAAAGAATTATACCTTCGCCATCTGCAAGGATCAGCTAAGCCGACGCAGACCGCTATACAAGATGCCACGCTGAAAACATTTGAAACGATTGCAATGGCTAAAGTATCCACTTCGGCTGAGGAAGCGCGGGATATGAACATGCTCCGCGTGAGTGACCGAATCAGTATGAACGGGGACCACCTGATCTATGATGCGAAACAACTCGTGCTCTCTCTTGATGAAGCGGGTTATCGTGCACCGCTCAAGCAGAAGGTGCCCGTCATGGGAGAAACAGGCTATGCAGCAATGATATTGGCTGCTGAAAATATGAGACTGTCTGGATACATTTCAGAGCATGACATGACCATTGTCAAAAAATTAGCTCATGTCATTTCCGGCGGGAAACTGCCATTTGGAACAGAGGTAGAGGAGCAATACTTATTAGAGCTTGAAAGGGAAGCCTTTTTAAGTCTTGTAGGAGAAGTGAAATCACAGGCACGCATGCAGCACATGCTCGTCAAAGGAAAACCTTTACGTAACTAAGGGGGAGTCAAAATGAGAGAAGCAGTCATTGTCGCTGGCGCGAGAACACCAGTAGGGAAGGCGAAAAAAGGATCGTTAAAACATGTTCGGCCTGATGATATGGGCGCATTGTGTGTAAAAGAAACATTAAAGCGTGCCGGTAATTACGACGGACAGATAGATGATTTGATCATCGGGTGTGCAACACCAGAAGCAGAGCAGGGGTTAAATGTGGCTCGGAATATTGGGGCGTTAGCAGGGCTTCCGTATACAGTACCTGCCATCACCATCAACCGCTACTGCTCATCTGGTCTTCAGTCAATCGCTTATGCGGGTGAACGGATTATGCTCGGCCAGGCAGAAACGATCTTAGCCGGAGGAGTCGAATCGATGTCACAGGTGCCGATGATGGGTCATTCCATTCGTCCGAATGCTCAATTGGCAGAGCAAGCGCCTGAATATTATATGAGCATGGGCCACACGGCAGAGCAAGTGGCGCAAAAGTATCAGGTCACACGTCAAGATCAGGACGCCTTTGCGGTAAGAAGTCATCAAAAGGCAGCCAAAGCATTGCAGGAAGGGAAATTTTCAGATGAAATCGTATCCGTTGATGTAACAGAGCGGCGGGTAGGGGAGCAATATCAATTAGAAGAGCATTCATTCACCTTCTCACAGGATGAAGGCGTGAGAGCGGGCACAACGGAGGAGATTCTTTCCACTTTGCGTCCGGCTTTCTCAACAAAAGGCACGGTGACTGCAGGGAACTCTTCTCAAACAAGTGACGGCGCTGCGTGTGTGATGATGATGGACCGTGAGAAAGCATCCTCACTCTCCCTTCAGCCGCTCGCCAAGTTCCGGGCGTTTGCTGTTGGCGGTGTACCGCCTGAGGTGATGGGAATCGGTCCGATTGAAGCCATTCCGCGTGCGCTGAAAATCGCTGGACTTGAGCTGAAGGATATCGGGCTGTTTGAATTAAACGAAGCGTTTGCCTCTCAGGCAATTCAAGTCATTCGTCATTTAGGGATCGATGAAGAGAAAGTGAATGTCAATGGCGGGGCAATCGCGCTAGGGCATCCGCTCGGCTGTACAGGAACGAAACTTACACTGTCACTCATTCATGAAATGAAACGGCGAAACGAGCAATTTGGCATCGTCACAATGTGTATCGGCGGGGGCATGGGAGCAGCAGGAATTTTTGAATTGATCTAAAGGGGGAAATCAGGATGAAAGCAATGGAAGATGTAAAAAAGGGTGGAAGCTTCTTAATTGATGAGACGAATTATGAGCATATCTTTACACCAGAGGATTTCTCTGATGAGCATCAAATGATTGGAAAGACAACAGAGGATTATATTTTACAAGACGTTGTTCCATATATAGATCAAATTGAAAATCATGAATTCGAGCATTCCGTCAGGCTTCTCAAAAAGGCTGGAGAGCTTGGACTTCTAGGAGCTGATGTGCCTGAAGAATTCGGCGGACTCGGATTAGATAAAATCAGTTCAGCCATCATTACCGAGAAATTCTCCAGAGCAGGGAGTTTCTCACTTTCCTATGGCGCCCATGTCGGCATTGGATCTCTGCCAATCGTGCTGTTTGGAAATCAAGCGCAAAAGGAAGCATACCTGCCTGGACTCGCTTCTGGAGAAACGATTGCGGCGTACGCCCTAACTGAGCCAGGATCAGGCTCTGACGCTCTTGGAGCAAAAACGACGGCAGTCCTGAATGAAGCTGGAACCCATTATGTGCTTAATGGGGAAAAACAATGGATTACAAACTCCGCATTTGCCGACGTCTTTGTCGTATATGCGAAGATTGATGGTGAACACTTCTCTGCTTTTATCGTAGAAAAGGATTTTCCAGGTGTCAAAACTGGACCTGAAGAGAAAAAGATGGGCATTAAAGGGTCCTCGACGAGAACGTTAATTCTTGAAGATGCTCAAGTGCCAAAGGAGAATTTACTAGGTGAAGCTGGCAGAGGTCATGTCATTGCCTTTAACATTTTGAATATCGGACGCTACAAGCTGGCAGTCGGGACAATTGGTGCGTCAAAACGTGTCATTCAATTATCGGCAGAATATGCAAACCAGCGTAAGCAGTTCCAAACACCAATTTCTCGATTCAGCTTAATTGGTGAAAAAGCAGCCAACATGTCGGCAAAGCTCTATGCGATGGAAAGTGCTGTTTACCGCACAGTCGGATTATTTGAACAGCGCATGGGTCTATTAAGTGAAGAAGAGCAAAAGGACGGCAAACAAATTGCCCAGTCCATTGCAGAATATGCGATTGAATGCTCTCTTTGTAAAGTGCTTGGCTCTGAAACTTTAGATTATATTGCAGATGAAGGCGTGCAGATTCACGGCGGATATGGATTCATGCAAGAATACGAGGTCGAAAGAGCCTATCGTGACTCGCGGATTAACCGTATTTTTGAAGGGACAAACGAAATCAACCGTCTGCTTGTACCAGGCACATTCCTGAAGAAAGCGATGAAAGGGGAGCTTCCGCTGCTTCAAAAAGCGCAAACCTTACAGGAAGAGCTCATGATGATGATGCCGGAAGAGCCGGGTGATCAGCCGCTCGATCAAGAAAAATATTTACTCGCCCATGCGAAAAAGACCGCCCTTATGGTATCTGGTATGGCAGCGATGAAGTATGGAAAAGCTTTAGACAAAGAGCAAGAAATCCTTGTGAACATAGCGGATATCGTCAATGAAATTTTTGCTGCTGAATCGGCGATTCTGCGTACCGAAAAGGCAATCGCTTCATCAGGGCTAGAAAAGAACGCTCAAAAGCTTGCCTACACACAAATTTTCACGCAGGAAGCCTTCTTAAAAATTGAAGCCCATGCAAAAGAATCCTTGATCGCGATGGAAGAAGGAGATTCACTCCGCATGAGTCTGTCAGCTCTTCGCAAACTGACAAGATTCACCCCGATCAATGTCATCGCCAAAAAGCGCGAAGTGGCGAAACGAATCTTTGAAGCAGAGAAATATATCGTATAAGGACAGCTTAAAAGGTGCGGAGTGATATCCGCACCTTTTTGTAAGCATACATTTAGGTTTTTAAAATATTTTGTGATAAAATGTTCTCACAATTTGCAGGAGGTGAAAATGGTGGCTTTAGATTTTTATGAATACCCATCTTGCGGTACATGCCGAAAAGCAAAAAAATGGCTGGAAGAACACAATAAAGACATCAACAGCATACATATCGTCGAAGAGACGCCTGATAAAGAAACATTAAAAGCCCTTTACGAAAAAAGCGGCTTAGAGCTGAAGAAGTTCTTTAATACAAGCGGACAGAAATACCGGGAGCTACAGCTGAAAGATCAACTTCCTGCAATGTCAGAGGACGAGCAGCTAGAATTACTCGCGTCTAACGGAATGCTGATCAAGCGTCCGATTACAACAGACGGTAAACGAGTCACAGTTGGATTTAATGAAGATACATTTAAAAGCGTCTGGAAATGATGTAACTTTCATTCAGATTGTGGTATCTTCAATATAGATTGAAAGAAAAGACTGGAGGGGTATTGAATGAGCACACCAAAAGATTTACGTTATTCAGAAGAACATGAATGGGTCAAAGTAGAAGGGGATAAGGTGCGTATCGGTATTACGCATTTTGCTCAATCTGAGCTAGGCGATATCGTGTTCGTTGAGCTTCCTGAAGTAGGAGACAAAATCACAGCGGACGAGCCTTTCGGAAGTGTAGAATCAGTGAAAACAGTTTCTGAGCTTTACGCACCGATCAACGGCACAATCGTCGAAGTGAACGATGAGCTGGATGACAGCCCTGAATTCGTCAACGACTCTCCATACGAAAAAGCATGGATGATCGTGGTAGAGCCAGCTGATGCATCTGAAATCGAGAACTTGATGACTGCTGAGCAATATGAAGAAATGACAAAAGAAGACTAATTCACGTGAAATTGGACACTCTACCTTTATGGGGGTGTCCAATTTGTCTTTTCAAAAAGAACAGGTGGATATAACAGATCATGTCACTGGACGATTCAAAGAAAGCGGCATGGTGCTGTATCATCAAAATGAAGAGATTGGCACGATGATTAGTGAAAACCAATATGAGTTAAAATCAGGTTATTCCTATGATCAAAATCGTTTTTATCGTCTGACGGATACATTGACCCACGGGACAGAAAAATATGTAGACTGTGATGATGAAAATGGCTGGTGCTAATCACAGATGAGGCTGCAGTGAGCATAAGCTGCAGTCTTTTTAGTGCAAGTGCCCAATCTTTACAACCTCGATGAAAGATTGTAATCTAAGGGAGAAGTGAACAATGTCAAAAGGGCCGGGTGATCGTGTTGAATGTAGAGGTAGAAAAGGTCATCATTGTAGAAGGTAAAACAGACAAACAAAAGCTAAAAGAAGTCATAAGTGAACCTGTTACCATCATTTGCACCAATGGCACGATCAGTACATCGAAGCTGGATCAGCTCGTAGACGAATTATTGGGGAAAGACGTTTACATATTAGCAGACAGTGACGATGCAGGCGACAAACTGCGGAAGCAATTTCGAAAAGAATTCCCTGAAGCACTTCATCTTTTTGTCGACAGAACATACCGCGAAGTGGCCGCTTCACCGTCAGCCCACATTGCATCTATCCTATTAGCTGCAAACATTGATGTTCATTCGAAATATTTATGAGGGTGGACGTATATGAAAGAGATTGAAGAACACGAATTCAAGGAAATAAAGGACGATTTATTTCTTTTATATTTATATACACCGTTTTGCGGGACATGTCAGCTGGCAAAGAAAATGCTGACAGTCGTAGACACCATGCAGCCGGATGTACCATTTTATGAAAACAATTTAAACTACTCACCAGGCTTTGCAAAAGCTTTTGAGATCGAAAGCGTTCCTTGCTTTATACTGTTTAAAAAAGGTGAGCTGGTGCAAAAAGGCTATGCCTTTCACTCCGTTCCATATCTTCATGAAATGATTGAAACCGCTAAATAAAGCGGTTTTTTGTCATATTTCAAGCAATTCGTCTGAAAATTTGTCGAGTTATTTATAAAGGACAAGCCAATGTTTGTAGAGAAATGTTATGTATAACCAAATGACAGGGAGGTTATACATGTGGAAAATGTGAAAACCCATGGGAACACAGGGCAGCGTTTATTATTAAAACCGCTGCTCTCATCATCATCCTTGAAGATTACATTTGAGGCGGAAACTGACTCTTGTACATTGATTGTGGATGAGCGTGGTGAAGTGAAGAAACTACCTGCAATTGAGTTATCGGATCTCATCTTTTATGGTGAGAGAAAAGAAATACTTCAATTATTAGATGGAGATATGTCCTTACAGCAGTTAATTAGCAGAGGACAAGTAAAAGTAAAAGGGTCATTCCGTGCGCTCTTAAGACTAGAGGCTGTGCTTTGGCTGACGAACGGTTTTTTTCGAAAAATGATAACGTAGTCGTTTACTTGGAAATTAGCGATTTACAGCGTTGACATATCTCGGGTAGCATGATATTCTACGTTAGTAAAAACATGAACATCACATAAAACAACATATTTTCTCTTATTAAGAGAGGTGGAGGGACGTGCCCTATGAAACCCGGCAACCGTCAGCATAGCTGAAATTGGTGCCAATTCACTCAAAGCCGCAATGCTTTGAAAGATGAGAGAAAGGCGTATTGAACATAAAAGGCCTTTCTGCTTGCGTTGCAGTTAGGTCTTTTTTACTGACCTGGTGTCAGGCTAGAGGCATGACAGCAGGAAGAATAAATAACGTATGTGATGGCAACCTATAGATTCAGCAAGAAAGCAGGTGAACAGACTGTGATCCATTTACAGAATGTATCAAAAACGTACCACTCTAAAAGCGGAAATGTTGATGCCGTGAAAGAAGTTAACTTGGATATCGATAAAGGTGAAATATTCGGAATTATCGGGTATAGCGGTGCCGGAAAAAGCTCGCTTATTCGCCTATTAAACGGTCTGGAGCTGCCAACAGCAGGAATTGTTGAAGTGGCAGGCAACCGGATCAATGAAGTATCGAATGCGAAACTTCGGAAAGCAAGACAAGAAATCAGTATGATCTTCCAGCACTTCAACCTACTTTGGTCAAGAACGGTGAGACAAAATATTATGTTCCCGCTTGAGATCGCAGGTGTAAAGGCATCAAAACGGAGAGAACGTGCGAATGAACTGATTAAATTAGTCGGTTTAGAAGGAAAAGAAAATGCGTATCCGTCTCAGCTAAGCGGCGGACAAAAGCAGCGTGTGGGGATTGCGAGAGCATTAGCAAATGATCCAAAGGTTCTTCTTTGTGACGAAGCGACGTCTGCGCTTGATCCGCAAACAACCGATTCCATCCTTGAGCTTTTGGCGGATATCAATAAACGACTAGGGCTCACGATTGTGCTGATTACACACGAAATGCACGTCATTCGCAAAATTTGTCATCGCGTGGCGGTCATGGAGAATGGACGTATTGTCGAAGAAGGCGAAGTATTACGCGTGTTCAGACAGCCAAAGGAAGAAATGACGAAGCGATTTGTGAAACAGCTTGCTGAACCAGAGGAAGCGAAAGAAACAATCGAGCACGTCTTAGAGCGAGTAAAAGAAGGTCAGGTCGTACGGTTGTCCTTTATTGGCGATTCTGCCGAGCAGCCGCTGATCACTGAAATCATTCGATCCTTCAAGGTCGATGTGAACATCCTTCAAGGGAAGATTTCTCAAACGCAGGAAGGCGCGTTTGGAACACTCTTTATCCATATTAATGGAGAAGAGACCGAGGTAGAAAAAGCCATCGCCTATATCCAAAGCAAACAGGTTGAAATCGAGGTGATGACACATGTTTGAGAAATGGTTTCCGAACGTTGATTTAGATGTCATTTGGAATGCAACGGGTGAAACGGTGTACATGACACTCATTTCACTAGCATTTGCTTTTATTATTGGTATCATCCTTGGGCTATTGCTCTTTCTGACTAGTAAAGGCGGTCTTTGGGAAAATAAACCGATTAACACCGTTATCGGGGCAGTCGTCAACATTTTTAGATCGATTCCTTTTATCATTTTAATCATTCTATTATTAGGGTTTACAAAACTTATTATGGGCACAATTCTAGGTCCCAATGCAGCCCTCCCTGCCCTTGTCATAGGGTCAGCTCCATTCTATGCACGCCTTGTCGAAATTGCACTGCGTGAAGTAGACAAAGGAGTCATTGAAGCAGCACGATCAATGGGAGCGAAAACGTCGACCATCATTTTCAAAGTATTGCTGCCAGAATCATTGCCAGCCCTCATTTCAGGTATTACCGTAACAGCGATTGCTCTAATTGGCTCAACTGCGATTGCAGGTGCAATTGGAGCAGGCGGACTTGGTGACCTTGCTTATGTAGAGGGATACCAATCTGGTAATACAGATGTCACACTTGTTGCCACTGTGTTTATTCTCATCATCGTCTTTATTATTCAAATAATCGGTGATTTGATTACAAATAAAATTGATAAACGTTAAGGGAGGATTTATTCATGAAGAAATTGATTTTAAGTGCACTATTTCTAGCATTTGCAGGCATTTTAGCTGCATGCGGTTCATCTAATAACGCAAGTGATAGCAAAACCATTACGGTTGCGGCTTCAAAAACACCACATGCCGAGATTCTTGAAGAAGCAAAACCACTTCTAAAAGAAAAAGGCTACGATCTCAAAGTGAAAGTACTTAGTGATTATAAAATGTACAACAAAGCGTTAGCTGAAAAAGAAGTGGATGCAAACTTTTTCCAACATATCCCTTACTTGAACGAAGAGAACAAATCAAACAAAGATTATAACCTAGTAAGTGCTGGTGCGGTTCACCTTGAGCCTTTCGGTATCTACTCTAAGAAATACAAATCAGTAAAAGATATTCCAAATGGCGGCATCATCATCATGACAAACAACGTAGCTGAGCAAGGACGTATGCTTGCTCTATTACAAAATGCCGGTGTCATTAAGCTTGATCCAAAGGTTGATACAATCAACTCAACGGTCAAGAACATCAAAGAAAACCCAAAGAACCTAAAGTTCAAAAAAATCGCTCCTGAACTAACAGCGAAAGCTTATGAAAACAGTGAAGGTGATGCTGTGTTTATCAACGTCAACTATGCGATTCAAAATAAATTGAATCCGAAAAAAGATTCAATTGAACTTGAGCAAACAAAGAACAACCCGTATGCAAACATCGTGGCTGTTCGCAAAGGTGAAGAAAAATCAGAGAAGATCAAGACATTAATGGAAGTTCTTCACTCTGATAAAATTAAAGAATTCATCGACAAAAAATACGACGGTGCAGTTCTACCGGTATCTGAATAACAACGATTCAACCTTGCTTTCATCAAAGCGAGGTTTTTTGTGTATTTTTTCAAATCTCGCTCATAATAAAAACGAACAAATGACCTGAAGGGATGGAATAAAGATGAATGAACAGCATATGAGCGGATCTATGCAGCAATCACTGACGGATTATAAAACGGCAATGGGTGAATTTCAGAAGAAAATGCCGGTGTTTGGGAAGAAATTCAATGAATTTACGGAGCAATGCTTTCAGAGCGATTCATTAACGCAAAAGGAAAAGCAAATGATTGCCCTTGGCATCAGTATTCATGCACAGGATGAATACTGCATGATTTATCATACAAAGGGAGCGCTCGATCAAGGCGCGACAGAAGAGAATTTGCTGGAGGTTGTCAGCGTGGCGGCAGCATTTGGCGGCGGGGCAGCACTGAGTCAAGGGATTACTGTCGTTCAGCAATGTATAGATGAATTTGGAGGACAGACGCATTAAGGGAAGGATAAGACGGTATTTTTCCATAACAGGGAGTTGAGTCGTTCTCAGCCGATTGTGAGAGAAAATATGCCAGCATAGAACGTCATATCCCTTTTGAGTGAAGCCGCATGTCTTTGATATAATAAAGCTACACTCAAAGAAGGGAATGGTTTATTATTTGTTCGGACCATAGTACACTGGGATTGGATTATACCGCCGAGATGGAAAAGGCCATGCATAAAGCTCATGGCATGAGCTATGCAGAGTACGAAAGAGACCATGACTTACGGATGAAAGTGGAATATAAACGAGAGCAGTCCTATCGAGATGAGAAAAGACAGCTCGCAAAAATGAATATACGAGGCTATTAAATAGCTCAGGGACGGGGAGAACAGTTTCCCGTCCTTTCTTTATGAAAACAGTCTTTTCGACATAAATCCTTTTATCTACCGGCTTTTTTTGTTAGAATTTTGAGAGCATCCTCTCACGTATATCGTGAATGTGTTGTATTCACTTTTAATTTGTTATAAAATTAGAATGAGAATAAATTGAGAATAATGATTATTTTGGAGGTATCGATATATGACTGCTTCGACATTAACAATTAAGGACTTGCACGTTGAGATTGAAGGGAAAGAAATCTTAAAGGGTGTAAACCTCGAGATAAAAGGTGGAGAATTCCACGCAGTAATGGGACCAAACGGTACAGGTAAATCAACTTTATCTGCTGCAATTATGGGACACCCTAAATATGAAGTAACAAAAGGCAGCATTTTGCTAGATGGCGAAGATGTACTTGAAATGGAAGTAGATGAGCGCGCTCAAGCAGGTCTTTTCCTTGCGATGCAATACCCATCTGAAATTAGTGGTGTCACAAATGCGGACTTCCTTCGTTCTGCTATTAACGCTCGCAGAGAAGAAGGCGATGAAATCTCTCTGATGAAATTCATCCGCAAAATGGACGAAAACATGGAGTTCCTTGAAATGGACCCAGACATGGCGCAGCGCTACCTAAACGAAGGTTTTTCAGGCGGGGAGAAAAAACGCAATGAAATTCTTCAATTAATGATGATTGAACCAAAAATTGCGATTCTTGACGAAATCGATTCTGGTCTTGATATCGATGCGTTGAAAGTGGTTTCTAAAGGAATTAACAGAATGCGTGGCGAAAGCTTCGGCTGCTTAATGATCACTCACTATCAGCGTCTACTGAACTACATCACACCAGATCACGTTCATGTCATGATGCAAGGACGTATCGTGAAATCTGGCGGACCAGAGCTCGCGCAGCGTTTAGAAGCAGAAGGCTATGACTGGATTAAAAAAGAGTTAGGGATTGAAGACGAAACTGTTGGTCAAGAAGCGTAAGCGTTAGGAGGATTATTGATGACATTAGAAACGAAATTATCAGTAGATCAAGATTATGTCAAAAGCTTCTCCGAGAAGCATCAGGAACCGGCATGGATGAGCTCCCTTCGCTTACAGGCTCTTGAAAAAGCAGAAGACCTTCCAATGCCAAAGCCTGACAAAACGAATATTTCTAAATGGAATTTAACCAATTTCAAACAGCATACAGTCGAAAGTGCGCCATTTGGATCATTAGAAGAGCTTCCTGAAGAAGTGAAATCTCTCATTGATTTAGAGGACACGGATAAGACAGTCTACATTCAGCGTGATCAAACGCCAGCATACTTGTCTCTTTCAACGGAAGCGAAAGACAAAGGCGTGATCTTCACTGACCTTCATACAGCGCTTCGCGAACATGGAGATCTAGTGCAGAAATACTTCATGACAGATGCAGTAAAAGTAGAAGAGCATAAACTAACAGCTTTACATGCTGCTTTAGTCAATGGCGGAGCTTTCCTCTATGTACCGAAAAATGTAGAACTTGAAGCACCAATTCAAGCCGTCTACCTGCATGAAAATGACGACACGACTTTGTTCAACCATGTCATCGTCGTAGCAGACGACCATAGTGCTGTGACATATGTAGAAAACTACATCAGTACGGCAAAGCCAGAAGAAGCGATCTTCAATATCGTGTCTGAAGTGTTTACAGGAGCTAATGCCCGCGTCACTTACGGTGCAGTAGATAACCTTGCAGAAGGCGTCACAGTCTATGTGAACAGACGCGGTATGGCAAATGGCCGTGACAGTAAAATCGAATGGGCGCTTGGCCTGATGAATGATGGAGACGTCGTGTCTGAAAACATCACAAAGCTCATGGGCGACGGTACATTCGGTGATACAAAATCAGTTGTTGTCGGCCGGGGCAATCAAACAGAAAACTTTACAACAAGCATCATCCACTTCGGTAAAAACTCTGAAGGGTATATCTTGAAGCATGGTGTGATGAAGGATCAAGCATCCTCTATCTTTAACGGAATTGGTAAAATCGAGCATGGCGCAACGAAGTCAAATGCAGAGCAGGAATCACGTGTTCTCATGCTGAGTGAGAAAGCACGCGGTGACGCAAACCCAATTCTATTAATTGATGAAGATGATGTCACAGCAGGGCATGCTGCTTCTGTTGGACGTGTCGATCCAATTCAATTGTATTACCTCATGAGCCGCGGGATATCCAAAGAAGATGCAGAAAGACTTGTGATTTATGGCTTCTTAAATCCAGTCGTCAAAGAACTGCCGATTGAAGGAGTTAAAAAGCAGCTCGTTTCTGTGATTGAAAGGAAAGTAAAATAATGAATATCAAAGACGTTCGTGAGCAGTTTCCAATCCTTCATCAGCAAGTGAACGGACATGATTTGGTGTATTTGGACAGTGCAGCGACTTCTCAAAAACCAAGAGTGGTCATTGATGCAATGAATGAGTATTACCGGTCTTACAACTCGAACGTCCACAGGGGTGTTCATACCCTTGGCACAAAAGCAACGGACGCATACGAGGGTGCGAGAGAGAAAGTTCGTGCATTCATCCGTGCTTCATCTGTCCAGGAGATTATTTTTACTAGAGGCACAACAACTGCACTGAATACAGTGGCGATCAGCTATGCAAGAGCAAACCTCAAAGAAGGCGATGAGATTGTCATTACGCACATGGAGCATCATGCGAATATCATCCCTTGGCAGCAAGCAGCAAAAGCAACTGGCGCCACATTGAAATACATTCCGTTACAGGAAGACGGCACGCTATCGCTTGAAGATGTGAAGCAAACGGTCACACATCAAACGAAAATCGTCGCTGTCACACACGTCTCAAACGTATTAGGAACCATCAACCCGATTAAAGAAATCGCCAAAATTGCCCACGATCATGGGGCAATCATTGTCGTCGATGGTGCGCAAAGCACGCCGCACATGCAAATTGATGTTCAGGATCTAGATTGTGACTTTTTCGCATTCTCTGGGCATAAAATGTGTGGACCGACTGGCATCGGTGTACTTTACGGGAAGAAGGACCTTTTGAATAATATGGAGCCTGCTGAGTTTGGCGGTGAAATGATCGACTTTGTGGATCTGTATGATTCTACTTGGAAAGAGCTGCCGTGGAAATTTGAAGCGGGAACACCGATTATTGCCGGAGCAGTTGGACTAGGAAAAGCGATTGATTTCTTAAATGACATTGGTATGGAAGAAGTCAGCCGTTACGAGCATCAGCTTGCCACTTATGCGCTTGAGCGCTTTAAGGAGTTTGATGGTGCGACTGTTTATGGACCGCAGCACCGAGCTGGACTTGTGACGTTTAACTTAGACGACGTCCATCCACATGATGCGTCAACTGTTCTGGATACGGAAGGTGTCGCCATTCGTGCTGGACACCACTGTGCACAGCCGCTCATGAAATGGCTTGGTGTATCAGCAACTGCAAGAGCAAGCTTCTATCTGTACAATACAGAAGAAGAGATTGACGAGCTCATCGCAGCGCTCCGTAAGACAAAGGAGTATTTTACGAATGTCTTTTAATGTAAACTTAGACACACTGTACAGACAAGTGATTATGGATCATTATAAAAATCCGAGAAACAAAGGTGTGTTAAACGACAGCATTGTCGTCGATATGAACAACCCAACGTGTGGTGACCGCATTCGTCTCACGATGAAAATCGAAGACGAAAAAGTCATTGATGCGAAATTTGAAGGAGAAGGATGCTCTATTTCGATGGCATCTGCCTCTATGATGACGCAGGCAATTAAAGGGAAAGATATTGAAACAGCTTTGAAAATGTCTCAGATTTTCTCCGATATGATGCTAGGAAAAGAATACGACGATTCCATTGATCTTGGTGACATTGAGGCGCTGCAGGGAGTGGCAAAATTCCCAGCCCGCATCAAATGTGCAACATTATCCTGGAAGGCGCTTGAAAAAGGCGCATCTGCCGAAGATAACGGCAAATCATAAGATTGGAGTGAAAATGGATGGCTAAAAAAATGCCAGATGTTGGTGAATATAAATACGGCTTTTCTGATAAAGACGTTTCCATTTTCCGTTCAGAGCGCGGACTGACAAAAGAGATCGTTGAAGAAATTTCTCGTATGAAAGAAGAGCCTCAGTGGATGCTCGACTTCCGTTTGAAATCTCTTGAGCACTTTTACAACATGCCGATGCCACAATGGGGCGGAGATTTAAATGCATTAAACTTTGATGAAATTACGTACTACGTAAAGCCATCAGAGCGCTCTGAGCGTTCTTGGGATGAAGTACCAGAAGAAATCAAACAAACCTTTGATAAGCTTGGTATCCCAGAAGCAGAGCAAAAGTATTTAGCAGGTGTATCTGCTCAGTATGAATCTGAAGTTGTGTATCACAATATGAAGCAGGACCTTGAAGATCTAGGAATTGTGTTTAAAGATACAGACAGCGCATTAAAAGAGAACGAAGACATCTTCCGTGAGCACTGGGCAAAAGTCATTCCTCCGACTGACAACAAATTTGCTGCGCTTAACTCGGCTGTATGGTCTGGTGGTTCATTTATCTACGTACCAAAGGGCGTAAAAGTAGATACACCACTTCAAGCATACTTCCGTATCAACTCTGAGAACATGGGTCAGTTCGAGCGTACACTGATCATTGTTGATGAAGGCGCACATGTGCATTACGTAGAAGGCTGTACAGCACCAGTTTACACAACAAACTCACTTCACAGTGCGGTTGTTGAAATCGTCGTTAAAAAGGGCGGCTACTGCCGTTATACAACGATTCAAAACTGGGCAAACAACGTCTTCAACCTTGTGACGAAACGTACAGTATGTGAAGAAAATGCGACAATGGAATGGATTGATGGAAACATCGGTTCTAAGCTGACAATGAAATACCCAGCGGTCATCCTAAAAGGTGAAGGTGCTCGAGGTATGACATTAAGTATTGCCCTAGCAGGTAAAGGTCAGCACCAAGATGCAGGTGCGAAAATGATTCACCTTGCACCAAACACATCTTCAACGATCGTATCGAAATCGATTTCCAAACAAGGCGGTAAAGTCACATACCGCGGAATCGTTCACTTCGGACGTAAAGCAGAGGGTGCACGCTCAAACATCGAGTGTGACACACTCATCATGGATAACAAATCAACATCTGATACGATCCCTTACAATGAAATCTTAAACGACAACATTTCATTAGAGCACGAAGCGAAGGTATCAAAAGTATCAGAAGAACAGCTATTCTACTTGATGAGCCGCGGAATTTCTGAAGAAGAAGCAACAGAAATGATCGTCATGGGCTTCATCGAGCCATTCACAAAAGAATTGCCAATGGAATACGCCGTTGAAATGAACCGTTTGATTAAGTTTGAGATGGAAGGTTCGATTGGTTAAATTTAAAAACCTTTATTTACAAGGGTTTGAATAGTGTAGAAGGCGAACTTTTGAAGTTCGTCTTCTTTTATTTTTCAGTAATATCTAGATAAATGTCCTCTGTTTTTTTAATCGATTTATGCCCCACAACCTCATTAAAGAAGCAGTATTGCGCATGTGTAGGTTAAATCATGAGTGCCTTTATTTGTACATATTACTATGTCTGAAGATGATACCTTAAGCACACCAGTTACAAACATATGATAAAAATAGAAAATTATATAAATGTTAAAATCGCTTATGGTATAGTTTTCTAGATGTTTTTTTAAAAACGATAATATGTAATATAGAAATATTTCATATTATCGTTGACGAAACAATCTGGATGTGTTTTAATTTGTAATATGATAATATTTCGAAAAATCATATATATGATTTGGGGCGATTTAATTGGAGAAAAGTAAATTAAATGAATTCGTAACGTTCGTTCCCGGTATTAATCCAACAAGAGCACAAAAGCAATTTGAAACTCAAGAAATAAAGTATTATGACCAAGCGTCTTTTGAAGCTGATTATCATCGTGAGGACGTAGCTGTTGAAGAAAAGGCAAAACCTCAAAATAACCTATCGTTAAATGAAGGTGATGTTGTTATCAGTAACTCATTGCAGCTAGCCACAATTGTTGGTGAAAATAATGTTGGTAAAGTGTTGTCCCTCAACTTTACGAAAATAGAGTTTGATAGTGAACAACTTGATAAGAAATATTTTCTTTACTTGTTTAATGCTCATAAAGATGTGAAGCAGCAAAAAGAAAGGGGGGCACAGGGGAGTGGCCCTATTCTAAGAATTCCGCTTCGTGCCCTTGGGGAAATGATCGTTCCAATTGTTCCGATTGAGGAACAGAAGAAAATAGGCACTATTTACGTAGAAACAATGAAGCTACAAAATAAGTTAAGCCAATACGCAGACTTGATAGGGCAGTTTACGAGCTCGGTAATAGAAGGAACATTAAAGGGGGAGTAATGAAATGAAAAGTCAATCGGAATTAGCATTTGAAAATGAAGTTATCGATTATTTGACCAAAATCGGTGGAGTAAAACAATGGGAATACAAAAAAGACATTAAAACAACCGAACAACTTTGGGATAACTTTAAAATAATCCTAGAACAAAACAATAGCGCACGATTAGATGAGCCCTTGTCTGTTACTGAATTTAACCAAGTGAAGAAAATCATCACTAGTATCGAATCACCTTATCAGGCCGGACAGTTTTTGTATGGCGTTAATGGTGTTTCTGAAATTGAAGTTGACCTTGATAATGGTAGACATGTGTTCTTGACAGTATTCGACCAAGCCCAAGTCGGTGGCGGGAATACCGTTTATCAAGTAGTAAATCAAATTAAGCGGCCAAAAGTTGTTGATGGTAAAACGACTCGCAGGTTTGATGTGACTTTGCTCATTAATGGTTTGCCGATTATTCAAATTGAACTAAAGAAAGCACTTCATAGCGCTACGGAATCTTTAAATCAGATGGAACAGTATATAGCTGAAAAACAATTCAGCGGTATCTTTTCAACTTTGCAGATTTTAATCGCGATGACACCTTTTGATATTCGTTATATGGCAAATACGCCACTTGAAAACTTTAACCGAGCTTTTGCTTTCAACTGGCAAAATGAAGATGATGCTCGCCCTATTCGATCATGGAAGACGTTTGCAGATAAAGTGTTATCCATTCCAATGGCTCATGATTTGGCAACACGTTACATGATACTAGATGGTACAAAAAACAAAGAAAGTATCAAAGTCATGCGTCCTTATCAAGTCTATGCCACAAAGCGTGTACTTGATAAAGTTAGAAAGTTTGACTTTAAATATGATGGTGGTAAATTAGGATACATTTGGCACACAACTGGATCAGGTAAAACAATCACAAGTTTTAAGACAGCGTGGCTTGCAAGCCGTCTATCTAATGTAGATAAAGTGATCTTCTTGGTTGACCGGATCGCACTTACCAACCAAACAGCAGATGCTTATAAAGCCTATGATCCTGTTGCTGGTTTTGAAGGGAAAACTGGTGTGGTGGGTGACACAGCTAATATTTCAGACCTTCATCGCAAACTAACGAAGAAAAGCGATAAGAACATCATTGTGACAAGTATCCAAAAAATGTCACGTTATGTAGCGCGGGACAGCTTCAAGCCACTGAATGAAAATATTCTTTTTATCGTGGATGAAGCCCACCGTTCAACTGGGAATGGTAGCGAAAATGAAGGGATGCTTGAAACGATTCGAAAAGCAATTTCTAATTCTGCTTGGGTTGGTTATACTGGTACACCAAAATTCCCGGAAACACGAGAAATCTTTGGAGAACTATTACATGCATATACCATTAAAGAAGCGATTGCGGATAAAAATGTATTAGGGTTTAACGTTGAATTTAAGGAAACAATCGAGGCTCCCGAAGATCCTACCGAAGATGATATTGATGATAATATTCGTGGTAGTGTTTACGACTATAGTCCAGAACATGTGAACTTAGTAGTGAAAGACATCTTCGATAACTGGAAGAAACGTTCAAATGAGCGTCAATATAATGCCTTGTTTACAGTTCACGTTGGTGGTAATAAACCAAGTACACCAAGAGCGATGGAATATTTCGATAAGTTTGCAGAAGAGAATGCGAATCGTCCAGTAGATCAACGATTAAAAGTTGCGGTGAGTTTCTCGGCAGATACATCCAATAGTGTTCATCAACTGAAAACGAACGAAAACTTACATAGAGCCATCAAAGCTTATAACGCAACGTTTGGCACAGCTTTTGATATGACGACAGTTAAAGCCTACACAGAAGACTTAGCACGACGTTTGAATAAGACAGCTGATGATGGTAAGTATTTAGATTTGGTTATCGTTGTGGATCAACTTTTAACCGGTTTTGATGCGCCTGAGATGAATACGCTCTATATTGATCGAACGCTTAAGGGTGGGAACTTGATTCAGGCATACTCACGTACAAATCGAATACATAACGCTGTCCATAAGCCTTGGGGAAATGTCGTGAATTATCGTTGGCCGGAGCAAAACGAGTATGAAATGAATAAGGCTTTTGCTATTTATTCAAATCGTGCATCTGCCGACGAACAGCTTTCACTTGAAGAATTGAAGAAAGGCAACGAAGAGTCTGGTATCACTTCCAAACCATTTAGCAAGGTCCAAGCTGAGATGCAAGAAGTCATCAACAAGCTTTCCACGCTCACAGACGATTTTGTACAATTACCACCAAGTGAAAAAGCACAGGATGAAGTCTTTGAGAATTTGAAAGAGTATAATCGTTTGTTGAGTCAGTTGAAACAATATACCGAAGATGATGACAAAAATCCTATATCCGCTTATGATAATGCTGAAGAGTTCTATGAACGTTTAGGTATTACTGAAGAGCAGGAAGTCATTTTAACAACTGTCATTGCTGGTGAGTTGAAAGAACGACGTGCGAAACGAGAAGACATTGATATTTCGCAAGTCAATCTCTCGATGGTTCATATTCACGATGTGACCATCAACTATGATTATTTGATTGATTTGATCGCCCGAATGGCTGACGAAGTTCACGCGAACGAAATGTCAAAAGCGGAAAGTACACGTGATGAAATCCAAGTTGAAATCGCCAAGTCTGACAATGAAAAAGAAAAATCTAAGGTGAGTCATTTTGTATCTAAGATTTTCACCAAAGAGTTTGAATTTGATCATTATCCAGCACCTCGAAGTGTTGAAAAAATGAACCAAGCAATGGATCAAGCACAAAAGGATACGAATATCCAACTTGTAACGAACTTCATCCGGACTTGGGGACTAGATAACAGTACTAAGCCTAAGGAACTTGAAAACATGATTAAAAAACACCGATTAGGTCAAGAGGATATGGATAAACAAGGGGAATTAACCGCTATTATGAATGACGCAAGAGCTGATTATAAAGAAATCGCAGTTGAAGAGATTGCAGCGTTAAGCTGGGTTCGGTATCGCATTGAATTTCGTAAAGCATTTTACGAAATGGCCGACGAAATTAAGAAGGCGGAATAGCACAGCGATAAAATTATGAAGACTACAAAAGGAGATTAGATATGAGTGATAAAATAACAAAATCACCTCAAATCAGATTCGCAGGATTTACGGATGCTTGGGAACAGTGTAGGTTAGGGAGTGTGGCTGATTTTTCTAAGGGGAATGGGTATACCAAGAATGATTTGAGGGATACTGGATTTCCAGTTGTTTTATATGGCCGCCTTTATACAAAATATGAAACTATTATTAATAATGTCGACACGTTTGTTGAAATGAAAGACAAATCTGTAATCAGTGAAGGAAATGAAGTTGTTGTGCCTGCGTCTGGAGAATCTGCAGAAGACATTTCAAGAGCATCTGTTATTGGTAAACCTGGGCTTATCCTTGGTGGAGACTTGAACATTATTAAACCTAAACAGGAAGTAAATTCAACGTTTCTAGCTTTGACAATATCAAATGGAACACAACAAAAAGAAATGTCAAAACGTGCTCAAGGGAAATCTGTGGTTCATTTGCATAATTCAGATTTGAAAGAGATTAATTTACTTTATCCAAAATTAGAAGAGCAACAACAAATCGGCACATTCTTCACTAATATAGACAACCTTCTCACCCTTCATCAGCGTAACTTGGAACTGCTGAAGGATATGAAAAAGAGTCTACTGCAAAAAATGTTTCCGAAAGATGGAGCCAATGTTCCTGAAATTCGCTTTGCAGGATTTGCGGATGCTTGGGAACAGCATTCTTTGTCAAAGGTTGGTGATTTTGTAAGAACAAGTGTTGATCCACAAGCAACTCCCCATGCTTCATTTGTTGAATATAGTATGCCTTCATATGACAACGGACGAAAGCCTGAAGTTGTTTTTGGCGACTCTATGCAGAGTATACGTCTCAAAGTTTCAGGTGATGTGTTGCTAATTAATAAGCTTAATGTTCGTCAGAAACGAATTTGGTTTGTGGAGGACGCCCCTAGCAATGCTGTTGCATCAAGTGAATTCATGCCATTTACTTCAACTGAAATCGACTTGGCATTTTTGGAACAGCTAATGCTATCGGATAAGACAACAAGAGATTTAGAGTCAATTTCATCTGGTACATCAAACAGTCAAAAGCGTATTACACCATCTGACGTATTGAAGTATATAATCAAGTTTCCAGTTGACAGAGCAGAGCAAGAGAAAATTGGTTCTTTTTTTAAGAACATAGACAACCTTATCATTTTTCATCAGCGTGAGTTAAATTCGCTTGAAAATTTAAAAAAATCACTACTTCAACAAATGTTTATATAAGAAAAGGAGATTACACAAATGAGTAATGCAACACATATTACATCACAGCTATGGGGAATGGCTAACAAACTGCGTGGGACTATGGATGCAAGTGAGTACAAGAATTATATTTTGCCATTTATGTTCTATCGCTACTTATCAGAAAATCAAGATGAATACTTGAAAGTCAATGATCTGGAAGAGTTCTACGAAGTGACAGATGACACTGAAAAAGAAGATTATCTTGAAGAAATCAGTAAAGGTATCGGATATGCGATTGATCCTGCTTACACTTGGGACAAAATCGTATCAAAAATTGAAAATCATAAAATCAAAGCTAGTGACTTCCAAGATATGTTTGACTCATTCAATACAAATGCAAAACGTAACGCAATTGCAGAAGCGGACTTTGCTAATGTATTTTCAGATGTTAACCTTGGGGATACACGTCTAGGTTCAAGTACAAATGAACGTGCAAAGGCTTTGAATGATATCGTGTTGATAATTAACGAGTTCACTTTCAAAGACGATTCAGGGCACGACATTTTGGGTGACGTTTATGAATACTTAATTGGACAATTTGCTGCAAATGCTGGTAAAAAAGGAGGGGAATTTTATACACCACATGAAGTTAGTCAAATCTTAGCGAAAATTGTCACGAATGATGCAGATGGTACTGGCGGTCAATTCCGTGTTTATGACCCTACAATGGGATCAGGTTCACTTCTTTTAACAGTCCAAAAAGAATTACCAAATGGTGATGAAGAAGGAAGTGTTGAGTTTTACGGGCAAGAGTTGAATACGACGACTTATAACTTAGCTCGCATGAACTTGATGATGCATGGGGTAAATTATCGCAATATGGAGTTGAAACGTGCAGACACACTGGATGCTGACTGGCCATTTGCCGAAAAAGATGGAACACAAATTCCTTTGAAGTTCGACGCCGTCGTATCAAACCCACCATATTCTCATAAATGGGATACAAAAGACGTTGATCGAGAAAAGGATACACGTTTCAAGGGTTATGGTGTAGCACCTGCATCTAAGGCAGATTATGCTTTTGTACTGCATGGACTTTACCATTTAGATAAAACTGGAACAATGGCTATCGTATTGCCGCACGGGGTACTATTTCGAGGTGCTTCTGAAGGTAAAATCCGCAAAAATATCATCGATAATAATCTATTAGATACTGTTATTGGATTGCCCGCTAACTTGTTTTATGGCACAAGCATCCCAACCTGTGTCTTGGTATTCAAAGGTCGTGAAGCTCGTAAGAATAAAGATATTTTGTTTATCGATGCTTCAAATGAGTTTGTAAAAGGAAAGAACCAAAACAAACTCTCTCCTGAAAACATCGACAAAATTATTGAAACATACAGTAACCGTAAAGACGTTGAAAAATATGCTCATGTGGCATCTTTGGATGAAATCAAAGAAAATGATTACAATTTAAACATTCCACGTTATGTCGACACGTTTGAAGAAGAAGAAGTTATTCCACTATCACAAGTGGCTCAAGAGTTGGCAGAAGTTAAAGCGGAAATTGCGAGTTCATATGATAATTTGTTTGGGTTAATGAATGAGCTGGAAGGGACAACAGATGAAGCCAAAGAAGAACTGAGTAAATTTATCAGTCTTTTAGGTAAATAATAGTCTTAAAAAAGAGCATTGGATTTAATTCATGGCTCTTTTTGGCTTGAAAATTTCTTTATTTCCGTATTAATCAAGTTCGAAATGGAATGTTCTATCGGCTAATAATAAAAGACCAAAAACGTGATATCAAACGTTTTTGGTCTTTTTATTTTTGAAAAAATCCAATTCATATCTCGCCATGCGAGTAAAACGCATCAAAAGCTTTAGACAAATCATCAGCTGCAGATGACAAGATCGTTTCTTTCTCTAAAATCGCTGTTCCTTGTGCTCGGACAATATGAAATTGTTGAAAGCCCATCAAGTTTTGGAATATTTCTTTTAGGTAGTAATGTGAAAATTCCAGAGGTGTATATCGATCGTTATTTGTGAAAATTGAGCCGCTTGCTTGAAGCAAAAGTACACGATAATCGTCAGTCATCAGACCAACTGAACCAGCTTCTGTATATTTGAACGTTTCTCTAGCAATTAAGATATTATCTATATAATCTTTCATACGTGAAGTCACATTGAAATTATGAACAGGTGACACAATCACAATTCGATGATGTGCTTTGAATTGAGCCAATAAAGCAGAAGAAGCAGCAGCAATTTTTTCTTCCGTAGCTGTTAATGTTTGTTCAGATGCTTGCTTATCCCAAATACGTAGCAGCTGTTCTTTTTCGATACGAGGAATTTCAGTTCCATATAAATGTAAAATCGTTGGTTCCTCATGAGGAAACCTTTCTTTAAACTGTTCTAAAAATAGTGTTTGCAGTTTGTTTGAATAACTTTCTCGATGAGTGAAATCAGGGTGCGCGTTAATGATTAATGTTTGCATATACATGCTCCTTTTCTTTTGATAAACTGAGTATAAAATATAAAGGTGACAAAACATGTCACCTTTTTCAAAAGGAAAGTCAAAATGAAAAAATCAGAACGATTAAACCAAGAGCTTATTTTTTTAAGTGATAAATACTCATTTCAGCTAAAGGATTTAGAAACTGAATTTGGCATATCTAAACGCACGGCTTTGAGAGATATGGAAGAGCTAGAGTCGATGGGCTTAGCTTTTTATGTTGAAAATGGAAGACATGGGGGATATCGACTGGTGAATCAATCTCCATTGGTTCCTATTTATTTCAATATCGATGAAGTTCAAGCTATTTTTTTCGCGCTTAAAGCTTTAGACTTGGTGTCAGCAACACCATTTAAAAAATCCTACTCACAAATTCGGCAAAAGCTGTTTGCCACAATGTCTGATGAGAGAAAACAAATGATCACGGAGACTTTGGATGTGATTCATTACTATAATGTCGCACCAGTCAGTGAACAAAATCAATTGGAATTGATTTTACAGGCGATGATGGAAGATCAAATCGTGAAGATGACTTATACTCAAAATGAAAATAAAAGGATCAGGCTGCAATTTCTTGAGTTGTTTTATCGAAATGGGATTTGGTTCACCAAAGCATATGATGTTCGAAATAAAAAGTGGGGCATCTATAGATGTGACTTTATGAAGGACGTGATGATTGAAGAAGAAATCAGAGACACCTTTACGAAGGAAGAATTAAAAGAACTGCAGCTCGAGTACGAAAAAACTTATCATGATATCTCATTTAAATGTCGATTAACGGAACAAGGAAAAGAAAAGTTTTTGAAGAATCATTACCCAAATATGAGATTGGAGATCATTGAGAATACTCCTTATATTGTGGGTGGATACAACCAAGAAGAATTATCGTATATGACTCACTATTTGATCTCATTTGGGAAACATGTGAAAATTGAATACCCTGATGAATTAAAAGAAAGTTATCTGAATCAATTGCAAGAAATGGTCGACCAGTATTGAACCATAAAAGACTTCAGAAAAGGCGAACCACTACAGTTCGCCTTTTTCTTATCTGTTTTTATCACGGTGAGTTACTTCGCCGCATGGAATGTGTTGGTTTTCGGTTTATCATGAACCTTCCCATACGTCAGCTGACGCCAAATAAACTCCATCGGTCCATACTTAAACCGTTTTAACCATAATGTACTGAAAAGCACAAGGAAGGCATACACGCCAATAGCCATGAAGAACGTACCAGCCGGCTGAAGATGATCGGCAAGCCCAGCTCCATATTTCAGAAACAGCATTGTCCCAATGATGGAGTGAAGCAAATAACAGGTCAGTGACATCCGTCCGACTTTGGTAAAGATCATCAAAGCACCTCGCAGCTGAGGAACATGCAGAAACAGCATCGCAAGTGTACTCATATAGAACATACTGCCCGTTAATCCACCGTTTTGTTCAAGGGCAGAGGCCATGTCCATCCACAGTGTATTTTCAACAGGATTGACCGCTGCTATGATCGTACTGCTCTGTGTAATCATAAACGCGATAGTGAAAATGATCCAAATGCGATTCCAAATCGCTTTTTTTGCCTCCATGTTTTTGAAAAACTCCATTTTCACAAAATACACACCAAGCAAAAACATGAGGAACATAGAATAGATGATAGAAAATGAACCAGAAGCCATTGTGACCATATCTGTCCACCGGTCACCAATAGATGCTAGATAAGTCAGGCTGTTGTGGCTGGCCAGCTCGAAATCAGCAAAAACCGGCTTGCCTGATGATACTGTGTTAATGATATTGAACAGCATCGCGAAAAAAGGAGTGAGCAATTGTATGACAAAGAGTGTGATCAGCCAGTATAGGATGGTTTTAGCTCTACGTTTGTAAAAGAAAAGTAACAAAAAGCCAGCGGCAGCATAATGGGTTAAAATATCACCAATCCAAACAAAGGTGACATGCAGAAGGCCAATTCCTAAGAGAATGGTTAACCTGCGTGCAAACAGCTTGTTTGGGCTGTCCACCTTCTGAGCAGCTCGATCCATAAAAATCATAAAACCAACCCCGAATAGGAAGGAAAACAGCGTAATGAATTTCCCTGAGGCAAACCAATTCACCAAGTTGTGAAAAACATCATTTGCTTCCATATCGAACCCCTTCGCCGAATCCACGATCAAAAAGTAATTGACCAGAATAATCCCCATTAAGGCAAATCCCCGTACGATGTCTAAGAAATGAACCCGATCCCGCAGACTCATCGGTTGTCCGTGTGCTACTTTGTTTGCATTCATATCCATGCTCCTTTTCTTGTTATGATAAATGTCATTCGGATCAATTCATCGATCCTTACAATGAATCAATATACGTCCCAATTCTTAACAATTTATGAAGATCCAATTTTTTGAAAATAAATGTGACGAATTGATGGCAGAGGGTCAAATTCATAAACTGTTAAGATTTATGCTGTATCTTTTCACATAGCTAGATGAAATATAGTAAAGACATAAAAGAAAGTACATCACGTATCATGAGGTGAGAGAGATATGAACCATCGAATATTAGTCGTAGAAGATGATCAGGATATTGGAGACCTTTTGCAGGAATCCCTTACACGTGCTGGATATGAGGTGCTGAGAGCGATGAATGGCGAGCAAGCATTGAAGCTTGTGAACGATTCGCTCGATTTGGTGATTTTGGATGTGATGATGCCAGGTATATCAGGCATCGAAACGTGCCAGCAGATGAGAGCGTCTTCTAACGTCCCGATTCTATTTCTGACAGCCAAATCAAGTACATTCGATAAAACCGAAGGCTTACTTGCCGGCGGGGATGATTATATGACAAAACCTTTTTCAGAAGAGGAGCTCCATGCTAGAGTCATTGCACAATTACGCAGGTATACCGTCTATCAGGAAAAGAAGGAGCAGGAAGAAACTTTTCTTGTTGGGGGCAAGCTGAGGGTGAGCGAAGAATTTAATGAAGTGTGGAAAGAAAGTCAGCAAATCAAGCTGTCTGATTTAGAATATCGAATGTTGAAGCTGCTCATGAGCAGGCGAAACAAAATCTTTTCAGCCCAAAATATTTATGAGAGCGTGTGGGGACAGCCTTATTTCTATTGTTCCAACAATACGGTGATGGTGCATATTCGAAAGCTGCGTGCCAAAATTGAAGATGATCCAGCCCGCCCTGTATATATCAAAACGGAATGGGGAAGAGGATACCGATTTGGCACATCGTAAATATACACTAGCCAAAAAGCTGGCACTGCTGATTTTGACAGCTGCGGTCGTGAGCGGACTTGTCTTTTTGACGCTGCAAAAGATCACCAATGACCTGATTGATGGATACTTGAGTTCGGACGAGTATTACGAGGAGGAGTCAGCCAGGTATATTCAAAAATTCAGCCGCTATGTGTCTGAGAATGAGCTGTCTTCAACAGATCGAAAAGCGTTTGGTGAGTGGGTGAAAAAAGAGGATTACATTAATTTGACCATCTTCAAGGATGAAGTGCTGCAATATGACTCCATCTATTCCGCTGCTGATGAATCGGCGTACGGAAAAGAAAAGGTGACCCAGTACGCTGAGCATCATTCGTATCCGATTCAGTTTAGCGACGGTAAAGGCCGGGTCATGGTGGATGGTTTCTATTCATTTCGTTATCACGATCTTGCCTTTACACTCGAGCTGCTCGGGGCGACGCTTATTTTTCTCATCATTGTTCTTCTTGGCATCCGTAAAAGTTTATGCTATCTGCAAACGATTCACCAAGAGATTCATATTCTTGAAGGCGGTGAGCTGGACCATGAGATGACGGTGAAAGGGCACGATGAATTAGCCATGATTGCCAAAAGTATTGAGGATCTGCGAAAAGCTTTTCTGGACAAGCTTCAAGCCATCGACGAACTGCAAGAAGAGAGCCGCAGTCTGGTTACTGAAATGTCACACGATATGAGGACACCGCTGACGTCGCTGATGATGAATTTGGAGTTTGCGAAAAAAGAGGAGGCTGGAGCGGATACCCGCAAAGATCAATATATAGCCAATGCTTATGAGAAAGCACTGCAATTGAAAAATCTGTCTGATAATCTGTTTGCCTATTTTCTACTTGATAAAGAACATGAACCTGAGCTTGAGACCGTTGCAGTCAAAGAGGTCATTTACGATCTCTTATCAGATCAGGTGGCGATCTTGCATCAAGAGAAATTCAAAGTACACCTGTTAGGAGAGCTGCCCGACAGCTATATCAACGTGAATGTCGAGGAGCTTGGCCGAGTGTTTGATAATTTGATGTCCAACTTACTTAAATACGCCGATCCCAAAAAAGACATCAATCTCACGTTTTTATCCGATCAAGAAATCTTTGAGATTCACGTCAGCAATGCGATAAAAGAGACAGATGACACGCAGGAAAGCACTAGACTTGGTGAACGAAGCATAAAACGAATGATGTCCCGCATGCACGGGCAGTTTGAAAGGATGGAAAGGAACGCTGTATACTACATCGTGCTGCGATTCTGGCACATCAAAATATAGACCACAAATGAATAATATGGAATGGAGAGACTACCCAATGAAACGATTCAACAACTTCCAAAAGGTACCCGATCTCTTGCAAGGCCTTCTGAATATCTGTCTGTTCTTTCTAGCCATTGCTTTAAGCGTCCTCTTAATTAGTGAAACTTGGTATATTGTCCAATTCGTCTACAAGACTTTGTTTAACAAAGGAGAAAGCTATTATGGGATGCTTGGAGAACTGCTGATCTTCTTTATGTATTTTGAGTTTATAGCCTTAATTATTAAATACTTTAAATCAAACTTTCATTTTCCGCTTCGCTACTTTATTTATATCGGCATCACAGCTGTCATCCGATTGATTATCATCGATCATGAAGAGGCTGTATCGACGTTCTGGTGGGCGCTGGCCATTCTTGCGATGACTTGTGCACTCTTTATCGCCAATAAACGACATACCGCGCAGGAGCATGAAGAAGTGAAGTGAGGGAAGAAGACGAACGATTGCCGTTCGTCTTTTTTAGGTTGATAGAGAAAGTCTGATTATGAACAATAAGTCGTCATTAATGGAGTAGAGTACGAAAAAGGAATTCAATGTAAATGATTATCCAGAGGAACGAAGAGAGGCCAATCATTCCCATAATGAGAACAACTAGTCAACACTCTCCCTCTTTTCTTAAAAATTTACATTGACACCATCCCTTTCTATGATAAAATCATAGTGTGATAATGAGAATCGTTATCAAACGATATGACTACATATAGAATGGATAGGTGAGGTACATGTTCAAAAAATCTTTTTGGTCGTTGCTAGTTGTGCTCTCCATCGTTTTACTTGCAGCTTGCGGGAACAATAACAGTGAAGGCAAGTCAGCTAGTAAAGAAAAAACAAGAACCGTTGAAAGCGCTATCGGTTCAACTGACAATATTAAGGATAAACCAAAGCGCATTGTGACGCTGTACCAAGGAGCAACCGATGCAGCAGTCGCTATGGGCATTAAACCAGTGGGTGTTGTTGAATCATGGCTTGAAGCACCTACGTATAAATATTTAAGAGATGACCTAAAGGATGTCAAAATTGTTGGGCAGGAAACACAGCCAAACTTAGAGGAAATTGAAAAGCTCAAGCCTGATTTGATCATTGCATCAAAAGTCCGCCACGAGCAAATTTTTGATCAGCTGCAAGAAATCGCTCCAACTGTTGCAACAGAAACAGTGTTCACATTTAAAGATACAGTGAAATTAATGGGTGAAGCGTTAAACCAGCAAGACAAATCAAAAGAATTGCTGACGAAGTGGGATGACCGCGTCGCTGACTTCAAAGAAAAAGCGAAAAAAGACATCAAAAACTGGCCAATGAGTGTGTCTGTGGTGAACTTCCGTGCAGATCATGCTAGAATCTATCAAACTGGATTCGCAGGGTCGATTTTAACAGAGCTAGGCTTTGAAGGACCTAAGAATGTCAAAGATAAAAAGCAAGACATCATTACACTTACAGACAAAGAGAGCATTCCGCAAATGGATGCAGATGTGATCTATTACTTCATGGATGATCAGGATAAAGCGGTTGAAAAAGCATATAAAGAGTGGACAAGTCATCCTTTATGGAAGCAGCTTGACGCAGTGAAAGCGAAACAAGTGCATAAAGTTGATGAAATCACTTGGAACATGGCAGGCGGTATCACTGCTGCAAACATGATGCTTGATGATATTTATGATCGTCTAGGAATTGATAAATAAGGATAGCAGAGGAGAAAATGTGAAAAACCATTTTCTCCTTTTTTCCATAACAGATTGAAAGCGGGAATCAGATGAGAAGTTTACTAAAAAAGGATTCGAGCAAGGCGCTGCTGTTTGCTGGATTCGTCGTATTGATGTTGGTCTTTTTTATGCTCAGCATTTCTCTTGGGCAAACCTCTATTTCCCTCAAAGCCACCATCCATGCGTTTCTTCATTTTGATGAATCGGATCCAAACAGTGTCATTGTCATGACATCCAGATTATCAAGAGCTTTAATTGCAGCGGTTGTTGGATCAAGTCTAGCCATTTCAGGTGCACTGATGCAGGCATTAACGAGAAATCCGCTTGCGGCGCCAGATTTGTTAGGCATTAATGCAGGTGGACTATTTTTTATCGTCATTTCAATTGTTTTCTTTTCAACAGAGTCATTAACAGGCTATATGTGGACAGCCTTTTTAGGTGCTGCGATTGCAGGGATGCTCGTTTTTCTCTTGGGCTCTATTGGAAGAGATGGATTGACACCGGTCAAAATTGTCCTTGCAGGTGCGGCGATATCTGCACTGTTTGCGTCCTTTACACAAGGTCTTTTAATCGTGAATGAACAGTCGATTCAAAGCATCCTGTTCTGGATGGCGGGTTCAGTGTCTGGAAGAAGCATTGATATGCTGCTGCCTGTTTTGCCTTATATTTTAGGTGCAACAGTTGTGGCGCTGCTTCTTGGACGCTCCATCAATGTCCTTTTGTCAGGAGATGATATTGCGAAGGGACTTGGCCAGCGTACGCTGGTGCTGAAAATCACGATGGGAGTTCTCGTCGTCTTTTTAGCGGGTGGTTCCGTCGCTGTCGCAGGATCGATTGGGTTTGTTGGTTTTCTAGTGCCGCATATTGTGAAAAAGCTTGTTGGACCTGACCACCGCTGGGTACTGCCGTATTGTGCCGTTGTGGGGGCGTCGCTTTTACTTGTCGCAGACCTTGCGGCTCGTTTTCTGATCATGCCGCAGGAAGTGCCGATTGGTGTCATGACGGCGGTAGCAGGAGCGCCTCTATTTGTTTATCTCGTGCGCAAGGGGTTGAAGACAGGTGGCTAAAACATATACAGTGCGTTCAAAGGGCGGGCGCATTTCATTTCAATTTTCAAAGCGGACGTTTTTGATTTTACTTTTATTGACGGCCGTTGCTTTTGGATTATTTATTCTCAGTCTCTGTATGGGCAGCCGGTTTATTCAGCCGATGGATGTGCTGCTTCATTTAATCGGTCAGGGAGAGGGAAACACCTTTGTGCTCAATACGCTGAGGATTCCAAGAACACTGCTGGCTGTCTTAGTGGGGGCCGCGCTTGCGGTATCAGGGCTTATTTTGCAAGGATTAATCCGCAATCCGCTTGCATCGCCTGACATCATTGGGATTACGAGTGGTGCTTCGTTCGGGGCGATTATGTTTATTGTTTTTTGGATGGGCACTGTGCCTATTGCGTATCAATCCTTATGGGCGATTGCAGGGGCTTTTGCTGTTTCGTGTCTGATTTATTTGCTTTCATGGAAAAAAGGGGTTAAGCCGATCACACTTGTCCTAATGGGCATCGGGATTTCTGCCATAATGAAGGCGTGTGTGACGTTTACTCTTGTTCTTAGTGATACGATGACGACGACAAAGTCATATATTTGGCTGACGGGCAGTTTATATGGTTCTACGATGAAGGACGTCACGTCGATGCTTCCTTGGGTCATGATCATTTTACCGATTGTCATGGTGTTAGCAAGAACGATGAATGTGAAGGAGCTTGGAGATGATCTCGCAACAGGTCTCGGGGTAAAAGTGCAGGCAAAACGGTTATTCTTTCTGCTGATGAGTGTGACATTGGCGGGGATTGCTGTTGCCTTTGCAGGCGGCATTGAATTTGTTGGACTGATGGCGCCGCATGTCGCACGGATGATCATCGGCCGCTCCTTCATTGCGCTGGTGCCGGCATCTGCGCTTGTTGGGAGTATTCTCGTGATGCTGGCAGATTTAGTAGCTAGAACGGCTTTTCTACCGTTAGATGTACCAGCAGGTGTATTCACGGCTGCAATTGGTGCACCGTTCTTTATTTATTTGTTATACCAGCAGCGAAATCGATAAACGAAAGATGGAGGTTTTGATATGAGGCCAGAGTGGGTTGAGAGAGAATTACTTGATTTCGGGGTACACATCACAAATGGACCAATGACATCTGACCGCACACTTGCTGCGCTTTTTTCAGAAGCATCTGTCCTGCGTTTATTAGAGGCTGAAAAGGAAGCCATGCATGCACCGAATGTGGCGGTAGCAGCGTCGATGTTTTCAAAGCGTTATGCCTACTTAGCCGTCAGTTCCTCTTTGTACATGATGACGCTGTATGACGGTGTCTATCAGTTTTCACCGGAGGCATGTGCCTTTAGAGAGGATCGGAAAATTGAAATTGATGAGTCATTGTGTTCGTTTGTTCCACTAGAAGGAGATCGGCATGAATGGAGAGAGCAGGCTGTGCATGCGCTGTTTACGGAGTGTGTTACACCTCTTTTAGACGTGCTGAAGCGCACTTCAAGACTTCCGTACTCCATTTTGTGGGAAAATGTAGCGGTTCGTATCAATTCTCTTTATCGCAGCATGATGCGGGAAGCCGAAGAGTCTGCGGTGAAGCAGCGCGTGCGGGAGGATTATCTGTATCTGAAGCAAGCGGCTGGTGATGTATTCGGAGCAAAACAAAATCCATTTCATCACAGCTTAAACTTAGATGACAGTTTACTAGAAACATCCGACCGAAAGACCTGCTGTATGTATTATAAGCTCGAGAAAAAATCGGAGAGTCTCGATTATTGTCTTGTCTGTCCGCTTGAAAAAAAGAAGGGCACTGCTTGTTCATAGCAGTGCCTTTCTTTTTTATTCCCAAATCGCGCTTGCCCATTCTGGGTGATCGATAAAGGGATTGCGGTTGTTCTGATACGTTTCATAAATGATCTCGTTGCGGTTCCGTTCGATTTGATCGACTGGATCTTGTTTGTGCCACTTGAGAAGTACGGACATTTTGCCATGGAGAGGGGCGCTTCCATTATTCACTTTGTCGTTTAATTCTAAATCTGGAAAGCGGTCATCGCCCTCGTACCGCACCGCCATATAAAAGAGCATTCTTGCCACATCCCCTTTCACCCGGCTATGAGGTTCGAATGAGTCGCTATCGTAGAAATTACCCGGTGCTCCCTTGTATTCATTTCCGCCCAGATCAAAATCTAAATTTCCTCGTGTGCTATTCGTTTGTACGTCTGTTGCCCGCAGATGATGGAGATCTGTACCTGGACCCTGGCTTGTCCCCAAATTGCCGTGTGACTTAGCCCAGACATGCTCCCGGTTCCACTGGCCAACATTTCCGCCATTCGCTTGCTTTGAGCGAGAGACACCGCTATAGAGCAAGAGCACATTGCTTGGATTCTTTGGGTCTTCATCTGTTTTCTTTAAGGCATCCCAAACCTGGCTGTAGGATAGCTGCTTATGATCATCAATAATATCGTGTAAAGCTTTCTTTAGAGCGGGTCCTGATTTGCCATTAGCAGATTGATAATAGGAATCGATTTGACTTGTAGCGGCTGTTTTCGCTTGTTGTGCAGATGTTTCGTTTTGAAGCTGTAACGGGGAAAATGTGATGGTTTGGCTCGGTTCATTCAGAGTAAAGCTTTGAGCATTCGCAGCTGGAGGCAGCGGGGCGGCTAACGTGCCGAATATCATGATTCCGGCAGCCACAGTTCCAAATAAGGTTCTCTTCATTCGATTTCCTCCTTAATAGGGAATGTATTCTCTTTATTTCTATCATATTGTCAGAAAGAAATAAATGGATTTATCGTAAATTTCATGTAATGAATTCGTAGGAAAAGAGATTGCTATTTTAACAGCATTACTGTATAAGTGGGCATATAGGATGGCAGCAAGGGAAAGGATGGATAACGTGAAAGAACTGCAAATACCTTCAAGAACGATTATGACACCAGGACCTGTTGAAGTAGACCCGAGAGTGCTCCGTGTGATGAGTACCCCAATTCTCGGTCAATTTGATCCAGCATTTACACATATCATGAATGAAACGATGACCTTATTGCGGTCGCTTTTCCAAACAGAAAATGAATGGGCTTTTCCGATTGACGGCACGTCTCGTTCAGGGCTTGAAGCTGTGCTTGCCAGTGTCATTGAGCCGGGAGATTCGATGCTTGTGCCTGTCTTTGGCCGCTTCGGTCATCTGCTCATTGAAATAGGACAGCGCTATGGTGCTGAGGTACATACAATGGAATGTGAATGGGGAACGGTTTTTGATCCTAGCGATATCATTCAGGAAATGAAGCAGGTCAAGCCTAGAATCGTCGCGATGGTCCATGGTGAAACATCCACGGGGCGGTTGCAGCCGCTTGAGCAAATTGGTGAAGCGTGCCGAGAACTCGATGCACTGTTCATTGTAGACGCTGTAGCAACCATTGGCGGTACCCAGGTGAAAGTGGACGAATGGAAGATTGATGCGGCGATTGGCGGTACGCAGAAGTGCTTGTCTGTTCCATCAGGCATGTCACCTATCACGTATAATGACCGGGTTGCAGCTGTCGTTGAATCGAGAAAGAAAGTGGAAAAGGGAATTGCGACACAGGATGAATTGCAGGAGCAAATGGATATTTCTCCAATTAAAAGCAATTACTTTGATCTCAGCCAGCTCCAGGATTATTGGAGTCCTAGACGATTAAATCATCATACAGAAGCGACAACGATGCTCTATGCACTTCGTGAAGGGGTTCGTGTTGTGCTGGAAGAAGGACTGTCTGAGCGTTTTCAAAGGCACGCATATCACGAGAAAGCCTTGATGAAAGGTCTTGAAGCGATGGGACTTGAATTGTTCGGGGATCCACATTGTAAAATGCCAGTTGTGACATGTATTGAGATTCCAAGTGGTATTGATGGAGAAGCGGTACGTGCCGATCTGCTTAAGCATTTTGGCATTGAAATCGCAAGCTCCTTTGGACCGCTAGCCGGACGTATATGGAGAATTGGCACAATGGGCTATAGCTGCAGAAAAGAAAACGTGCTGTTTGTGTTAGCAGGACTGGAAGCGATTCTAATCAAACACGGTGCATCCATCCATTGCGGAGCAGGGCTTCAGGCGGCTCTTTCTATCTATGAACAAGGTGAATAAAGTCATACGGATACTCGCTATTTGCGGGTATTTTTTATTTGGAAAAGAAAACTAATTTTTGTAAAACTAGACTTATAGACAGTGATATCGCTATACTGAAGAAGTTCTGAGTTTTTGACATCATTTTCATTTATTTTGCAGAAAGAGGTTTTTTGATATGAAGAAAATGGGCAGATTATACATTTTGATGCTCAATATTTTTATTGCCATGCTTGGCTTTGGCCTCATTGTCCCTGTCATGCCAAGTTATATTGAAGCCTTTGGCGCAACAGGAAAAACACTCGGTTTTCTTGTCGCTGCAACAGGTCTTACACAATTTGCTTTATCACCGGTTGCAGGCGCACTGACCGATCGATTTGGACGTAGAAAATTGATCATTGCCGGGATTGCCGGCTTTACCATTGCCCAGTTTATTTTTGCATTTGCTGATCAGCTGTGGATGCTGTTTGTATCACGTTTTTTAGGCGGTGCGGCCGGAGCTTTACTCATGCCAGCCATGTTTGCATACATTGCTGATATCACAAGTGAGAAGGACCGAGGGAAAGGAATGGGGCTATTTAGTGCAGCAATGACGTTAGGCTTTGTTATTGGACCAGGCGTAGGCGGCTATTTGGTCGAGTATGGGATCGCTTTTCCTTTTCTCATCGCAGGTTCCTTTGCAGCTCTTTCTACCCTGTTATCCATCCTGTTTTTACCTGAAACTTTAACAAAGGAAAAGCAGGAAGAAGCGCGGTTAAACAAAGACATTCATTTCAACCCTTTTGTACAAATGATGCAAGCTTTAAAGACATCCTACGGTTTTTTGTTTATATTGGCGTTTGTCCTCAATTTTGGCATCATTCACTTTGAATCGATTTTCGGCTTATATGTAGACCAAAAACATGGATTTACACCGAAGGATATTGCGTTTGTGATTACGGTTGCGGGTCTTGCTGGCGTGCTTGTCCAAGGTGCGTTGGTGAATGCCTGTGTGAAACGATTTGGTGAAATGCGCGTCGTGCGTTATGCACTGCTAGGAGCGGCTTTGATGCTCATCGTCTGCCGTGTTGCACCGTCCTTTTGGCTGATCTTTACAGGCTCTATTTTATTTTTGTCGGCTACTTCATTTGTTCGTCCAGCTCTCAATACATTGCTGTCCAAAATGGCAGGTAATCAGCAAGGAGTAGCTGGCGGCCTTAATACATCCTTTATGAGCCTTGCCAATATTGTCGGACCGAGCCTTGCTGGGATTTTATTTGATGTGAATATTGAGTTTCCTTTTATGCTCGGAACATTGGTGCTTTGCATAAGCTTCATTGCATCCATCGTGTGGGGGAAAAAAGTGCAGCATACTTCTGCAATTTCTTAAAATTTGTTTATAAAAAACCGATCAGCACAGATTGATCGGTTTTATTATAATGGTCATCACCTTTTATATGTAACGACAGGTGATTTTTCTTTATGAAGCGCACGAATCATGGCATCATCTACATGTAAATGCTCTTTCACTAATTGAGCAGGGGATAAGGCCATCCACTGATTCAACGAAATATCTGCAAAGCGATTTTTGCCTCCTCGTGTATCACTTTTCTCCTCCAAACTATATGAAGCTTCGGAAGAAAACATTCAATCAGGATGGGGTGAGAGAAGCATCTGAATACGTAATGCTAAGCGCAGCCTTAATGTGGCTTCAGGGTCTTTTAAGCTGATCCGAAGCAGCTCCTCACACTTCTCCAATCGATAAATGACCGTGTTGCGATGAATAGACAAACGTTTCGCTGTTTCTGAAATGTGGCAATGCGTTTCTAAATAGACAGATAAGGTGTGGAGGAGGTTTTGACCAGCTTCATATAACGGGTGAAGGTGCATCTGGTGAAACGTGACTAAATCCTTTCTTGGAATAAGCTTCAATAAATCTGGCACATCCTTTGCCTGATAGAACTGAATATATTCCGCCTGCGACGAGAGATGTCCGGCTTGAAGAGCCTCTAATGCTTCACTGTAGCCCTCAGACAGATGGGTGGTGCGACAACTAGTCAAGCTCACGCCAAAGGAAATGGTGTGATTCGCTTGTATGCTAACGAGCATCTGCAACTGTTTCAAAAAAGAGAGGAGTCTGCCACTCATCTTTGACCAACTGCCTGTCTCTTCCATTAATACAATGCCCATATCACCTTTGACAAACAGAAAGGAAGGAAAAGGAGAGCTTGGAAGTGCGCTGTCAAGTAGATCAACGACTTGATCTAACATCAGTTGCTGGTTCAAAAAATGAGTGGTCTCATGACAATGATCAAGCTGACAGATCATACATAGATAGCTGTTTTCTACGTTTAATCCAAACGTCTTCGCAATGTATGCAGCGTCTTGCTGAGAATACGATGCACCCTCTATCCATCTGCGAAACCCTTCATTTCTTGCACGCTTGGCCGTTTGCTGGGCAGTATATTGTCTCATTCGCGCAATTGAGATTTCGTTTACTGCTTGTGCAATGAAGACTTGCAGTGTTTCATCCAGCGGAGGAATGAAGGAAGGGATGACCACATACTCACATGTTTGTTCGGTTAGATCAATCGGAAAGACGGAAAAGGTTTGCTTCGCATATATCATCGAAAAATAATGGGGTGTCCTTCTTTGGAAAAAGGGGAGAATGCGAATCCAATCTGGGCTCGTGATCATGGTGTGCGAGTTGCAGAGAATACGTCCATGCTGGTTACACAAATAGACAGGCTTGTGAATCCTTTCGGCGATTTTTTGCAATGCTTCAAACTGGTTATCGTCTATGTTCATATCCACTAAGTCTCCTTTATTGAGAACTAAAGCTCTTGGTGAAGATGAATAAATAAATGGACAATCACTGTTAACTTCTCTGATATGCAATTTATGTTATCAGCTCAAATCATTTTAGATAGAAAGTTGTCAACTAATATCACAAACAAACAGAGCGTCAGGACAAAATCACGTACCGTCAGTCATCTTCATTCAGAATTACGGGCAAATATGATATGTTGTAGACAGAAGAATTTCTTTCAGAAATATGGGTATCACAAGAGAAAAAGGCTTTCATGTGAGGAAGCCGTCTATACATGAGAGTGGCAAGAGGTGAGAAACATGATTTATATCGGATTAACTGGCTGGGGAGACCATGACAGTCTTTATCCGCCGAAAATCGGCAGCGCTCAAAAGCTGTTTCACTATTCGTCAACGTTTCCCATTGTGGAGCTGGATGCCAGCTTTTATGCGGTTCAGCCTGAGCGTAATCATGAAAAGTGGATCAAGGATACGCCAGATACCTTTCAATTTGTCGTGAAAGCATATCAAGGAATGACCGGGCATCAGAGGGGCGAAATTCCGTTTGCTTCGAAGGAAGAGATGTTTGACGCATTTATTCTTTCATTAACTCCGCTCATTCGAGAAGGGAAACTTGCCATGGTTTTGTTTCAATTTCCACCATGGTTTGATTGCAAAAAAGAGCACGTCCACTATTTAAGATGGTGTAAAGAGAAGATGGGTGACATTCCATGTGCCCTCGAATTCCGTAACCGCACATGGTTCTCAGATGAATTTTATGAGCAGACCTTGTCCTTTATGGAAAAAGAAGGATGGATTCATTCTGTTTGTGATGAGCCGCAAGTTGGAGAAGGCTCCATTCCGCCAGTCATACAAGCTACGCACCGTGATAAAACATTGGTCCGTTTTCACGGAAGAAATAAACAAGGCTGGCTTCACCCAGCAGACCATGAGAATTGGCGTGAAGTGCGATACTTATATTTATATAATGAAGCTGAATTAAAAGAGTGGAAAAAGAATCTCGACATTCTGCATCAGCAATCAAAAGATGTCTATGTCGTGTTTAATAATAACTCCGGCGGAGATGCAGCGGCGAATGGCCAGCAGATGATTGATTTGCTGGATATTACGTATTCAAGCCTTTCTCCGAAGCAGTTAGATTTATTTAGTTAATTGAGAGCTGCGGCTTTCAACCTGAATGACGGTTCAGTGACAACTTGAGGGAGAGATCAACATGCTGCAGAAGCTATGGTTATATCATACAAACGACTTGCACAGCCACTTTGAGAACTGGCCAAAAATCGCAGCTTATATTGAGGAAAAGCGTCAAGTTCACGATCAGATGCTCTTGTTTGATATTGGCGACCATATGGACCGAGTGAACCTTGTGTCAGAAGCTGATTTTGGAAAGGTAAACGTCAAGCTTCTCAATCAACTTGGCTATGATGGGGTCACGATTGGAAATAATGAAGGCATTACGCTGCCTCATGATCAACTCGATCAATTGTACGAGCATGCACAATTTCCAGTGGTTCTGTCTAATTTATTTGAGAAAGGCAAAAGGCCATCGTGGGCAAAGCCCTATCATATGATCCAAATGGAAAACGGACTGAAAATATGTCTCTTAGGCGTGACCATTGCGTATACACCCGTCTATGAAAAGCTGGGCTGGGACATTACAGATCCGTTTGACAGCATACGGGACATACTGCAGGAAGTGAAGGGACAGGCAGATGTCATTGTACTCTTATCCCATCTTGGTATCATCCATGATCGGGAGGTCGCCCGTGATTTTCCTGACATCGACATCATCCTAGGCTCACACACGCATCATTTGTTAGAGCAGGGTGAAATGGACAATGGGGTGCTGCTTGCATGCGCTGAAAAGTATGGGCATTATATTGGCTGTGTCGAGCTGACAATTGACATAGCGCGCAAAGAGCTGATCGAGAAAAAAGCAACGGTGCAGTCAGTGGATCAGCTGATCAGTGAATCAGATGAAGCCATCACTACCTTACAGCAAGCAGAAAGAAGAGCCAAAGCCCTCATGCAGGAAAAAGTAACAGCGATTGAGTCAAGGTTAGAAACGAAGTGGTTTGATGAATCCCCGCTTCCGCAGCTCTTAACAGATGCCATTAAAGATTGGTGCGGGGCAGATATCGGCATGATGAATGCAGGTATGGTGCTTGATTCATTAGAGGCAGGAATCGTGACAAGAGAAGAAGTCCACCGAATCTGCCCGCATCCCATTAATCCCATTCGGGTGACGCTTACCGGTCAACAGCTCATCGAAACCGTTCGGCGTGCCTGTGAAGAAAAAATGGAACAGCTGCGCATCAAGGGCTTCGGCTTTAGAGGTGAGCTGATGGGGAAAATGCTGTATAGCGGCCTCACCTATACAGTAGAAGAAGGCGAAACCAAACGGGTAAAGGATGTCTTTGTACATGATCAATTGATCAAAAAGGACGCTTCCTATACGGTTGGCACAGTCGATATGTATACATTAGGCTCTCTATTTCCTCATATCCGTGACCATGAACACATTGAATATTTCATGCCGGAATTTCTACGTGATGTGCTTACTTGGCGCCTGAAGGAAACCACATGAAATCCGCTTTAGCCTAACAACACTCGCCCTCTTGTCACATAGATTGTGATGAGAGGAGTGAAGGGATTTGGTGAATTTAACACCTATTAAAATTGATGGACATTCCTTTACAGCCGTCACCGTCAAACTGCCGAAGACGAATTTTATGGCGGTAACAAATGAACATGGGTATATTATGTGCGGTGCACTGGATGTCGGGCTCTTAAATGAAAAGCTTGCAGATAGAGGAATTATCGCAGGGAGAGCAGTTGGTGTGAGAACCATTGAGCAATTGCTTGATGCCCCTTTAGAATCTGTGACATACGCCGCAGAAGCGCTAGGCATTACAGCTGGAACCAATGGAAGAGACGCATTATTAAAAATGGTGAAATAAAATGGATAGATGATTCCTATCCCCCCGCCTGTCTGCATACACTTGTAGTGGAGAAGGGGGGATTTTTTATTGAGAATGAACCGCCGTTATCGCCCCTATAAAAAGGGCCCTTTGCCATTTCGATACGTCATGCTGCTTGCAATCTTATTCTTTGTACTCTCAACCGTCATTAGTCTATTTTTTATTAACCGTTCAATTAAACCAACCCTTATTCACATTGCTGAACTAGAAACAGAGCGTATCGCTAATCATCTGATCCAATATTCTGTTCAAGACTTTGCAGACGATCAGGAGAATATGAAGGATATGGTGGTCATGAATACAAGTGAGAACGGAAAAGTAACGACCATCGATTTTAATGCGCAGGCAACATCGAAAGCAATGGCTGACCTGTCACGTCATCTTCAAAAAAATTTAGAGGACATTGAAAAGGGGAACTTTCAAAAAGAGGCAAAAGAAGCGTTAAAGGATCAAACAGATGGACATGACGGCATTATATATAACATTCCGCTTGGGCAAGCGTCCGGAAATGCACTCATCGCCAATCTAGGGCCAAAAGTGCCTGTACGCTTTAGTGTCATTGGTGACCCGCATACGGACGTTGAAAAAAACATTAAGCCCTATGGCATCAATAATGCCTTAATTGATATTAGTGTTCTAATCGAAGTCAAGGTGAGAGTCATCATCCCGTTTGCATCTGAAACAATCGTGGTCAAGAACTCAGTTCCCGTCTCCATACAAGCCGTTCAAGGGGACGTACCAGATTATTACAATGGCAGCGGAACAAACTCAGGCGCTCCATCGATTGTTCTCCCAGAGAAAAAGGAGAAGAAAGAATAATGAAAAACAGCCCAAGGAATGATTGGGCTGTTTTTTTATTTGCGTTTCCGCTCAGCTCTTTCCCACGCCCTTAAATGAGGGTATGGATCAAATGACCATTCAGTTCTGCCGTTGTCTTTATACATGCCATAGTGAAGATGCGGCGGAAATTTTCCTGCTGTGCCTGGGGGGCCATAACCGGAGCTTCCGACAGATCCAATGACCTGTCCGGGTTCAACAATTTGACCTGTTTTGAGTCCTTTTGCAAAGCCATTTAAATGAGCGAAGTAATGATAATGATTATGAATGTCTCGAATACCAATCCGCCAGCCGCCAAAGCGGTTCCAGCCTTTCATTTCAATCACGCCATACGATGTCGCACGAACGGGAAGTCCATAATGGGCAAATAAATCCGTGCCCTCATGAATTCTTCTGCCGCCAAACCCTCTCGCATCTCCCCATGTACTCCGGTAGCTGTAGTCAGCTCCGACCGGAAGAGGGAAGGCATGCTTTCCGAGGTCAAGATGGCCGTAGTGCTGAAATAGCTTCATAAAAGATGAAATAATTCCAACGGTTTGATCTCGTCCATAATAGTCCCATAAAGCAATTTTTAATTGATCAATGCTGCTGCCGTAGTGAAGCAAGTATTGAGCAAACGTGAATAATACATCCTCATCGTCATCGCTGTTCGCTTTTCCATCCCCGTTTCCATCAAGTCCAATTCCATCAAACACTTTAATGCTTAAAGGAGAGGTATCCTGCTGATTCGGGTTTTCAGGGCCGATCCACATTTCCCGGGGAATGTAGATACCAATGATGCCTTTTTGTTTCGGTAAATCTCTTCTGCTTTTTCGAATATTGTGCTCATACTGATCAACCGCAGCAAGTACATACCATGGAACCTGTGTCGTGATGGCGACTTTTTCGTATAGTGCCATTCGCTGCTTCAGTACATCTGGCTGCTTGCCTTCCCCTTGTGCATGAACAGGTAAAGGGAGCATTGAAAGAGCGATCATGATGGCTAAAACCACTTTCACAAACGTCCATCTCCTTTCATCAAGCATCGTCTTCTACCGTTTAGTGTGGTTAGATCACCCTATTTCATAAGAAGAAAATGTTAGTAATTTTCTTCTGATTTTTTTAGGAGGCTTTTGGGTATTTTTGCAGCTCATTCCCTTGTTGTTCAATCTGTACTATGTTAAAGTGTCTAAAGAAAAGGCTTTAGGCCGAAGATTCAATTTTTTGCAGCTTCTTAGCTGCATCCATCGTATATAGCAGGAAGATTTTTGTAGATGCACCTTTAACGAATTCATATGGAGATGATGGAATTGGCAAAGAAGGAAGAGCACGTAAGAAAACCGGACTGGCTTAAAATTAAGCTGAATACGAATGAAAACTATACCGGTTTGAAAAAAATGATGCGGGAAAACAACCTGAATACCGTTTGTGAGGAAGCAAAATGTCCGAATATTCATGAATGCTGGGCGGTGAGAAGAACCGCTACATTTATGATCCTTGGATCTGTTTGTACGCGCGCATGCCGTTTCTGTGCGGTAAAAACTGGACTCCCAACTGAGCTTGACCTGCAAGAGCCAGAACGCGTGGCAGATTCAGTGGCTTTGATGAACTTAAAGCATGCTGTCATAACAGCGGTTGCAAGGGATGACCAAAAGGATGGCGGAGCAGGTGTGTTTGCTGAAACCGTTCGTGCAATTAGAAGAAAAAGCCCATTTACGACAATTGAAGTTCTCCCTTCAGACATGGGCGGCAATTACGATAATTTGAAGACGTTAATGGACACACGTCCTGACATTTTAAATCACAATATTGAAACAGTTCGCAGATTAACGCCAAGGGTTCGTGCGCGTGCTACATATGATCGTTCATTAGAATTCTTGCGCCGCGCAAAAGAAATGCAGCCCGACATTCCAACGAAATCAAGCATTATGATTGGACTAGGTGAAACGAAGGAAGAAATCATTGAAGTCATGGATGATCTTCTTGCGAGCAACGTGGATATTATGGCGATTGGTCAGTATTTACAACCTTCGAAAAAGCATTTGAAAGTTCAAAAATACTACCATCCGGATGAGTTTGCAGAGCTGAAGGAAATTGCGATGTCAAAAGGCTTTAGCCATTGTGAAGCTGGGCCGCTTGTGCGCTCTTCCTACCATGCAGATGAACAAGTAAACGAAGCGTCTAAAAAGCGTCAGGCGCAAGCATAACAAAGAAAACGCCAGAGCTCTCTGGCGTTTTTTCTCATATTAATTTTGGCCGTAAGGGGCGTTTCTTCTCATGGTACGGTCGGAATTCGTCATACCATTTGCATCTTCTTTCGTAGAAATATCTCCACCTTGAGGGGAATATTTCATTTGTTGAATCGTTTTGGTTAAAATTTGATCAAAATCACGTGAATTGGTTTGAAGACGTGAAAAATTGGCAATGGATTGAAAGTGCTCTGGATTATCAGAGACGTATACATGATAATAACGAGGGAGTACAGAAACCGCCGTTTTCTTTACTTGATCGGCAGATTCATCCCGGTTTTTGTTTCCTGTTCGATATACAATCAGTGCATCCTCATCTGTCACAAGTGTGGCTGCATCTTTGATGTTTGGGAGCTGCACAGTTAAACTTGTAATGACGTGGGCAAGATGCTCGCGATTTAAAGCAGGTGTTCTTTCTTTCTGATCCGTTACTTGCTGGCGCTGATAACGAACATATCCTGCTCTGTTTGTGTCTGCTTCTGGCATGTTGGAATTATTTCCTTCATGACGATCCGATAGACGGATGGTTTTACTTGAAGAATCTTCATCCACTTGCCGGTTCATACCTGATTGAAAGCCGCACCCGCCTAAAAGCATGCTGAGGAGAATCGCGGCTGTCAGTTGTTTCTTCATAAATGTGACCTCCTTTTTTCTTTAGCTTCGGCTAAAACGGAAAAAACATGCTTTAGCAATTGATGGAGTTCTTCCAATGAATTATCATTAAAGATGGATCGTTTAAAAAGAGGTGAGAAGATGATCGTCATTCAGAATGCTACTTTTGATCTTGTAAGAGATATTAAAGACGGTTTTGATGAAGAAGCGTTTAAAGCAAGGTACTCAGATATTTTAAATAAGTATGATTATATTGTGGGGGACTGGGGCTACAATCAGCTGAGACTGAAGGGGTTCTTTGATGACCAAAACCAAAAGGCCACATTTGATACAAAAATCAGCACACTCGATGAATACATTTATGAATACTGTAATTTTGGCTGTGCCTATTTTGTCTTAAAACGAATCAGAAAATAACGCAAAGGGGAGCGTCATGATGTATTTCGTAGACAGAAAAAAAATTGAAGAGACATTGCGTTTTTTCGAGGAGCAATATGAGTTGATGCGCAGTCATCAAACATGGACAAGTCCACTAGAGAAAAAAGCGCTGGAACGAATTGTTCATTTGCTTGTCGAATGTATTCTTGATACGGGAAATGATATGATTGATGGCTTTATTATGCGTGATCCAGGAAGCTATGATGACATCATGGATATTCTTGTTGATGAAAAGGTTGTACCCGAAGAGGAAGGCAGTCAGCTGAAAAAGCTTGTCTCGTGCCGCAAAACACTTGTGCAGCAATACCAGGAAGTGGTTCATCACGACTTGCTGCAGGTGATCAGCGAGGTTGAGCATGCGCTAGAGGTTTTCCCAAGCCGCATCCGTACCTACTTGGAGCAGGAGCTTGGCCCAGTATCAGCGTTTAAATAATCCATTGGAGTTGTGAGCATCATGAAATACAAAGGCTACTTAATTGATTTAGACGGAACAATGTATAAAGGAACAGAAAAGATCGAAGAAGCAGGTCAATTTGTTCAAAAGTTAAATGAGCTAAACATTCCTTACTTGTTTGTCACGAATAACTCGTCACGCACGCCGAAGCAGGTAGCAGAAAAGCTTGTTTCATTCGATATTCCAGCAACTGAAGAACAAGTCTTTACAACAAGTATGGCGACAGCCAATTATATTGCCGAGCAAAAGAAAGACGCGTCTGTTTACGTCATCGGTGAAGAAGGAATCAAGCAGGCCATTGAAGAAAAAGGGCTAATGTTCGGTCAGGAAGACGCTGATTTCGTTGTTGTTGGAATTGACCGAGACATTACATATGAAAAATTCGCAGTAGGTGCGATTGCCATCCGTCAAGGCGCACAATTTGTCTCAACAAATGGAGACATCGCCATACCAACAGAAAGAGGGCTTCTGCCAGGGAACGGCTCATTAACATCTGTGCTGACCGTCACCACTACGGTCCAGCCAACGTTTATCGGGAAGCCAGAATCCATCATCATGGAACAAGCGATGAGGGTGCTCGGGACCGATCTGTCTGAGACGCTTATGGTGGGTGATAACTATGATACGGATATTATGGCAGGGATGAATGCAGGAATGGACACATTACTCGTTCATACAGGCGTGACAACAAAAGAACTGCTTCAGAAGTATGACAAACAGCCAACCTATGTCATTGATTCATTAACCGAGTGGATTGAGCGATTATCATAAAAAAAAGAGGACAAGCGTTACGCGCGCGTCCTCTTTTTTGCTTTATTCCGCATTTCTCGTACTATGTGCAAGCCTGCTTGATGCTGCAGCAGCAATGGCGCCGACAATGTCATCTAAAAAGGTGTGGCACTCGCCTGTGGATTTATCATTGAGTTTCCCGAGAATCCCTGGTTTTTCTTTATCGATATATCCGTAATTCGTAAAGCCGATCGAACCATAAATATTGACGATAGCAAAGGATAGAATTTCATCAACACCATACAGGCTTTCGTCTGTTTCTAAAATGGACTGAAGCGGCTCGGTTAGCTTTTTTTGCTCGGCTAGTACGTCTAGTTCGACGCCTGTTAATATCGCATTTTGGACTTCTCGTTTTGCGATGACACGCTCCACATTGTGGATGCATTCTGACATGTCTAAGCCAGGATGATATTTTTCCTGTAAAAAGTAGACAAGGTCTGCTATATCTTGAATGGATACGCCTCGTTCTTGTAAACGGCGTCTTGCTGTTTTTTCTACTTCGTTCATCTCATGATGATGCGGCATATATTCCTCACCCAATCCTCGTAATTTGGTCCACAACGTGTAAAAAGCTTCGGATAGTAAATAGTATTCATAAATCCCTCAACCTGCGACTACGATATGATAAGAGACGATCATATGAACGCAGGTGAAAACATGAAAGAAACCATTTATCACACATTTGGTATTGATGTGCGTCAATTTATGCCATATGGCAGTTATCAGAGCTTTCAAACGTCGGAGGCTCTCTTTATCATTGTTCCTGTGTCTCATTTGCGAGAAGAAGAACTCACAGAGCTGTATCATATCAGTCAGTATTTACTGAATGCCGGAGACCCATACGTCGCTGTGTTTGAATTAACAAATGAAGAGAAGCCCACCTTTACTCATGGAAAGGAGCTGTATGCTTTATTAAAGGCAGCACCGCCGATCTCAAGCAGATCGTTTCAGCAGGCATCAGAGCTGGCGGCCTTTCATGTCAGGGGAAGAGGATTTCCATATGAGGTATCTGAAACAAAACGTGTGGGAGCCTGGAAGGAATTGTGGGCAAAACGGTTAGATCAGCTTGAAGGCTTTTGGATGCAGCAAATGCACCAAAAACCACTGGAACGATTTGAAAAAAAATTCATCGAATCCTTTCCGTATTATCTTGGATTAACGGAAAACGCCATTCAATATTTAGTGGATACTGAGCTGGATGATGAACCGAGGGAATGTGACTCGGGCACTGTCTGCCACCAGCGTTTTTCGCGGAGGACTTGGCCGCATGAGCAGCCGCTTCGTTTACCTGTAGATTGGGTCTTTGATCATCCAACCCGAGATATTGCCGAATACTTAAGAGAAACCTTTGTGCAGCATAAGGAAGATTTAATTGAAGAAGGCTTCTCCTTTCTTCATCAATATGAGCAGGTGACACCTCTTTCTTCCTTTTCTAAGCGTTTGTTATACAGCCGCTTGTTGTTCCCGCTTCATTATTTTGAAATTGTGGAAGGCTACTACATGTCAGGAGAAAATGAAAAATCATATTATGAAGAGCGGTTAGATTACGTCCTAAATGATGCCAATCGCTATGAATACTTTCTGAAGGTCTTTCAAGAAATGAGTGCCATGCGAAGCGGCGAGAGCCCGATACCGGCAGTTGGCTGGATCACAGGTCCACGGATTTGAAGTTTCAGTGAACAGATGAAACGTCTCTTTTCTCTTGAGGCGTTTTTCGTTATGCTTAAAGAAATCAATCAAAGGAGTGTTCTTCTTGCCGAAACCTTATGTCTATATCACAAGAAAGCTGGATGAAGCATCACTTACACCATTAAAAGAAGTCGCTCATATTGAGATGTGGCCGAGCGAGGATGAGCCATGTCCAAGAGAAGAATTAGAAAAACAAGCAGCTCAAGCGGATGCGCTTCTCACCATGCTGTCAGATCAAGTAGATGAAGCCCTTTTATCAAAAACTCCAAATGTTAAGGTGATCGCAAACCTTGCTGTTGGCTATGACAATATTGATCTTGAGGCCGCTGAAAAGCGCAATATCACTATTTGTCATACACCGGATGTATTAACAGAATCCACGGCTGATTTAGCCTTTGCCCTTCTGATGGCGTCAGCTAGACGGATTGTCGAGGCGAGTGATTGGATTAAGGAAGGAAATTGGACAGGCTGGGGGCCTCTTCTTCTTGCCGGCGCTGATATTCATCACAAAACCCTTGGAATTGTTGGCATGGGCAGCATCGGAACAGCGCTTGCCAAGCGGGCAGCAGGCTTTGACATGAAGGTGCTGTACCATAACCGGTCAAGAAAGCCAGAGGCAGAAGCGCAGCTCGGCGTGACTTATGCGCCATTTGAGGAACTGCTTACGCAGTCTGATTTCATCGTCTGTCTGACCCCTTTAACCCCGGAAACAAAAGACATGTTTAATGAAAAAGCATTTGATCTGATGAAGAACTCAGCCTATTTTATTAATGTATCAAGAGGACAGACTGTGGATGAGGATGCTTTATATGAGGCGGTCACGACAGGAAAAATTGCCGGAGCCGGTCTGGATGTATTTAGACAGGAGCCTGTCAGCCCGTCTCATCCGTTAACAACATTATCTAACGTCACGGTTCTCCCTCATATTGGAAGTGCAAGTGTCGAAACGAGAAAAACGATGATGCGTTTGTGTGCTGAAAATATTGCGCTTATCTTACAAGGTCAGCAAGCCAAAACGCCGGTTCGTTCATCATATAAGGCTCCCTGAGTTTCGGGAGCTTTTCTGACAAAAATATTTTGAAAATATAGAATCTTGATATAAATAGCTGTTAAGCGGTTTCATTCTGACAATCTCTTATTTTATTACCTTGTCAAAATGAGGATACCCCTTTATAATGTGTGTACATTGAATGTCTGTGTTAGGTTAACAAATGTCTTTTTAGAGAGGACATTGACGGAGAAAGGTGGAATTTCAGGTGAAGGCAATTCGAGTTGGACTATTAGGATTAGGAACAGTGGGGAGCGGTGTCGTCAAGATTATCCAAGATCACCAGGATAAATTAATGCACCAGATCGGCTGTCCGGTATTAATACAAAAAGTGCTTGTGAGCAATCCCGATAAAAAGAGAGATGTGGATGTGGCAAGAGAGGTCTTCACAACTGAAGTATACGATGTGATTAGAGATCCAGAGGTCGACGTCATTATTGAAGTGATGGGCGGCATTGAAGAGACAAAACAATATTTAATAGATGCGTTAAATGAGAAGAAGCATGTCATTACAGCCAATAAAGATTTAATGGCGCTTTACGGAACAGAGCTTTTACATGTTGCGAAAGAAAATGGCTGTGATCTTTATTATGAAGCAAGTGTCGCCGGAGGAATTCCGATTCTGCGTACGCTGGAGGAAGGATTGGCCTCTGACCGAATTACGAAGATGATGGGGATTGTGAACGGTACAACGAATTTTATTTTAACGAAAATGAACGTCGATAAAAGCGCATATGAAGATGTCTTAAAAGAAGCGCAGGATCTTGGCTTTGCAGAAGCAGACCCGACAGCTGATGTAGAAGGACTTGATGCAGCAAGGAAAATGGCGATTCTTGCAAGACTCGGTTTTTCCATGAATGTGGAATTAGAGGATGTGAAGGTCAGAGGCATCTCTGACGTTTCTGATGAAGACATTAATTTCAGTAAACGATTTGGCTACACAATGAAGCTGATCGGAATTGCCCAGCGGGACGGAGAGAAAGTGGAAGTCAGTGTCCAGCCAACCTTACTCCCTGATCACCATCCGCTATCATCGGTCAACAATGAATTCAATGCGGTGTATGTCTATGGAAGTGCTGTAGGAGAAACGATGTTTTACGGCCCTGGAGCAGGAAGTCTCCCAACGGCAACAGCTGTTGTATCAGACTTAGTCGCAGTGATGAAAAACATGCGCCTTGGCGTGAACGGAAGCGGATTTATCGCACCGCAGTTTGAGAAAAAGATCAAATCGCCATCGGAAGTATTTGCTCAGCAATTCTTAAGAATTCATGTCAGAGATCAAGTCGGGGCATTCTCCCGCATTACATCTATTTTTTCTGAAAGAGGCATCAGCTTTGAAAAGATCCTTCAGCTTCCTGTGAAAGGGCATGATGAGCTGGCTGAAATTGTGATTATTACACACCGGACCTCAGAAGAAGATTTCTCAAATATCCTGCAAAAATTAAACGATCTCGACGTGGTGGTTCAAGTGAAGAGCACGTACCGAGTAGAAGGGAACGGTTTAAGCTGATGAAGTGGAATGGACTTATTGAGGAATTCCAAGAATTCTTACCAGTAAACGAATCAACACCAAAACTAACATTAAATGAAGGGAATACACCGCTGATCCACCTTGCCAAACTTTCGGAAAAGCTGGGGATTGAGCTTCATGTGAAAACAGAAGGCGTCAATCCAACAGGCTCTTTCAAGGATCGTGGAATGGTCATGGCTGTTGCAAAGGCAAAAGAAGAAGGCAATGATACGATCATGTGTGCTTCGACAGGGAATACCTCTGCGGCGGCAGCGGCTTATGCAGCCCGTGCTGATATGAAATGTATCGTCATCATTCCAGACGGGAAAATTGCCTTCGGGAAGCTTGCACAGGCTGTGATGTACGGAGCAGAGATCATTGCGATTGACGGCAACTTTGATGATGCGCTGAAAATCGTCCGCAGCATCTGTGAAAAAGCGCCGATTGCTCTCGTTAACTCTGTCAATCCGTACCGAATTGAAGGACAAAAAACTGCGGCATTTGAAATCTGTGAGCAGCTAGGCTCGGCCCCGGACGTACTGGCGATTCCTGTTGGAAATGCAGGGAACATCACCGCCTACTGGAAAGGCTTCAAGGAATACCATGAGAAAAAAGGAACTGGACTGCCAGTCATGCGCGGCTTTGAAGCAGAAGGTGCAGCAGCAATCGTACGAAATGAAGTGATTGAACAGCCAGAAACAGTGGCAACTGCCATCCGTATCGGAAATCCAGCGAGCTGGAAGCAAGCTGTGGCAGCCGCAGATGAATCAAACGGAAAGATTGATGAAGTGACTGACGAGGAAATTCTTCATGCATATCAATTGATTGCACGTGAAGAAGGCGTGTTTGCAGAACCGGGCTCTTGTGCGTCTATCGCAGGTGTGCTAAAGCAGGTGAAATCCGGAGAAATCAAGCCAGGCAGTAAAGTTGTTGCGGTATTAACAGGCAACGGATTGAAAGATCCGAATACGGCAATTGATATTTCACAAATCAAGCCGGTCACACTCGATGCAGATGAAGATCAAATTCTTGAACACTTAGAAAAGGCCGCGCGCGTATGAGTAAAGCCTCCATGCTTTTTACAATCACAGTACCGGGAAGCACTGCCAATTTAGGACCAGGCTTTGATTCAGTTGGAATGGCGCTCAGCCGCTATTTAAAGCTATCGGTCTATGACCATGATAGCTGGCTGTTTGAAGCAGAAACAGATGTCGTGTCCGGGATTCCATCAGGCACCGACAACCTAATTTATCAAACAGCCAAAAAGGTCGCAGATCACTTTGGAAAAACACTCCCGCCTGTTTATGTCAAAGTGTGGAGTGATATTCCATTGGCACGGGGGCTGGGAAGCAGTGCTGCTGCAATTGTGGCAGCCATTGAGCTGGCCAATCAGCTTCTCGAATTAAATATGACAGATGATCAAAAGCTCTTTTTTGCAAGTGAGGTAGAAGGTCATCCAGATAATGCGGGTGCTTCTTTATTCGGCGGTTTACTGATTGGTCTTCATGAAGAAGACAAGACACATGCCGTCAAAGTGCAGCATGTGGATATAGATGTTGTCGTCGTGATTCCTTTTTATGAAGTGCTGACAAAGGATGCCCGTGATGTCCTGCCAGAGGATCTTTCCTATAAACATGCTGTCAGTGCGAGTGCTGTGAGCAACGTGCTTGTAGCGGCATTAATGACGCAGAACTGGCCGCTTGTTGGAGAAATGATGAATAAGGATTTATTTCATCAGCCTTACCGCACAATGCTCGTCCCAGAGCTGTCGAAGGTAGAGCATGTCGCTTCGCTAAAAGGAGCGTATGGAACGGCATTAAGCGGTGCTGGACCGACGATCTTAACCTTAGTTGAAAAAGGGAAGGGAGAAGCGCTGAAAAAGCAGCTTGCCCAAAACTTCCCGCATTGCGAAGTAGATTTGCTGACGGTACCGGTAGAAGGTGTTGTCGTGGAGCATGATCCTGTCAATCAAGTAAAGAACGTGCTGTAAAAATGCACGTTCTTTTTTTTATCCTTGTTTTTATAGGATGAAGCAGGGATTATTATTTAGAGGATCGAACTATTTTTTATGCGTAAAAGGGGGAGATACATTCATGAAGAAATTGATGACGGCAGAAGATTTAACGAAGATTGTTTCTGTTTCTCATCCGGTTTATTCACCAGATGGAAAAAAGGCGGTTTTTACAAAAGTCACGGTGAATGAGAAAAAAGATGATTACAACATCCATTTATGGGTTCGAGATGAAGAGACAGAGGAGCTGTCACAATGGACATTTGAGGATGGAAAGCATCATCAGCCAGTGTGGTCAAAAGACAGCAGGCAGCTTGCTTTTATTTTGCAAAAGCCAAAGGAAGTTCCTCAGCTGGCACTGATTCAGAGTCAGGGAGGCGGTGTGCGCACCTTAACGGCGATTCCATACGGGGTATCTCATCCTGTCTTTTCACCAGATGGAGCTTTCATTTATGCGGCTGTGTCACTGAAACAATCAGAATCTGTTCATGATGAAAAAAAGGAAGAGCGAGATGATTTCGCTCCTGCGGTATATGATGATTTGACCTATAAAGCTGATGGCAGAGGTTATTTAGATGGGCGTTTCACGCAGATCATTCAAGTGGATACCCACTCAGGAGAGGTAGAGGCTGTCACGAGCGGGCATCATCATCATGTGAGTCACACGGTCTCTCCGTGCGGGAAATGGCTTGCCTATATTCAATCAAATCCTCAGATACCTTACATAAGTGACGTGTGCCTCCTGTCATTAGAGGACAGTACGACAAAGAAAATCACACAATCAGCTGGCGCTTATTCCACCGTGTCTTTTTCTCCAAATGGAGAGAGCCTCGTGTATATCGGACATGAGCGCGAATTTCAAAATGCTACCTTCCCAGCATTATGGCTGTATGATCTGAAGGTAGAAAAAGTAGTTCAGCTGTCAGAAATGCTTGATATGTATGTGGGCAACTGTATGGCAGGAGATAGCGTCATGGGCGAAGCCAATCAGCTTCCGCAGTGGACAAAGGATAGCCTGGGATTTTATGCGCTTGTTTCTGATCAAGGCAGTACAGGGATTTATTATTTCTCCGTTGAAGGCTTAGCCTATCCTGTTCGATTAGAGGAAGAACATATTACAAACTTCAGCCTTCATCCAGATGAATCCAAATTGCTGCTCAGCCGGCTTACGCACGTTTCACCAAGTGAGCTGTATGAGCTGACATTAGGGGAGGCGGATCTAAAGCAAATCACGTTCGAGCATGACACCTTTCTTAAGGAGCATGTCCTATCGGTACCAGAGCCATTTTCGTTTCAGTCAAAAGAAGGTGATGAGGTGCATGGCTGGTTTATGAAGCCTTCCCAAATGGAAGACGGGAAGAAATATCCGCTCATTTTAGAGATTCATGGTGGACCGCATGCGATGTATGGTTATACGTATTTTCATGAATTTCAAATGCTCGCTGCTGAAGGCTATGCCATCGTGTATATCAATCCTCATGGCAGTCATGGATACGGACAGATGTTTAGCGACCGTGTGAGAGGAAGCTATGGTGGCGTTGATTATAAGGATGTCATGCAGGCTGTTGATCATGTGCTCAAAGCCTATGATTTCCTTGATGAAACGAGGCTCGGAGTAACAGGCGGCAGCTATGGCGGTTTTATGACCAACTGGATTGTCGGGCAAACCGACCGCTTTCGCGCAGCCGTCACACAGCGGTCCATTTCAAACTGGATTAGCTTTTATGGCATTAGTGACATCGGTTATTACTTCACAAGATGGCAGATTGATGGGGATATTTATGATTCGGCCGATAAGCTATGGGATCGTTCGCCGCTAAAGTATGTGAAGCAGGTGAAGACGCCGCTTCTCATCTTGCACAGCGATGAAGACTATCGCTGCCCAGTTGATCAAGCAGAACAGCTTTTTGTAGCACTGAAGGAGCTTGGGAAAGACACAAGGCTCGTCAAATTCCCGAAGGCATCTCATGATTTATCCAGAAGCGGCCATCCGGGGCAGCGTATTCAAAGACTGACCTTTATGAAGGACTGGTTTAGAGAGAAGTTAAGTTAATAATGAAAAAAACGACCCGAATTCGGGTCGTTTTCATGTCATATATGAATTAGAAAACCTGTTCAACTTCTACAACGCCAGGCACTTCTTCTAATAATGCGCGTTCAATACCGGCTTTCAATGTAATGGTTGAACTTGGGCAGCTGCCGCATGCACCAAGAAGACGTAATTTCACAATGCCATCTTCAATGTCTACAAGCTCACAGTCTCCACCATCACGTAATAGAAATGGACGAAGTTTGTCCAGTACTTCCTGTACTTGGTCTTTCATTTCGACTTCAGTCATTAGATATAATCGCTCCTTTCACAACATATCACCATTATATTCATCTGGACGATAAAAATCTATTGATTGGTTTCAAAGTTTCCTTCTCATTATAGCACAATCTCATCTTGAAACAAAAAGTGATTTTGACTTTTTTCATACAGAAAATTCAGCTAAAATAAAGAAAGAATAGGGGGCTTGCCAAATGAATCAAACCGTTGATCTTTATGTATATGGAAGAGATGTACTGTGCGCTAGCTGCGTGAATCTGCCTTCTTCAAAAGACACATTTGAGTGGTTAGATGCAGCGTTAAAACGAAAATATCCGAATCAGCCGTTTCGCATCACATATATTGATATTGAGCACCCGCCAGAAAACGAACGCCAAAAAGAATTATCTGAACGAATTCTTGATGATGAATTCTTTTATCCGCTTGTCTTAGTGGAGAATCAAATTGTTGGAGAGGGCAATCCAAAATTAAAAGACATTTATCAAGAAATGGAGAAATACGGATACAAGGAGAGCAGTGAATAAACTGTTCTTTTTTTGAGAAAACAAACAGAACAAGCGTTCCTTTTTAGGTTGAAAAGGAACGCTTGTTCGATTATAATCAAATGAAAGGAGCGTGAGCATTATGAATTATTTACTGAAACAATCTCTTCATCAGCAATTACCAATTGAGATGATTTATATGAAGAAAAACGGAGAGTGCACGAAGCGTAAAATCATTGTCCACCGTCAAACAGACCAGCTTATCCAAGCGTATTGTTTATCGAAAAAGACGATGAGAACCTTTCGTAAAGACAGCATCCTTGCCCTTGCTCCGATCAAATTGACCCGTTCATCGGCACATGCCGTTTCATAGAAAAAAAGCTCCCTCGTCATGAAGGAGCTTTGAGAAAAAATTCACATGATGTTAGCCATTGTGATGCTTGTACATCCAAAGGAGTCCGGATTTTAGAAGTCTTGGTACACGGCCAATAAGTGGACGATCTGCTACTAAGCCAAAGCCGGCTTTTTTCCCTAAAGATCCTAAGACACCTTTTAGCTTAAACTGAGGATAAGCCTCAGGAAGCGGCTCGTTTTTCCAGCGTTTTTGCAGAGATTGGACAATTTGTTCTGCCTGCGCCTCGGCAAGCTGTGCACTTGGGGCATGCGGCAAGCTTGCGCAATCACCCACGACATAGACATGCTCATTTCCAGGGAGATTGTGATGAGGTGTTAATACGACGCGGCCTTGTGCGTCTTTTTCAACATCCATCTCCCGTACCACTTTGCTTGGCTGAATGCCTGCTGTCCATACGATGACCTCTGCTTCAATGGCGTCATCATGGTTGTAAACAACACTTTCTTCAACCTTCGTAATATTGGCACAGTTAATGATCTTTACGTCATTTTCTTCAAACCACTTTTGCACATATAAACTTAATCTTTTTGGGAAGCTTGATAGAATCAGCTCTCCTCGGTCAAAAAGAATAATGTTTAAATCAGCACGGCTTTCTCTTAATTCACTGGCTAGCTCTACCCCGCTAAGTCCAGCACCGACGATACCAACCGTTGCACCTGCACCCAAATTGTTTAATTTGTTATACGTATGTCTTGACTGATCAATGGTTTGAATACTGTATGTATGTTCTTTCGCACCAGGGACATTATGATACTTGTCCTCACAGCCGAGTCCAATCACCGTGTCGTCATAAGGAATGGGTTCACGGTCGCTGAATAAGATCTGTTTGTTTTCAATATCAATTTTTTCTACTTCCCCATATTGAATATCCAGCTTCGGATGCTCTGGAAAAGATACTCGGATGTGATGATCAGAGATTGTTCCAGCAGCGAGTGCATAATATTCTGTTTTTAAACAGTGGTAAGGATTTCGATCAACTAATGTGATAGTAACATCATCAGGTAATTGATTTGGCAATAAGCGGTGGAGAACCCGCATATTCCCGTAACCTCCGCCGATCAAGACTAAATTTTTCATGACGATTCTCCTTTTCCCCGTAGACATTGAAAAACACTTATACTAAAAAACTTTAAGTTAAAATACCAAATAAAATTATATCGAATTTACTGTGAAACCACAATAATTGTTTCAAAATAACCTACATATTCATTAGTTAGTCCTAAATAGTAAAACATTTTACGAGGAATAGGCGTAACGATACAGATGAAGCTCATGTTTTGACTAATAGAAGGAATTTCGGTAGGATGGTAAGGCAATGTGAGGTGAAGCAAAGTGTTCCCACTGATCGAATTTTGTGTAAGTAATCTTGCACAAGGGTCTCAAGAAGCAAAAGAGAAGCTTGATAAAGACCCAAACCTAGACGTTATGGAATACGGCTGTTTAAGCTATTGCGGCAAATGTATGGACTCCCCATTTGCACTCGTGAATGGAGAATTTGTTTCAGGAGAAAATGCAGAGCAGCTAGTCGAGCGTATTTATGCTTTTATAGAGGAAAATGAGATGTTTTAAATGCACCACATGGGTCATGAGGTGCATTTTTTTCACACTTTAAGCTTCCATTTTTAAGGAGAATAAATAGAAAGCGCATCCAATATGTTATGCTAATAAAATATCATCAAAATGAAGCATCACACGAGAGAAAAAGAGGCATATGCATAATAAAAGCCCTTTGCCATGGCAGCAAAGAGCTTCTATGTATGAAAAACGGGGGATGATAAGATTGTCTCCTGAATCGACTCCTTTTATACTATAAAGAAACAACATTTTTGGAGGAAGCTCATGACATCATTTCAATTCACGAAAATGCACGGATTAGGAAATAATTATATATACGTCAATCAGATGAAGGAACAGCTTCCAGAAGAGCAGCTATCAGAGATAGCGATCCGGGTTTCTTCTGTTTATACTGGAATCGGTTCAGACGGAATGATCCTTATTTGCCCATCAGATGTTGCACCTGTGAAAATGCGCATTTTCAACAATGATGGATCAGAGGGAAAAAACTGCGGCAACGGTCTGCGCTGCGTCGCAAAGTATGTGTATGAGCATCAAATCGTAACTGACACAACGTTCCAGATTGAGACATTGTCAGGACTTGTTGAAGCGACCGTTCATGTACAAGATGATTACGTTCATTTAGTGACAGTAGATATGGGAAAACCTCGTTTTGAAAAAGAAGCGATGCCGATGCTTGGTGAACCAGCCAGCACAACGATTAATGAAACGCTTGATTTTGGCACGACAACCTTAAATGGAACGGCTGTTTCAATGGGAAATCCGCACATCGTTTTTTATTTAGAGGACATTGAAAAGGCACCGCTTGATACAATTGGGCCAATCATCGAAAAGCATGACATGTTCCCAGAAGGCGTCAATGTAGAATTTGTAGAAGTGGTCAGTGAAACAGAACTGCATTTTCGTGTGTGGGAAAGAGGGTCTGGCATTACTCAAGCCTGCGGAACGGGAGCTTGCGCTGCGGCTGTATCCACGATTGTGAATGGACAGGCGAAAAAAGAAACGGACATGACGGTTCACTTAGCAGGCGGAGATCTCATCATTCGCTGGAAAGACAACGACCATGTGCTCATGACAGGGCCTGCTGAAACGATTTGTGACGGCACATTTTATCTGTAAACCATTTATTTGAGAAAAGGCACCATCACGTTTATAATTGAAAAGAAACATCCAGTCAAAAGGAGGGATGATCATGAGTACACCAGTAACCATTACAGAAGCTGCTGCACTGCAGATTAAAGATATGATGAAAGAACATGAAGAAGAAAATGCGTTCCTGCGAGTGGGCGTAAAAGGCGGCGGATGCAGCGGTCTTTCATACGGCATGGGCTTTGACCATGAAGTTTCAGAGAAAGACACGCAGTTCGAACAGCAAGGCATCCAGGTCCTTGTCGACTCCGAAAGCCTTGATATCATGAACGGCACCATCATTGATTTCAAACAATCACTAATGGGCGGCGGTTTCACCATCGACAATCCGAACGCCATTGCTTCATGCGGATGCGGTTCTTCTTTCAGAACAGCAACGAATACCGGTACGCCGGAAGAGTGTTAACAACTGATCATGGATTAAGATAAGCCTTCTTGTTCGTTTGTTTTTGTAAACAACACGATCGAGGAGGCTTTTTTGATGAGGAAAATCAACCAAAAAAAGACACTCATTCAGTGTCTCTTTCTCATATTGCTTCTTCTATTTTCAACAGTTCTTTATCCAGGCCATCCACCAACTCTTGGGTGCTAAACACTTTATTGCCATCTTCCACATGGACTTCAATCACAATTTTAATATTTGCGAGTTTTTCATGGTACATCACTTCAAAAGTGCCCATTTTTTTCGTTTCATTGTTTTTATTCATTTTTTGAACTTTGGAGAGTATCTGTTTGATTTCTTCATCACTCAAACCAGAATCTAAAATTGAAGTGGGCACATGCTTTAAAAAAGGTCCTAGTTGATCAACATCAATATTCAATCCTGCTGCGAACTGAGCATAATGTTTGTTATAGTCTTTTGCAAACAGTTCTACTGAGCCACTAATCATCAGTAATAAGCTCAAACTGATGATCAATAAACGCTTTAACATCTTTCTACCTATCCTTCATATGATCTTCTTTATTTCCTATATCGGTTGATCAGATGAAACCTTCATTGATGCCATTATCTCTTCAACAATTTATAAATCGCTCAATTTTGTTACAGCTTGCTCTCACAACTGGCTATTTCCACTGGAAAAGAGTATCATGAGAACCAAACATAAACTGTAGGTAGAAAAGAGGTTGCTGAGGTTTGAGTGAACAAATCAATTGCAGGAACTGTCATGAACTGATTCCGTATCGTTCCAAAACGTGTCCAGCTTGCGGGATTGAGAAGCCGCTTCCGAAAAAGGAACGTGTGAAGGATCGGGTGATTTTGGTTGTGGCAGGGATTGTTGTGGTGCTGCTTGCTGCAATGGTACTTGGAATGGCGAATGCCTATATTGGGGTTTTTAAATAAACGAAAAAGGAGTTCCGCTAGTGGGAACTCCTTTTTTTGATCCGCTTTTATTTGTTTTCAAATAAGCTTGTGGAATGAAGAGGCTGTACACGGGCTTTCGGGTCCATGTAGGCTTTCGCATTGTTGACAGCCGTTGGTGCTTCACCAAATCCGCTTGCAATCAATTTGACCTTTCCTTCATACGTACAGATGTCTCCTGCCGCATAGAAGCCTTCAATGTTTGTTTCCATTGTGGATTTCACGACGATCGAGTTCTTTTCGATTTCAAGACCCCATTGTTTAATTGGACCAAGGGAGGAAACAAAACCGAAGTTGACGATCACGTCGTCTACATCAAGCACTTGTTTTTTGTCGCCTTTGACTTCTTCGAGCACAATCTGTTCAATGCGGTCTTCACCAATGAGCTCAGTTGGCACAAATGGCGTCACTACATTGACTTTCGAATTGTGCAGGTTTTCTACACTGTGCTCATGGGCGCGGAATTTATCGCGGCGGTGAATAATGGATACTTCTTTTGCGATAGGTTCAAGCATTAGTGCCCAGTCTACTGCAGAGTCTCCGCCGCCAAGAACGGCCACACGTCTGCCAGCAAATTGGTTCAGATCATTAATGAAGTAATGCAGGTTGCTTCCTTCAAATGATTCTGCTGCACCTAGCTCAAGCTTTCTCGGTTGGAATGCACCGTTACCAGCTGTAATGATGATCGTTTTAGAATAATGAATCTCTTGATTTGTCACAAGTTTAAAGATACCATCTGCCTGCTTTTCAACTGTTTCAACTGCTTGCTCTAAGCAAATGGTTTGATCAAATTTATCCATTTGTTCCTTTAAGTTATCAACTAATTCTTGTGCGCGGATTTTTGGAAAACCAGCCACATCATAAATGTATTTTTCAGGGTAAAGAGCGGATAGTTGACCGCCGAGCTGAGGAAGGCTTTCAATGATTTTCACACTTGCCTGTCTCATGCCTCCGTAAAACGCAGTAAACAATCCAACTGGGCCGCCCCCGATAACGGTAATGTCATATACCTTAGAATCTTCTTGCATTCCTTTAATCCTCCCAAATGAAAATTGTTATCACTATATCATATCATACCACATATCGTCGTTTGACTTGTTTTGAAAAACTTGTCGTTTTTTGATGCCGAAGCTTTGAAAAAGAGGAAAAAGCGAGAAAGACCGTTTATCATAAGGATTTTCAGTTTAAAGCCTTGAAAATTGGAGCAGAACTCGCTATTATTGTTAAGGGAACTAAATATTAATTTTTTATGAATTTTTGTCGGATACGGTCAAATGCTTTCGTTTTATGTAGGTGAAAGTTCAGATTTTCACATACTTATTTTTTTGTTTAAATTTCATAAAATGCCGGAAAGCGGTTGAGAATAGCAATATGTAATTCTTTATCCGTTTTACAGCAAATTTAAAAAAGGTGGATGTGATTCCAGTGAATAAACCGAAAATCGTTGTATTAGGTGCAGGTTATGGCGGATTAATGACTGTAACAAGATTAACAAAACAGCTTGGCACAAATGATGCGGACATTACTCTTGTGAACAAGCATAATTATCATTACGAAACAACATGGTTACATGAAGCAAGTGCAGGTACACTTCATCATGACCGCTGTCGTTATCAAATCAAAGATGTGATTAACAGTTCCCGTGTCAACTTTGTACAAGCAACAGTTGAAAGCATTAATAAGGAAGCAAAGAAAGTTGTGACATCAGATGGCGAACTTTCTTACGACTACCTTGTTGTTGCACTTGGTGCTGTTCCTGAAACATTTGGTATTGCAGGACTGAAAGAATATGCATTCTCAATCTCTAATATCAACTCTGCTCGTCAGCTTCGTGAGCACATTGAGCTTCAATTTGCGACGTATAATACGGAAGCTGAAAAACGTCCAGAGCGCTTGACAATCGTTGTCGGCGGTGCAGGCTTCACAGGTATTGAGTTCCTAGGTGAGCTTGGAAACCGTGTGCCTGAGCTTTGCAAAGAGTATGATATTGATCAAAAAGACGTACGTATCATCTGTGTAGAAGCTGCACCAACAGCTCTTCCAGGATTCGATCCTGAATTGATCGACTATGCAATGAACTACCTTCAAGGTAAAGGTGTTGAGTTCAAAATTGGTACAGCGATCAAAGAATGTACGCCTGAAGGCATCATTGTTGGAAAAGACGATGATACAGAAGAAATCAAAGCTGAAACTGTTGTTTGGGCTGCTGGTGTACGCGGTAACCCAATCGTTGAAGAAGCTGGATTTGAAAACATGCGCGGCCGCGTAAAAGTGTCTCCAGATCTTCGTGTACCAGAAAATGATGATGTATTCATCATCGGTGACTGTTCATTGATCATCAATGAAGAAATCAACCGTCCATACCCACCAACTGCACAAATCGCGATGCAGCAAGGTGAAACAGTAGCGAAAAACCTTGCAGCACTAGTTAAAGGTGGTTCTCTTGAAAGCTTTAAGCCAGACATCAAAGGAACAGTTGCTTCTCTTGGTGAACACGACGCTGTAGGTGTTGCGTTTGGTAAAAAACTTCAAGGAACAAAAGCTTCTGCAATGAAGAAAATCATCGACAACCGTTCTTTATTCATGGTTGGCGGCCCAGGACTTGTTCTGAAAAAAGGAAAATTCAAGTTCTTCTAAACCTTAATAGACAAAAACGTGTATCCTCGTGATACACGTTTTTTTTATGACGTATGGCATATTTTCTTACTTGGTCATCGGCAGCAAAGTATGTTATGATGAATTATCAGAAAATTTAGATTAAGGGAGTGAGCAATATGAATGCACAAACAAAAGAAAAAAAATCCACCTGTCAATATTGTTCGGGGAAAGGGTATTTTCAGCTATTGCTCGGCGGATCTGAAACATGTGAGGAATGTAAAGGGACAGGAAAGAAGCTTTAATCCATCTGCTTTTTCCATTGATTGACTTCATCTCTATTTCCAAGTTAAACTAATGATGGGATATTTGGGGGTGGAGATGAAGTGATCAGTTTACCAGTCGTTATCATTTCAGTTATTTTATTTTTCGTGTTATTCTTCGGCATTGGCTTTTTGCTCAATATGCTGCTGAGAATGTCATGGATTATGGCTATTTTATATCCAATTGTATGCCTTTTCATTATCAATAATCAAAAGATGATCGCTTATGTCAGAGAACCGGGCATTGCTTTTTCAGGGATAGGAGAACGCATTGTCTCTCTCGCTGCGGCAGATATCATTATCTTGTTAAGCGGTCTGATTGGTGCAATTGCATCAGGTTTTGTCATCAATGCACTTCGAAAAAGAGGGTATCAAATGTTTTAACTCACTTGTAGACATGCAAGTGGGTTTTTTTGTTTCTCCTTTGCATAGTTTCCATTTTGTTTGGAAACAAATAGATGGGTAGAGGAGTGACAAATAAAGATGAAAACATGGATGAAACGATTGTTCATGACAGCCCTTTTCATGCTTGCTCTCTTGACAAGCTTTACGGGCATATCTGGAGTTGAACCAAGTGATTTAGCTGTCTGGGTGAAAGAGACTGATCCTGTTAAGCAAGTATCTTCTTTTTTCCAACAGCAAAAAAGGGAAACGATGGCACTCAAAAGTGATGACTTGCGGGCTGTTTCTCTCGAAGAAGCGTTTAATTGGAACGATTACCCGAAGCAAAAGGTTGTCGCCACAGGTTATACAGCAGGTGTGGAATCAACAGGTAAAACGAAGGAACACCATGCATATGGCATTACATATTCAGGCGTCAAAGTGAAACGTGACTTATATTCAACTGTGGCAGCAGACCCATCAGTCTTTCCGATTGGAACCGTGCTGTTTATCCCAAACTATGGCTACGGAGTGGTCGCAGATACGGGAAAAGCCATTAAAGGTCATAAGCTTGATTTATACTATGAAACCGTAGATGATGTGTATAGAGAATGGGGTAAAAAAGTGCTTGATGTGTATATCATCAAAAAGGGCGAAGGGACGTTAACGGAAAAAGACTTAAACCAGCTCAATGAAGCAGAATCAATGCAAGTGTTCCGTCAGCAGTTTCAAGCCAATAAAGAATAAAAAAGCTTTGGACAAGTTTTAGGTCCAAAGCTTTTTTCGCTTCTACATGAAGTAATAATCTAAGATGAGTGTCAGTAAGATCCCTGTTAAGCCGCCAAAGAAGACTTCAATCGGCTTATGACCAAGAAGCTCTTTTAATTTCTTTTGCTTTTCTTTTTCTTCCGCACTCGGGAAATTCTTTGCTTCAGAAACAAATCGGTTAAAATCTGTCACCAGCTTGTTAAGTACAGTCGCCTGTTCTCCTGCCTGTCTGCGCACACCTGTCGCATCGAACATGGTAATAATGGCAAAGATGGCGGAAATGGCAAAGATAGATGTATCTAGCCCGTGCTCTAAAGCCACTGCTGTTGAGAGTGCTGTTACGGCTGCGGAGTGTGAACTTGGCATTCCGCCTGTGCTTGTAATGAGCGACCAATCTAGTCGTCTAGAAATGATAAATTGAATCGGTACTTTTACAAATTGAGCAAAAAAGATGGCTGCAAGGCTGGCAAGCAGCGGAAAATTCATCAGTACGCTCATGAACAAGAAACATCCTCTCTGTAAGAAAAAATATGGTGCGAAATGATGGACTGTGTACCCTAGTAAGATGAAAAAATGATAGCAGTATCAAATGCTGCCAAGTCCATGTTCAATTATAACATTAAAGAAAGTAGATGTGGAACGAGGAGAATGCAGGCGGGCTGCACAAATTTTCATCGCTTTTTTCATGATGCCCTTCCGCGTGTGAAAATATAAATGTTCATTAAGTAAAGACAGACTGGCAATGATCGTATAGGCACGTAAATTTTGATATAATAGAAGTTCCAATGTGAAAAATGGAGTTCATTGAAGGAGCGTGTGATAAATATGTTTTTCTCGACAAATGAATTGCAGCATAAAGATACACTGGTGATCGGACTTTTTCAAAAGAGCCAATTATCAGGAAAAGCAAAAGAAATGGATGAATTACTTGAAGGAAGAATCACTGAATTATTAAAAGAAGGCGATATTTCATCTAAACGAAATCAGCTTTCGAAGTTTTTCCCATCCCCTGAGACAGGCATCAAACGCATTTATTTTGTCGGACTTGGGAAGGAATCAGATTACACGTTTGAAGAGGCAAAAGAAGGGTTTGCCCATTTATTTAAAAAGCTCCATCAAGATAAAAAGCAAGCGGTTTCGGTCTTGCTGGACACGTTTATTGGAAAGGATCTGCCTGCCCAAGATGCAGCCCATGCCCTTTCTGAAAGCTGCCTTTTAGCTACATATGAATTACAAGATTTTAAACATAAAACAAATGAACCGGATCGCTTTATCGAGTTTGTTTATGCGACGACGGAGCATGATACAGCTGAAATTCAGGCGAGTCTGAAAGTGGGCGAGGTCTACGGACAGTCCGTCAATTCGGCCCGTACTCTTGTGAATATGCCGCCGAACATGCTCACATCCTCTGATCTGGCTTCGTACGCGGCAGAGCTTGCGTATAAATACGAATTTGAGATTGAAATTTTAGATAAAGAACAGATGGAAGAGCTCGGAATGGGCGGTATTTTAGCCGTCAATAGAGGCTCAACCGAACCGCCAAAGCTCATCGTATTGAAATATCAAGGCAAGGAAGAATGGACAGACGTCATCGGGCTTGTCGGTAAAGGTATCACGTATGATACTGGTGGCTATTCTTTAAAGCCAAGAGCCAGTATGGTTGGGATGAAAACAGATATGGGCGGTTCAGCCTCTGTTTTAGGCGCCATGGAAATCATCGGTGAACTGCGCCCAGAGCAAAATGTCATTGCTGTCATTGCCTCGACAGACAATATGATCTCAGCTGACGCAATGAAACCGGATGACGTCATTGTGTCACTTAGCGGTAAAACAATCGAAGTGCTGAACACGGATGCAGAAGGCCGTCTTGTTTTAGCAGATGGGGTGACATATGCGAAGCAGCACGGTGCCTCTGTCCTTGTAGACGTGGCGACATTAACAGGCGGGGTCATTGTGGCACTTGGAAATGAGACAACAGGCGTCATGACGAATAACGATGAACTATATGCTCAGTTTAAAGAGGCATCAGAAGAATGCGGTGAAATGATTTGGCAGCTGCCAATCACTGAAAAAGATAAAAAGCGCGTACGAAACAGCAAAATGGCGGATCTCAATAACTCACCAGGCCGCGATGGTCATGCGATCATGGCAGGAGCATTCATTGGTGAATTCGCTGAGGATACGCCTTGGGTTCACTTAGATATTGCAGGAACAGCAACAACAGAAAAGCCTTCATGCTTTGGGCCAACAGGGGCGACAGGTGTGATGGTACGGTCATTGGCCACATTTGTGGAACGATTTGAAGGAAAGAAATAAAGGATCAGGCTCTGCCAAATGGCGGAGCTTTTTTTATGTAGGACATACGCCATTTGACGAAGAAAATTTTCTATGGTAACATACGTTGGTACTTTAATTATCTACTACATTAGTAAACTAAAGGATTTCGGGGGTTTCACCATGAATGCAGTTGTTTTAGCGGTTGTTTTAATGTTGATATTAAGCTTGCTGCGGGTCAATGTCGTGATTGCGCTGGCACTCGGTGCTTTAGCTGGCGGACTTGCAGGTGGGTTAGGCCTGGGAGGAACAGTGGAAGCCTTTACTGACGGGCTCGGAGGAAATGCGACAGTTGCCATTAGCTATGCACTTTTAGGGGCATTTGCTGCGGCGCTGACAAAAACGGGTCTTCCAGATGCCATGGTTGAAGGAGCGGTGAAGCTTCTAGGAAAAGAAGGCGACTCAAGAAGAAAAACATTATCAAAAGTACTGATCATTCTTGTGATTTTGATCGTATCTTGTTTTTCACAAAACGTCGTTCCTGTTCACATTGCCTTTATTCCGGTCTTAATTCCGCCATTATTAAAAGTGTTTAACGAGCTTCAAATTGACCGCAGACTGCTAGCGTGTGTCATGACCTTCGGACTCACTGCACCATATATTTTACTTCCAGTCGGTTTTGGACAGATTTTCCACGGAATGCTCCGTGATAATATGAAGGATGCAGGTCTAGCTGTGAATTTAGCAGATATTCCATATGCAATGCTGATCCCTGTTGGGGGGATGGTCCTAGGATTGATCGTCTCCCTTTTCGTGTATCGTAAGCCAAAAGTATATGAGGATCGCGACATTACAGATGTAGAGAAATCAGCGTATACGAAAAAAAGTCTATTCTTTGCTGGTCTTGCCATCCTCGTGTCATTGATTGTCCAGCTTTATCTGTCTCAAAGCCTTGGCGTGGAAGGTATGATCTTCGGTGCACTTGCAGGACTGCTTGTCTTGTTTGTGACCGGAATGATGAAACGCGATGAAGCAGATCAACTGATTACATCTGGAATGAATATGATGGCATTTATCGGTTTTGTCATGCTTGTTGCGGCTGGATTTGCCAACGTTTTAACCAAAACAGGAGACATTGAAACGCTTGTTAAAGCATCTTCACAATTTATCGGCAACAGCCAGAGCCTCGCGGCAATTTTAATGCTGCTTGTGGGTCTGCTTGTTACAATGGGGATCGGATCATCATTTGCAACGATTCCAATTATTACGACCATCTTTGTTCCACTTTGTTTACACCTAGGGTTTAGCCCAATGGCGACAATTGCAATTATCGGTTCAGCTGCGGCTGTTGGGGATGCAGGTTCTCCTGCAAGTGACAGTACGCTTGGACCGACATCTGGATTGAATATGGATGGACAGCATCACCACATTTGGGGTACTTGTGTTCCAACATTCGTATTTTATAATGTACCGCTTGTCCTGTTCGGCTGGATTGCGGCAATTATTCTTTAACATAAAAAGCTTGTAGAAAAACGTTGTTTTTTCTATAAGCTTTTTTGTGATGTTTTCTCCATTTTTTTGCTGTCCAAAGGTGAAAAAATAATTAGGATAAAAGTATGAATTAAATGAATCTTTCTTCCTCTTTCTTACGTATATATGCTGATAAAAATGAAAAGGGGAAGATGAGAGATGTCATTTTTTAAAAAGCTAGCGGCAAGTGCTGGGATTGGTGCAGCGAAAGTAGATACCATTTTGGAGAAAAACGCTTATTATCCAGGACAAGAGGTAAGGGGAACTGTCCATGCAAAGGGCGGGAAAATCTCTCAGGACATCCGCTATATCGATGTCAAGATTCAAACGCAATATGTGATTGTGCAAGATGATGAAGAGCGTAGAAAATATGTGAACATCTATTCTTTACGGGTGACGGATTCTTTCATCATCCAGCCTGGCGAAAAGCATGAATTTCCGTTTTCATTTATTCTTCCTATTGATACCCCGATGACTATCGGAAAAGTAGAAATTGCAGTGGTGACAGACCTTGATATCCAAGGCGGAATCGATAAATCTGACTATGACCGTATTTTTGTTGAAGCACATCCTTGGGTGAAAAATATACTGGAAGCCACTAGAAATCTAGGCTTCCACTTGAACGAAGCGGACTGTGAACAAGCACCTTACTTCCAGCGTCGTCTGCCATTTGTTCAAGAATTTGAGTTTATTCCGACATCAGACTACTATCGCTATATGCTTGATGAGTTAGAGCTGATTTTTTTGATAGATGAGAATGGATTAGACGTTATTTTCGAAGTCGACCGCAGAGCAAGAGGCCTGCGAGGGTGGCTGGAGGAAATGTATAATGACGGAGAACAGCTTGTACGCTACCGCTTCAGTCAATCAGATCTTGAAGATGTAGAAGCGCTTGAAGGAATGCTAGAAGAAATCATAGATCAATACGCTGAGTAATGATGAAAAAAGAGCTTGAAGGAAGACAGGCTCTTTTTTCTATGATCCACTTGAAGATGATGTCTGCACTTATGACGCAGCTTGTTGTTTTCGAAAGGATGTGGCTTTTGATACAGAGCGATAAATTTTAGGTGCCAGCATCGCAAGTAATATGGTCAATGCGTAGTCTTTCACCATAAACCAGATCATAAAGAACCATGTGGTTTGATAGGAAATGGGTGCATTCAGCCACACATTTAATGCGAGGTACGTATAAGTCGTTCCGATCACATACATGACGGTCGTACCTGCAATAGATGCAAGCAAAAAGCGGCCAAAGCCAGGATTTTTTCTTTTTTCTAAAATGAATCCAGCTAGCCAGGCAGCAGGAATATACGATAATACAAAACCACCGCTTTTGCCTAAAATAACCCCAAAGCCCGCTGAGAACTGTGCGAATACAGGTGCACCAGCAATTCCAACTAAGGCATATACAATCATAGCCAATGCGCCAAGCCGTCTGCCGAGCAAGAGACCAGCAAGTACACAAAAAAACGGCTGCATTGTAAGTGGAATTCCGCCGACCTGCAAAAACGGCACAATGGATGTGATATTGGCTCCAATAGCCATGAGTGCAGCAAACATTCCGACTAGCACAAAATCAGCGGTTCTTGTTTTCTGTTGCATGATGTTTCCCCCTGTCTTATCTGTACAAATAGATTAAGGGGATGAGAAGTATTTGTCAACCTGTTTTTATTATTGGTTAACAAAAAACCCACCCATGAAAAGGGCGGGTCTGTATTAAGCTTCTGTCATAGAAGACGCATCGATCGCTTGATGAACAGGCACATAATCATAGCCGAGATCACGAGCGACGGCTTCATATGTGATATGTCCGTTCATGACATTGACACCTTCTGCGATGGCTTTGTTTTCTTGAATGGCTTTTGCAGCGCTTTTATTAGCAATTTGCAGTGCGTAGGGAACGGTGACATTCGTTAAAGCAACAGTTGATGTCCGTGGAACTGCTCCAGGCATATTGGCAACTGCATAATGTAAAATACCGTGTTTTTCATAAGTAGGCTGATCATGTGTTGTGATATGATCTATTGTTTCGACAATGCCGCCTTGGTCAATCGCTACGTCTACTATGACGGAACCAGGCTTCATTTGCTTCACCATTTCTTCCGTCACAAGCGTTGGTGCTTTGGCACCTGGGATCAGCACCGCACAAATGAGAAGGTCTGCCTCACTGACTGAATCAGCAATGTTTACTGGGTTAGACATTAACGTTTTCATTTGATGACCAAATTGATCGTCCAGCTGACGCAAGCGTTCTGCGTTTACGTCAATAAGAGTGACATCTGCGCCAAGCCCAATCGCCATTTTCGCTGCGTTTGTTCCAACAACACCGCCGCCTATAATTGTGACTTTCCCTCTTGATACCCCTGGTACGCCTGCGAGCAAGATGCCTTTACCGCCTTTTGGCTTTTCTAAAAATTGTGCACCGATTTGAGCGGACATTCTGCCCGCCACTTCAGACATAGGTGTTAAGAGAGGGAGTGATGTTCCGTCCGTTACTGTTTCATAAGCAATAGCTGTGACGCCTTTTTGTTTTAAAGCTTCAGCCAAGGAGGGCTCTGCGGCAAGATGCAGGTACGTAAATAAGATGAGTCCTTCTCTGAAATATGAATATTCCTCAGGTAATGGTTCTTTTACCTTCATGATCATATCAGAAGATGCCCACACATCTTTCGCTTGATCAAGAATTTCTGCACCAACAGATACATAATCGTCATCAGTGAATCCGCTTCCAAAACCAGCGTTTGTTTCAATTAAAATCTGATGTCCAGCTGAAAGTAATTGAGAAGCTGCTCCTGGTGTTAATGCCACTCGGTTTTCATTGTTCTTAATCTCTTTCGGAATGCCGATGATCATGTTTATTCCTCCCATGCTTATCTATTCATATTGTATGTCTAGTGTATCCTGAATGTTTAAAAAATGCTTCGGTTGAAATAAAAAATAAAAAAACGCCTCTTTGTGAAATTTCACAAATGGACGTTTTTTAGCTTCATATCAAGGTATATGGTCATTTTCTCATTCATGTTTTTTAAATCTATTTCTGCAATGTCTGTAATACGTTTTAATCTGTAATTCAATGTATTGATGTGGATGTTTAATTGCTTTGCGGCAATATTGGCATTGCTGTCACAGTCAATAAATCGTTCAAGGGTTTCGACTAGGTTGGAATGATGCCTCAGGTCGTAATCTTCCAGCTTTGATAAAGAATAACTGGAGTAAGATGAGCCCCTTCGTTTTTCAGCGAGGACATCTAAATATTGATAAATACCAAGTTCAGAAAAACTGTGTAAACGTTCGGTTTCAACAGGAAAGCGCTCTTTTGTTTTTAATACAGCCAGTGCTTCTTTATAGGAAGGCTGAATATAAGAGATGTTATCGTAAATTCCACCAATCGCTGCTTGAACGTGATGGATATGATAACGGTCAGACAGCTGCTGCAGCATGCCGCTTGTGAATTGTTTAATATCGTGCAGCGGGTGTTCCGTTTTGGGTGAGACAAGAATAATGAATTCGTGAAAATCAACAGTTGTTAACAGCACTTGGACTTGCTGCGTTGTTTCAAGCAGGTAAGATAGCTTTTTTTCTGTGTCTTCTGTGAGTTCGTCACGAAGGCGGAAGATGATGATGGCATACGTGTCTGGACATCTGATGCCAAGTCTTAAAAATAGGTCTAGCATCTCATCCTTTTCATGAATATGACCTGTGAGCATCTTCCAGAAAAGCTCCTGATTGCGTTCTTCTGTTTTCGTTTTGCGAATTTGTAAGTTAAGTAATTTGTTTTTAACAGCATGTGCTGCCATCTTCAGAAGGTCCATTTCTTCTTCTGAAAAAGGCTGTGTGGACTCAATCGCCCAGATAAAACCGAGTACTTCTTTGTCCTTCCAGATTGAAATGGCAACCCTGCTAGATAAACCCACCTCTGCAATTTGAGGGACACGAAGCGGTTCGTCTGTTTTAAGGAGTGTAGGAATGATACCGTCCTTCCAAAGCCGATTAATGACTTTTTCCGGTACACGGCGGGAGATAATGGTTGAAGTTCTGGCGGGATCAGTAAAATCATTATGAGTGCTATAGGCCAACAATCGATGATGCGTATCTTCTATAGTAATAGGGCAATTGAGCACATCACTAATTTGGTCTGCCACATCCTCTAAACGATCAAGACTATACTTGAATGGATCTGTCTTTTTTGTCATAAAAACCCCTGCTTTTTCGAATATTTCACGTACTTACATTATGAAGAGAAAGAGGTACGTAAATCAATAACAAAATGCCATAAATTTAAAAAAAGAGAAAGCCCAGAGAAGCAAGCACATCGATGCTGAATGAAGGCGAAAAAGAAATAGTACAATAATAACGTAGTAAAAAATCAATAGGCGGAAAGATTCAGTGAAGTGTGTCTACACTTATTAAGAATATATGACCAAAAAAATGTTAAATACTAGATAAAAAGCGAAAAAACAGTAATTCTATAGACTCATTTTGTAAAATAAAAACAGATTTGTTTGACTGTGTATCATTTCTGTTTTTATAATAATAACGTCAAAAAATAAGTGGATTAGCCCATTATATGGCGGCTATGCACGGGAGGTAATGAGGAATATGTCAGGAATTATTCGCGTAACCCCAGAAGAACTAAGAGCGACCGCTAAGCAATATGGTGTTGAAAGTCAAGAAGTGTTAAACCAAGTTGATCGTCTAAATAGAATGATCTCTGATTTAAAAGGAATGTGGGAAGGTGCTTCTAGTGAAGCATTTGCTGATCAATACGAGCAGTTAAAGCCTTCATTCATCAAAATGTCTGATCTACTAACAGATGTCAGCAATCAGCTTGATCAAACGGCAAATACACTTGAAAGCACTGACCAAGACATCGCAAGCCAAATCCGCGGCTAATCAAAGGGATTTCCTTTCTAAGTGTGAAAAGCAGAAAAAGCGCCGAGTGTGTCAATGGATGCCGGCGCTCTTTCTATTTTGTGAGGTGGAAATTTGTGTATATCGATATTACCATCGACTTAAAAAATTATGATGGCAGTGTGTTTGATTTGAGACTATCAAATTATTTACATATTAAACAAGTCATCCATATCGCCTGGCAGGCAAAACAAATCTCACTTCCTAAGCGAGAAGGCGGCTGGGTGCGAGTAGTCAATAAGAAAGCTGTGTTTTCAGGCGAATATAAGCTGTCAGACTGTGGAATCACCACAGGAGACAGGCTGGAAATACTATGAAAGGACTTTTGTAAATGGCAGATAAAAAGAGTTCCTATTTAGAAGAACAATTAGAAGCAGTTATGAAAAAAGAGGGTGGCGCCTACAGCTTCATTTTTCAAAGAGAGACAATTAAACTCTTAGACGGTTTAGAAGCGGCACCGATCAAAGACATCAATCCTTCATTCAAAAAAGAGATTCAATTAACTGAAGATGAGGTCATCATTTCTATTCAACCGCCTCCTGCCTATCAGGAATTTCGTTTCATCCATGCAAAGGATGAAAAAAGCAAATGGATTTTTTCATACCAGCTTGTCGATGCAGTTTGCAAACACGACGTGAAGCGGCTGCATCCTATTGTTTCTCCTGAAAACATTGTTTTTCATCAAGGCTTAGCTCCTGCATTTTTGCATTACGGGGTCAAAGAAAGCATCCCGCCATATGAAACGGATGACCATCGTTTATTAAAAGAAGTCAAAGCCGTCATTCTTCGAGTGGTGGACCATGAATATCAGTTTCAGGAATATGTGGCATACAGTGAGACGCTGAAATTATCTGAACTGGCAAAAGAAATCGTTGAAACGCAGTCGCTGGAAGAATTGTCTGCCCTCACTCAGCAAAAAATCGAAGCGATTGAAACGAAAGAGAAAACGCTATTAACCATTCCGAAAAAGAAATGGAAGATCGAACGATATATCGGGCTAGGTCTGCTTGTCCTATTAATCCCTGCTTTGGTGTACACCATATACACCTTCTTTTTTGCGATGCCGAAACACGAAGCGTATGTCGAGGCAAACAAATATTATCTCAACAAACAGTACAGCCAAGTGGTGGATACGTTAGAAAAATATTCAGCCAATCAAATGCCGGTCTCTCTTCAATATGAACTGGCCATTTCGTATGTACAAACGAATCAAGGCAACCTGTTACTCGATCAGCATAAAAAAGAAATCACAGATACATACACATTACAGACTGATCCTCAATATTTCCTTTTCTGGATTCATATTGGACAAGGCAATAGCAAGGAAGCACTTGATATTGCACGTGTACTTGGAGACGACCGGTACATATTCACGGCACTCGTCGCCTACCGCAATGACATTCAAAACGATGACAGTCTTACTGCAGAAGAAAAACAAAAACAGCTAGACCCGATTATTAAGGAAATGGCGAAATATGAAGAAAAAGAAACAACGGAGACAAGCACCAACGACTCCTCGGGCGCAAGCCAAACAGATGAAACAGCTGAACAAAAAGAGCAGTCAAAAGCCGATCAAGAGAAAAAAGAGAAAGAATCTGAAGCGAAAAAGAAAACCTCTCAGACGAAAAAAGATGAGAAAAAATAATTCTTTCGATACAACTGACAGTTGCTGCTGTCCCATGAGGAGGTGGAGCGTTTGAGTCTTCTTTGGGTTTTTTATGAGGAGGATTATCAAACCGTCCGTTTAGACGAGCAGTTCAATCGAGAAGCTGTGATTGGACCTGAAATAGAGCATACGGTGACAATCCCTACACTTTCGTTTGATGAAGGGGTCATCCGTTTATCTCCCGATGAACCGAATGATGGCTTTTCCATTTATCAGGGTGAAGGGAAGAAAGGCACATTACTTCTACATGAACCATATAAACTTGGATCACTTACACTTATGTTAATGGAAGCACATCATGACCAACACATTTATTACCTAGGAAATAGAGTCGAGCTGTCTTTTTCACGTGAGAACAAAGATGAGATCGATGTGTGGAAAGAACAAGCGCATTCCATGTTTCAAGATGCGAGCCAGTTTACTTTGGAGAAGATCGAAGGAACTTGGTATGTCATGCCTCAGGACGAGACGATTTATGTGAACGGGAAAAAAATCCATGGTCCAGAGAAGGTTTATACTGGAGATGAACTGTTCTGGAACTTTCTAACGGTGACATTGAAAGATGATGATTTATTGCAGGTGACTGCATATGAACCATTTCAAACACGTTTGGAAAAAACAAGAGCACCAAGCACAGAAACAAAACAAAAATATCCTTTATATAGACGAACACCTCGTTTAATTTATGACCTGCCAGATGACCGGGTATCCTTTAGCTTTCCTTCGCAGGAGAGTGAAAATAACAGCAGAGGGCTTTGGCTTGTTGTCCTTCCGCCGCTTGTGATGCTTCTTGTGATGGGGATTGTCGCTCTTGTCCAGCCGCGCGGGATCTTTATCGTCGTGTCGATGGCGATGTTTATCATGACATTAATCACATCGTCCGTTCAATACTTTAAAGAGAAATCACAACGCAAAAGACGGGAAGAGAAACGGCAGCGAGTCTATTCTCTATACTTAGAAAATAAACGAAAAGAGCTGCAAGAGCTCTACGACCGCCAGCAATATATTTTGACGTATCATTATCCGTCATTTGAACAAATGAAGTACTTAACGTCAGAAATTAGCGGCCGAATTTGGGAAAAAACACTTGTGAGTGACGATTTCTTGCAGCTGCGTCTTGGGACGGGTGCAGTCCCATCAAGCTATGAATTATCGATGAGCGGCGGCGATATGGCCAATCGTGACATGGATGACTTAATGGAACAAACGCAGCACATGCAAAAGGTCTATCGTGAAGTGAAGGATGTACCCATTACATTTGGTCTTGCAGATGGCCCAACAGGCTTGATTGGAAAGCCAGCGATTGTGAAAAAGGAGCTTCATCAGCTTGTTGGACAGCTTGCTTTCTCGCACAGCTATCACGATTTGAGATTTGTCTTTATCTTTCATGAGCAGGAGTATGAGAATTGGGAATGGATGAAGTGGCTTCCGCATTTCCAGCTGCCTCATACATACGGCAAAGGGTTTATTTACAACGAACAAACACGCGATCAGCTGTTGTCCTCGATTTATGAAATTTTACGTGAACGTGATTTAGAAGAAGAAAAAGAGAAAAAAATCTTTACGCCTCACTTTGTGTTTATCGTGACAAATCACGAGCTTATTGCTGAACATGTGATTTTAGAATATTTAGAAGGCAGCCGGACAGACCTTGGCATCTCAATTATTTTTGCTGCTGAAACAAAGGAAAGCTTAGCTGAAAATATCTCGACGCTTGTCCGTTATATTAACGAAGAAGAAGGAGACATTCTCATTCAGCACAAGAAAGCCGTCCGAATTCCATTTCAGCTTGATACACATGAGCGCGGGGACAATGAGCTGTTTGCCAGAACGCTGAGAACATTAGATCATCAAGTTGGCATGACCAATTCGATTCCTGAAACGGTCTCCTTCCTTGACCTTTTTCATGCCAAACAGGTAGACGAGATTGGTATTCGTGAAAAATGGCTCACATCAGAAACGGCCAAATCACTATCTGTGCCAATCGGTTATAAAGGGAAAAATGACATTGTGGATCTGAATCTGCATGAAAAAGCACACGGTCCGCACGGCCTGTTGGCGGGAACAACAGGATCAGGGAAAAGTGAATTTTTACAGACGTACATTTTATCGCTCGCTGTACACTTTCACCCGCATGAAGTCGCTTTCCTGCTGATTGACTATAAAGGAGGCGGAATGGCGCAGCCGTTCCGAAATATTCCTCATTTACTTGGCACCATCACCAATATTGAAGGCAGCAAAAACTTTAGTGAAAGAGCGCTTGCCTCAATTAAAAGTGAATTGAAGAAAAGACAACGGTTGTTTGATCAATATCATGTGAATCACATCAATGATTATACGAAGCTCTATAAGGAGAAAAAGGCTGAACAGGCAATGCCTCATTTATTCTTAATCTCTGATGAGTTTGCTGAATTAAAAAGTGAAGAGCCGGACTTTATCAGGGAGCTTGTCAGTGCTGCACGTATCGGCCGAAGCCTCGGGGTCCATCTCATTTTGGCTACCCAAAAGCCAGGCGGGGTCATCGATGATCAGATTTGGAGTAACTCCCGCTTTAAGGTCGCACTAAAAGTACAAGATGCGTCAGACAGTAAGGAAATATTGAAAAATAGTGATGCGGCGTCCATTACCGTTACAGGCCGCGGCTACTTACAAGTGGGAAACAATGAAATTTATGAATTGTTCCAATCAGCTTGGAGCGGTGCGCCATATATGGAAGATGGCTACGGATCAGAAGATGACATTGCCATTGTGACAGATACTGGACTCATTCCGTTATCAGGGGTAAGTACAGAGCCGGCAGTGAAGAAAGAGACAGTATCGGAGATTTCTGCTGTTGTGGATGAAATTGAACGTATGCAGCAGGAGCTTGGGATTGAGAAGCTTCCAAGTCCATGGCTTCCACCGCTTGAAGAACGGATTCCAAAAACACGTTATGCGTCGAGTGAAGAGCATGTCTTCCATTTTGCGCTTGTCGATGAGCCAGATCAGCAAAGCCAGCATCCACTTTCTTATCAAATGATGGAAGATGGGAACATTGGCATCTTCGGTTCCTCCGGCTACGGCAAATCACTTGCTGCGACAACACTGCTCATGAGCTTTGCGGAGAGATATTCACCTGAAGAATGGCATGCGTATATTTATGACTTCGGAAACGGGACATTGCTTCCGTTAGCCAAGCTGCCGCACACGGCGGATTATTTCTTAATGGATCAAATGAGAAAGATTCAAAAGTCAATGACGCGTTTGCGGGAAGAGGTTGAATACCGCAAGCGGTTATTCAGGCAGCAAGAAATGAGTCATATCAAAATGTACAACGCCTTAAACGAGAAAAAGCTCCCGTTCATTTTCATCGTGATCGACAACTTTGACATTGTCAAAGACGAAATGCATGAACTTGAATCTGAATTTATCCAGCTGAGCCGTGATGGACAATCATTAGGAATTTACTTCTTGATTACAGCGACTCGGGTAAACGCAGTCCGCCAATCTCTTATGAATAACCTGAAAACAAAGGTTGTTCATTACTTAATGGATCAAGGAGAGGCGTATTCGATTATTGGCAGACCGAAATTCAGCTTAGAACCGATTCCAGGACGAGTCATTATCAATAAAGAAGAGCTTTACTTTGCGCAAATGTTCCTGCCAGTTGAAGGAGAGAACGATCTCGAACTGTTTGAGCATTTGAAAGAAGAGATACAGCTTCTTCATGATCGCTTTGAATCAGCTGAAAAACCAAAGCCTGTGCCAATGCTTCCTGATAAACTGACCATTTGGGAGCTGGAGAGTCGTTTAGAAGAACAAAAACAGCCGTATGACATTCCAGTCGGACTAGATGAGGAATCTGTTGCACCTGTTTACTTTGACTTGAAAAAGAATAAACACTGCCTCATCATCGGTCAAACGCAGCGAGGGAAAACAAATGTGACAAAACTGATGCTTGATCAGCTTTTAGCAGCAAGACCTGAGAAGCTGGCCGTGTTTGATTCGATTGATCGGGGTCTTTCCCATTATGCAAAGGAAGAGAATATCGATTACCTTGAAACAAAAGATGATATCACTGAATGGGCAGAGGAAATAGACCGTTTATTCAAGGTGCGGGAAGAGATGTACGTCGAAGCTGTACGCAGGGGAGAGACCGATCAGTTGTCGTTCCCTCAAATTGTGCTTGTGATTGATGGCATTACGCGTTTTCAGCAGACGATCGATCCGCGTCTTCAAGATCAATTGGCTGATTTCATGAAGTCATATGCACACCTAGGCTTTAGCCTGATCGCATCAGGGAATCATACCGAATTCAGTAAAGGCTATGATGCACTCACAAACGAAATTAAACAAGTTCGTCATGCCATGTTACTCATGAAAAAATCAGAGCAAAACATCATACCGCTTCCATATGCAAGACAAGAACCAGACATTCAGCCAGGGTTCGGGTATTTGGTTGAAAACGGGAAAGAGAAGAAAATCCAGGTTCCTTTATGTGCGGTAGAAAGGAAGAGTGTTCAATGACAGAGCAGCAAAAAAGCTCCATCAAAATCGTATCGACCATGATATTGATTCTTGTTCTGCCGGTTTTATTTTTCCACCTCATTGGAGATGACCCGGCAAAACAGAAAAAGAATGCCACACGTAATATTGCTGTGGTCAATGAAGATATGGGAGCGAGCGAAAGTGAAAACACCGCTCGTTTCGGACAGGATGTCGTGGCAGCATTATCAGAGCGTCCAGATTATACATGGACCGTAGTGAATCGCAGTGCGGCGGAAAATGGACTGAAAAACAGAAAGTATGACGCTGTCCTCTATATTCCGTCTGATTTCTCTAAAAATGTGCTCAGCTATGATAAAGACCACCCTGAAAAGGCATCCATTCAATTTTCTATTCAAGACCAGCTCAATTCAGTCAATAAAGAGAAAGTGCAAAGAGAGCTGGAAAATGCGCAAAAGAAAATGAATGAACAGATGTCAACGTTATACTGGAGTTTTGTATCACAGGAAATCGGCAATGTTAGAGAAGAGTTTGAGCATATTGTCGGCAAAGAAGTCGAATTCCAAAACACAATGTATAATTTCTATAAGCCGAACTCAAACAAACTATCAGATGCCGTTCAGCAGCAGAAGAAACAAATAGAAGAATTAAAAAATGCGATGACCGATTCACAGAAACAGTATAAAGACGGTTTGAGTACAACAGAAGAAGCAAAGAACCAGTTAAAGGACTTTGTGAAAGCAGTCGATCAATACCAGCAGTATCAAGACAAACAAAAGGATCTCTTGATCAAAGCGCAATCGACAAGTCAAAAACAAATCCAGCAAGGGCTCAAACAGCTTGCTGATATTCAAAACCAAAATGCCCGCCGCTTTAGTGATCAAATGGGTGGACTAAAAACAGACATCAACGGGGTACAAAGTCAGCTGAACACAACTGACAGCGCCATTCAATCTGTTCAAAAGTCGAGAGAAGACGCTATTCCTAAGCAATCAACGGGATTAACGGAACTTGTGAAGACGTCTCAGGAAGAACTGATTATTAATTATGAAGCTCAATATCTTGCATACATAGGGAATAAAATTACTCCGTTGCAAGAGCAATTGAAAGCTTCAAGAAATGCACTGCTTAATGCAGAGAAACCTTCAGAGGATCCGAATGAGGATTCGAATAATCAAGATGAAGACCCTCAAGACTCGACAGACGATTTGAAAATAGATCTTGAAGAAGAGACTATGAAATTAACTGAAATCTCAACAGAAATAAATCAAGTGGCAGATGAGTTGTCAGAAAATGAAGAAACGATAACACCTACTCCAGAAAATAGTGAAGAAAATCCAAAACAAACTGGGGAAACCAAATCAACGTCAGTTCAATCAAAAGAGCAACTAAAAGCACTATCCCTAAAATTAGAAGAAGTGAAAAAGAATATTGAGGAGAAAACTACAGCTCATAATGATCAATTACAAGGAAAAGTCGATCTTTTGAGTAAAGAATTAAAATCTTTAACAGGTAAAATAGACAAACTAGAAGAAAAAATAATAAGAATAGAAACTAGCAACAATAAAAACATAAGCGATATAAAGAAAACCATTATCAAACAAGAATCTGCTATTACAAGAAAATTAGAACGAATAGATACAACTAAATCTCCATTAAATCAATATACATCGAAAATGGATAAACTTGAGGATTTTAATACAAATTCAGAAAATGCATCTGAGTTATTAAAGTATTCAAATGAATTAGCGCAGTATGAAGCATTACTTAACAGCTTCTATCCAAAGAAGGAGCCATCATCTTTGGTCGATACCAAATCAGATGAAATCGAATCCATCCTCTCCATCAAAAAAGAGGAAACAGAAAACTGGGATACGCTCAAAAAACAAATGCTGACGTCAAACGATGATGTGTCTACTTTTATTGATGAGATGCAGAAGTTTTCAGATGGCTATGCAGAATACATTTCGACTCAGCAGGCAAGCATGGAACAGGAATTAAATACAATCTCTGAAAGTGCGGACAATGTTGCGGAGCAAATGGCTGATCAAGGAGATGCAGTGTATACGGCAGACCTTGCAGGCAGTTCAATTGTTGTCAGTGCACAGGATTCAATTGGTCAGGAAGTGCTTCGTCTTTCTGAAAATATGAGTTCGTTAACCGACCGCCAAAAAGGGGTGGCGGATTATACGAATAACATTGAAGAGAGTGTGACAACAGTTCAAGAAAAAGCGGATACGCTGAATGAAAACTGGAGCAAGAATGTCAACTCTACGAAGCTTGTTCAGCAAGATTTGAAGGGTATTTTAGGAAACACATTGAGTGATCAAGGCAACAGCAACTATGTGTATAACCACTTAGCCAATCCGCTGAAAATCAGCGGTGATGTGCCGGAAGAAAAAACGCAGACTGTACCGCCAGTGGTCATTTTGGTCATTGTGATGATCAGCAGTTTGTTAATTGGCTTTTTCAGCTCGTATTATGCGGCAGCTCCGATGCTGGTTAAAGGTGCACTGTTTGGCATCTTAAATCTATTAGTCGGACTCATGATCAGCTTGTTTGGACTGAACATTTACAAGCTTGCAGATGATCAAGCGATTCAGTGGTCCATTTTCACGATTTTACTATTAGTGGCTTGTTCCGCCTTTATTCGCACGGCGTTCCTTTTCGGCTCTATTGCCGGATGGATGGCAGCAACGGCGCTTATTTTCTTCTTTGTCGCACCATTAATTGATTTGGTGATGCCGAATTTCCATTTCATAAATCCAGTGACAGACGTGTACCTGTCCATCCAATATGGAAATGGAGATCACTTTGGAATGGGTGTTATAGGATTAGTGATTTTAACTGTCCTCTTCATGGCCATCCCGCTTGTGACAAAGCTATGGAAAGATAAAACGGAGGAACGTGATATGACTCATGAGGCTTAATCTGTTCGTGAAAGGGGTGGCACTTGGTGTCATGTCTCTTTTTCTCCTCATTCCTGCTGCTTTCGCTGCTGGTGAAGATACGGATACAAATGTCAAGCCGAATGAATATCAGGAAAAAGAACTCAATATTAACTCAAGTATATTGAGGGATCAAACGAAATACGAACAAAGCAAAAAGACATCAACAGTCAAAACAGACATTCATTTTGCTGAACCGCCTAAAACTCCGGGAGGGTCTCTTTCTCCGCAGCTTTTCAGTGATCTAAAAGAGAACCCGCCCAAAACATCAGCTCACATGATGGAAGAGATGAATATCTCTTTTCGTGATGCCGCTGTATCAGCACCTTCTGGCGATGATCACAAGAAGCAGACATCAGCACTGCTTCCGATCATCTTTGGTTTCTTAATCGTCTTTGGCATTGTCGTGATGTTCATTCTGATTCCTAAGGTGAATGTGAAGGCTGAAAAGAAATAGCCTGTCTCTTTGAAAAGAGGCAGGCTTTTCTTATGCAGATTGCTTGATGTCATACCGTTCCACTACGTAAAATAGTGTTATCAAGGGAGGAGATTGTCATTCGAATTTCAATCGTTACAGGCGGATCAAAAGGATTTGGTCTAGCACTTGTGAACCGGCTGCTTTCACGCGGGGACCATGTGTATACGGCAGCAAGAAGTGCATCGCCGATTTACCATCCGGAGCTCACACATACACAGGTCGACCTGACAGATGAGAAAGCAGCAGCCAAATGGCTTCAAGATAGTCTCACGCCGCAAACACTGGCAGCTGCTGATGACATCTTATTCGTCAATAATGCAGGCATGGTGACACCTATCAAACGTGTGGGGCAAGGCGGACAGGATACGCTTCATCAGCATTATACGTTGAATCTTGTCATCCCTGTTTTGCTGAGCCATGTTTTTACCAAGCAGACTCAATCATATAGCGGAAAGAAAACGATCGTTCACCTTTCTTCTGGAGCGGCGAAAAACCCTTATAAAGGCTGGAGTGCGTATTGCAGCTCAAAGGCAGGACTTGATATGTTTATGAGGACTTTGCATGAGGAACAGCAGGACGAGGCGTATCCAATCAACACGTTTTCATTTTCCCCCGGCACCATTGATACAGATATGCAGGGGGAGATTCGGAAGTCATCAAAACAGGACTTCGAACAAATTGACCGTTTTCAGCAATTATATGAAACAGGCACGCTGAAGAGTCCAGATGAAGTCGCAGGTATTTTGCTCGATCTTTTAGCGGATGATCCAGCTGGCGGATGCGTATACGATGCACGTGAGTATGTGAAAAAGCAGTCATAACGACTGTAGCAGCGTGAAGACAAACCCTCGCATTCGGTGTCAGTCCTGCATGCCGGTGCTCACGAATCTCAAATTCGCTCCGCGCCAGCTAGACTTCAAGGGTTTTCATATCACACTGTAAAGAAGAAAAAAGCAGTCATCACGACTGCTTTTTTTCGTCTTGTACAAGCAAAACCAGCTGATTTGACATAAGCTAATCTTGAGACTCATAGAAAATATAACAGAACATTTGAGTTTCTTTTCAGAATATGTTAGGATGCTAAAAATATAGATAAGGAGGGGTTTCCATGAGAAAGGTTACATTAATGGATGTTTACACCCATCCAGTTGCTCAAAAGTATTTAAATCGTTCAGGAAAAGCCCATGCGATTGCTTGTGCTTATCACGCATTCAAGCTGGCGATGCAGGCGGGAATTAACCCAGATCTGGCTGTGAAAGCAGCACTCTTGCATGATATCGGCCACTATGAATGGTATACAGCCGGCGGAGAATGGGATTACGAGACATATAGAAGAAATGATATTCATGCCATTAAAGGTGCAGAGCGGGCACACAAACTGCTCATACGGCTCGGGGAGGAACCAAAAGCAGCCAAAGATATTGCACTTGCGATTCTGCTTCATACGGATTCATATTTGCCAGAGGGCGACCTCCATAAGGACACACTCCAGCAAATTGTGAAGAAAGCAGATGAAATGGATGAAGAGCCTGGCGGACACCACCATTACAGACAAATAGACGAATCATTGGCAATGAAAAAGATTGCCGATTTGGATCAGAAAGTGCAGCAGGCACTCCAGCCCATGAAACGCTCTGTTTAGTATGGAATGTCTCCATGAATCGTTCCGTGCTGATCGACATACAACGTGCGAATAACGGTACGGTTAAACGCAGATGTTCCTGACGTAGTGAGTCCGGTGTAATGCACCGTGACGGAATAAGCACCTTCTTTTTTCAATTGAATGGCTGATGAGGTACTTGTTTTCAGTGGATGATCCTTTTGTGCATCTTTAAAGTAATTGGTTTCCACTGATTTGCTTAACCGTTTAATCAGACCGCTTGAATGGGTTGATGCATCCCCTGACTTCGATGCAGCTGCTTTAATTTCTTCATTTAATGGTGAATCAAAGGATACAAGCAGCAGATAAGGAGCCTTTTTTCCTGAATTCGATCGAATCGTCCATTTTCCAGGAACGGGCTTATTGATTTGCACATGGTGTGAATATGCGCCTTCATATGGGAAAGATGCTTCCGATGTCTTAAGGTTTGTTAAGACGTCTCCATTTGGGGCGATGATTTCTGGCCGCGTCTCCTGCCTTTCATTTAACCACTGAATCGATAAGCCATTCGTTCCTTCCTCTACATAGAACGCTTCTGTTTTATCCTTTTCACTTTCTCCACCTTTCACATAAACATCTGTATTCAGCTCAGCAGAAACGGGCTCTTGTTCCTCTTTATTTTCATTTTCAGCGCTTGCGACATTTGCCAGAAGCTGATGCTGGAACACAGGAAACATACTTGTGCCGTTTTTGATTGAATGATGATCCCATTTTCCTGTTAAAATATTGTTTGCATACGATAGTCTTGTGCTGTTTACCGTGACGGCGCCATCATTTGCACCAAAGCTCTTTAAATACATGCCGCCTAAATACAGCACACCGCCAAATGTTCCCCATTCCGAGCCAGAGTAGGTGACATATTTATTGGGAAACGCCTCCAGCTGGTCGGTTTCACTTCGAAAAGCCGCCATCAGACCGGTTTGCAAAGAATAAAGCGCGTCGCTTTTTTGTCCAAGAATTTGCGCGAGCCAGCTTCCGCCCTTGCTATACGCTAGATCCGCAAGCGGTGTCCCGTTATGAGGAGAGCCGAGAGTAATGACCTTTTCCACATAGGGATGGGCTTTGAAATACACCAGTGCGGACTGTGTATCGACCCCGCCTTTACTATGACCAATCACAATGAGTTTTCTATCAAACGCATCATAGATTTCTTTGAGCTTTTCTGCTAATAGTTTGCCGTTCTTTTTCATGTCCTGATCTGGATGCAAATCTATGAATGCGCTTTCGTATCCGTTCAGAACAGCCTGCTTTGCCATATCGTTTCGATCGGACCAAGTGGAGGAGGAGCTGTTAATGCCATGAACAAAAACAAGTGGTGGTTTTGATTCGTCTTTTTGAACGGGCTCTTCTCCTTTAAACCACTTCCCCGGCGTCCCAGGTGGATCTCCAATTGTGCCTGCATACGCATAACTTGCAGAGGATAGAAAGAGCATGACAGCAACAATACAGATGAGTTTTTTCAAGACAATTCACCTCTTCGAATGATTTAAATTGTTGGCAGCACCAATCTATTATACTTCTAAAAAATGTAAAAACGCACTATTTGTAAAAATATGGTATTAATGTTGTGGGTTTGCCCTGAGTGACATTCACATGGGTTCATGCATACGCTGTGGGTAAATACACAAGTAAAGGGGCAGGTAGGATGGCACAACAAGGAAGTCCACAGCTTGTTTCATTAGTTGATCCATATGTTTATCAAACATTGCAGAAAGTGGTCGGTATGAGATTAATTGTGCAAACAGTGAAAGATACGGTGCGTGGGAAATTGAAGGAAGTTATGCCGGATCATATTGTGATTGAAGCGGGGGCGAAATCAGTTTTTTATGTGCGGATCCAGCAAATCGTGTCGGTGATGCCTGATCACAGTGAAAGAGTGTAACAAGCAGACGCATAGATGTCTGCTTTTTTTCATGCTTATAGAATGTATATCTGGAAAAAGTGCATGATATACCAATTGTTCTTTTTTTTTCAAAAAATGAGGTTCTAAAACAAGAAGCAGTTGACAGAAGGTGGGTTGAATAGTAGTTTTTTAATAAGATCAATACGTAACAGGAGGAGCATCTTTGTTAAAATCTAAAGTTCATTTTTGGACATTCCAAATATTACTTGTTTTACTCATTGTCTATGTATCAACTAAGGTTTCGTTTTTATTTCAGCCGATTATTTTATTTGCATCAACACTGTTTGTCCCCATCTTACTGGCGGGTATTCTCTTTTTCATCTTTAATCCAATTGTTCGATTTTTGTCCAAGAAAATTCCTAGGACACTCGCTATCCTGATCATTTATCTCTTGTTCATTGGACTCATCACGTTCATCGTCAATGCTGCTGGACCGGTGATTGTCTCGCAGGTCGGTGGACTTGTCAAAAGCTTCCCTGGTTATGTGACGGACATGCAGAAGTTTATCAATGACTTTTCGCATTCTAAAACATTTACTTGGATGATGAACCAAGATTATGTGTCTGTCTCAAAATTTGAACAGACGATCGTTTCGACATTAAAAGATTTGCCGGAAAATATCGCTTCAAGTATGTCTGCTGTGTTTGGCGTGATTGCCAATATCGCTTTAGCCGTCATCACAGTTCCGTTCATTTTGTTTTATATGCTGAAAGACGGGCATAAGTTTCCGGACAAGCTCGTTCAATTTTTGCCAATGCCTTACCGTAAGGAAGGGTTGAAAATTTTTAAAGAATTAAACGACACACTTGCGGCTTACATACAGGGGCAGATTGTTGTCTGTTTATTTGTTGGAGTGGCTTGTTTTATCGGATACTTATTAATTGGTGTGAAATATGCGCTTATTCTTGGCATTATCATTGCGGTCACAAATGTGATTCCGTACCTTGGACCATATCTTGGCGCGGCACCAGCTGTGCTGATTGCCTTTCTTGATTCGCCTGGAAAAGCAGTGGTGACAGTGATTGTGATTCTTGTCGTTCAGCAAATTGACGGAAATGTCATTTCTCCATTGATCATTGGGAAACGCCTTAACACACACCCTTTGACCATTATCCTGCTGTTAATTGGTGCAGGAAGCTTTGGGGGAATCCTTGGCATGATCTTTGCAGTCCCTGTCTATGCACTGCTCAAAGCGATCACCCTAAATATTGTCAGATTGGTTCAGCTGCGTCAGCGGTCTCGTAAAGAACAGCATTTAAACGTATAGGGCAGATGCACAACTTTTCCCTTTTTGCATAAGATGGTTGACATAAGCAGATAGGGGGAGATTCTGATGCCTGCAATCGTTGGACCTATTCATATCGAGTCATTAGGAGGAAACGGTGCAGCTACTTTCGGTGATGTACTGGCCATTGCCCCTTTGGCTGTAAACCACTCCACTGGCGGGGCGGGAGCCTTTAATTCAGGTGATTATATGTCTCTTACAAGTGATCCTAATGCGACGATGCTTTGGGACTTCACATTGTTTGACCAGCCTCAATCATTTAATGCATAGAAAGACAGCTGGTGATCAAATATCAGCTGTCTTTTTTTATTTGTGATACACGTATTGTTGAGCTGGGCAAATGATGTGGATAGAAAAGGTGGTGGACAATGCCAGCGATTGTTGGACCTATTCATATAGATCGTGTGTACGGAAATGGGGCGGCACATTTCGGCGGTGTTTTTCCCATTTCGCCAAAAAGTGTTGATTACTCCGCCGGTGGTTCAGGTACCTATCATGCAGGGGACCTCGTCCAATTTTTTAACAGTCCAAACGTCACATTTGTTTGGGATTTAAATCTTATTAGTCAGCAAAAGAGCTTCAATGCGTAGCCAGCTTTGAAAGGGATTTCCTTTTCAGAAGCTGTCTTTTTTTATGGTACAATGGATATGGATGTAAGAAGAAAAAAGAGGTGTGAACAGAGTCAAATGAAAATTAGAAAAGCACACATCACAAGCCGGCAACCAAAGACCTACAATGTATATTTACATGAAAATAAAAAAGAATATAAAACGCTTGTTGCCGTACCTGACATTGAATGGAGTATATCCATTGCGTACGAGGACGAAAAAGAGCAGCTGATCCATACGCTCGAGCAATCCTTAATGGAAAGAGCAGAAACAGACGAAGCCCGTGAGCTTGCACTAAAGATTGTGCACTGGGTCACAGAAATGTAAATTTTAAAACCAGGAGTGAAAACAGCGATGAAAGAAGAATCCGTAGACTTTTATTTGCAGCAAGGAATATTTGGACATGCTGAAACAAAACCCGATGAACGAAGAATGTTTCTCGGTTCATTAAGGGAACGAGCGCTTCTCGCCCTGACAAAGGGACAGGTATTACGAAATAAACCGTATCAAGAGGTCGAACAAGTATTAAAGTCCAACCGTCAGGCCACTGTTCTTTTAAATGGTGAGTTGTCCTATGCATCTTATTCTCAATATGTGAAAATGGCTAATGCCGCTGGATGTTCCTTTAAAGTGGTGAATCATTATGAGGCGCATTCTCCTTTTGGTCTTGTGATAGAGCTATCAAATGCGGTCAATCAAGAGCACATCTATATAGAAGATGAGCTGTTTCAGAAGGCTTTTTCTCACGAATCTGTTGAATAGGTTTCCCTAGTGAAATGAATAGGCTATAATGAGTCAAAAGAGCATATGGGAGAGATGCGGATGGGCAAAGCATTGGTTTGTATTGATTATACCGTTGATTTTGTTGCAGACGATGGAAAATTGACATGCGGAAAGCCTGGACAGGCGATTGAGCCTAAGATCACAGAGATCACTTCTTCGTTTATTGATGAAGGACACTTTGTCGTCTTTGCAGTCGATCATCATGAAGAGCAAGACCCTTATCATCCAGAGACAAAGTTATTTCCGCCCCATAATATTCGCGGGACAAAGGGAATTGAACTTTATGGCAAACTAAGTTCACTATTTCACACGTCAAAACATTTAAAACATGTCTACTATATGGAAAAAACAAGATACTCTGCTTTTGCAGGCACTCAATTAGAAATGAAACTGCGCGAACGCGGCATCACTGAACTTCATTTAGCCGGCGTATGTACCGATATTTGTGTACTTCATACAGCTGTTGATGCGTACAATAAAGGCTTCGAACTTGTGATTCACCAGAATGCTGTAGCGAGTTTTAATGAAGCGGGGCACGAGTGGGCACTTTCTCACTTTGAGCAGTCGCTTGGTGCGAAAGTGGTTAAGTAAGGGAAGGAGAATGGAAGTTGGAGCATCGGTTTATTGACGACAGTTTATCACTACATACAGATCTTTATCAAATTAACATGGCAGAAACGTATTGGAGAGACGGCATTCATGAGAAGAAGGCAGTTTTTGAACTCTTCTTCAGAAAGCTTCCATTTGACAATGGCTTCGCTGTATTTGCTGGTTTAGAGAAAGCGATTGAATATTTATCGGACTTCTCCTTCACCGAAAGTGATCTAGCGTATTTAAAAGATGAACTCGGTTATAAAAGCGATTTCATTGATTATTTAAGCGGGTTGTCCTTTACAGGAACACTTCATTCAATGCGTGAAGGCGAAATTGTCTTTGCAAATGAACCGATTATGCGCATCGAGGCAACGCTTGTAGAAGCGCAGCTAATCGAAACAGCCTTGCTGAATATCGTGAATTTCCAAACACTGATCGCAACAAAGGCGGCTCGGATTAAAGGAATCATTGAAGATGAGACAGCACTAGAATTCGGAACAAGACGTGCGCATGAAATGGATGCAGCGATGTGGGGAGCAAGAGCGGCACTCATCGGCGGCTTCCAGGCGACAAGTAATGTTCGTGCTGGGAAGCGCTTCAACATTCCAGTGTCAGGAACTCATGCCCATGCGCTTGTACAAGCATACCGCGATGAATATACGGCATTTAAAAAATATGCTGAAACCCATACAGACTGTGTCTTTTTAGTCGATACGTATGATACCGTGAGATCCGGTATTCCGAATGCCATTAAGGTAGCGAAAGAATTCGGAGACAAAATCAACTTTATTGGTGTCAGACTTGATAGCGGTGACCTTGCATACTTGTCTAAAAAAGCTAGAACGATGCTGGATGATGCAGGATTCCATGATGCAAAAGTCATTGCATCGAGCGATCTTGATGAACATACCATCATGAATTTAAAAGCACAGGGTGCCAAAATTGATGTGTGGGGTGTTGGGACAAAGCTGATCACAGCATTTGATCAGCCAGCTCTTGGTGCAGTGTATAAACTCGTATCTATTGAAGAAAATGGAAAAATGAACGATACCATTAAAATTTCGTCTAACCCAGAGAAAGTGACAACACCAGGACGTAAACGTGTGTACCGCATCATCAATCAATTGAATCATCATTCTGAGGGTGACTACATTGCGCTCGAAGAGGAAGATGTTCATAGTGAGGATAAACTGAAAATGTTCCACCCTGTGCATACATTTATCAGCAAATTTGTTACAAACTTTGTGGCTAAGGATCTTCATGTCCCTATTTTCGAACAAGGAAAACTTGTATATGACAATCCGGATATTCAAACGATTCAAGCCTATGTGCAGGATAGCCTCGGACTTTTCTGGGAGGAATATAAACGAATCAGCAAACCAGAAGAATATCCAGTCGATTTGAGTCAAAAATGCTGGGATAACAAGATGCAGTTTATCCATGACGTGAAAAATAAAATTAAAAAAGAGCTTTATGAAAGCTAATTGGAAGAAAAGGAGATCATCAAGCCGGGTGATCTCTTTTTTTATTTTTTGACCGATTCAAAGTGAACCATAAGCACAATCATTTGGTATACTGAAAGCACATCTTGTTTGTCATTGCATAAAGGAGGATTGGAGCAGTTGAGGGTGTTTGTTGCGAGACAGCCTATTTTTAACAGAAAAGAACAAGTCGTATCATATGAGCTGCTTTATAGAGATAGTGAAACCAATACATATAGCGCTGAAGACGGTGACCAAGCGACAACGGACCTCATTATAAATAGCTTTTTAAATATCGGTATCGAAACATTGACAGAGGGCAAACGATGCTACATTAATTTCACCGAAAGCTTACTTTCGTCTGATCTGCTCACCTATTTTGATCCACATCAGCTTGTAATCGAGATATTAGAAAATGTACCGATTACCCCGGCACTTATTATGAGATGTAAGCAGTTAAAAAAATGGGGATATACGATTGCACTTGATGATTTTTTTCTAAGCGGAACACATTTTAGTGACAAGTTGCTTGACGAACTCCTCTATTGCATTGATATTTTAAAAATTGACTTTCTGAAGACCACATCGGAAGAACGAAGAAATATTCTACATACGTATAAAAAATATCGACTTCGCTTCCTTGCAGAAAAGGTGGAAACGCGAAGAGAGTATGAAGAAGCGCTAGAAGCCGGCTTCCATTTGTTTCAAGGGTATTTCTTTAGCGAGCCTCGTGTCATATCAGGACGAGCATTATCGACCAGCTTCCATGCGTACCACCAGCTCTTAAATGAGCTGAGCAAGGAACAGCCGAATATCCAGGTCGTGACCCATTTTATTGAAAGTGACCTTTCGCTGTCATATCAATTATTAAAAATGCTGAATTCAGGCGGCATGAGACGTCTTTATCAAATCAAAAGTATCCGGCAGGCGATTATCCTGCTTGGGTTTAATGAAATTCGGCGCTGGATCTTTATTCTTTCATTTAAAGAACTGAATGTCCAAGCCAACTCAAGCCAAAAAGAAATTATCAAAATGTCATTCATTCGGGCGAAAACGTGTGAACTGATTGCGAGTCGTACTGAACGAGAGCACCCAGCCTCTTATATGCTGACAGGTATGTTTTCTCTCATTGATACGCTTGTCAGGGCAGATATTACAGAACTTGTGAAAGAGCTGCCGCTTTCTGATGAAGTTGGTGAGGCACTGCTTGGCTATGAAAATGATTATTCATTTGTGCTAGGTGTAGCCAAACGGATTGAACGAAATGAATGGGATGATGAGATGTTAAATGGGGAACTCCCGAAGCAAGAAGCCTACGGCTGTTATATAGAAGCCATTGAATGGTGTCATAAAATGTTTGAATCTTAAGAAAAGCCGCTCACGTCAGAGCGGCTTTTTTTGTTATGCCCACTGTAAAAGAAGAAAAAGTCTGCTAGAGGCGAGAGACAAGTAGATACGAATGCCTTCTGGACTAAAGCGGATGTCAATGCCACTTTTCACACCGATTTGCTTCAGCATTCGGATGACACTTGTCGAATCAGAGCGCTCAGCAGCCTCCATGATGCGCTGTGCAAATGAAAGCGAGCTGGAAATCTGCTGTGTAATGAGTGAAGCATCAGCAACAAGTCGGGCTGATTCTTTTGCGGCTCGTTGAAACGAGTGGGCATCTACTGGAGGAAAAGTCATAGGTGTGCGCGGGGATGCATGGCTCATTGCGGGGACCTGCAAAGCAGGATAAGGAACATAGTAAAACATATGGTCACCTCTTCTCTCATTGACGTGAAATTGGACGGATATCTGTTTTAAATGTATGTAGAAAATCAGAATAAAGAATCAAAATGATCTTTCTATCTTTATAAATCCAACATAAAAATAGGTACTTTTGCGGTCAATTTCGGTGAATGTCGCCAAAAAATTGCGGTGTCCACAATAGGGTCTGTCGTCTGACCTATAACACGCAAAACCGAGGATATGGATGGGATCATACGTTCTGATGTGAGAAAAGTGTGACGAATGATGCCTATTCTTGTCGCAAAAATGACGCAGTTCCTTTGAAATTGAGATAAAAGTATGATTTGAAAAGTCAGAAAATGATGAAAAAAGACCTATTGAATTTTGCGGTATCACGCACACATTTTGTGCATACTTTTCGGTGAAAAAATACTCAATTACATTTACACTGTTAGTAGCAGATCAAATACTTATGACCCAATCACCATACACAAATACATTGATCTTCCAAAAAAGGAGAGTGGAATCGATGGAAAAGTATGAAATCGAAGAACTTAAACAATTATTATGGAAACTTGAAAACGAAATTAGAGAAACAACGGCTTCTCTTCATAACATTAACAAAAGCATTGATCAATACGACAAATATGAATATGTGAAAATTTCTTAAAGACTTGATAATCATCAAGTCTTTTTTTTATCCAAATACATACAAAAAAAGGATATATTATTATATAATTGTTAAATAGTGATGTCAGTGGACATTTGCTCATGTCTTTTTAGTAAAATAAAAGGCGGAAGGGTGAGGTACAAGAGCGAGTATGCTAAACTATCTAGAGAATACAAAAATCAAGCAGAATATGTCTGATTTTATTCAACATGCAGTCAGGCAGAAGGATTTACAACAACTGCTTCTAGAATTTACAGATAGAAAGAATGAATTTCCCTTTGGGCAATTGGCTTACAAGCATTATGAGGCATTTGGCGGACAAGACAAGCAAGCGATTACACAATTGTCAGCAGGGATTGAACTTCTCATCTTATCAGCCGATATATTAGATGATATTGAAGATCAGGACAATGATTCGTATCCTTGGATGAACGTCGACCAAGGAGTGGCCATCAATGCTTCTACGTATTTGTATACGCTGAGTACCCAATTCATCATATCAATAGGTGAAAATGATTCTCAACTAATTGAGAAACTGTTCCAACTCATCAAATGGTCAATGGAAGGACAACATGAGGATTTGCGTCATATGCATGAAACAGAAGAAGAGTGTGTAGAGGTGTTAAGGAAAAAATCAGGATCATTAACAGCTCTTTCTAGTGTACTGGGTGTTTATTTAGCGACGAGAAAAATCAACTCAACTGTGGAATCATATTCAATATGTTATGGTGTTGCTGAACAGATCAGTAACGATTTTTTTGCGTTATTTTCGAAAACAAACGGAGATTTTCTAAAAAAACAAACGCTGGCATTTAGCTATTTACAAAGAGGTTTTAACGATGCCAGTCAAGAGCTTCTTACGTTCTTTTCCGGTCGTTTAGATGAGTCAGAACAAAAGTCATTTCAGCTGAAGCAGAAATTACTTGAAGCTGGTTTGACTCAGTACATGGTATCAATGAGAGAGATTATGCTGTTAAAAATGAGGCAAGGGATTGAACAACTTGATTTACCTAAAACAAATAAGGAACAATTGTATGCATTTATGACAAAGGAGGGCAATGATTGAACATTCAAAATATCATTGCATATCTAATAAAAAACCCAGGTGTGGTCGATGAATTGATATCTGGAAATGCAAGCTTAATTCATGCTGATGCACAAACAACTGCAGCCATTATACAGGGGGTAAAAAAAGAATACATGAATGCAAAATACATCTGGGAGTATTAATTTAAAGTTCAAACCTGTATGATGATTTAATGATCTTTCTTAAGGATGTTTTAAAAATGAAGCTTACCTATACAAAATTGTCCACGTTTCTTGTATTTTTATCTTTTTTATTTGTGATCTATATTTCATATATCTATGTATTTGATATTTTTAATGGTGCACGTGTAGAAAAGAATGAAAACGGTCAAACGGAAGTTGTTGACGTTGAATATCTTTCTTTAGCTTATTCGTCGGGGTTAAAAGAAGGAGATATTATACTAAAGATAAACGGACAATCTAATTTAATTCAAGACCACATGATCAATGGTAAGCTTAGAAATGTACAAAGAATTGATATACAAAGAGGCAACCAAATCATATCACTTAAAAATAAGACGTTGATTGGTCGCGAAAGCTTATTTGTCTATTTAATCCCTCTTCTTCTATATTCAATATGCTTATTCTGTATCTTTTTTATTATTAAAATTAACAAAGAACCGCAACGAAAATCTGCATTTTTATTAATTTTATTCTTATTGTCAATTTGTATTGGGTATCTGAGTGCAGGTACGTCAGGAATTGGTGATAGATTTAGCCATTATGTTCTCTTATTGTGTTTATCAAGTGTGTCTATCTTATATATTCATTTTATCTATCAATATTTCAAGGAATTTGATGTGCATTTAACGAATCCAAAGCTCATCAGGTACTTATATTTGATCCCTATTTTTAACCTTGCCGTACATAGCGGGGTTTCGGTGTCATCTGAATTGAGAAAATATGTTCCTAGTATCAGTTTGCTGTTTTTTTTCGGAACAGTTTTAGTAGCTCTTTATTTAATAGTCAGAGGAATGAAGAAATATAAAAAAACAGCACATGGTTCAGTTTTAAAGTTTTTTGCCATTATGAATGTTTTGTCGTTCAGTCCATTCATTCTCTTTTTTGTTATTCCCTATGTGTTTTTTGATAAGTATTTGATTGATCCTTTTATTCTGACATCAATCGTTTTGTTAATTCCTTTTTCTCTCGTCTACCAATTCATGACGAACAAACTTTACAATATGGATTTTTTGATTAGCAGACTGAGGTACTATGGCTTTCTAGCCATCACACCGACCATTTTTGTTGTTGTCACGTTTTATATTCTGCAAAAACCAGAAGATTTGAAGTACACACTGAAGCTCGCATTAATCACCTACGCGCTCATGCTGGCTGTTTTCTATTTCAAAGAAATTCTAGATTTCCGTTTTCGTCTGAAGCGTTTTTCAGAGAAGCATAATTACCAGGACAGCGTGTTTAAATTTACGCAGCTTATTCGTGAGGCGTCATCACTTCATCAAGTGCTGTATCATTTGAAATACACCATTTTAGAAGTGCTTGTTGTTAATAAAGCCTTTGTGCTTGAAGTGAAGCCAGATGGACAGATTGAAGAGATTGATGAATCTTCAGGTGATAGCAATCTATGGAAAGAGTATGTGGATCAATTTCAGGATATTTTAGGGGAAGTCGGGAAAATCATTGAGCTTGATAAAGGGTTTATGATGAAAATTGGCGAGCGGGGCGGTCACTCGTTTATGATTTGCTGTTTATCCAATTTACAGACACCGAAATTGACGCGTGATGAGATTTCTTGGCTGAAAACATTGGCTTTTTATACAAGTGTCAGTTTAGAAAATGTCGTCAAGATCGAAGAATTGATGGAGCATCTTGAAGATTTGAAGCAGCGTGAAGCGAATCCTGCTTGGCTGAAAAAAGTCATGTTTGCGATGGAAGAAAAACAGCGCTCCGATTTAGCGAGGGATCTTCATGATTCCGTGCTGCAGGATTTGATATCGCTGAAAAGACAGTCAGAGATGTTTTTAACGAATTTCCAAAACGATCAATGCCCAACGTCTATTGAACAATCGCTTATCTCATGGAATGAACAAATGTCTAAGGTGATTCAAACCACGAGAGAAACATGTCATGAACTTCGGCCGCAGCTGCTGTACGATTTAGGTTTAGTCAAGGCGATGTCGAAGCTGACTTCTCAAATTCAGGAGGAAGCACCGTTTCATATCCGGCTGAATACAACACGCTTTGATAAAGAACTGGACATTGATATTGATTCACAGCTGAATATTTACCGAATTGTTCAGGAGCTGTTATCCAATGCCCTGAAGCACTCCCAAGCCACTCAAGTGTTAGTGATGCTGATTTGTATTAAAGATCAGGTTGTTCTTCACTACGAGGATGATGGAGTCGGTTTTGATGCAAGCCATCTTGATCAGCACACCATGAGCATGGGCCTCTCGGGAATCAGAGAACGAGTCAAGGCGTTAAATGGGAAGCTTCACATTCACACAGCCCCAGAAAAAGGACTGAAGGTGAAAATTGAAATGGAATTGTAACGATTTATTAAGGAATAAGACTTGGCATCTGCCAAGTCTTTTATATAAAATGGAAGTGAGTGATTTAAAGGGAGGAAGACATGAAGAAGATATTGGTCATTGATGATCATCCGGCTGTCATGGAAGGGACAAAAAGCATATTAGAATCAGATCAGCAGCTATCAGTCGATTGTTTAAGTCCTGATGCAGAAGCCGCCTTTTTAAAGACGCATGACTTTTCCATCTATGATGTGATTTTGATGGATTTAAATCTCGGGGATATCAATGGAATGGACATTGCGAAACAAATTCTAGAAACCAACCAGCAAGTGAAAATTATCATTTATACAGGGTATGAAGTAGATGATTATTTTGAAGAGGCCATTCGGGCTGGATTGCACGGTGCAATTAGTAAAACAGAGACAAAAGACAAAATTATTGAATACATACACCGCACATTGCAAGGAGAAGTTGTCATTCAGCTATCCTATTTAAAGAAATTAATTTCACAGCAGCAAGAAAAGCCAGAACAGGCGCAGCAGACCGATCATGAGCTGTTAACAGAGCGAGAGTGTTTGATCCTCAGAGAAGTGGAAAAAGGATACACGAACCAAGAGATTGCCGATGTGCTTCATTTGAGCAAACGCTCGATTGAATACAGCTTGACGTCCATCTTTAATAAGCTGAATGTTGGCTCTCGAACCGAAGCGGTGTTAATTGCAAAATCTGAAAGTGTGCTGTAAAAGTGTGAAGGGAGAGAACCCTGATGGAAGTGAGTGGATCAAATACACTGCTTGAGGCACTTGGGATTGAGATTGTAGAGTGTAATAAGTCACGATGCGTGGCGACAATGCCAGTCGATCACAGAACAAAACAGCCATTTGGACTGCTGCACGGAGGAGCATCTGCTGCTCTAGCAGAAACAGTGGCAAGCATGGGGGCTGCGGCTCATTTAGACTTAACTCAGCAAGTTTGCTCAGGGATTGAAATCAATGCCAATCATTTAAAATCTGTACGTGATGGAGTAGTGACAGCGACGGCTGTTCCTGTACATGTAGGGCGCCGTACAATGGTATTTCAAATTGATATTAAAGATGATCGGGACCGGCACATCTGTACGTCAAGATGCACACTTGCTGTCATTGATCGCATATAAAAAAGCTCCCGGTGCAGCGGAAGCTTTTTTTAGGTTGGATTGATCCATAAAATGTTTTTTTATAGAAATAAAAGAAGGACCTCACATGTGAGGTCCTTCTTTCGGTTTATAAGTACGAGTCTTCTTTTCGTTTAATCACGAAGTTACGAAAACCACCATAATCATCTTGTACACTTCGTTTGTCCATCTTGACTCCAGTATTGTAGGCGGCTCTTCCGATCAAGTGTGCACCGACCGGAGCTGTTAAAAAGATAAAGACAATCCCAAGTAGAATCTTCGCAGAAATAATGCCTGCAAGAAACCATTCGTGAAAGAATACCCCAACTAATATGAGGACAACACCAAGTGTCGATGCTTTTGATGCAGCATGCATTCGTGTATAAACATCTGGCAGGCGAAGAACGCCAATGGCTGAAATGAGACAAAGGATGGCGCCAAGCAGGATAAAGAAAATGACAATAGCTTTAGCGATGACGATCATTTTCAATCACTTCCCCTTTCTCAAGGAATTTGGAAAAAGCGACAGTGCCGATAAAGGCAAGGATACCGAGCAGTAAAATAATTTCAAAGAACGTTGTCGTTTTCAGCAAAATGGAAACGATGGCTGTCATCCCAATTAAATTGATTCCTATCGCATCAAGTGCACTTACACGATCAGGAATAGAGGGACCTTTGATAACCCGTATAACAAAAAGAAGGGTGGACAGTGCAAGAATGCCAAGTGACATTTGTAATATGAGCTCCATTACTTACCACTCACCTCCTGAATCGCTTTTTCAAATGAAACCCGGATATCGTGAATGGCTTTTTCTGCATCTTCAATATCCATCGCATGAATGTACAAAATTGAACGATCATCAGAAATATCAATGACGAGTGTACCTGGTGTCAATGTAATCATGTTAGCCAGTATGGTGATTTCCCAATCCGTTTTCAAGTCCGTACGAAAGGCGAAAATACCGGGCTTAATTGTGAGCTTTGGAGATAATACGGTCTTTAATACACTTAAATTGGCAAGAAGCAGCTCCCGAATAAAAATCAATACGAGCTTGAAAATCGCAAAAAGGGCATAGCCGTAAAAACGCTGCGGGAAAAATCGCCGAAACATAAAAATGGCGACCATCCCTAGTACAAAGCCTGATACAAAGTCTGCGGCTCTGTAAGTATCATTCATAAACATCCATGTAAAGGCGAGGAGAGCGTTTAGTAATATTTGAAAGGCCATGTTCATCTACTCCTTCAGCACAGCTTGAATATATTTTTCTGGTGTTGATAGCATTTCCGCTGCTTGATTGATATAAGGGGCAATGAACTCTGTCCCTAACCCAATGGCAAGCGACAAGATCACAAGCAGTACGCCAGGGTACACCATTCCTTTAATCGACGGTTTCCTTCTTCGCATATCTTGTTCCTCGCCCCAAAATGCGAGCATGAAGATTCTCATAATCGAATAAAGGACAAGAAGGCTGGACAGTAAGACAAGGATAGAAAAGGTCATGTGTCCAGCAGAAAAACCACCTTCTACAATCTTTAGCTTTCCAACAAAACCACTCAGCGGCGGAATTCCTGCCAGTGATAAAGCCGAAATGAAAAACATCCACCCTAGTAAAGGCTGAGATTGAATCAGCCCGCCCATCTTTTTCAAGTGGTTTGTGCCAGCGTACACGAAGAGTGCACCTGCCAGCATAAATAAAGCGCCTTTAATCACCATGTCATGAATGAGATAATAAATGGCCCCTTGGAGTGAGGCAGGTGTATTGGCTGCAATCCCAAACAAAATGACCCCCACGGCTGTGACAATGTTATAGATCACGATCTTTTGCACATCAGAATAAGCAATAGAGCCAATCACACCGAATATCACTGTTAGAGCGGCAAACCAAGCCATGAGTGTATGTGTAAACCCTGTATCATGTATAAAAATTAACGTAAAGACTCTGGCAATCGCATATAAGCCAACCTTTGTCAGCAGTGCGCCAAATAGAGCAGAAATAGCCGCTGGCGGTGCATGATATGATCCTGGCAGCCAGAAATAAAGCGGGAAGATCCCAGCTTTTAAGCCAAATACAATGAGGAACAGAATGGAAATGACAGTGATTAATCCTGTTTGCCCTGATTCAGCGATCTTCACACTTAAATCAGCCATATTCAGTGTACCAGTGACTGCATATAAACAAGCGACACCGACGATAAATAAAGCCGATGAGATGATGTTAAACACAATGTATTTGAGTGATTCACGAAGCTGAGGCTTTGAACCGCCTAACACAATGAGCATGTAAGACGCCATTAGCAGTAACTCAAAAAATACAAACAGGTTGAAAATATCGCCTGTTAAAAAGGCCCCACTTACGCCAGCTAACAAAAACTGCACGCCAGAGTAATAGAACAGCCGCTCCTTTTCCTTCCCAATCGTTTGAAAGGAGAAAAGAACTGTCACTAGCCCAACGACGGAAGCGGTCAGCACAAGGAGCGCAGCAAACTGATCGGCCACAAGGGCAATCCCAAATGGTGCTTTCCAGCCTCCTAAATAGAGGGTTTGAATCCCATTTGTAAAAATGGTTTGGACTAAATACACATTACAGACAATGGCTGAGAGCGAAGCAAACACACTAAAGCCTCTTGACAGCATGATGTTCTTATTCATAAAGATCAATAGTGTAGCAGCTAATAATGGAATTAAAATAGGCAGGATCACGAGATTATTCATGCTGATCATTTCCTCTCATTTGATCCATGTCATCTGTTCGCAGCTCTTGGAAGGCACGGAAGGCCATGACAAGTAAAAAGGATGTCACACCAAAAGCAATGACAATGGCTGTTAAAATTAATGCTTGTGGTAATGGATCTACATAGGATGTGAGCCCCTCTTTTAAAATAGGAGGAGCTCCTTTTTTTAAGCCGCCCATTGTTAAAAGAAGCAAATGGACGCCGTGACTCAAAACAGCAGTACCGACGATGACCCGCAGAAGGCTTTTTGAAAGCATTAAATAGGTCGCCGCCATAAAAATTATACCGACGATAATAGACATTAGAAATTCCATTATTCCTTCTCTCCAATCGTTTGAATAATGGTCATGGTGACACCGACAACAACCAAATACACACCGATATCAAACAGTACGGCTGTCGCCAGTTCTGTTTTCCCTAAAAACGGCAGTTGGAAATAATCAAATGCATGGGATAGAAAAGGTGCACCGAATAGAAATGATCCCATACCCGTCAGGATCGCGACGAGCAGCCCGGTCGCTGCAACATAAATAAAGTTAAAGGGCAGAATACGTCTCACTGTTTTCAGATCATAGGCTAAAAGCAGAAGAACGACAGCCCCAGCACTCATCAGGCCGCCAATGAACCCCCCGCCAGGATTGTTATGTCCCGCAAGAAATAAGTGAAGGGAAAAAAGCAGGATGATGAATGCTGTGATTTTTGTTGTGACTTGTAAGAGCATATCATTCGTATCAATCTTCCTCATCGCCGCACGCCTCTCTTCCGTTTTCCTTGTGCCTTTAATAATCCATAAATACCGAGTGCCGCAATGGCAAGTACGGTAATTTCAAAGAGTGTATCAAAGCCCCTAAAATCAACAAGGATGACATTGACAATGTTGTCTCCGCCTGCAAGCTTGTAGCTGTTTTCAATAAAGTAAGACGCAATCGTATCAAGTGACTGATTGCTTGTTGAAGCGAAAGCAAGGCATGTCACAATGACACCAACACCTACTGAAATAATGAGATTGGTCATTTTAAATTTCCTTGTTTTTTGCTTCATGCTCAGCTTTGGCAAGTGATAGAAGCAAAGTAAAAACAGTGCCACAGAAATTGTTTCAATAATTAACTGGGTGAGGGCAAGGTCAGGTGCCCTGAAAATAACAAAAAATAGTGACAGCGTATACCCCATGACACCTAGCCCGATAATGGCTGTTAAGCGAGAACGAGCAAACACAGTCGTGAGGGTTGCTGCTATCATCACTAATGACAGAATGACCTCGTACGTGCCGATTGGAGCAGCATGCTCCATATTAAATGAGAAGGCATTCTGATAAAACATGACACTCCCAAGCACGATAATCATGAACCCAAACACATAGACAAGGTAATCACGAAGGAAACCGGTCATATAACTGTTCGTCAGGCGATAGGAGCCTTTTTCTAAGCCGATCAGTGAACGGTCATATAAGGAGTTAAATGACCATTTCTCCTTAAATATGTTGTACATTGGACGCCATTTCGACAACGTCAAATATCCGATAATCCCTAAAGCTACAACACCTATTGTCATATAAAGCTCTGGCTGAAAGCCGTGCCATGCTTCAATTTTGACAACAAACTGTTTTCCTGGATCAATCGCATCGGGAATAATGGCTGCAATCGCAGGTTCAATGACAGAATAAGCTAGAATATTTGGGAAGAAGAAAAAGGTGACCACAAGTGCAGCAAGGATAATTGGCGGGATGAGCATACCAATCGGTGCTTCATGCGGCTTTTTTTCTAATTGATCTAACTGAAGATTGCCTCTAAATGTTTTAAAGAGAAGCATCATACTGTAAATGAACGTAAAGACACTAGCGAGCCAAGCAATCGCTGGGAAAATAGCGCCCCATGTCGAAATATCTGTAAAGTTAATCTCAGAAATACGCAGCATACTTGTGAAAAACAGCTCTTTACTTAAGAAGCCGTTAAATGGCGGGAGTCCAGCCATTGAGAATGTACCGATTAACGTAATCGTAAAGGTAATCGGCATGATGGTCATTAAACCGCCTAATTTCCGAATGTCACGAGTGCCTGTTTCGTGATCAATGATACCAGCCGCCATAAAGAGACTGCCTTTAAACGTGGCATGATTAATTAAATGGAAGATCGCAGCGAGAACGGCCGCGCCGAAAAAGGCGGGGTTGTTTTCATGGATTGCAGCTGCTCCTACACCCAGCATAAGCATAATCATCCCGAGCTGACTAACGGTAGAAAAGGCAAGAATGGCTTTTAAATCGTTTTGACGAACGGCGTGGAATGATCCCCAAAATAATGTCACAAGTCCAACGATGGATATGGTCCAAAACCACACCTCTGAAATAGCAAAGATTGGACTGAAGCGGGCAACAAGATAAATACCAGCTTTCACCATCGTAGCAGAATGCAGATAACTGCTCACAGGGGTAGGTGCTTCCATTGCATCAGGCAGCCAGATATAAAATGGGAACTGCGCTGATTTCGTAAAGGCACCAAGTAAGATCAGAATCATGGCAGGGATAAAGTAAGGTGATGCCATAATGAGCTGAAGCTGATTGACTGCTTCACGAATACTAAATGAATCAGTAATCAAATAGAGGAGGATAAAACCACCGAGCATAGCTAATCCGCCAAAAACGGTAATCAGCAGTGATTTGGTTGCTCCATATCTAGAGCGTTCCCGCTTATACCAATACCCAATTAAGAGGAAGGAAGAAATACTCGTCAGCTCCCAAAACAAGTAAAGAACCACCATGTTGTCAGATAGAACGACACCGAGCATAGCGGTCATAAACATTAACAAATACGTATAGAAAGAGCCAAGCTGTTCTTTTTCTTTTGATAAGTAGAAAATACTGTACAAGACGACAAGTGCGCCAATACCTGTAATCAATAGCGCAAATAACAAACTAAGACCGTCTACATACACAGTGAAATTCATTCCTAGAGAAGGAATCCATTCGACCTGTGAAAATAACGTTCGTCCATTTGATGTCATCGTAATCATCTGGACAAAATAGCTAAATAATAGAATAGGCAAGATAAGAACAAACCACCCTGTATGTATACGCTTTACGTATTTAAAAAGAAAAGGCACAACAAACGCAAGCAAAAAAGGCGATAGGATGGCGAAGTGAATAAGCTGCAAGAAAATAAACCTCCTTCAATCAATATAAATTCACGTTCTAAAGAACTGGTAAATAAAATTATAGCGTAAATACAGACATAGTGCATTGGTTTGAACTGATTTACAGCAAACTGTATTTGTTTTGAGTTCTTTTGACCACAAAAAATATTTTATCAAAAATGAAACTCATTGTATATTGTTTTGTATTTCGTACATGCTTTTCTTAAAGGAGCTGATTACATGAAACTAAAAGCGGGCATCAGCTTAAGCATATTCTGCACGATTTTAGGAGGAGCATTCTTCATAGAACGAAATGATCAAAAAAGGTGGCAGGCGGAAAGTGAATGGCCGTTGTTTTCAGAACATCTTCTCTATATGACCTATCAAGAGGCAAGACAATATCCATTCCAGCCAAGAGAATATATACGCGTGGTCTCTGCCGAAGAATAAAACCCTTATAGGAGAAAAGAAATATAAAAAAAGCATGTGCCCGTAATAGAGCCCATGCTTTTTATTGTTTGATTAAGTAAACATTCTAAGTAAGATTGTTGCGCAGATCACAGTTGCTGCTCCGCCAAGACGTGTAGATACTTGTGCGAAAGGCATCAGACCCATTCTTCCAGAAGCTGAAAGGATCGCAACGTCACCAGTACCGCCAAGTCCGCTGTGACAGCCTGTCACAATCGCAGATTCTACTGGGTACATGTTCATCAATTTCCCAACGAAGTAACCTGAACCAACCATTCCAAGAACGACAGCGATACATACACAAACAAATGGAATAGAAATCACTGTTGCAACATCATCAAGTGGAATGTATAGAATCCCTAGACCGACCATAAGCGGCCATGTAAAGCTTCTTGATACAAACTTGTAGAACTGCTGTGAGCCATCTTGCAGATGCTGAGGCATCACGTTTAAGTATTTGATTAAAGCGGCAAGAACAATCATTAAGATTGGACCTGGAATATGAACAAAGCTTTCTAACAAACCACCAAAAATGAACGTTGTACAAGCAACGAGTACACCAGCACCCATTAACCCGAAATCAACTTTTGGATCCATATCAGGCTGTTCAAAAATTTCATTTGCCTCTTTTGATTTTACAAGACGGCCATTCCCGTTTAGTTCAGGACGTTTTTCACCAAGCTTCTTCATTGCGCCAGCACAGATAATGGCAATGACGTTTCCAATGACGGCAGCAGGAATTAATTGAGAAATTAATGACTCTGCTGATACACCAAGAATTTGTGAATAAGCAATAGATAATGGCAAAATTCCTTCACCAACACCACCGGCAATAATCGGAACAATAATAAAGAAGAACGAATGATGCGGTGTGTAACCAACTAAAAGACCAACAAGAATTCCAGCAGTCACAGCTGCAATTGTACCTGCAACAAGAGGAACAAACATACGAATAAGGCCTTGTACTAATACAGTTCGCTGCATCCCAAGAATACTACCTACTACAAGAGCAGAAATATAGAAGTAAAGGAAGTTCGACGTTTTCATAAGAGACGTAACCGCTTCCAACGAGTTCGGATTCAGAACATGAAAAAAGACCAGGAACGATGGTACGAATAAAGAAAGAATCGCCGGTCCACCAATATCTTTTAAGATCGGAATACGTTGTCCTATATCTCCAAGGAAAATCCCCAAAATCATAATAACAGCGAAACCACCAAGCATATTTGCTGGAATTTTATTAAAATAAGCGGCAGTTAAAATAATCGCTGCAAGTACTAAATACACAGGTAAGTCAATAACACCAATTTTCCAAGACATGATCTTACGGAAAACGCTTTTATTATTGTCAGAATCGTCTGTAATCGATTTCAATTGTTGTGTATTAGCCACATAAACACCCCCAAATGCTATTTGACTCAATTGTAGAAGATTCTGTGACACTCATCTATTTATTAAACTAAATTAAGTGTAATAAAAGTAAAATAAACAGGAGTTTTTATGTTTTTATCATACAAAAATCCCCTGAAGGTAGTTTGTCCTTCAGAGGATTGATCATACATCGTATTTATCGTTTTCCTTTTAAATAAGGGGTCCCAAGTGCTTTCGGTGCATCTGCCCGGCCGATGAAGCCAGTGAGTGCTAGGATGGTAAGCACATATGGTGCAATAAGCATATACACGTTCGGTATATCTTGGAATAGCGGCAGGAGAGAGCCAATGATGCTTAAACTTTGAGCAAATCCAAAGAATAAAGCAGCGCCCATTGCGCCGAATGGGTGCCATTTACCGAAGACAAGCGCAGCTAGTGCGATGAAGCCTTGTCCAGTAATGGTAGCATGTGAGAAATCAAGTGCGATGGTCGACGCATAAACAGCTCCGCCAAGACCACCAAACAGTCCACTAATAAAGACGCCGATATAGCGCATCCAGTACACTTTGATTCCCATTGTATCAGCAGCCATTGGATGTTCTCCGACTGCACGAAGACGAAGACCAAACGGCATTTTAAATAAAACAAACCAAGCAACAACCGCAAGCGCTAATGCCAGTATGGACGTATAATAAACATCTTTAAAGAATATATCGCCAATTATCGGAATGTCACTTAAAAGGGGAATATCACCTTTATAGAAAGGCTCTGTAATTTTATCTGTTTGTGCTTTCCCGTAAATGAGTTTCACGACAAACAGTGTAGCGCCAAGTGCCAGCATGTTAATAGCAACACCACTGACCGTTTGATCAGCCCGGAATGTAATGGTCGCAACTGCATGAATCAAAGAGAACAATCCGCCAATTGCCATACCGACGAGGAGCCCAAGCCACGGGGTCAAGGCCCCAAACGTATCAGCATAAAATAAGTTAAAGATAATACTAGAAAATGCTCCGACGACCATCAAACCTTCAAGACCGATATTCACAACACCTGATCTTTCTGAAAAGACGCCTCCAAGAGCGGTTAAAATAAGTGGTGCAGCATAGACAAGTGTTGCTGGGACGATGATTTCAAGAATTTGCAGAAATCCCACTTATTTTCCCCCCTTTTTCTTCATTTGGTTCATCACAAGACGGATAATATAGCTTGAGGCGACGAAAAGAATAATGATCGCTATGACAATATCAACGACCTCAGTCGGTACGCCAGATTCAAGCGGCATATTTAAAGCACCGACCTTCAATCCACCAAGCAGCAGCGCAGCAAGAACAACACCAACAGCAGTATTTCCACCTAATAAAGCGACGGCGATTCCATCAAAACCTACACCGGTAAAAGAGCCTTTAATTGAAGCATATTCAAATGTACCAAGACCTTCCATTGCGCCTGCAAGACCTGCAAAAGCACCTGAAATGAGCATCGCATAAATGATATTGCGGCGAACGTTCATACCGGCATAATGGGAGGCCTGCTGGTTCATTCCAACAGCCCGCAATTCAAAGCCTTTAGAGGTTTTTTGAATAATGACCCACATCACGACCGCAGCAATAATGGCAACAAAAATACCATTATGCATCCGGGAGAAATCGGTGATTTGTTCAAAGAAACCAGAGCGAAGCGAGGCAGTGGCATCGATTTTTTCTGTTTTATCTTTATTATTTGTTAAGACATTTGAGATCAGATAATTTGTAACATGAAGGGCAATGTAGTTCATCATGATCGTGACAATCACTTCATGAACATAAAAACGAGCCTTTAAAAACCCAGGAATAAAGCCCCATAATGCACCAGCAGCAGCTGCGGTGATGAGGGCAAGCGGCAGATGGATATACATAGGTGCATGGACAGTTGTACCGATCCATACAGCAGCTACCCAGCCAATCAGCATTTGACCTTCTACACCGATATTAAAGAGACCAGTCCGAAATGCAAAAGCAACAGCAAGTCCTGATAAAATGTAAGGTGTAACTTGTCTGATGGTTTCTCCCATATAATAGGTTTCACCGAAGACGCCATTCCAAAGGGCGCCATAGCCTTCGATGACACTATAACCGCTTGCCAGCATAATAATGGCCCCAACAAAAAGACCAAGTACAATGGCTATAAGCGGAATTAGCAGATTTGTTAAGCGATTAGACATTTGCTTCGTTCCCCACTTCCTGTTGCGTACTTCCAGCCATTAATAGACCAAGCTCTTGCTCTGTTGTTTCTTTTGGATCAACGATGGCAATAATGCTGCCTTCGAAAATAACAGCGATCTTATCACTGACATTGATAATTTCATCAAGCTCAAAGGAGATGAGCAGGACGGCTTTCCCTGAGTCCCTTTGCTCAATCAGACGCTTATGAACAAATTCAATTGCACCAACATCAAGTCCTCGTGTCGGCTGAGCGGCAATTAATAAATCAGGATTGCGGTCAACTTCTCGGCCAATAATGGCTTTTTGCTGGTTCCCGCCTGACAGGGCGCGTGCCTCTGTATATTCACTCGGTGTTCTTACGTCATACTCAGCAATGATTCGTTTTGCTTTTTGGTAAATATTTTTCATATTCATCAAGCCAAATTTTGAGTATGGGCGCTGATAATACGTTTGTAAGGAAATATTTTCTCCAATTGAAAAATCAAGCACCAGTCCGTGTTTATGACGGTCTTGAGGAATATGTCCAATTCCAGATTCGGTCACCTTCCGAGGCGGAAGGTTTTGAATGGCTTTCCCGTTTAGCATGATCGTGCCAGACTCTGATTTTTTTAGACCAGTAATGGCTTCAATTAATTCAGATTGACCATTGCCATCTACTCCAGCAATTCCGACAATTTCGCCAGCCTTCACTGAGAGGTTGAGATGTTTGACTGCCTCAATTCCTCGCGCGTCTTTTACCGTAAGGTCTTGAATTTGAAGCACTTCCTCAGCAGGGGAGGCGTCTTTTTTGTCTGTTTTAAATGAAACTTCACGACCGACCATGAGGCTCGCAAGTTCATCTTTATTTGTGCTTTCCACATCAAGTGTACGAATGCCTTGGCCTTTTCGGATAATGGTCACACGGTGACAGGCATCCATAATTTCTTTCAGCTTATGGGTAATTAAAATAATGGATTTGCCTTCATTGATTAAGTTTTTCATAATTTGTATGAGTTCTTTGATTTCTTGAGGTGTTAAGACGGCTGTTGGTTCGTCGAAGATCAAAATGTCAGCGCCGCGGTAAAGTGTTTTTAAGATTTCTGCACGCTGCTGCATGCCGACAGAGATGTCAGATACTTTTGCGGCAGGGTCTATTTTTAAACCATAGCGGTCAGAAAGCTCTTGTACTTGCTGTATGGCTTGTTCTTTGTCGATCTTTCCAAACTTCTTAGGCTCTTTTCCTAAGATGATGTTTTCAGCGACGGTGAATGTATCGACGAGCATAAAGTGTTGATGCACCATACCGATGCCTAAATCACTTGCATCATTTGGGCTAGAAATGGTTACAGGTTTTCCGTGAACCTTGATTTCACCTTTTTCAGGCTGGTAAAGACCGAAAAGCACGTTCATAAGCGTTGATTTTCCAGCGCCGTTTTCACCAAGCAGCGCATGAATTTCGCCCTTTTTCAGCTGCAGCGTAATGTTGTCGTTTGCTACAATGCCAGGGAATTCTTTGCGTATATTCAACATTTCAATGACATAATCCACAGGTTTAACCGCTCCTTTTTTAGGGTGCTGATGAAGATAAAAACTAGCAAAAGAAAAGCTGCAAAACGAGGCTGCAGCTTTTCTTTTACCACCTTTTACGAATAAAGAGGAGGTAAAGGAGAGGCAAGGGGATAAGGCGCGCTTATCCCGATGCTCAAATTAAGCTTTAAAATCTTTTAGTTCATCACGTGTTGCAGGGATTTTGACTTCACCCTTGATGATTTTTTGTTTCCATTCTTCTACTTTCTTCAATACATCTTTGTCAAGGTTGTCCTGAGATGGAGAAATGTCAACAGCGCCTTCTTTCAGACCGTATGTGATCACTTCGCCGCCAGGGAATTTACCTTCTTTTGCTTTCGTCGTTAAGTCTTGTACCGCTGTGTCTACTTTCTTAATCATAGAAGTAAGAGTGACACTTTGTTTTGTTCCAGGTACTTTTCCTTCGTCATACTGGTCTTTATCTACACCAATAACCCAAACTTTACGGTTAGGATCAGCTTTTTTCAGGTTTTTCGCTTCTGTGAAGACACCAGTTCCAGTACCGCCAGCTGCGTGATAAATGATGTCGACGCCAGATTTGTACATGCTTTCAGCTGTTGCTTTACCGATGTCTGCTTTATCGAATGCACCAGCATATTTCACTTCCACTTTTGCTTTCGGGTTAGCTGCTTCAACGCCTGCACGGAATCCAACTTCGAATTTTCTGATTAATTCAGAGTCAACGCCGCCAACAAAACCGATTTTGTTCGATTTTGTAGAAAGAGCAGCCGCAACACCTACAAGGAATGATCCTTCATTTTCGTTAAACATAATGCTGGCTACGTTGTCTTTTTTCACAACTGCATCAACAATACCAAAGTGATTATTTTTACGTTGATCTGCGATTTCACTAATAGAATCTTGCATTAAGAAACCAATTCCATAAATCAGGTCGAATTTCTCACGAGCAAGTGTGTTTAAGTTCGTTGTATAGTCAGCGTCTGATTTAGATTGTAAGTAATCAAAGCCGTTTTTACCTTTTTTTAAATTGTTGTCTTTCCCAAAAGCTTGTAAACCTTCCCAAGCTGATTGGTTAAACGATTTGTCATCGACACCACCGACATCAGTTACCATTGCAACAGTGAATTGATCTTTATCTTTTTTGCTTTCACCGCTGTTTGAGCCAGAGTTGCCGCATGCTCCAAGGATGGTTCCTGCTGCTACGACTAAGGACAATGCTAGTCCAATTTTGCGCTTCTTCAAAACATAACCCCCTATAAAATTTAAAAGTTTCAGAAAAGTCTCGCGAAAAAAGACCGTTCTACCTCTTCTCACCCTTCTGAATAGGGTATTTTATCCTGCTTTCTCCTGAAACTTATGGAGGGAAGGAGAGAAGATGTAAGACATCAGACTTATATCTCGTTGAACTAATCAATCATAATTTATCATTTCCAATCGAATAAATAAATAGAAATTTGTTTTATTTTTAAAAAAATGTTAAAAGGCTAAATACGATGTCTTTTTATCTGCTGAAATATGATATAATGCCGCTTTTGTGATGTGCTCTACTACAGTGGAACCGCTGATATCAAGGGGTTTGTGACATCGTGTGCCATAAAAAAACATCTGGCCTCTGTAAAAGGTCAGATGTGTCAAATTATAGATATTGCTGAATCAAATTCATATTTGTTGTACTGAGTTTATATTGGAAAACAGGACGTCCAATTGTCCCGTATGCCATTTCGACATCAACTACTTCGATGTCCTCAAGGAATTTCAAGTATTTTCTAATGGAGACTTGAGAGATTTCTGTATGATTCGCTAGGTCTTCGGTCGTGAAAGCTTGATGACCGAATGATTGAATACTTGTCCAGATGAGTTTGAGTGTGCTTTTGGTCAGGCCTTTTGGCAGAAGGACTTTTTCTGTCTCTGCTTTTTTATGAAAGAGCTTCGCATCTAAATCATTTTGCGAGATGCTGTTCATCGTTTGGTACAAGGCGTGTTTACGTTTATACTCTGAGAGCGCTGATTGGAAACGTTCAAACTCAAATGGCTTGATTAAATAATCAACAGCCCCGTTTCGCATCGTTTGCTGGATCACGTCGACTTCATTGGCAGCTGAAATGACAATGACATCAACAGAATGATTTTGCTTGCGTATTTCTGATAATAGGACCAGTCCATTTTGTCCAGGCATATAAATATCGAGCAGTACAAGGTGAATGGCTTCTGTTTTTAAGATGTCCAGTGCCTGCTGAAAAGAGGTGGCAATCCCTTTTAATTCAAAGCCGTCGATTTGGGTCAGGTAGCGTTTGTTCAGCTCCCCAACCATTGGGTCGTCTTCTACTATTAACACATTAATCATGTGAATCCTCCTTTTGTTTATACGGAATGCGGAGACTAAAGGTCGTTCCTTCTCCTTTTTCACTCGTGACAATCAGGTGTCCGTTCATTTTTTTGATGCTTTGGTCAACAAAGTAGAGACCGAATCCTCTGTCTTCTCCTTTAGTTGAAAAGCCTTGATCAAACATGATGTCTTGTTCATCTTTTGTGAGACCAACACCTGTGTCCGTAATCTCAATATGAAGCTGCTCCTGGACGTATCGGAATGAGATTGAGATGTTTTTCGTCTCAGTATGAGAAACAGCATCGAGTGCGTTATTTAACAGGTTGCCAATCACGGTAATGAGATCATGCGTCACTGCTGGGTCCTCTGAATTTGGGACTTGTGTGCTGCATATGACTTCTAAGGTCGCGCCTTGTTCCCTGATGTAGCTTTGTTTTCCTAGTAAAAATCCTGCTAAAACAGAGTTTTTCACATGGTTGATGATTTCATTTGTTTCCGTTTGCTGATATATCGCAATATCTTTGATATAGGTGCCAAGGTCATCGTAGTTTTTGAGCTGAACCAATCCTAAAATGACATGAAGCTTGTTCATAAATTCATGTGACTGGGCACGGAGGGCATTTGCATACATTTTGACCCCGCTCAGCTGCTCAGCCAAGTGTTTGACTTCTGTTTTGTCACGGAAGGTGGCGATTGCCCCGACAATCTCGCCTTTTACCGTAATCGGGACCTCGTTAAAGACAAGCTCCAGTCCGTTCATTCTCACGTCGCGGTCAAGCAGCGGCTTGCGTGTTTCAATGACTTGCTTTAAACCGCTTGAAGGGAGGAGAGCCTGAACATCTTGTTCTCTAGGGTCAACCATAATGCCCATATTATGAAAGAGCCGTTTGGCTTCAGCATTGGCTAGCTTGATTTTACCGTGCTGATCGACGGCAAGAATCCCTTCTTTTGTTGATTCTAGCATGGCGCTTCGTTCTTTTAATAGTGTGGCGATCTCATCTGGCTCTAGTCCAAACATAATCTTCTTCACTTTTCGTGCCACAATGAGTGCTCCGATGATACCAGAAAGAAGACTGAGCGATATGACGAAGTAGAGCGGAAGTAAGCTTTGATGAATAATCAAGTCAATTTCCTTTAACGTAATCCCTACTGCCACAGCCCCGAGCTGCTTTCCATCTTGATCATAAACAGGAACAAAAGCACGCATGGATCTGCCAAGTGTTCCAGAAGCCGTACTAATATGTTCTTTACCCTGTAATGCTGGTTTTTCATCACCGCCAGCAAACCGCTTCCCGATCTTCTGCGGATTTGGATGGGTTTTTCGAATACCGTTCATATCCATCACGACAACGAATTCGGTTTTGGTGATTCGCTGAACACTTGTTGTATATTGACGCAATGCTGAATATGATCGATTTTCTTCTAATGATTTCGCTGTGATCGGAGCCTCTGCGACCATTTTGGCAGTGGAGAGGGCGATGTCACGTTCCTGCTGATGAATGTTCTTAGCTGTTTCCGACCAGATCGTAAAGAATGTGATACAAAGGGAGATCAGGACAACGATACAAACAAAAATCGTCAGCCGTGTTTGCAGTCTTAATGTTTTTTTCACGAGTATACCCCTAACGCACGATTTTTTCGTAATAGTAATACTTTAACGGGAAAATGTAAGTTTGTGAAGGAATGTACGTGCAAAATCACAAATTTGATTTTGCTGCCAGTTTACTTTGAAAGCATCTTGTCAATCCGTTTTAAGTGAGCCATAATAAATGTGAGCTTATGAGAAAGGATCTATTTATGAAAAATACATATTTGACTGGATATTTTCCGCTGATTTCGATTTTACTATTCAGCTCTGCTTTTTCGATTTTCACAGTAGGTATCACGACTGATTTCTTGACTCAAGCAGGTATTTTAAAAGGAATGCTGGAATTTTTCTCGGAACAGGGCATCAGGCTTGCTCTTTTTGCTGCTTTTGCACTTGTTTATTTTATGATTTTATCTGCCTTGAAACTGATTGCAGATACGGTGTTAGAGCTGGCACTACTCTTTTTCGCGAAAGATCCTGAAGGGGAGAACTTAAAGAAAATTCGGATTGCATCCGTTGTTTATTTATTTGCCAGCTTGCTTGCATTTCTGTTGACGCAGCAGCTGATTCTGCTTGTCGGACTGTTTGTTTTAGCAAGTCTTGTCTATTTTATCTGGGTTGTGGTTCGCATTTATCAATCGCTTTCCATGCTGAATTTAATTGGATTTATGATGTTTATTCTTCTGTTTTGGGCAACGTTTTTAATCGGCATTTTGTACTTATTTATTAAGCTTTATAACAGTGTTATGGCGAGTCTGCCTTCTTAAACAGACAAAGAAAGCATCCTCCACCATCGGAGGATGCTTTTTTATGAAAGAAACCGTTTTTGAATATCGGGTGTAGGCATCATACAAGATGTTTTTTGACCAAACCATTTGTAGCGATTTTTCGCCATCCGCTCATAAAACCAATCACGGATAGGGCGGGGAATGGCAATGAGTAAATAACTCCATTTGTAGATCCCTTTTAAATGCCGCGTGGCTTTTAAGATGCCTGTCGACTTCGTATAAAGGGTGCCTTTTTCAATATAAATGAATGAATTGAACTCATCTAAAGGCAAACCGTTTTCTTTTAAAATGCGCTGCCCTGTATCTGATTGTAATGAAGCAAACATCATTCGCTCATCTGGATCACGCTTAATCACAAACTGAACAGCACCGCTGCACACGTTGCAGACACCGTCAAATAAAATTAAATGGGGTGGATGTGTTGAATGCATCGCAATCAAACCTCCTGTTTATCTGGCGTATTGCATCGTATTTTTCCAAATACGTAAGTGCGGGCTGGAGCTGTAAATCGATTCAACCGTTCCTCTATCTCTTCCAACCCATACACCCATTGTATATTGATCTGTCAGTCCAACAAACCAAATGTCTTTGTAGTCATTGGATGTCCCTGTTTTACCACCAATGTAAGGGGAACTGAAATTCGCTTTTTTCCCTGTTCCGCTTTTTACAACGGAGGCAAGCAGTTTACGCATTGTGTCATTTGTACGCTGAGAATACACTTGCTTCGGTGACTCTTTCCACTTGTAAAGGGTCTTACCGTTTAAGTCTGTTACCTTTGTGATCGAATGACTTTGTGTGTAACTGCCTTGATTGCCAAAGACGGTATACGCATCTGTTATTTCTAGCGGCGAGAAGCCCTTCGTAAATCCGCCAAGTGCAGAAGGAAGGCGATAATCATCCGCTACGATATGTTCGAATGAGAATTTCTCTAAATAGCTGAAGCCTTTTTTGACACCGACTGTATCCAGCATTCGGATCGCAGGTGTATTGTAAGAGTTCTTAAAGGCTGTTTCAAGTGTGACAGTTCCATACGTTTTATGATTATAGTTCTGCGGACAGTATCCGCTGCTGCAAAACTTGCCGGCACTGATTTTGCTTGAAGCTGTTGCACCGGTTTGGTCGATGTAAGGACCATAGTCTAAAAGCGGCTTAATTGCAGAACCAGGCTGTCTTTGCGCTTGATAGGCGTAGTTGAAATCAAACTTCTTATAGTTTTTTCCGCCAGCAAGTGCGACAATTTGATGCGTTTCATGATTAATGACCGCTGATCCGCCTTCTACACCTTGGTAAGGGAGTTGCGCATTGAGCTGATAGACGGCTCGTTGCTGTAAGGAAGGATCAAGTGCCGTATAAATTTTGACACCATCCTGAAGCAGGGCACTAACTTTTTCAGATAATTCTTTTTGAATGGCTTTTTTTGCTCCATCTGTTTTGGCTTTCTTCAAGCGGTTTGTAAAGCCTTCCTGATCTGACACAAGATCGGTGAATTCCTCATTGGTATATGTCACATAGTCAGGGTAAAGGTTTTTCTTTTCACTTAAGGACAGGCTGATTTTTTCTTTGACGGCTTTTTTGTATTGCTTTTTGGTGATGACACCGTCTTTCTCTAAAATACCAAGCAGTCGTTCTTGGCGTTTCTTCGTGTGCTTGAATTGTTTCAATGGGTCATACAGTGTTGGGTTGTTTGGAATCGCAGAGATAAATGCCATCTGTGCAAGCGTTAAAGAACTAAGCGGCTTATCAAAATAGTAATTAGCCGCAGAACCGACACCGTAAACACCATTACTGAAATAAATCGTATTTAAATAGCTTTCGAGAATTTCATCTTTCGAGAATTTTCGCTCTAATTCATAGGAATAGAGAAGCTCTGTAAACTTTCGGGTGAACGAACGTTCATGGCTTAAATATAAGTTACGGGATAATTGCTGTGTGATCGTACTCGCTCCTTGGCTGATGCCATGGTTTTTGACATTTGAGGCAAGGGCACGAACAACCCCCATAAAGTCAATGCCTTTATGGTCATAAAAGTTCCGGTCCTCTGAGCGGAGGAACAGCTCCTTCACAGAATCAGGAATTTTATCATACGTCACGAACACTCGGTTTTCATCGTTTGATACGATCTCGGAGATGAGAGAACCATCCCGATCATACATATAACTGTTTTGGGAAAAATCTATCTTTTCCAGCTTGATTTTTTGATCAAGCACTTCGTTAACAGGCTTGACACTTGCAGCTTCTTCCTTTGATAGATAAAAAGTCAGAACAAATAATGGAATGAGGGCAGCAAGTAATAACCAACCAATGATTGCACGAAACATGAGGTCACTCACTTTCTTCAATTTTCTAGCCATATCGTACCATTCTTTTGCGAATACGAGAAGGTTATTTTTAGAAAAGAATGGGCGTGAAGTCTAGTGAATAAGGCTTCTACACAAGAAAAAAGAGTACCTGATGCTGGATCAGACACTCCTTTCTTTTGTCTTCGCATGCGAGCGGACCGCCCATAAAAATAACGCGCCAAACAGAAAAATTCCGGCGGTGACATAAAAGACAGCTGGAATCCCGTAATGACTCGCCACAATGCCGCCAATCACCGGACCGACGACATTCCCAAGAAAGCGGAAGCTGACATTGTACCCGAGCACTTCCCCTTGCATAGAGGCAGGTGCTTTGATCCGAATATACGCCGTCGTACACGGAATAATCCCGCCAAGTGCCATCCCATATAGAAAACGGAAAAGTACTAACATCACATAGGAATCCGCCATCGCTTGCGGGATGAATAAAATAGAGGAGAGGATGAGAAGGGCAAGCAGCACCTTGTCGTGACCAATTCGATCTCCGAGATCTCCCCATTTTCGTGTAAAGAGCAGATTGCCAAGTCCAGTTGCAGAGAACGCAAGACCCGCATAAAATGCGAGATTAACAGGACCGTGTAAATCATGAATGTATAAAGCCAAAAGTGGCTGAATGCTAAAGTTCCCTACTTGTGTAATAAACGTTAAAAGCATCGTGACCACAAGCAAAGGCTGTTTGAAAATATGAACGAGTACATCCTTCCGTGAGTAAGAAACGCGCTTTGCTTCTTTTGAACGGATGGGCTGTTCTTTCACTCCGAAAATAATCACAATAGCTGACACATAAATGACAGTCGCTGTGAGGAAAAACGTATAAATAAATCCGACGCTGTCTGCCATGAAGCCGCCCATTAATGGACCAAACAACCCCCCGGCGACATTACTCATCTGCATCGTTCCAAGGGTTTTACCTGCAGTTGCCTTTTCCGTCTGTGCAGAGATCAGTGCCATTGAAGTCGAGATAAAGCCTGTGACAAGCCCCATGAAGAGCCGCAGTGCGAATAGCTGATAAACGGTTTGCACAAGCCCCATTAATAGAATACTTGTTGCAATCCCAATTCCGTTAATGAGCAAAATCTTTTTATAGCCATGACGGTCACCAATCCGTCCCCAAATCGGAGAAATCAGAAAGGCCGTTAAAAACGTGACCCCAAAGACATAGCCGCTCCACCTTTGGACAAATTCATTTGAATAGCTGCTATCAAGAGATTCTATGTAAAGTGATAAAAAAGGGACGATCATTGTAATGCTGGCAGATACAAAAAAGTTCACAAACCACATGATGTACAAGTTTTTCTTCCTGTTTGTGATAGAGACCACCTTCTTTATTTATTTCGTGTTCCTTAATAATTATAAAGGAAAATAAACGATCTTTCATCTGATGATAGGTTGGGCATAGTGAATCTGCATTATTTTCAAGAAAATGAAGTGATTTCAAGGTCCGTCTTAATATAATGATATCAGGATGAAAAACTGACGAGAAAGTGAGGTGAGACTGGTGGAACAGAAGGCGGTGCTTGTGGTCGATTTTGAATTTACGATGCCTGATGGAAAGTATCATCCACAAAATTTTTTTCCTGAAATTATTGAAGCTGGGGTAGTGAAAGCGGCAAGTGAAACGATTATAGACACGTTCTCTAGCTACGTCAAACCGAAAAAGTTCCCGAAGCTGACGAAGCGCTGTAAATCGTTCCTCGGCATTACGCAGCAGGATGTAGAGAGCGGAATTTCCTTTGAGGCGTTTATCGAGAAGCTCGTGTCGCTTGATGGGGGAGAGGATTGTGAGATTATTACATGGGGCAATATGGACATGAAGGTGCTGAAGCAAAACTGTATGCTGAATCACATTGCCTTTCCTTTTAAGGGGAAGCTGAGGGACCTTGCCTTTGAGTATAAAACCTTTTTTGGTGATCGTACACTGACAGGGCTTCGCAAAGCGGCAAAGGAATACGGCAGTGAAGGAGCTGGTAAGCATCATAAAGCACTTGATGATGCTATGACGACTTATCAGCTGCTAACCCTTTTTGAAAAAGACAGAGCTTATGTGGAAAATCCGCAAACAACCAAAATTGGTGAGCTGATCGATTTCTCACACTTTTTTGATTCGGCTGATTAGCGGGCGTCTTCTGGAAAATAATCTTTTTCGAGAGAAGATAGGCACGCTCTTGATTTTTCAGCCCATTTGGAATCATCCGCATGGAGCGTTTGTTTTAATTTATCTACAGCTTCTTTTAGTGATACTTGATAATCTGGTATACCGCCATCATAAGGCTTCACCATATGATGAGGGATATTCGTCTGTTCACGATAGGCCAAAGCCCGTCTCTCTTGGAAAAAAGGCACGTCTGCTTCTTTTGGGTGATGCAGGTCGCCTTGAGTGGGATGTGTCAGAACGGCTTTTACTTGAACGAGATAGGTCGATGGTTTCACTGCTGTCACTTCCCCAACGTAAACACCTGTTTTGTAAAATCCTTTCACAACTTGTCCAATTTGAATGTCTGTCATGTGAAATTCCTCCATTTCCTTCTCGCAGGAAGGTATTTCATTTCTTTTAGCCAATATAGTGAAGTAAACGAGCAAAAGGGGGAATGGCGAATGCTGTCGTTCATCGCACTCTTTCTACTGTATTTTCCTGAAGATAAAAGGGAGTACATCCCAGCGGCAATCACCACGGTGATTTTCTTCATTGCTGCTTTTATTTGCTTTCGTCTGATCGTTCGTGCGTCTAAGAAGCAGGAGCGGATAGATGAAAAAAGGACAAAAAAAATGGATTGATCATTTTCTTCTTGTATCTTCAGGAAACTTCACGGTGACGGTTGTACCAGACTGCAGCGAGCTTTTGAAACGAATGGTTCCATGGTGATTTTCAATGATAGAAAATGTCACTGTCAGCCCAAGTCCAGTCCCTTTATTTTTCAGGGTGTAATATGGTTCGCCAAGCTTTTTCATTTGGCTTTCTGTCATTCCTACACCGTTATCCACGAAACAAAGGCATATTTTATGATTTTCTTTTGAAGCAAAAAGTTCAATTTCCCCTTCGTGTTCTGGGGCTGCTTCAATCGCATTTTTGATTAAATTAATCATGACTTGCTTGATCTTCGTTTCATCACCTTGAATGTATAAGTCTGGTTCAATGGATTGATGAATCGTGACTGATTTGAAATTGGCATAGGATGTCATCAGTGATGCACATTCCTCTAGTAACTTAGATAGATTGAGAGATTCAATTTGATAATAGTTTTGTTTCGCAATGTCAAGATAACTCGTGATAATATCCTGCGCCCGGTCTAACTCGGACAGAACGAGATTTTTATAATCTTTATTGGTTGACGGCTCTTTTGTATTGTCACTAGAAAAGAGCAATTGAATAAAGCCTCTCACCACTGTCAGCGGATTGCGTACTTCATGGGCAACGCTTGCAGCGAGTTCACTTACAATGGTCAGTTTTTCTGACTGGACGAGCTGTGTTCTCATTTGCGCATTTTCTTTGACGAATTCAATGGAATAGATACTTAGCACAAGAAAGAATATGTAGTAAAGGGTTGAGAAAAATAACTCAAGTAACTTTTGCTGCATAATAAAGGCTGGGCTGTATTCCATTAAGCTGACCGCAAACAGTCCAATGTAAATAAAGAATCCTTTGGATAAACCGATAAGCACTCCATACATCAGCTTTTTCAGCTTCGAATATTGACGCCATTTACGGTAGAACAGAAATGGGATGAAAAAGTAAATCGGAACAACAATGAGTCCAACCCATAAGAAGGAGCCATACATCACGAATTTGACCATGGAACTTATCAAGATGGCGATGATCCCAGCAGTGTACCCTCCGTATAAAATGGCAAGTACAAGAGGGATGGATTGAAGCCCAGTCTGCAAATCTAAAATCGAACCAACTGGATATATAATACATAGTGCTGAAGAGATGAATGCGAATACTGTGATGAGCAGTTTATTCGTTTTTGGGAAATGAGCAGGGGTCCGGCTTAGCCATAGCGCATGATATAAAAAGATTGGAAATAGAATAAAAGATACATGGAGCAGAAAATCCTTGAACATTTCCATTTAAATGCTCTCCTCGTAAATAATTGTAATTCCTCTCATTATATCATCTCATGTACAAAGTAGATATGATAAAAGGAGGGTTTTTTTCTTTAAAAAGAACACCCGTTAGGATGTTCTTTCGATTGTATAGGGCTTATTCAGATGATCGCGTGAACGCTTGATGAAGGCGTTTCAATCCTTCTATGACTGTTGAAGCAGGACAGCCTAGATTCATCCGAATAAAGCCGTCTCCTTCGTGTCCGTACACGTGACCAAGCTCTAGGATCACTTTGCCCTTTTTCAGCAGATTCCGTTTCAATTCCGCTTGACTGAATTGATAATCCCGAATGTCCAGCCACAATAAATAAGAAGCATCTGGTTTCATATAACGCATATTTGGAAGGTGTTCGTCAATATAGTCCATCGCCATTTTTATATTGTTTTCGAGATAAAGAACAAGTGCATCGAGCCACTCATCCCCGTGGCGGTATGCTGCTTCCATCGCAGGAATCGCAAATGCATTCAGTTTGGCTAGTCCGTTTCTTTGCAATTCATTGGTGAAAAGGGTTCTTTTTTCTTCATCGGAAATGATAATGGCAGATGCTTGGAGGCCAGCTAAATTAAATGTTTTACTTGGTGCAATACACGTCACTGTGATATGTGCTACGTCGTCAGAAAGACTAGCAAATGGCACATGCGGCTTTCCGTATAGCATCAAATCAGAATGAATCTCATCTGAAACGACTGTGACACCATGCTTGACACATAAGTCTCCTACTCGTTTTAATTCCTCTTTTGACCACGCTCTTCCGGACGGATTATGCGGATGACAAAGGAACATGAGCTTCGCTTCTGGTCTGCTCAGTTTTTTCTCTAAATCATCAAAATCCATAAGATAGCGGTTGTTTTCTATTTTTAAAGGGTTGGTTGAGACTGTACGTCCATTTCGCTCAATCATTTGATAAAAAGGCGTATACACTGGTGACTGTATGACCACTTCGTCATTCGGTGCTGTAAAGGCTTGGACAGCAAAACTAAGTGCCGTGACAATCCCTGGTGTGAAGGTGACGGCTTCTGTCTGAATCGACCACCCGTGTCTTCTTTTGAGCCATTCGGCTACTGCCTGCTGCGTATCCTGGTCTTGAAAGGCATAGCCAAATACGCCATGATCCAATCGCTCTTTCAATGCATCAAGGACGACCTGCGGCGCTTTAAAATCCATATCTGCCACCCACATCGGCAGTGCATCTGTTGTCAGGAACAAAGACTCTGCTTGGTCCCATTTCACTGATTTTGAACCTTTACGTATGATCTGTTCGTCGAAATTCATGAAACCCACCTCTAGCCGTTTTTCAACCATTGTTGGTTGTGCTAAAATAAACATCACAAAATTTATTATAAGCGGTGATACCGATGAAAGATAGTCAAGCTGTAGAAGAGATGATTCAACTTATTAAGGCATGGGACCCTTTTCAATATGGAGAGGACTTTTATGAAACGGAGCCTGCTGACGTCATCAGTGCATTATACGACGCAGAAGACTCTTTATCTTTAGCAAAAGACATTCAAGCCATTTATCATCACTCATTTGAGCAGCTCCTGCCTTTCGAAAACTGTCAACATATAGCGAATCAGCTTTTCGTCATACGAGACAGCAGCTCCTGCACACGCTAAGACAGGCTGAAATGTCCGATTTGATCAGACACAAAGACCGGATTTTCCTCAGGAACGAGGTGCCCGGTTTTTTTTAATGCATGCAAGGTCGAGTTTGGCAGATCCTTGTGCAGTCTTTCTCCTATTTGAATGGGAACGATCCGATCTTCCTCACCCCAAATGAGCAGCACTGGTGTCTCCATTTTCTTTAGGACATCCGAGGTCAAATCGCCTTCCCGGTGCCGAATCAAGCGGAAAATTCCTCGGAAAATTTGATCATCAGAAAAAGGCTTTAAATATCCGTCCACCATCTCTTGATCAATGATGGAATGATCATGTACAACAGCGGTTAAATTTTTCATTATGCCTTGCTTCAAGAGCTTTCTTTTGAGATAGAGATAAAAATAAGGAATATATGTGCTGTAAACAAGCGATCTCTTTGATTTATTTAAATACCCTGAGCTGCACAAAAGTACCGCCTTTTCAAATAGGTCTGGCCGTTCAGATGCAGCGTATAAAGCAATTTGGCCGCCCATCGAATGACCCACTAGGATCGCATGCTGAATCTGCAAGTAACCAGCTAGCTCAATAATGATCTTTCCCATGTTGCGATAGCTGTAAATAAACGTATTCGACTTCTCGGACTGTCCAAATGGCGGCAGATCGATTGCAATTAAATTGAAGTCTTGTTTCAGAAGCGGGATGAGCTTTCGATAGCTGAAGGTAGAAGAGAAGAGTCCGTGAATTAAGATCAATGTTTTCTTCCCCTTATTTGGATAGTGCTCATAATAGATATCTAAACCGAATTTACTTTTCATATAAGCTGGCTGAACAAAGTCCACACTCATCACTCCGATACTTGATACTCTCTCTGTTAGGTGACTGTATTGTACCCTAAAAAGTGGATTTTAAGCTATGGTTAGCATCTTTTCCCTGCTTAGCATAATGGGAAAAACGTGCTATAATGTTCAGAAGATTTTTTAAAACTAGCTTTTACAATCTGAGGTGTGAAATCAAATGAAACTAACAGAAAAAGAAACTGAAATATTAGAGATTTTAGATGAAAACAGCCGTGCCGATTTAAATACAATTGCAAAAATGGCAGGCGTGACAACAGAAGAAGCAGAAGCGATTATTCAAAAACTTGAAGATCAAAAAGTCATTATTGATTATTCAACCATGATTGACTGGCGTAAAGTAGATGGTCACGAAGGCGTCACAGCAATGATTGATGTCAAAGTGACACCAAAAAGAGGCGTCGGATTTGATGAAATTGCTGAACGTATTTATCGCTTTCAGGAAGTGGAGTCTGTCTATCTCATGTCAGGTGTTTATGATCTATCTGTTGTGATCCGCGGAAGATCTATGTCTGATATTGCTCGCTTCGTGTCTGAAAAATTATCGACACTTGATTCCGTTGTTTCAACAACTACCCACTTTATTTTAAAGAGATATAAACATGATGGGAAAGTGTTTGAAACAGGAGACGATGACAAAAGAATCGTGGTGTCTCCTTAAATGAAAAAGTCTTATTTATCTGAAACGGTACAAAGCATTCAGCCGTCAGGTATTCGGAAATTCTTTGATTTGGCAGCCACAATGGAAGGGGTCATTTCCCTCGGTGTCGGCGAGCCAGATTTCGTGACAGCTTGGAATGTCAGAGAAGCAAGTATTATGTCATTAGAACAAGGGCTTACCTCTTATACGGCGAACGCAGGGTTGTTATCTTTGCGAAAAGAACTGAGCCACTATTTATATAAGCGGTTTCACATTGACTACAGTCCTGAAGAAGAACTTATTATCACAGTTGGCGGAAGCCAGGCACTTGATTTGGCCTTTCGTGCGATTTTAAACAGCGGGGATGAAGTGATCATTCCAGAGCCTTGTTTCGTAGCATATGGGGCCCTTACGACACTTGCAGGCGGAGTACCTGTTTATTTAAGTACCTCGGCTGAAAAAGATTTCAAAGCAGACTCGGCGGATCTACGCACGAAGCTGACGCCTAAGACAAAAGCGATCCTTCTCTGCTCACCATCAAATCCAACTGGCTCTGTCTATTCAAAGGAAGAGCTTGAAGATATTGCTCAATTTGCAAAAGAGCATGACCTTCTCATTATCACGGATGAGATTTACGCAGAGCTGACGTACGATGAAGCTTTTACAAGCGTGGCGGCAATTCAAGATATGAAGGAAAGAACGATCCTGATTTCAGGCTTTTCAAAAGGGTTTGCCATGACAGGCTGGCGCTTAGGATATGTGGCAGCACCACCTGTACTGCGCGATGCTATGCTGAAAATACACCAATATTCTATGATGTGTGCGCCCGCTATGGCACAATATGCAGCAGAAGAAGCTTTGAAAAATGGGCTTGAAGATGTAGAGAAAATGAAGAAAAGCTACAGAAGGCGCCGTAATTTGTTTGTCGGCTCCTTGAATGAACTGGGGCTTGCATGCCACCAGCCAAACGGCGCATTTTACGCTTTCCCGTCCATTAAAACGACGGGCATGACGTCAGAACAATTTGCCGAGGAGCTGCTCCTGAGTGAAAAAGTAGCCGTTGTCCCTGGTAATGTCTTCGGGCCGAGTGGTGAAGGTCATATTCGCTGTTCATATGCTTCGTCTCTTGACCATCTTCAGGAATCACTTTCAAGAATCCAGCGCTTTTTGCAGGAACGACAAGTGAAAGAAGAAGCACCTGTCATCTAAAATAAAAAAAGGCATCAATCCATTAGGACTCATGCCTCTCAAATTAGGGGGGAATACTAGAAAGCATTCTTGTTTTCAGGTATTCCCCCTTTTGAACTGATCTAAACCCAATTAAAAAATATTTTGCGTAACTGACCGTTCTATGATATAGTTTTTAATTGCGTATAAACGAATATTAAAACATTTATTTAGGAGTTGTTATCATGGCGACAAAGTTTGAAGTAGGCAGTGTTTACACTGGTAAAGTAACAGGATTACAAGCGTATGGTGCGTTTGTTGCATTAGATGAAGAAACTCAAGGACTTGTGCATATTTCTGAAGTAACACATGGCTTTGTAAAAGACATCAACGAGCACCTTTCAATTGGTGACGAAGTACAAGTAAAAGTTCTTTCTGTTGATGAAAAAGCAGGTAAAATCAGCCTTTCTATCCGTGCTACACAAGATGCACCTGAAAGAAAAGAAAGCAAACCAAAGAAACAAAGACCACAGCAAGTGAAAGAAGAAGCTGCTGCACCACAAGGTTTCAATACACTTAAAGATAAACTTGAAGAGTGGATTGAGCAATCTAACCGTAAAGATCTTATCAAGAAATAAAAAAAGCACCGCTTCAAACGGTGCCTTAGGCTGCCTCGTATAGGCGGCCTTTTTTATGTCTTTTTGTTTAGCGAACCTCTGGATTCGGCTCGTCACGGCGAACAGCTTCTTCGCTTGGCTTGAACAATAGACCAAGGTTAACAAGACCTGCAATTCCAACAAGACCATAAATAATACGTGATAATGCAGAGCCTTGTCCGCCAAAGATCGCTGCTACTAAGTCAAATTGAAAAAAGCCGATTAGTCCCCAGTTAATAGCACCGATAATCGTGAGCACGAGGGCAATACGCTGAATAGCACTCATCGTGATTCCTCCTTTCGCTACAGCATCAATACATTTATATTTTGCAGATTTTTAGCCAAACTATGCGTAAGAAAATGGATTAAAGCAAATTACTTTACTTTTGGAATGATTGAGGCGCATAATGTAGCGCGAGGAGGAGATCAAATGGATCGATTTACTTATTGGAACCCAACGAAATTAATGTTTGGAAAGGGAGAAGTATCAGCCCTTTCAGATGAACTCAAACACTACGGAAAAAACGTATTACTTGTATATGGTGGAGGCAGTATTAAACGAAACGGCCTTTATGACCAAGTTGTCAGCATCCTAAAAGAATCAGGAGCTGCAATCACTGAACTTGCTGGTGTTGAGCCAAACCCGCGCTTAACAACAGTAAGAAAAGGGGTTGAGCTTTGCAAAGAGAACAACGTTGATTTTATTTTGGCAGTCGGCGGCGGCAGTGTCATTGATGCAACGAAAGCGATCGCAGCTGGAGCGAAGTACGATGGAGATGCTTGGGATATCGTGACGCGTAAGCATGTCCCAATGGAAGCTATTCCGTTCGGTACTGTGTTAACACTTGCTGCAACAGGTTCTGAAATGAACTCTGGATCAGTGATCACAAACTGGGAAACAAATGAGAAATATGGCTGGGGAAGTCCAGCAGTCTTCCCTAAATTCTCTATTCTTGATCCAGTGAACACATTCACTGTGCCAAAAAACCATACGATTTATGGCATGGTTGACATGATGTCACATGTGTTCGAGCAATATTTCCATCACACGGAAAATACACCTTATCAAGACCGTATGTGTGAAGGGCTTCTTCGTACGGTCATTGAAACAGCACCGAAGCTGATCAACGATCTAGAGAACTATGAGCTGCGTGAAACCATCTTATTCACTGGCACCATTGCGCTCAATGGTATGCTGTCAATGGGGGCACGCGGTGATTGGGCTTCTCATAACATTGAGCATGCGGTATCTGCTGTTTATGATATCCCTCATGCCGGCGGACTTGCGATCTTGTTCCCGAACTGGATGAAGCATGTCATTCAGGAAAAACCAGGCCGCTTTAAACAATTAGCGGTACGTGTATTCGATGTGGACCCTGCGGGCAAAACAGACGAAGAAGTGGGCTTAGAAGGAATCGACAAATTGTCAGCTTTCTGGACAAGTCTTGGTGCACCAAGCCGTTTAGCGGACTATGATATCAACGATGAGAAAATTGATTTAATTGCAGACCGTGCAATGGCACGCGGTGAATTTGGTCAATTTAAAAAGCTAAACAAAGAAGATGTTCTAGCCATTTTGAATGCTTCTTTATAATCGAACAACCAAAAGATAGCTGCTTTCGAGCAGTTATCTTTTTTGAGTTCGACGTGTACATATGTTAAAGTAGTCTTTCATGTTTTTGGATATATACGCTGTAAGGAGATGTATTAACAGATGGAAAATTTTATTTACTATAATCCAACGAAATTAATGTTTGGAAAAGGACAACTAGAAGGACTAAAGAGCGAACTCGCTCGTTATGGAAAACGAGTGTTACTTGTATATGGTGGAGGCAGCATTAAGAAAAATGGTCTTTATGACAATGTGATCAGCGCGTTAAATGAAGCAGAAGCTGAAGTATTTGAGCTGTCAGGTGTTGAACCAAACCCGCGCCTTACCACAGTGGAAAAGGGAATCGACATCTGCCAAAATGAAAAAATTGATTTCTTATTAGCTGTTGGCGGCGGCAGTGTGATTGACTGTACAAAAGCGATTGCAGCCGGAGCAGAGTATGACGGAGATGTGTGGGACATTATCTCTAAGAAAACAACCGCTCAAAAAGCATTGCCATTTGGCACAGTACTGACACTTGCAGCAACCGGTTCAGAAATGAATCCAGACTCTGTCATCACAAACTGGGAAACAAATGAAAAATATGTGTGGGGCAGTTCAGTCACTCATCCTGCTTTTTCCATTCTAGACCCTGAGCATACATATTCTGTGCCAGAAAACCAGACGGTGTACGGCATGGTCGATATGATGAGCCACGTCTTCGAGCAATACTTCCATAATGTAAAAAACACGCCGCTACAGGATCGAATGTGTTTTGCTGTTCTTCAAACAGTCATCGAGACAGCACCAAAACTGCTTGAAGACTTACAAAACTATGAGCACCGTGAAACGATCCTTTATGCAGGAACGATCGCTTTAAATGGCACGCTGCAAATGGGCTACTTTGGAGACTGGGCGTCCCATACGATTGAGCATGCGGTATCGGCTGTCTATGACATTCCGCATGCAGGCGGACTTGCCATCCTCTTCCCAAATTGGATGCGTCATACACTCGATCACAATGTGGAACGCTTTAAAAACCTCATGCTGAACATGTTTGACATCGAGACAGAAGGAAAATCAGATCGTGATATCGCATTAGAAGGCATCGACAAGCTGTCAGCCTTCTGGACAAGCCTCGGTGCACCAAGTCGTTTAGCGGATTATGACATTGGTGAAGATCAGCTGGACAAAATTGCCGACATTGCGGCGAAAGAAATGGAATACGGTGGTTTTGGTAACTTTATGAAACTTAGTCGTGATGACATTCTTTCTATTTTGAAAGCTTCTTTATAATCCTGCTTGCCGTTTCTCATAGAGAGAAACGGCTTTTTGCTATGCCAGTGACGATCACTTGATTTCAATAGCTAGTTCCGCTAAAGTGAAAGGGACAGAACTAACGTAATGGAGGGCTTACAAGCGATGACACATATTCAATTTGACTACTCGAAAGCGTTACCTTTCTTTCAAGAACATGAGCTTACATATTTAAAAGATTTTGTGAAGGTGGCCCATCATAATATTCATGAACAAACGGGTGCAGGCAATGATTATTTAGGCTGGGTTGACTTACCGAAGCAATATGATCGCGAAGAATTTGCCCGCATTAAAAAAAGTGCAGATAAAATTAAGTCTGACTCTGATGTCTTGCTTGTTGTCGGAATCGGCGGCTCTTATCTCGGCGCACGTGCGGCGATTGAATTTTTGAACCACTCTTTCTATAACACGCTGCCAAAAGGCAAACGCAAGACGCCGCAAATCATCTTTATTGGAAACAACATCAGTTCTTCTTATTTAACAGATGTGATGGATCTATTGGAAGATGCAGATTTCTCTATTAACGTCATTTCAAAATCTGGAACAACAACAGAGCCAGCGATTGCGTTCCGCATCTTTAAAAAGCTCCTCATTGAAAAATACGGTGCTGAAGAAGCGAAAAAACGTATTTATGCGACAACTGACAAGGCACGCGGTGCACTGAAAACATTAGCAACTGAAGAAGGCTACGAATCATTTATCATCCCTGATGATGTAGGTGGACGCTATTCTGTATTAACAGCAGTTGGTCTATTGCCAATCGCTGTGAGCGGTGCAGACATTGATCAGATGATGGAAGGCGCGGCAAAAGCAAGCGAAGACTTCGCTTCATCTGAGCTTTCTGAGAATGCGGCATACCAATATGCTGTCGTCCGTAATGTCCTTTACAATAAAGGCAGAACGATTGAAATGCTGATTAACTATGAGCCAGGCCTGCAATACTTTGCAGAATGGTGGAAGCAATTATTCGGTGAAAGTGAAGGAAAAGATGAAAAAGGAATTTATCCTTCATCTGCGAACTTCTCAACAGATCTTCATTCACTTGGTCAATATGTTCAAGAAGGAAGAAGAGACTTGTTTGAAACAATCGTCAATGTAGACAAACCTCGCCATGAGCTTGTCATTGAAGCAGAAGAACAAGACCTTGATGGCTTGAACTATCTAGCAGGAAAAACGGTTGATTTCGTTAATAAAAAAGCATTTGAAGGAACGATGCTTGCTCATACAGATGGAAAAGTACCGAATCTTATCGTCACAATTCCTGAGATGGATGCTTATACATTCGGATACCTCGTTTACTTCTTTGAGAAAGCATGTGCGATGTCTGGATATCTACTAGGCGTCAATCCATTCGACCAGCCTGGAGTAGAAGCTTATAAAGTGAATATGTTTGCTTTATTAGGAAAACCAGGCTTCGAAGAGAAAAAAGCCGAGCTTGAAAGCCGTCTAAAACAATCGTAAGAATGAAAAAGCACACCTTTTGATAAGGGTGTGCCTTTTTTGTTTTCTCATGGTTCCTGTGCAAGCTTTCTCATGCTCTGTACATAGAATAATGAGTAGAGGAGAGTGAAACATGAGAACGAATCATATTTACATTCACGATATTTCTGGCCAGGCAATCGTCAACTTTGGCAATGTCGGACGTATTTGTTCTATGAGTGCTGTCAAAGATACTGAAGGTGCTGGCAGTGTGAACGAGACGAATCAATTATCCAATCAAAGCTTATTTGATGCTGCTTTTACAAACAATGTACAAATCACGAGGGGCAATGTATGAATTCCTCTCTTTAACGAACCCTATTATATAAAAAGGAGGGTTTCGTATGATTCATGTACCATCCAGGCTGCCTGGTGAAAGCTTTTCACTTTACCATTTAGAAGAGACCATGAAGCCGCTCGGTTATGTCATTAATGGCAACTGGGATTATGATCACGGGTACTTTGATTATAAAATTGATAACCGTGATGGCTATACTTTTCTCAGAGTTCCTTTTACAGCCGAAAAAGGCCAGCTGGATCAGCCAGGCGTTGTGGTGAAAATGGGAGATCCATTTCTCTTAAAGCATGTATATCAAGATAAGTTAGATGATCATGCGATGGTTGGAAATGTGGGAGCATCCTTTAATCAATTCCAAGAACCAAAAGAGAAAGATGGAGATGTATCAAAAGCTTATACTGAGATTGGCTTTTCACTCGTCAAGGAATTAGAAGACGCACTGCTTTAAAGGCTGATCAGTTCATCCTCTGGATGAAGCTCATATCCAAAGGGAGGATTCATCATGGGTCCTTCTTTTTTTTGTACACCGACAATGATCACATGATGCTCTAAAAAGTGATGGAGCACTGTTAAGAATGTTTCTCCGGCTAACGAAGCTGGAACCGGTATGATGGTGACGTGTTTATGCAAGGTCATATGGCTTTTTTTCTTTAACACTTTGAACTGTTCCTTTAGAAGAAAATGTTCGACCATTAAATGATTGACTGCATCAGAGGTATGAATGACTTGATTGGCTCCAGCACGCTCGGCATTTTTCACGTAACGATCTGTTAAGATTTCAATTAAACAGTATAGCGAAGGGTTTAATCCTTTTGCTGCAAGTAATGTTAAAACACTCTGCATATCAGCTGTCACTTCATTTTCGTGCTGATCTGCGGTAATCATCAGTGCATCTGCACCGGTAATATTGGCTTTGCGAAGTGTGACATCTTCGGTGCCATGCCCTTTAATAAAATGAACATTCTCTAAAAGTGGCCCTTCCTTCAAGGAGTCATCAATCAGCACAATCGGCATAGCTGGATCAATTGTTTGAAACGACTGAAGCAGTTTGTTCGTTTTCTCATTCCAGCCGACGATAATGAGATGTCCTTTCCCTTTAAAGGCGACCTTTCCTTCTACATAATGGTGCTGCTTGCTGAACACAGCGGCGGCAAGCGTGGCGAAATAAGCTGTGACAAAGCTTGCGCCGATCAAAATCAGAGCCATACCCGCGATTTGTCCAGGCATGGTTTGCGGCACAAAATCACCATAGCCTACCGTCGCGACTGTAATGAGCGCCCACCAGATCCCATCAAAGATCGTATGATACTGCTTCGGTTCAAGCAAAACGATTAATTGTCCAAAAAAAAGAAGCAAGAAACAGATGATGATGGCAATTCGAAGATAGAGTGGCCACCTTAGCCAAGCGATAAAGATACGATTTGATTTCATCGGACTCTTCCTTTCAGGAGACTGCTAATGTCAGTATGCCCGATTGAGGAACATTTTTTCATCTTCGTCATGTATTGAAACAGATCCCATATCTTAAAATAAGAGAGAAGAAGGAGGGAATGCGAATGTCGTTCGTTCAAAAGACCGTACTTCTTTTTATCGGTGCGCACTTTTTATCATCAGCTGTGATCTTGCTCGTGTTTGACTTAAATGCTGTGAATCATTTTATGAGTGATTTTTCATGGCTGCACTTTTTTCAAGACCTATACGGAACAGTGACCTTTTATACAGCATGCTTAGGTGTGTTCTTCTTTTTCATTGGTGCGGTTATTCCCCTTAAAAAGACCTAGTGCTTTTTTCTGTACACGTTACATAAAAGTCATTAAAATTGTAAATAAATATATAAAATAAAAAGGAAGCTGATGAGCATGCTGTTTTTTTATTTTTTAACATTTGCCGCATTGGGATTGTCATTTTGGGCACAATTTAAAGTAAAGAATAATTTTGAAAAGTATTCAAAGGTTGAAGCATCCAGTATGAAAACAGGTGCGGAAACCGCTCGACATATTTTAGATCGCAACGGGTTATATGACGTGCCTGTTGAACCGGTAAGAGGAACTTTGACTGATCATTACGACCCGACGCAGCGTGTGGTTCGCTTATCTGAACCTGTGTACTACGGTCATTCCATATCGGCCATTTCAGTCGCATCACACGAGGTTGGACATGCCTTGCAGCATCAGGAATCCTATGGTGCGCTTGTCTTGAGACATAAGATCTTCCCTGTCGTGAACTTTGCATCTGGTGTTGCCCCGCTTCTTTTCCTTGGAGGAATCTTGCTCGGCAGCCTTAACTTAATCGGGCTTGGGATCATTTTGTTCTCAGCGGCTGTGTTTTTTCAGCTTGTGACATTGCCTGTCGAGTTTAATGCAAGTTCTCGTGCAAAAGATATCATTGTTTCAGAAGGAATCATTAGAAGCAGTGAAGAAAGAGGCGTGAACAAGGTGTTAAATGCTGCAGCTCTTACGTACGTCGCAGCGGCCCTTGTTTCCTTGTTTGAATTGCTCCGTTTTGTAATGATCTTCCTAAATGGCCGTAATGATTAATTGATGCCAGAGGAGGTGAGCCCTTACCATTGTTAGGTAAGGGTTTTTTTGTATATTTTAAACATATTTTTAGTCATATTACTCATTGCTGCGACAGCATTTTTTGTTGTCACTGAATTTGCGATTGTGAAAATTAGAGGCTCTAAAATCAATCAGCTGATTGAAAGCGGTGATAAGAGAGCCATCCACGTACAAAAGCTCATATCAAATCTCGACGAATATTTATCCGCCTGTCAACTCGGAATTACCATCACCGCTTTAGGCTTAGGGTGGCTGGGCGAGCCGACGGTGGAGCATTTTCTGCATCCGCTGTTTGAGGAATTAGGGCTTCATTCCGCATTAACCGACATCCTATCGTTTATCATCGCATTTGTGATCATTACGTTTTTACATGTCGTTGTGGGAGAACTGGCGCCTAAAACGATTGCCATTCAAAAGGCAGAGGCCGTCAGCCTTGTGACAGCAAAGCCACTCATCTTTTTCTATAAAGTCATGTACCCGTTTATTAAAGCATTAAATGGGGCGGCACGAGGCATTGTGAAATTATTCGGTTTTCATTCTGTCAAAGAACATGAAGTGGCGATCAGTGAGGAAGAATTGCGTCTCATTTTATCTGAAAGCTATGAGAAGGGTGAAATTAACCAATCTGAGTACAAATATGTGAATAAAATTTTTGAATTTGATAACCGAGTGGCGAGAGAGATCATGATCCCTCGTACAGAAATTTCAGCCATAGAGGTTGAACAGACGCTTGAAGACATGACGCATTATATGCTGAACGAAAGATACACACGCTACCCTGTTATTAAAGAAGACAAAGATCATGTGATTGGTGTCATCAATAGCAAAGATGTGTTTAAGGCGAGCTTCCTGAATCAAGATGTGACGATTGAAGACTTAATGCGTCCGGTGATTCGGGTGATTGAAAGTACTCCTGTTCAAGAATTGCTCATTTTGATGCAAAAGGAACGAATTCATATGTCAGTGCTCGTAGACGAATATGGAGGAACAGCCGGACTTGTCACAGTAGAGGACATTTTAGAAGAAATCGTGGGCGAAATTCGGGATGAATATGATCAAGATGAAACACCTCATATCGTCAAAAAAGGTGACTTCCACTATGTAATGGATGGGAAAGCCTTGATTGATGAAGTAAATGATTTATTGGATTTAGCCATTGAGAATGATGATGTTGATACAATTGCTGGCTGGATGATGACACATAAATTTGATTTTGAGATTGGAGATACGATTGAAGCAGAAGGCTGTGAATTTACCATCATAGATGCAGAAGACCATCATATTCGGACCATTGAAATCAAAAAGGTTCACTTTTTCTAAAAACCTCGTAACACTTGACGAGGTTTTTTTAGTTGGTAAACTTTAGGTAAGAGAATGCCTTCTGCCGATAAGCAGTGATTTATTTCACATAAAAAGGGTATGGTTTTATAGAAATGACAAAAAGGAGCCGCTCATATGAAAAAAATCAATGTACAAACAGACAGACGCGATGAGATGATCGACGTGACGAACGAGATCCATCAATATGTCAAGGAAACAGGTATTCAAAACGGAACCGTCATTGTCTACTGTCCTCATACGACAGCAGGGATGACCATTAATGAAAATGCGGACCCAGATGTGAAACGAGATATGCTCCGCCGGCTTGACGAAGTCTTTCCATGGGAACATCCGAAGGACCGCCATATGGAAGGAAATACAGCCGCACATATGAAAGCGAGCTATATGGGTGCTACGCAGCATGTTCTCATCAATCATGGTGATCTTGTACTTGGCACGTGGCAGGGAATCTATTTCTGTGAGTTTGACGGGCCGAGACATCGCCATTTTTATATACAGGTGTCTTCAAACGAATAAGAGATGGGGGAAATAAATGGGAGATATCACGAAATTACTGCAAATCAAATATGGAATTATTCAAGCGCCAATGGCAGGAGGAGCCGTGACATCGCAGCTGGCAGCCGCTGTTTCACAGTACGGGGGACTTGGCAGTTTGGCAAGTGGATATGTGCAGCCTGACAATTTGAGGCAGCAGATCAGACAGGTCAAACAGCTGACAACTCGCCTGTTTCAGGTCAATGTATTTGTACCAGAGCCAATTCCTGAAGTCAAAAAAGAGGATGTGGTATTTTGGGAGAAGAGACTGCCTGCACGACCAGCCGCTGATAGGCTGCCGAGCCAAGAGGAATTGTGGGATGATTTTGAACAGAAAATCAACATTATTCAGGAAGAAGACGTACCAGTCGTTTCCTTTACCTTCGCTTGTCCAAATGAACAAACGATTCATCGCTTAAAACAAAAGGGGGTCTTTTTAATTGGAACCGCCACAACAAAAGAGGAAGCACTGCTTTTAGAGGAAAAAGGGATGGATGCCATTGTTCTGCAAGGAAGTGAAGCAGGGGGTCACCGAGGTACCTTTTTACCTGCAAAAGGAGATGCCCTGGTGGGACTCTTTAGTCTGATCTCTGACGTCAAGCCGCTCTGTCATGTGCCATTGATCGCCGCAGGCGGGATCACAGAACGAGCAGGTGTGAAAGCCGCTCTAGCGCTTGGAGCGGATGCGGTTCAAATCGGCACACGATTTTTAGCCAGCCAGGAAAGTGCTGCGGCAGACGTATACAAAAAGGCGATTTTACAGGCAGAAAGCAGTGAAACAAAGATCACGAGGCTTTTTTCTGGGAAAAGAGCAAGAGGTATTGTGAATCAGTGGATGGAGGAAGAAAGACAGAATGAAGATAGGGTTCTTCCTTATCCGGTTCAGCATGTATGGACGACACCGATGCGAAAAGCAGCCGCGGCTGCAGGAAACCCTGATCAAATGGCTCTTTGGGCAGGACAGGGCGTTAGCCGTATTCACTCGATTTTAACCGTTGAGGAGATCATGCATGAACTGACGCACATATAAATTCATGTTGGGTGATGTGAAAGGATGGACATCTTAAAGCATTCATACCGAAAAAAAGGACAAATTGAATTTTGGTTTGATGAATTTCCGTACTCTTCTGCCGTCCTTACGCCCATTCGTCATTACTATTTTGTTCGTTACGTAAAATGGAGCCGGCACGATCCGCCGGTCACAAGAAAAGACTTAGAAAAAATGGAGATCCTTGCGAACACGATGCTTGGCACGCTGCAAGATTATCGTAAACGCAAGGCATACAAAAGCCTCTTGTCATAACCAATAGACAAGAGGCTTTTTTTAGCTGCCAAACATTTGCCTGAGATAAATCACATCCATCCGGGTGGTCTGCGGCAATAGATAAGCAGATTGAACAGCACCTGGCCGCCTTCTCTTATTCAATTTGTCGATAATTTCTGCCGCTGTTAAAATCCCAAGTCCATGTCCGTAATATTGATCTTCTCCTAAGTAAATCACATTTTCCCCGCGCCACTGTGACTGCTGATAGCTAAACTCTGGATTTTCAAAATATAAGCAATCCCCATAGATAAAGTCATTCCCGCGTTCTGTATAAATCGACAATGTATCATAATGCCAGTCATACAGGGTTAAGCTGCGAAGCCTTCGGTTAAACTTCTCGTCTCCTACCGTTTGCAAGACCCCCATATAAAACACGATGACAATGGCGGTGGCACATTCAAATGCATATTGTGAGCCGTTTTCAAAAATGTCTTTAATTCCTCTAGATGGTTCCACTTGATAGCGCAGCTCTAGTGCTCCTGCTTCCGATACACGCCAAAAGGCATCATTTGCACGAGATTTTTGGAAGATGGCAAATGAGGCACCACTTTTATGCAAATCTCTTGCAGCATTCATAATGTTCGATCTCAATGTGACCTCAAATAACAAATCAGATGCTTGCCTGTAGCGGAACGTATCATTTGAGGCTTGTAACTGCATCAAAATGATCCGCTTTTGTCCCTCTAGCTGAAATGAAGCCAGCTGCTCATTTGTCACTGGCTTTCCTGAAAGGATAATCATATGAAAAGCGCCCCCTTTTGTATTAGCGTATGCAGGGTGCTTGGGCAAGGAATCAATTTGTGAAAATAAACAAAAAGGCATCCTTTTTATTTGAAAAACATGAAAATAATATGAAGATGTCCGATATATAACATATCGTTTAAAAGGAGGAAAAACATGAAAAATGCAATAAAATGGTTGAAAAAACCATCGATTTCTAAGAGACTGATTATTTCATTCACGCTCGTTCTTGTCTTGCCAATTATTACACTCAGTACGATTTCATATCAGATTGCCAAAGAAGAATTAGATCATGAAATCATGTACGGAGCAAACACAAGAGTCAATGAACTGAATGACATGATTCAGCAAAAGCTTATCAATAAGGAAAACGCAGTAAAACTCTTTACTGAAACATCTACTGCTGCAGACTTTAAGAAGAACAACCAGGACGAACTGTATGAGCATTTCGAGATATACAGTAAAATCAATGAAGATGATGTGGTTGGCTTTTATGCAGCAAGTAAAAAGCGTGATTTCATTCAGTTTCCTAAAGTAGACATGCCAAAAGGCTATGATCCAACAACGCGTGATTGGTATCAACTAGCTATGCAGGATGAGAGTGGTAATCCAGTTGTTACCAATCCGTACATCTCGGCCACAACAAACGGCATGGTTGTCACGATTGCCCAGCGTCTGAAGGACGGGTCGGGAGCGATCGGAATTGACATTGATGTGCAAGACATTGTCGATAAAATAAAAGAGATTAAAATTGGACGACAAGGATATCCAATTATTGCGAATAAAAATAAACAAATTGTGGCTCATCCAGAAGAAAAGTCAGGATCTAAGGTCACTGAAAATATTTCATCTATCCTTTACAGCGGAAAAGAAGGAACGTCAACTTATGAGAATAAAGGAGAACAAAAGCGTCTTGTTTTTGTGACAAATGATTTAACAGGTTGGAAAATTGCTGGAACGATGTTTGTATCAGAAACAGAAGAAGCAGCACAGCCAGTTTGGAATTCTGCCATTATTCTTTTAATTTCTTCATTTATCCTTGGCGGCGTTGCGATCTTCTTTATCGTTCGATCCATCACAATTGGACTTCGAAAGCTTGTTGATTTCTCAAACAAAGTGAGTGAAGGGGATTTAACCGAAACCCTTGAAACCAAATCGAAGGATGAAATAGGAGAGCTGACAAGAAGCTTTAGCAAAATGAGTGAATCCCTCCGTGACGTCATTCGAGCGGTACAGCAATCTGTCGACAATGTGGCTTCCGCTTCCGAGGAGCTGACGGCAAGTGCCAGCCAAACAAGTCAAGCAACCGAGCATATCACGATGTCGATTGAACAATTTTCAAATGGAAATGAAGCACAAAACGAGAAAGTCGAATCTAGTACGAATAAGCTTGTGGCAATGAATGAAGGATTACAAGACATGTCACATACGTCATCAGAAGTGGCTGCTGTCTCACTTCAATCGACAGAGGCGGCTGGTCAAGGCGGCCGAATTGTTGAAAGCACAGCGAGCCAAATGAAACATATTGATACATCTGTACAAGAAGCAGAACAAGTCATGAAACAATTAGAATACAAGTCTAAAGATATTACGAGCATTTTAAATGTTATTAACGGCATTGCAGATCAAACGAATTTACTTGCGCTAAATGCAGCCATCGAAGCAGCAAGAGCAGGTGAATCAGGACGCGGCTTCTCCGTCGTTGCAGAAGAAGTGAGAAAACTAGCTGTCCAATCCGCAGATTCAGCGAAAGAAATTGAAAAGCTCATTCAAGAAATTGTGTTAGAAATTGCTAAATCTCAAGATATGTTCAAAACGGTCAATCGAGAAGTACATGCAGGACTCGGTATGACAGAAGAAGCAAAAGAAAGCTTCCAGAACATTTATGAGGCGGCAGAAGGAATGTCGAAAAAACTGACTCAATTAAACGATACAGCGATTGATCTATCGAGCGGTTCAAAGCTTGTCTCACAAGCTATGCAGGAGATGCGCCAAGTCTCTAGAGAAAGTGCGGCAAACATTCAGGACATTGCGGCTTCTGCTGAAGAGCAGCTGGCCTCTATGGAAGAAATCTCATCTTCTTCTGTGACACTTGCTAACATGGCAGAGGAACTAAAAGAGCTCACAAGTCAATTTAAAATTGATTAAAAAATGATGAAAAAATACCCAGAATTGTCTGGGTATTTTTTTTATGTTTAAACATCGTTTTCAGCCTGTAAAAATAAACCTTTCATCCGATAATAACTTTAGAGAAGTAAAGGGGGAAAGAGAAAATGGGGAAAATGATCCAATGGTTAAAAAAACCATCCATTTCAAAAAAATTAATTATTGCCTTTTTGGTAGTCCTTATCCTGCCAACCACTGCACTGACAATTAGTGCATTTTTTACATCAAAGACAGAGCTAGACAAACAGATTATGGGCAGTGCGATGAGTCAAGTCAATGCATTTGATACCTTAATCAATGAGAATATAGGAAACAAAGCAGATGCTGTGACCCTGTTTACAGACTCACTCAAAGCGTCTAATCTTCAAGAAAAAAATAGAAATGCGACCATTAAAGAATTGCAGCAATTTGGAAAAATTAATGAAAAAGATGTTTCTGCTATCTATGCAGGCTCCGAAAAGGGATTGTTTATGCAATATCCTGTTCAAAAGATGCCTGATGGCTACGATCCAAGAGAGCGTCCATGGTATCAAGAAGCGCTCAATGCAGAAAACGGCAAACAAGTCATCACAAAACCATATGTAGCAGCCTCCACAGGCAAAATGGTCATCACCATTACTCAAAAAATGAAAGATGGTTCAGGTGTTATTGGACTTGATATGGAAATTGACACCCTGCTTCAAAAGTTAAAAGAAATCAAAATTGGGCAAAAAGGCTATGCCTTCATCATGGAGAGAGATAAAACAGTTTTAGCAGATCCGACCCAAAAGCCAGGAAGTCAGGTCAATGAGAATCTGGCAAATATTATTTTTAAAAACAAAGAAGGAAGCGGCAGCTACACACTCAAAGGGATAGATAAAAAGGTTGCGTATGTGACCAATGAATTAACCGGCTGGAAAATCGGTGGAACGATGCTCGTATCAGAAGTAGAAGATGCAGCAAAGCCCGTTTTCAATACAGCCATTATTGTGTTCAGTGTGACACTTATCGTAGCAGGTACCCTCATCTTCTTTATCGTCCGCTCTATATCTAAAAGATTATCCAACCTTGCCCGTTTCTCGAAAAAAGTAAGCGAAGGTGATTTGCGCGATAAGCTTGAGATCCAATCAGATGACGAAATTGGCCAAGTTGGGAAAGGCTTTAATACAATGATTGACTCATTAAGAACCCTCATTGGTGCCGTCCAAACTTCAGTCGAAAATGTCGCTTCTTCATCAGAAGAACTGACCGCCAGCGCAGGTCAAACAAGTAAAGCAACAGAGCATATTACACTAGCCATTGAACAATTCTCCAATGGAAATGAAAGTCAAAATGACAAAGTCGAATCCAGCTCAGACGAGTTAGAAGAAATGAACCGAGGCCTTCAGCACATGAATGAGTCGGCTGAATCCATTACTGCTTCATCGATCAAATCAACAGATATCGCAGGGGAAGGCGGACAGCTTGTGGAAAAAACCGCTTCTCAAATGAATGTCATTGATCAATCCGTGAAAAAAGCAGAGAATGTCATCAGCGCTCTTGAAAGTAAATCAAAAGACATTACACAAATTCTAGGTGTCATCAATGGAATCGCTGACCAAACGAATTTACTTGCGCTAAATGCAGCAATCGAAGCAGCAAGAGCTGGGGAATCTGGCAGAGGCTTCTCTGTTGTAGCAGAAGAAGTAAGAAAACTGGCTGTTCAATCAGCCAATTCGGCGAAAGAAATCGAGAATTTGATTAAAGAGATCGTTCAAGACATCGATGTATCACAGGAAGTATTCACTGCGGTGAATCGAGAAGTTCAATCAGGCTTAAGCTTCACTGAACAAACAAGAGCCAGCTTCCATAATATTTTCGAAATGACAAAAGAAATTTCTGACCAGCTTCAAACGATGAATCAAACGGTTATCCAGCTTTCAAATGGCTCTGCCCATGTGTCAGAGGCTGTCCGTGAGATTGCAGACGTCTCACGTGAAAGCTCCGCAAACATTCAAGACATAGCGGCTTCAGCGGAAGAACAGCTGGCATCAATGGAAGAAATCAGCTCATCCTCTGCTACGCTCTCATCAATGGCAGAAGAATTGCGTGATTTGATCAGCAAATTTAAAGTCGAATAGACATAATGAAAAGAGTCCTTCAGCTAGAGGGCTCTTTTTTCATTAAGTAAATCAAAAGAAATAGGTTAATTTGATCATTTTGATTAATTTTCGAACATTAAGTCTTGAAAAATAATTCGTATTACCTAAGAATAGAAGGGGAAGACCACAAATCATAATTCAAAAGGAGTAGAGTCATGAAAAAAATCAACTTTTTTAAGCACTTTACAATGTCGAAGAAATTAATTACTGCATTCTTAGCGATTCTCCTAGTGCCAATTCTCGTATTGGCAGCATTTTCTTATGAAGTGGCCTCAAAGTCTCTCAATGATGAGATTATGTCTAGTGCTGCAAATGGTGTTCAGCAATTAAACGAACTCATTAATAAAGATGTACAGCCTAAAATTGATATCGTTTCCTATTTAGCCAAATCGGTGAAAAAGAGTGAATTGGCTTCTAAAAACAAGGATTTACTCAAGGTGAAATTAGAGCAATTATCGGAAACAGATGAAGATGTGGTGGAAGTATTCATTGCAGATCAAAATGGTAAACTAACTGAATATTCCAAGATTCACAAAGGTAGTGCCTCGAGCGCAAAAAATGAATCGTGGTTTCAACAATCGATGGGAGATGAGAAACTCATCATTTCAGATCCTTTTGTCGACAAGTCATCAGATGACCTGCTCATCACAATATCAGAACAATTAGCAGATGGTTCTGGTGTGATTGGGATCAATGTGCGCTTGAACACGATCGTGAAAGATACAAACAGCATCAAAATTGGCAAAGAAGGCTATGCGTTTGTCGCGACTGCAGATCAGCATTATATTGCCCATAAAACAGACAAGCCTGGGGCGAAATTGACAGGTGATTTCATCTCGAAATTGTATGATAAAAAACAAGGCAGCTTCAAATATGAATATAATGGACAGCCGAAGCAAATGTTTTTTGACACAAATGAAGCAACAGGCTGGAAGCTTGCTGGAACAATGTATACGGGCGAAGTCAAAGAAGCTGCACAGCCAGTTCTCGACTTAACAATGATCATACTGGCAGCTGCGATGGCCATAGGCGGAATCGCGATTTATTTTATTATTAAATCGATTCGAAAGCCACTGATAGAGCTCTCTGAATCGGCTGAGAAAATCAGTCAGGGTGATCTGACCCAGCATATTGAAGTTCGTACGCACGATGAAATCGGGAAGCTTGCGCAGAGCTTTAACGAGATGTCAGCAAAGCTGAAACACGTCATTCAAGCTGTTCAGAATTCCATTGAAAATGTGGCCGCCTCTTCTGAAGAATTAACAGCAAGTGCAGGACAGACCACCCAAGCGACTGAGCATATCACATCGTCTATTGAACAGTTCTCAAACAGCACTGAACACCAAAATGATATGATCGAAAAAAGCTCAGTCCAGTTGAACGAAATGGATCGCAGCTTATCCCATATGGTCGATACGACCTCACATATGATGGAATCGTCGATTGATTCGAGCAAAACGGCTCAGGCTGGTGGAGAACTCGTTCAAAAAACAGCAGGTCAAATGCAAACCATCGAGCAGGCAGTGAAAGAAGCAGAGCTTGTTATTCAAGGCTTAGAGCAGAAATCAAAGGATATTACTAACATTCTGGGTGTCATTAACGGCATTGCTGACCAGACCAATCTCCTTGCTTTAAATGCTGCGATAGAAGCCGCTCGGGCAGGAGAAGCAGGCAGAGGTTTCTCTGTTGTTGCAGAAGAAGTTCGTAAGCTGGCAGAGCAATCAGGAAGCTCTTCAAAGGAAATTGAAAGCCTGACGAACGAGATTGTGGAGGAAATTGAAAAGTCACAGAAAATGTTTAAACAAGTAGCAGGTGAAGTACAAGCTGGATTAAACATTACAGATGAAACGAAAGTCAGCTTTGAGAAAATCACCGATAAAACATCAGAAATGACAGAACAAATGAAACAAATGAACGGAACCGCCAAAGAACTCTCGCATGGCTCAAATGATATTTCACATGCGGTGAATCAAATCAAAGAGCTTTCAAGAGAAAGTTCCGCAGGCTTCCAAGATATCGCAGCATCCGCAGAAGAACAGCTGGCATCTATGGAAGAGATCAGCTCATCCTCTGCCACGTTATCTCAGATGGCAGAAGAGCTAAGAGAGCTCATTAAACAATTTAAAATGTAAGAGATATAGGGAAGCACCTGACGTTTTGACGTCAGGTGTTTTTCCATTCGATGCATATAATTTGGGTGTTTTGGACTTATTTAGACTTTAATAAATTAAAAAAGTAAACAACCTAGTAGTACTTCCGATATATATACTATCTTACTAAAAGGAGTTTTCTTTTTTATGAAATTCATACAGTATTTCAGGAAGCCATCTATTTCAAAAAAGCTCGTATTCTCTTTCTTATTTATTCTCTTATGCCCAATCATTGTATTGGCATTCTCTTCATATCATACGGCGAGCACCTCTTTAAATGATCAAATCATGCAAAGCGCCAAGGAGAACGTAGAGCAGCTAGATAAAAATATTACGAAGGTTGTGAAAGTGAAAACAGACGCAGCCGATTTCTTTAGCAAATGGATCACGGAGAAAAAGCTTAAGCAAAAAGGCACGACAGATATTCAAGGGCGCTTTGAGCAGTTCATGAGTATGAATGATGACACAGAAGGCATTTTTGTCGCTTCAAGTGATGGCAAAGTGTTTTCAAGATATCCTAATAAAAAAATGCCTGCTGACTATGTCGCAACGGAGCGGGATTGGTATAAAGACGGCTGGGCGAAAAACGGAGAGCTGTCTGTTTCAGCACCGTATCCAACAGCTTCCACAGGTACGCTTGTGGTCACCATCTCTAAAAAGTTAGAGGATGGATCAGGCGTCATTGCAATGAACCTAGACATTGCGAATCTAGTAAAAGAATCAAATAGCATAAACATTGGGAAACAAGGCTATGCCTTTATCGGAAGTCCGGATCGTACCTTTGTTGCCCATCCAACGAAAAAAGCTGGATCCAAATTATCTGGTGAATGGCTAGAAAAGCTTTATTCACAAGATGAAGGTTCTATGAGTTATATGTTTGAAGGAAAAGAAAAGCAAATGGAGTTCACCACAAACAAAGCGACTGGCTGGAAAATTGTCGGTACGATGTTTGTGACGGAAGTAGAAGAAGCTGCACAGCCAGTCTTTAACATGGCCGCTATCATTTTAGCAGGCGCGCTCATCATTGGCGGGATTCTGATCTTCTTGATCATTCGTTCCATTACAAAACCACTTTCTATACTTGTCTCTTCCTCAAGGAAGATCAGTGAGGGAGATTTAACAGAAAAAATTGATGTCCGGTCAAAAGATGAAATTGGACAGCTAGGCACAAGCTTTAATGAAATGAGTGAGTCATTAAGAGATGTCATCCAAGCTGTACAAACATCTGTAGAAAACGTGGCTTCTTCATCTGAAGAACTGACGGCAAGTGCAGGTCAAACAACAAAAGCAACTGAACATATTACATCATCTATTGAATCATTCTCAAATGGCAACGAAAATCAAAGCGAAATGGTGGAGCAAAGCGCGTCTCATTTAAAACAAATGAACGAAGGACTGAACGAAGTCGCAGAAACGTCTGATGTCATCACAGCGTCATCTATTCAATCAAAAACAGTTGCGGAATCAGGCGGACAGCTTGTGGAGCAAACCGTTGGCCAAATGAAGACGATCGACCATTCAGTGAAAGAAGCTGAAGGGGTGATCAACGGGCTGGAGCATAAATCAAAAGATATCACAAACATTCTAGGCGTGATTAATGGCATTGCGGATCAAACGAATTTACTTGCACTCAATGCTGCCATTGAAGCAGCACGTGCAGGTGAGTCAGGCAGAGGCTTCTCTGTTGTCGCAGAAGAAGTGCGTAAACTTGCAGTTCAATCATCGGATTCAGCAAAAGAGATTGAAAAGCTTGTGAAAGAAATCGTATCTGAAATCGAAACATCTCAAAATATGTTCAAATCAGTGAATGAAGAAGTGAAGAATGGTCTTTCCATTACAGATCAAACGAAAGAAAGCTTCTCACAAATTAATCTGCAAACAGCGGAAATCGCAACAAGAATCAATGAAATGAATACAACAGTACGCGAGCTTTCAAAAGGATCAGAGCAAATTTCTAAAGCGGTGAATGAAATTGCAGATGTATCACGAGAGAGTTCAGCAAGCATCCAAGATATCGCCGCATCTGCTGAAGAACAGCTTGCTTCTATGGAAGAGATTAGTTCTTCATCTACGACTCTTTCCCAAATGGCGGAAGAATTACGTGATTTAATTAAAAAATTCAAGATCAGCGAATAAGATCAAGTGGTTCTCCTCAAGGGGAACCGCTTTTCTTTTTAAGAGGTCATCTCGTACAATAGAGGAAATCGAAAGAATAGGAGAGATGTTATGCGTTTATCAGATAAGAAGGTCATTGCGTTTGTCAGTGATGATTTTGAAGATTTAGAGCTATGGTATCCGGTTCTGCGTTTAAGAGAAGAAGGGGCAACTGTGCATCTTGTAGGAGAAAAAGCAAATCATGAGTACATCGGAAAATACGGTGTGCCGGCTGTATCTGATGCAGATTTTTATTCCATTCAAGCGGATGAATATGATGCTGTGCTTGTCCCTGGTGGATGGGCACCAGATAAACTGCGCCGTTATCCAGAAGTGTTAAACATCGTTCGTTCATTTGATGCAAAGGCAAAACCAATCGGGCAAATTTGCCACGCTGGCTGGGTGCTGATTTCAGCAGGAATCCTGCAAGGCAAAAAAGTAACAAGTACACCTGGTATTAAAGATGATATGACAAATGCTGGAGCGGACTGGTTTGATGAAGCAGTCGTCACAGATGGCCACCTCGTCTCGAGCAGACGTCCGCCGGATCTCCCTCCATATGTGAAAGCATTTGCGGATGTGTTAGCGGCAACATAAACAAAGGATCTGAAACAAAAAACAAAGGGCGAACAGACACATCATGTTCGCCCTTTGTTTATCATTTCATGCCCCATTCATTTTGTCTATCGGCAGGATACATCACGCCCATTTGTTTTCTCGCCTCGTCCATGACGGACATGGTTTGAACAGATAAGGCAAATGTATTGACTGGAGACTGACCCATTCCTTGCTGAATACACTCAATAAAATGACAGATTTCATAATACATGGCTGGCTGATCATCTTTGAGAGAGATATCGGTTTGATGTCCTTGACGATCGTGGATCGTGATACGCGAAGGACGGTGGAATTGATCAATCACCATCGTGGCGTCCTCTCCTTGAATTTCCGCAGATAAATGAGACGTTGAAATTTTAGAATGGAAAAGGAGTGCTTGATGCCCGTCATATTGTAAAAGGACAGAGCCGCTCCCATCTACACCAGAAGAAAGCTTATAGCCTCTCGCGGTGATTTGATTCGGCAGACCAAATAAATAGATCGCCGGGTAGACAAGATACACACCGATATCCATTAAAGAACCATTCGATAATTCAGGCTTAAAAGCATTTGGAATCTCGCCATTTCGGTAAGCATCGTATCTTGAGGAATATTTACAGTAATGAGCGACCACTTGCCGAATGGGCCCGAGCTGATCAAGATGCTGTTTAATTTGCAGAAAGTTTGGCAGAAATGTCGTTTTCATCGCTTCCATTAAACACACTTGATGTTTTTTCGCTGCAGCAATCATCTCTTCCACTTCTTTTCGGTGAGAGGCGAATGGTTTTTCGCATAAAACGTGCTTTTGGTGCTCCATCATCAACATGGCCTGCTCCTTATGAAGGGCATTTGGACTTGCAATATACACGGCATCAAACGCATCACTTTCCGCCATTTGATGTAAGTTCGTAAAAACTGTATCAATCCCGTATTTTTCGGCAAATGCCTGGCCTTTTTCAGCGGACCGTGAATAGACGGCTGTACATGTAAAATCAGCTGCTCCTTCACCGGCCTGTAAGAATCGATCTGTAATCCAGTTCGTTCCGATGACAGCAAATCGAATCATGTCATTCCCTCCTTCTGCTTTTCTCTGATTATACATCCTTTGAAAGCGTTTGTATGAAAGAACATTCTTTTTATTGAAGAGCGGATGAAACCTTTATATAGTCTGATGCGTCTTACATAAAGGATATAAATGTACGAAAAGTGGGTAGTTTCTTCCTTCATTCGGGTAATACTCTGATAGAAGGGAGAGGAGGAAACGAACATGAAGCGCACCCTGCATATAGGAAGTACATACGTCTTTGCGCTTTTATTCATAGCAGCCGGTATTTTTCATGTGATAGAGCCGAGCGGCTTTGCCCGTATGATGCCAGGCTGGCCATTTCCATATGTGATAGTCTATGCGACTGCATGCCTTGAATGGCTGCTGGCTGTCTTGCTGCTTTTGCCAAATGTCAGGATTGCAGCAGCAAAAATCATGGCTGTCTATCTTGTACTCATTTTCCCTGCAAACTTATTTGCTGCACGAGAGGGAATTCCATTTCCAGGTCAAAAAAGCACAGATCAGGCCTTGCTATGGATAAGGCTTATTGGACAGCCGATTCTCATTATATGGGCGATGTCCATTGCGAAATGGGAAAAAAAGCTGAAACAATGACCACCATATCATGATCAGATAGTGTACAATTTATTAATAAAATAGCCCGAGTTTGGAGGAACGATATGAATTCTATGCAAATGTGGAGCAGTCGATTTAGAAAATTTTTTCTTGATAACAAGTTTGTTCTCTTTTTACTCGTCCTGCTATTAATCGGATTGAATATCCTTGTTTTCATGAAAACATCTTTTATTTTCACACCGCTCATTGTACTCGTCAAAACCATAGCCTTACCGATTATTTTAACGGGGGTCGTGTATTATTTATTAAATCCGATTGTCAACTTGTTAGAGAGGTTTAGAGTCAAACGGATCTTTTCAATTTTGCTTTTATATATTGTCATTATTGGTATCATTACAGTGACCATTGTGTCTATTATTCCTTTTTTACAAGCACAAACGATGAGTCTGTTTCATAACCTTCCGAAATATGTTGATACGGTAGAAGAACAGATTCGCCAACTAACGGGAAGCAACTTTATTAATCAAGCGCAGAAAGCGATGAATTTTAACGTCTCTGAATTGGTGAGTAAAGCGTCAAGTCAAGCGACGAAGATTTTGGAAAGCACCTTTACCGGTGTAGGGACTTTCTTAGGGGCGCTCACCGAAATCATCATTTCGATCGTGACCGTTCCGTTCATTCTGTTTTATTTATTAAAAGACGGTAAAAAATTGCCTGACTATTTCCTGAAATTTATTCCGAATAAGTTTAGAGATCATACACATATCGTGCTTCACGAAATGAACCATCGCCTGAGCTCTTATATTCTCGGACAGATCATTGTCAGCTTCTGTATTGGTGTTCTTCTTTTAATCGGTTATCTGATTATTGGACTTGACTATGCGTTGCTGCTGGCGATCATTGCGGCATGTACAAGTGTGGTGCCTTACCTTGGTCCAACGATTGCGATTACACCAGCGATTGTGATTGCGCTTGTGACATCACCAGTGATGCTTTTAAAACTCATCATTGTCTGGACAGTGGTTCAGCTCATTGAAGGGAAATTTATTTCACCTCAGGTCATGGGGAAAAACCTTCATATCCATCCGATCACGATTATTTTTGTTCTATTAACAGCAGGTAAATTGTTCAGCGTAGTCGGCATCATTGTCGCGATTCCAACATATGCCGTCCTGAAGGTCATCACGACCCACTTGTTTGATTGGTTCAAAATGCGATCCAATTTGTACAAAGAAGAAAAGGTTTAATGTCATAATCTTTTTTTGAAAAAAATATAGTATCATAAAGACGAGCTTTCGATGAAGAAAGCTTGTCTTTATGTGGACATAGATGGTTGGCCTGTTCAAAAGATCAGAATTGAAAGGAAAGAAAATCATGAATCTATGGGATTTATTCGTGGCACTGGTTTTAGGAATTGTCGAAGGATTAACAGAGTATGCACCTGTCTCATCTACAGGTCACATGATCATAGTCGATGATCTATGGTTAAAATCAAAGGAAATCATTACGCCAGAGGCGGCAAACACATTTAAAGTCGTGATTCAGTTAGGTTCTATTTTAGCTGTCATGATTGTGTTCAAGGATCGTATTTTGAACTTGTTAGGCTTAAAGAAAAATATCACCGAAGAACAAAAGCGCAGCGGGCATAAGCTGACTATTGCTCAAATTGCAGTAGGACTCGTCCCAGCCGTCATTTTAGGATTCTTATTTGAAGACTATATTGATAAATACTTGTTTGACGTGAGAACAGTCGCTGTCGGTTTGATTTTAGGCGCAGTGCTGATGCTTGTCGCTGACTGGATCAATAAACGTAAAACAGAAACAAGCTCTGTCGATAACATGACGTACAAACAGGCGCTTTATATCGGACTGTTTCAATGTTTGGCATTATGGCCAGGCTTCTCTCGCTCAGGTTCGACGATTGCAGGCGGGGTTATTCTTGGTTTGAATCACCGTGCTGCAGCTGATTTTACATTTATCATGGCGATGCCGATTATGGCAGGCGCAAGCTTCTTAACACTTGTGAAAAATTCCGAATATTTAACAACAGACATGCTGCCATTCTTTATCGTCGGCTTTGTGAGTGCATTTGTTGTGGCTCTCTTTGTTGTTCGATTCTTCCTAAAACTGATCAATAAAATCAAACTTGTGCCTTTTGCGATATACCGAATTATCCTAGGTGTGATTTTATTTATCCTGTTCATGTAATGCTGTAAACTACTCTTATAAAAGAGTAGTTTCAGCGTGTAGACAAACCTTCGCATTCGTTGTCAGGTCTGCGCGCCGGTGCTCACGAATGTGCTCCGCTCCGGTGCTCGTCCTTCCTAGACTGCAAAGGTTTTCAAACACGCTGAGCTGAAAAGAAGACAAAGGGCTAAAATAAAGATCATTTTAGCCCTTTGTCAACAATCTGAAACTACTCTTATAAAAGAGTAGTTTTTTTGTTGTTTCAGCTCTTTTAAACAGTAAAATCACCCTCTTAATTGGTAGAAAAAGAAGTTTTTTCATAATTTAGTGTTTAAGAGACAGAGGAAGGGGTAGTACATAAACATACCAATTAAAGGAGGAGTTAGAAATAATGAGAAAAACAAGCAAATTTGTTGTTAGTTCTATGATTGCTACGTCAATGGTTGCTGCCCCTCTATCTCTTACGACTTTTGGTCAAACGGCTGAAGCTGCGACGACAACAGGTGTTGATGGAAGTGTCTCTATTGATCCAGTAGCCATTGCCGATAAAATTGAACAAGCAGTAAAATCATCTCAAAATCGTGATGGATTTGTAAAAAATGCGGCGTACAGTGCCTTCTATGAAGCAGGTCAAAACTATAACGTAGTTGTCCAAAACTTAAGCCAAGATCATGACTTTAGCGGACTGAACAATGTTGTCTACTATGATAGTGTTGAATATGATGGTATTACGTTTGGTATTTGGGTATTTGAAGATGGTACGTTCGTCAACAATGGTGACGGCGGCTATATTAACTGGACATTTGTTGGCAGCTTTGACCGTGAGGAAGGAAGCGGCACTGTCGATTTCCATAAAAGATTCTAATCTTATTGCCAAAAGTCTGCCGATTCACCGGCAGACTTTTTTTATAACGCACATTCTTCTATGTCAAAACCTAAATCTTCAATGATGTGATGATCCGTTTGGACTTGCTGGCCTTTTGTTGTTAAATAATCGCCTACGAAAATGGAATTTGCCGCATAAAGGGCAAGCGGCTGAAGCGTCCGTAAATTGAACTCTCTGCCTCCAGATACTCGAATTTCCTTGGTTGGATTGACAAACCTCATGAGCGCCAACACTTTCAATGCTTTGATCGGATGTGTTCGTTCTTGATGCTCAAGCGGTGTTCCCTCGATTGCATGAAGAAAGTTGACTGGAATGGAATCCGCATCAAGGGCTCTGAGCGCAAAAGCCATTTCAACAATTTGCTGGTTGGTTTCACCCATCCCAATAATAACCCCTGAGCAAGGTGACATGCCCGACTGTTTGACCTCCTCAAGGGTCGACAAACGATCATGATATGTATGAGTTGTCGTAATGTGAGCATGATGATCTTGATGTGTATTGATATTGTGATTATACCGATGAACCCCTGCTTCCTTCAGCCGCCTCGCTTTGTCTTCATTTAATAACCCAAGACATGCACACACCTTCAAAGGCATGGTCTCAGTGATCTCTTTTACTGCTGCCGTCACCTCATCTAACTCTCTGTGAGAAGGTGCTCTGCCGCTTGCGACAATACAATAAGTCCCCGCTTTTCTCTTGAGCGCCTCACGCGCGCCAGCCACAATCGTTTTTTGATCAAGCATTGTATATCGTTCAACCGGTGCTTTTGAAATGATCGACTGTGAACAATAACCACAGTTTTCAGGACAATAACCGCTTTTTGCGTTAAAAATCATATTTAATTTCACCTTGTTTTGAAAAAAATGAAATCGTACTTGATAGGCTGCATGCATCATAGATAATAATTCTTTATCGTCAGCTGCAAGAATGTCTAGACCTTCTTGCAGCGTGATCCGTTCATTTTTCAGCGCTTTCTCCGCCATCGCTTCCCAAGACAAAGATATTTGTTTTCCCATCATAAGCTCCTCTCATTATGTTAACTTATTTTTATTAAAAGTTAACATAAGAGATGGTCGTTGGCAAGCATTGGATAAATGAAGTCTATGAATATACATGTAGACACACAAAAAGGCGATGATCATGAAGTCATCGCCTTTTCATATGTAAAGCAATATGGCTTATCGAACAGTAATATAGTTAATCACACGTTCTCCAAGTGAATTATAGTAAGAAACCGTCACTGAACCGCGTTGTACGGCACGAATCCAAGTGAAGTTTGGAGCTGTTTGATCTAATTGAATCGCATAAGTTGCGCCCGTCACAGTAATTTGGCTTGCTGGAAGAGAGACGGCGATCGAAGAACCTACAGGAAGCGTACGGGTCAACGTAATTACTTTATTCATAATAGGAGCTTTTGCTATGACTGGTTCTTTTGGCTGTGCAGCTGCATGAGCACCTTCAGTTTGGAAGAACGTAAGAGCACCTAAAGCAGCTAAAGACAATGTACAAGCTTTCATTAATTTTTTCATCGGTAACACTCCTTTTTTTGGTATATACATATATTAATAATAATAGAATTATATGTCAATAAAATTATGTAAAAAAAGAGTATTTATGGTAAAAATTGTCATATATTATTCATATGCCTTCTCTTTTTTAGGGGAAAAAGAGGGATAAAAAAAAGCTGGGCTCATCCCAGCAATGTAAAGCTTTATGAAAAGAGATCATCAATCGTCGTCTCGCTGTTTTGGCTGACGGCCTTTTTGCTTCTCTTTTTCTCTAATGTAGTGAATAAAATCGATGGTTTGTCTTCGTGCTTCTTCGGAAAAATCGGAGGCAGCCTTAAACGCAATTTGCAAATCAGGATCGTCTGCAAGGTCGGCATCAGTTCCGCCTTTGTCCTTACCTGTGAGAAGATAATCCGTTGAGACCCCATATAACTCGGCGATTTTCACAATCATCTCACCGTCGGGCTTTCTCAAGCCATATTCCCAATTTGCATAGGTGGACATCGCCTTTAATCCGAGTTTTTTAGCAACCGTTGACTTGCTCCATCCATGCTTCTCTCTTAATTCAGTTAAAATCTTTCCAGTCAAATTATCCATTGGAAACACCTTTTTTCATGTTATGAGTAAATTTTATCATGAATTACACGGAAAAGATAAATAATTACACAAAAAGAATAAAAAATGATTGACTTACTCGTTTCGTGTATATTATCATAATGAATATAACTTACACATATTGAGTAAGAGGTGGAAAGATGAAACTTGAACATTTACGAGAAGAACGCATTTTACAAGGAAAAACACAAACCTATATGGCGAAAAAATTAGGATATAAGTACACGAGCGGCTATGCAAATATAGAAATGGGCAGAACGAAGCCTAGCTTAGAAATCGCAAAGCATATTGCAGATCTGCTGAATAGGGGTGTTCAAGAGCTTTTTTTGACCAAAAGTTACACGAAATGAGTAATTCTCTAAAGGAAGACCATTTCTTAGAAAAGGGGAGACGGAGAGAATGAATATTGAACATCCAATGGTAGCGCAGATGAATGACTTTGGATATCCAAAAAGCTACTGGTCATATGACATGAAACGTTATGGATATCAAACAGAGATTGAGGACAGTCTGGAGGGATTTGAAGAAGATGAAACATCAGATGACGTTTGATGCCAGAAAGGAAGCGCAGCTTTGTTTAGTCCAAGCTGGCGGCTGGATCACCTTTCATCATCAGAAACCGGTGTTTGTTTTTGCCACGGTAGAAGATAAGCAAACATACATGAACCTCTTGGCGGCAAAGATCGCTGAAGCAAAAAAGGAGGAATCAAGGCGACGTGAAACGATGGAAGCAAATTATGACAATCCTCAAATGCTTGCTCAAAGCGAGTAAAAACGAACAAGACATCCGTCAGTTTGAAAAGGATGACGGGAGATTCTAACATGGTCATCCATTTTATCATTGAGGCAGAGTTTTTAACAAAAGATACATTGATAAAAAGAATACGAGCAGCTGCAAAAGCACAATGCCCGCATAAAATAAAAGGCGCACTATCACTCGAGATTCGCTTATTTGACGACATGCCGCTTGACATAGCTGACTGTCAAAACAAGCGTACATACGCAGAAAAAGGTTTGATACGCCCGGTGCACGTCAGCATCTTTCAGCCAAGACTACAACATATTCAAGAAGCACTTCATTCTATTGCGGATAAGGTCCCTCTACAGATTGTCGATTTAAGAGTTTCCCAGTTTTATAGTATGCGTCCAAGAATTGAAATCATTTTAAATACGATAGGTGATGGCACGAAATCCTCACCAAATAAGGAGACAAGCATATGAACGAGCCAAAACAATTATTCATTCAAGAAAACCAGACATTTGTCGGTGAGATGGAAACAGGAAAAATTCAAGTCATCGTATTAGATGGGAATGTAGGAACGGCTTATAAGTTGGATGTACCTGAACATGGAAAAACCATTATTCAAACGGCAAAAGGTCACTTTGCAAGAGTAGATCACGAGATTGGTTTTAAAATCAGCTAGATCACAACACAACATAATACGTCCAAGACGGAAAGCCTGCGGACACTGATCAAGACCCTATGAAAAGGGGACTGATTGGTGTCCGTTTTTTATTTTCTTAAAAAAGGGAGAGAGCCAATATGCAAGATTTACTCATCGAATACAAACGAGCATTAAAGGATGCTAGAAAAAGATATGAACCATATAGAGAAAAAGAAGAGAAACAGCTGTCAGATCAAGAGAAGCATGATAAAAAAATTATCGCCAGTATGGTCAGCGATCTCGAATACGTCGTGGAATGGCTTCAAATTGGCAGACAGCCAGGCGCACGCAGAGGATTAGATAGACGTTCAGTCTATCAGCGCACCATCCTAGCAAATCCAGAAGTGTTAGAGGCTTTATCACATGAATATACCCTCATCCAAGAGAATGAAAGAGATGTCAGCGAGCGGGACAAAAGACGAATTGACGAAGCCTTGTCCGTTTTAACGGATCGAGAAAAGGACGTATTCTTCATGCACACAACACAAGGATTATCGTTTAGCGAGATTGCGGTTATGCTGGATGTGAAAAAAGGAACTGTCCAAAAACATATGGAGAGAGCTCGGACAAAGATGTCCAAAAAAGTACAAGAACGCCTATTCGAAGCAGCTGAATAGGCGTTTTTTCTTTTACAAAATAAATGGAGCAGCACTTGTCTTACAGTTGCCACCTATAGTTAGAAAGACCAAACGGATGTTTGCTAGCCCTAAACAAATGATTCCTTCACAGGAAATCGTTCGAATTAAAAGGAGGCGGCAGGTGAATGTAAATGAAAGATAAACGGATAGGAGCCAAGCAAGATTATATGAAAGGGATGACGTACCAGCAAATTGCTGATCATTACAATGTCTCGATCCATACCGTGAAATCATGGAAAAGACGATACGGATGGCAAAGGCAAAAAGGTTCGTCAAAGCAGGCACACTCGATCTTCAATCAGTTTCTTTCAGATGAAACAATTGAAATCATGGAGAAAATGGGCGGGCGTACATCGCTTGATTTAATCTGGGATCAAATTCAAATTCAATATGCTGCCATTATTCGGGCGCAGCGCATCATGTATGTGTCAGATCAAGATGACATGATCAAAGAGCTGAAAAAGGCGGCATACATGCCTTCTTCATTAGAAGAAACAGTAGAAGGCATTCAGCCAGAACAAGAAATCAGCACAGAAGAATATTCGTTTCAATTTTCATGGGATCGGCATGCCACCTTTTTAAATGCCCAATCCCGTGCAATGGGAGAGCTCAGGCGTCTCATTAAACAGTTTGAAGAGCTCGCACATGCGAAGGATGAACGAAGATTAAGGCTAAAGCAAATTGAACTGACCATCGAAAAAACAAAAAAAGCAGTGCGCGAAGAAAAAGAGGAAGATCTTCACATCATGATCAAGCGAAAAGAGGATAACTCATGACGCCATTGATTGAAAAAGAAGTCAATCCTCACTTTGAACATTTTCTATTCGATTGGAATCAGAAGTTTCAATTTTTAGTAGGCGGCTACGGCTCCTCCAAAAGCTATCACATTGCGTTAAAACTCATTTTAAAGCTGCTGGAAGAAAAACGGACAGCACTTGTCATTCGAGAAGTATATGATACGCACCGTGAATCAACATTTTCTCTATTACAAGAGATCGTCAGCGATCTTGACATCGATCATGTGGTGAAGTGCCGCAGTTCGCCGCTTGCCTTGACGTTTCGAAATGGCAGCAGCATCTTATTCAAAGGGCTGGACAAGCCTGAGAAATTGAAATCAATCAACAACATCTCGATCATTTGGATTGAGGAGTGTTCAGAGGTTTCTTATGAAGGCTTTAAAGAGCTGCTTGGAAGATTGAGGCATCCGTCCTTACCGCTTTATATGATGTTATCGACCAATCCTGTTGGTCAAGATAATTGGACGTACAGACATTTCTTTCGAGATGAACAGCTGAAGCGATTTGTCCTAGATGACGAAACCTTATACAAAAAACGCACCGTTGTGATCAAGGATACGTACTATCATCACTCCACAGCGGAAGATAACCTATTTCTCCCTAAAAGCTATGTGGAGCAGCTGGATGAGCTAAAAGAATACGACCCAGACCTCTATCGAATTGCGAGGAAGGGCTATTTCGGCATCAATGGAACAAAGGTTTTTCCTCAATTTGAGGTAAGAAATCATTCTGATGTATTAGAAGCAATTCAGCAGATTGACCGGCCGCTAAAACGAGCAGGCATGGATTTTGGATTTGTTGAATCATACAATGCGCTCATTCGATTAGCCGTCGACCATGAAAAAAAGTACTTATATATTTACTGGGAATATTACGACCGCGGGAAAACAGATGATGAAACAGCTGTTGACCTAAAAGAGTTCATTGAATCAAAGGAACTCATCAAAGCCGATGCAGCAGAGCCTAAAACCATTCACTATTTTCGGCAGCGTGGATTTCAGATGGTGGCAGCACATAAGTTCCAAGGCTCGCGTTTGCAGTATACGAAAAAGATCAAACGGTTTAAGAAAATCATTTGCTCTGATGCTTGTCCGTATACAATCTATGAACTTCAATCACTGACCTATAAGGCAGATAAGGATGGACGTTTAGAGGAAGATACATTTCAAATCGATCCGCACACATTATCAGCGATCTGGTATGCGCTGGATGATTATGAAGTGACGGATTTGAAACAGACCGCCTCAGAGCGTGTCCGTCCAAACAGAGAGAGGAGGTCCATACAATGAAACAATTGAAAGCAACGATTATGAAGGCAAACATGTCTGATCATACAAAACAAATGTATGCAGATGAATTTTCCTATGAAAAAGATGACATTGTTCCCCCTCCTTACAACATCAATGAATTAAAAAGCATGGCAGAATATTCAACCATTCTTCAGCAATGTATTGATGCGTACAAAACCAATATTTTAGGTTTTGGGTTTGGGGTAGAATACGCTTTTGACTTTAATGCAGAAGGTGTAAAACCGGCAAAAAAGAAGGCTGCAGAAAAGGAATGGACAAGACTTGAAGAGTTTACGAAGTACATGAACTATGATGAGTCCGCTGATGTGATTCTTGGCTATGTCCTCGAAGACCGAGAGAAAACGGGCAATGGTTTTTTAGAGGTGCTGAGAGATGGACAAGGAAAGCCGGCCGGAATCGAGTATTTAGATGCGCTTCATATCCGCATTTGCAAGCTTAGTGAGCCAGTCGACGTCGAATTCAGGTACACCGAAAATGGCGAAATGAAGACAATGAATCGAAAGAAACGATTCCGTAAATATGTACAGGTAATCAACGAAAAGAAAGTCTTCTTCAAGGAGTATGGTGATCCGCGCATTTTGCACTGTGAAACAGGCAAATACGATGACACCACACCAGAGCCGCTTCGCGCAACAGAAGTGATTCATTTTAAAATTGGCAGTGGAACATATGGGATTCCCCGCTGGATTGGCAACATCGTCAATATGTACGGTGCTCGCAAGGCAGAGGAGCTGAACTATCTTTATTTTAAACAAGGGCGGCATGTACCAGGTGCCATCATTGTCGAAAATGGCATGCTGTCAGAATCCTCTTATCAGCAGCTTCAAGATTATATGGACGATATTGAAGGATCTGATCATGCACATAAATTTCTATTGCTTGAAGTTGAAGGTTTACCGACAGAAAAAGGGTTAACGGGAGAAGAAGATGTCTCAAATGTCAAAGTAAACTTCAAATCTCTAGCCGAGATCCTGCAAGAAGATGCGCTCTTTTTAGAATACGATGAAAAAACAAGAAACAAAATCCGCTCTGCGTTTCGCCTGCCGCCAATTTATACAGGTGAGTCTCAAGACTATAACAAAGCAACAGCAGATACGGCGCGTAAAACAACAGAAGAGCAGGTATTTCAGCCGGAACGGCATCTCATCACAGGAAAACTCAATACTCTTTTCCTGCCGGATCTTGATATTTGGCATGTCCGTTTTCTATTAAATGGTCCTGATTTTAGAGACCCATTAGAGATTGCCAAGGTACTGACGCCATTTATTCAGGCTGGGGCAGTGTCACCTAACGATTTGCGCGATCTAGCAGGAAGAATTCTCGGAAAAACGCTAGAGGAATGGCCTGAGGAACTATATCACCGACCTTTAGAAAGCCGCATGAAATCAGCTGAAGAAAAGCCTCAACCAGAGCCGGACCAGCTGACGAAATAAACAGAAGCGCGTGCACTTTTTTGAAAGGGGGTGAACATATGCCAAGAGAACTAAAAAACGCTAAAATTACGCATGTTTCCTACGTGGACAAAGCAGCGAACAAGAAGAAATTCTTTTTGATGAAAGCAAAGAAAAAGCGGCCTGACTTTCAAAAGGAGGTCAGTGTCCTAACAAAGGCTGAAGATGCTCATCGCCTCGTGTACGGTGTCGTGTATGAACCGAATACGCCTGATGCACATCAAGACTTTATGACAGCCAAGGAAATTGAAAGAGCGGCACACGGCTTTATGAAGGATGCCCGTCATATTGACAAGCAGCATGATTTTCAGGATGGTGTTGGCGAAGTGGTTGAATCGTATATTGCTCCGGCTGATGTAGAGGTAGGCGGGGAGCTGATTCGAAAAGGGTCTTGGGTGCTTGTGACAAAGGCTTCCCAAGAGATTTGGGATCAAATTCAGAAGGGCCACATTACAGGCTATTCAATGGCTGGAACGGCGGACATCGTCGCCATAGAAGAACAAGATCAGCTTCTATCTCAAGGCACGAATGAGAGAGGGCTTTTTTCTTTGCTGAAAAATTTCTTTTTAAAAGAGGAAGGTGCAAACATGTCACAACCATTTTGGAACGTTTTAGACCATCTGCTGGAAACCTTACAGTCAAGTGATGGTGATGAGGCGGATGTAAGAGCTGCCTTAGAACAGCTCATTCCAATCATGCAGGACATCCTGAAGACAGAGGATGTACTTCAAACGATTGGTGAAAGGCCAGCCGCCGTACAAAAGGAAGATGCTGCTTTGACGACAGATCAAGTACGAGAGCTCGAAAAAGCAAAAAAGGCCATCGAAAACGTCTTACAGCAGGCTGAACAACAAGAAACAGATCAAACCGGGGAAGAACCTGTCCAAAAAGTGCTCGAGCAAGTCGTTGCACCGATTCGTCAGCAGCTCTCTTCCTTAGAGAAATCAGCCAGCAGAGAAAAAGCAGCGGTGCAGGAAGTGCTTGAGCAGCAGCTTTTGCCTATTTCAGAACGAATTCACATGCTTGAAAAGGCGCGGGGCATGTCAAAACAAACAATCCACGATACACAAAACGACACGACAACACCCATATGGGATGGCTTACTATAAGCCTAAATAAGGAGGAAACAGTGTGAGAAATCAAGAGTTGATTCGCAAGGCTGAAATGACACTTGCCAGCTTAAAAACCGGCGGTCTCATGAACGCAACCCAATCCAACACATTCATTAGAATGATGCAAAACACACCAACCGTTTTAAATGATGCACGCATCATTCCGATGGAAAGTGATTCACAAAAAATCGAAAAAATCGGCTTTGGCCAGCGTATTTTGCGCCCAGCAGAAGAAGGCCAAGCGCTTGATGCAAAAGACCGTGTTGTCCCAGCGACAAGCACTGTCCAGCTAAATGCGAAAGAGGTCATTGCAGAGATTCACATGACCTACGACAGCATTGAAAACAATATTGAAAAAGACGGAATCCAGCAGACGATTATGCAAATGCTGGCTGAACGAGCGGCGGTCGATATTGAAGAGCTTATCGTCAATGGGGATACGACTTCATCAGATCCATTTTTAGCCCAAATGGATGGCGTGAGAAAACAAGCAGTATCTCATATTGTTGATGCAAATGGAGCGGAAATTAGCCGCCAAATGTTTAAACAAGCCTATAAAGCGATGCCGTCAAAATATTTACGTGTACCTCAGGATTTCCGTTTCTACACATCCCCAAGTTTAGAGGTTGAGTGGAAGGATCAAGTAGCAAACCGTCAGACAAATCTCGGAGATGCGGTCATTCAAGGCGGACTTTCTTCTGCATTCGGTGTGCCGGTCAAAGGTCTTGCCAATATGCAGCCATATGACGAAACGGGAACAGACGTATCAGATATTTTGCTGACACACCCTAAAAATATTATCGTAGGTTTTTCTCGTAATATTCGAATTGAAGTAGAAAAAGATATTCGCAGCCGTAAATTTATTATTGTCCTGACAGCGAAGCTAGACAGCAAATTTGAGGAAGAGGATGCTGTAGCAAAAGTGATGAAAGTGAAAGAGTAGGTGACGGCAGGCCATGATTATTTCTCCTGAAGAAGTACAAGCCTATTCTGTATTTGAGCGTGTGAAAAATCGATCTGTAGAAAGACTGACAGCAGATATTATCGAAGCCGAAGCTGCGGTATTTCAGATCGTAGGTCATGATTTCTCAAGCGAAAAATATCAGCCCCTTCCTGAAAAAGCAAGAATCGCATTATTAAAAATGGCCCAATATTTTGCCATGCTGAATGATGACGAATCTATGATGAAAGGCTTTACGTCAGAAAAAATGGGTGATTATTCATATGCGAAGGCAGCTGATCAAGTGAAAGGCAAACCTTATGTATATGCCCTGCTTGTCGATTACATTGAACCATCATTAACTGGCGGCAGTACCAAATTAAAGGCGAGATCATTATGAGTTATCACTCTTTATTAACAGACCGCTGTGATCTTTTTCACCTTGAACATCAGGAGGCTTCCCGAGGAAAATTCGGGGTTCCAGCTGATGACTTACAAATGACTCTTTCCTATCCTGATGCTCCCAGCCTGACAGATCTGGCTTGTTATGTCATAGAAAAGAATCAGTCACTTGTGCAAGAAGAGCCGAATACAGTTATTTATCAGTCCTATCTTGTCCATTTCCCTTTAGCAAGTGATATTCGCCTGCATGACAAAATGGTGTGGAACGGCGTCTCACTTAAGTTGCAGCAGCCCAAAATAGTGAAAAATCATCACATTGAAGTGATGGCAGTCAGGAAGGAAAATCTATGAAAATTGATGGACTTGACCGGCTGCTTTCACAGCTGCAAACAGCGTGTGACGGCGGCTTAAAGGCAAAATATCAAGATTGGCTACAAGACATGGGCCTAGAACTTTTGGACATCATTCAGGATGAGCTAATCAAGGAGAATGCTGTCGATACAGGCCGGCTTCTAAGCTCCTTTACGCAAGGAGACAAGGAGAATCATTTTCTTATGTCAAAAGGTGGTCTCACGCTTGAAGTGGGAACGCAGCTTGAATATGCCTCCTATGTCAATGACGGACATGCTACTTCTTCAAGTGGAGAGCGAAGATGGGTGCCTGGCAGATGGGCTGGCAGCCGCTTTGAATATGATCCGAATGCAAAGACAGGAATGATGCTTGCCTCTCAATGGATAGATGGAAATGGCTACTGGGATCATGCTGTCATGCTCTATGAGCAAATGTTTGAACAGTCGCTGGATCGAAAGCTTCAAAGCTGGTTCGATCGACATTTTGGGAGGTGATGAAATGAATCAAGAAGTCGGGGCAATCATTCATTATATTTACACACACTTTCCTGTGACAATGTATGATCGACTTTTGCCAGAGCGTTTTCAAGTGCCATCCGTTTATGTGCCGCCCGTAACAGTCATCAGCGGTCCAGATACGGTATCTACGTTTATGAAATCTTATTCGCTGCAAGTGAAAGTGTTTCATATGGATACAGAAAAAGCGCATGACGCGGCAGAAACAATTGTTGATGCATTGCTTGCTGATCGTCAAATGATTCAGATGATGAGTGAAGATGGAGAGGTGCTTGATGATTATGTCCGCATAAAAAGAGTGGAAACCAGAATGATAGATCAAGGCGTAGCAGCGATTGTCCTGACGTGGGATAGCAGTTATTGGTACAACCGAGACAAACAAGCAAGCCTTGAAGATATCAACTTTTCAGATGGAGTGATCAAACGTGAGCAAGACTAAAAAAGCAGAGCCCGCTCAAACAGCTGGCGAAGAAAAAGAATTTGGCTTTTCATTTGAAGCCTTAAAAGAGCACAGTAAGGATCTTTTTGGGGTTAAACCAGAAATCCTTGAAGGTGCTCTTTTTTATATCAAACATCAACCAATTACAAAAACAGAAGCGAAAAAGCACATTGATGCTTTTTTGTCCAAGGAGGTTTAAAGGATGAACGGAGGCACATTTACACCAGGTACAGAGAAAAAGCGTCCTGGCATTTACTTTAATTTTAAAACAACAGCAGAGCAGCGAATTACTTTAGGCGATCGAGGTACGGTGGCACTTCCTCTTGTGATGAGCTGGGGAGAACCAAAAACCTTTATTTCCGTTTCAAATATGGAAGACTTAAATAAAAAGGTTGGACTCAATATTGATGACAAGTCGCTTCTTCTTTTCCGTGAAGCAAAGAAAAAAGCACAAACGGTCTTGCTTTACCGCCTAAACGAAGGGGAGCCAGCCAAAGCTGAAATCGCAGAAAACTTTGTGGTCACAGCCAATTATGGCGGTCTAAAAGGAAATGAGATCACTGTACAAGTGGCAGAAAATGTACTTGATAGCACAAAGCGTGACGTCATCACTTATCTTGGAACAGATATTGTGGATAAGCAGGTTGTCACGGATGTCAAAGATCTTGTGAAAAACAAATATGTTCAATTTTCTGGTGAAGGTGAAGCCGTCATCACGGCTGGTGTGGCACTAAGCGGTGGGAAAAATGGTGTGGCAAGTGTCGCAGATTATACAGCTTTCCTAGAAGCAGCAGAAACAGAATACTTTGATGTTATTGCTCTCCCGATCGATAATAGTGAGCAATTAAGAGCGACCTTCGCTTCATTTATCGAGCGTTTACGTGATAAGCAAGGACGTAAGGTGCAAGGAGTTGTGGCCAACTATGCAGCTGACCAAGAAGGCATCATCAATGTGACAAGCGGTGTTGTGCTGGAAGATGGAACAGAACTAACGCCTGCTCAAGCAACAGCATGGGTCGCAGGTGCAAGTGCAGGTGCAAACTTCAATCAGTCACTGACCTTTGTAGAATACGAAGGAGCAGTGGATACATTAGAACGCCTTGATAATGATCAAGTAGAATACCGATTATCACAAGGGGAGTTCCTGTTCACCTTTGATGCGAGAGATCGTACCGTGAGTGTTGAAAAAGATATTAACTCCTTGACAAGCTTTACAGCTGAAAAGAACCAGCAAATGGCGAAAAACAAAATCATTCGTGTGCTTGATGCGATCAACAATGATTTGACGTTCGAATTAAAAAATCTGATTAAATTACGCAAAGCCAATGGCAATGACATTCCAGCATCAGATGATGGGGTGCAGCTTGTGAAAACACTGATTACTCAGTATCTCACACAGCTTCAAGATGGCAGCGGCATTACAGGCTTTAACTCAGAAACAGATATCGTGATCGGTCTCAATGAAGATCGTGATGGATTTATCATCGATCTAGCGGTTCAACCAGTAGATGCAGCAGAAAAATTCTATTTCAATGTGGAGGTGAAGTAAGATGGCTTTTAAAGCGCAAAATACAATTTCAGGTAAAGAAGGTCGTCTTTTCTTAGAAGGTGAGGAGCTTGCCTTTATCAAAACGTTTGAAGCAAACGTGGAGAAAAACAAATCAGAAGTCAATGTGATGGGCCGCCGAATGACTGGTCATAAAACAACAGGGGCAAACGGAACAGGAACGGCAACATTCTATAAAGTCACGTCACGTTTCGTTCAATTAATGCTCAACTATGTGAAAAAAGGGGAAGACCCATATTTCACTCTTCAGGCTGTAATTGACGATAAGTCATCAGGCCGAGGCACTGAGCGTGTGACATTATTTGATGTCAACTTTGATTCAGCTAAAATTGCTGGACTGGATGTCGATTCAGAAGCGCTTGAAGAAGAAGTTCCGTTTACGTTCGAGGACTTTGATCTTCCTGAAAAGCTGAAGAATTCCTTTTAATGAACAAAAGGCATACAAATGACGAAAATATATGTTATTTTTATTTTATTCAACGATATGGTATAATTTTTCATAGTTACAGAGTAGCTACAAAAGAGTTACTGTGTAACCCCAAAAAGTTTCTTAGAAATATGTTTACATGCAAAGTACTTTGCATAAAATAAAAAGAAGCCAGGATGCGTCAACATCCCGGCAATGTACAATGAGGCCCTCAAGGGGCTGGCTAATCAATTAGATAGTTTTAAGGATAGACTTTCCCTTCAACCGTCCAAAGCTCAAGGGGAGTCTATTTTTTGTCTATATACGTCAACAGGGCAACGATAAATGACCCGAATGCAAGCATTAACATAAGCGCTTGAAATGTTGACATGAGCATCACCCCCTTCCTATCGGGGATGAGCCAGACACCCTTGAGCAAGCCATTCAATTGTACAACCTAAATTATACATGAAAAGATTGGAAAGCACATTCAAAAATGGATGTGCTTTTTTGCATTCAAAAAAACATAACAAAGGGAGTTTTTAAACATGAGCGAAAAACAAACATTTGATCTTTCATTTTTTATGCCAGGACAAACAGTAGAAGCGGAAGAGGTCAAAGTACCGATTTCTAAGCGTTTTGTTGATAAAAAAGGGAATGTCATTCCTTTTGTCTTTAAAGCCATTACAACTGAACGCATTGATGAACTGGAAAAAGAAAATACGACCTTCAAAAATGTCAAAGGCAGAGGCCGCGTAAAGGACTTAGACAGTCAGCGCTTCTACGCACGAATTGCAATTGAATCGACCATTTATCCAGATTTCCGCTCAAAGGAATTAAGGGAAGCCTACAGCACACAAGATCCAGTTGAAGTAGCAAAACGCGTCCTGTCAGTTGGCGGTGAATATGCGAACTGGTTAAACAAAGCCATCGAAATCAATGGATTCGAAGACGAAATTGAAGATTTAGAAGAAGCAGCAAAAAACTAATAAAAGATGGGGATAAAGAAGCCGTGTTTTTATATTACGCCATGCACGAGCTTCACTACTCCCCATCTGAACTCCTAGATTTATACGAATCACCAAGACCGTTCAAAGCATTCCTATTCGGACTCATCAGCTACAAACTCGACATGCTAGAAAAAGAAGCAAAGAAAGGAGGGAAATAATTGGCGAAACTCACTGCACGATTTGAATTAGAAGACCGAGTGTCGAAGAAGCTTATGCGCATTCAAAAAAGATTTCAAACGTTTGAGAAGCAGCTAAAACCATTTAGAAAACCAGTGAAAATAAACCTGGAAATAGATGAAAAGAAGTTAAGAAACTTCAGTTTATCGCTTCGAAAAATTTCAGTATTTTCCATGAGGCTGGACCAGGGAATCTATAGTGATTTAAAAGCATTAAACAATCAGTTAAATATGCTCCCAAATCATCTGGTCATATCCATTCAAGCGAAAGGACTAGATGTCATTAAATCCAGCATAAACCGTTTAAAACAAGCGGGAACAAGCCCCATTCTGCTGACGTTTAAACTAAACGATCAATTGTCAGGTAAAATGTCATCGATCAAAAAATCTATCCTTCAGCTCATGAACAGAACGTATTATATGAGATTAAACATGGTTGACCAAGCCACCGCTGCAATTCAACGAATCAAAAAGACACTCAAAAGCTTGACGATGTCTAAACACGAAATCAGAGTGTCTGTTCAAGACAATGCAAAGAGTAAGTTGAAAAAACGAGATCAGGCTGAGTCGATTGTGAAAGAACAAAACATAAAAAAAGAGCCTGAGGCTGTTAGTCCATCAGTGAAAACAGATGAATCTAAACAGAGTTGGCTTCAAAACCTTGCCAATAAAGGATTAAATGAAATTCAAAAATATGCAGGTGACGTTGCAGACAAAGTGAAGGAAAAATTGAGTCCTAGAAAGTTTTGGGATGAAAAAGCACTTCCTTGGGTTGAAAATAAAATGGAAGATTACAAACAAGATGTGATCGGAAGAATTAAAGAGAAGATTAAATTTAATCCTGAAGAAAAACTAGATCAATTGGTGAAGACTGGATTAGATCGTCTCTTTGGTGCAAGTGATCAATCAAGTGAAAGTGCCACTCCAGCACCAACAACAGCACCAACAACAGCACCAACAACAGCACCAACAAATCCAGCTCCCAAAACGAAACCTCAGCCGCGAGGTGGAAAAGGCTTGTTTCGCAATAGTTGTTGCCCCTGTTGTGCAAGAGGTTTAAGCAGGGGAGGATCTACTAAAACTAAAAATAGAAATGGTCAATCACCAAGACAATCTACAAACCAAAATGCCACAACAAGAACCGAAATGAATAGAAGACCTCCAAGTAAATTAGGGAAACTGAAAACAAATGCAGGTAAATTATTTGGAAAAATCCCTAGTGGACTAAAGAAAGGTGCGGGTATCGCAGCTTCAGTTGGCGGACTTACGGGTTTAGTGAAAGGTAGCAAGGGGTTAAGTGGATTAGGGGATGCGGTGAAAAATATAGGTAAAGGGAGCGGCAAGTTATTAAAGAAAGTACCTATTCTAGGAAGTGTACTTAGTGCAACAAATCTAATCGGTATGAACAAAGAAAATGCTGGTGAAAAGATCGGTACGACTGGAGGCGGCATCGCTGGCGGGATGGCAGGTGCTGCAGCAGGTGCAGCTATTGGAAGCGTAGTTCCAGGGGTAGGTACAGCCATCGGCGGTCTAGTAGGCGGCATCGCTGGAAGTATGGGCGGAGAATCTATCGGTGAAACAATTGGAAAATGGTTTGATGGCGGCGGATTTGAAAAGATTGGCCAAAAAGCCATTGAAATCAAAAATCAAATTGTCGAAGTTTGGTCAACAGTAGCGGGTTGGTTCACAGAAAATGTCTGGACACCATTAAGCAGTACGGTTGTCACAGTAGCAACGACCATATGGACAAGTCTAGTCAATGCCTGGACATGGATTCAAGAAACATTTAGTGCAGTTGCGGGCTGGTTTATCGAAAACGTTTGGACACCGCTAAGCGACACAGTCGTTACGGTAGCAACGACCATCTGGTCAAGTTTAGTGAATGCCTGGACATGGATTCAAGAGACATTTAGTGCAGTTGCAGGCTGGTTTATTGAAAACGTTTGGACACCGCTAAGCAGCACAGTCGTTACAGTCGCTACAGGGATTTGGACAGCATTATCAAATGCATGGAAAAAGATACAATCAATCTTTGGAGCTGTCTCGTCTTGGTTTATGGAAAATGTATGGAACCCACTTGTAGATACGGTAGGAACCATTAAAGACAGTTTCGGTAAAAAGTTTGAAGAAGCTTATAAAGTCGTGACAGATATATGGGATGGATTATCCAAATGGTTTAAAGATAATATTCAGACACCGATCGTAAAAGTAGCAGGTGCCATAAGTGAGGGTTTTTCTAAAGCTTTTGACTGGGTTAAAAAGATTTTTGATATGGGTGGCGGTGCTGTTAATTTAGTAGTGAATAAGGTATTAGGAAGAGACCCTGACAAAAAAGCTACAGGCGGCTATATCACCCAGCCAACCTTATCATGGGTTGGTGAAGCTGGTAACGAATTTGTTATTCCAACTCAAAATAACCGGGGGCGCGGGAAGATGCTGCTTGCCCAGGCTGCTTCTCATCTTGGAATGTCTGTTATGCCAAGTGGAGCGGCAGGAAATCAAATATCAAACTCTCCAGCTCCTATAGCAGTAGCTTCATCATCTTCTGTCGGTTCAATAGACGGATCTGTCTCGATGAATGGGAACATTCAAGCCTCCAGCATAGGCGAGCAATTTAATAAGGATTTTGAACAAGGATTAAATCAAAAAGTGATTACACTTGATCAATGGAAGCAAAAGAATATTCAGCAGCCTTTTGCTCAATTGACCACAGACTCAGGTAAGTATGGTCAGCAAACAGTTGCTGCTTTTGCGAATGGTCAGCAGGTGACACCAACAGGAACAGACAGCTTTTTGCAAAGTCGTGTAAAAGCACCATACCAACAAGTGATGACAGCATCACCAACTTGGGGTTCTGGAACAGTTAATGGTTTTGCCACAGGTCAAAATGCCACATCAGTTGGTACTAGCCAATACGTAGATCAGCACATCAAACAACCATTCCTGCAAGCAAAACAAGAATCACCAGGCTGGGGCTCAGGAATGATGGATGCCTTTAACAGCGGCATGCGTTCAAAAGCAAGTGAAGTCACACAAGCTGCCAAAGAAATGGCGAAGAAAGTAGAGCAGGCGTTTAGAGAGGAATTAGACATTCATTCCCCTTCACGCGTCATGATGAGTCTTGGGAAATTTGCATCGATCGGTGTCGTTAAAGGGCTGGACTCAGTGGATGTGAAAAAGTTTGCTGAAAATCAGGCTGGTTCATTAATCGGAGCTTTCAGTGGTATGGGGGCTTCAGGTCTTAGTGTTCAGCAATGGCTCATGGCAGCTCTCATGGCAACTGGCACATCGATGAACTGGCTTCCAGGTCTTATGACCATTGCACAGCATGAATCGAATGGAAATCCGAGAGCAATCAACTTATGGGATTCCAACGCTAAAAAGGGAACGCCTTCTAAAGGCTTAATGCAAACCATTGGACCGACGTTTAACTCCAATAAAGGCAAAGGTATGAATGACATTTGGAACCCAATTCATAATGCCGTAGCAGCCATTAACTACATTAAGGGCAGATATGGAACAGTCTTCAATACACCGGGATTACGAAGTATGAGAAGAGGCGGGCCTTATAAAGGCTACGCAAATGGCGGACTGATTACTCAGGAGCAGGTTGCTAGAGTCGGTGAAGGAAACAAACGCGAATGGATCATTCCTGAAGAAAGAGGTATTCGCGGAAGGTATTTATTAACGCAGGCAGCCAAGGCACTTGGGATGCAAGTATATGATCCAGCAAATGCGTCTGCACCTTTACCAGAATCACAAATGCAGCAAGTCACCTCAGCTCAGTCTTCTAGTCGTACAACAGCGTCAGGTAATAAGCAAATTACCATTCAATTCAATGGGGATCAGCATTTTCATAATGGACAAGATCAGCAATTGCTTGTCGAAAAAATTAGACAAATGCTCGTAGATGAACTGGAAGTAGAGCTTCATACAGGAACGAAGGGGGTCGTGATCGATGGGTAAATCAGTGTATCAATTGTGGATTTCCCAAGGAAAGGACAAGTTGCGATTCCCTGTCCTTCCATCCGAACTTGAAATCACAAATAACGTACAAAATGAAACGGTAAAGGTCGCTTCTTTTGGAGAACTGACCTTTATTGATGTCCCATCGGCTAAGCAAGTATCATTCACCTCATTATTTCCTAAGAAATATTCGCCAATTGCTGAATATAAAAGCATTCCATCACCGGAGAATGCGATAGCGAAAATAGAACGAATGATGCGTTCAAAGAAGCCTGTGCGGCTGATTGTAACGGGGACAAAAATCAATATGACGTGCAGCATTGAAAGCTTCACCCATAAAGAAGGGTCATATGATATTGGCGATCGTGAATTTACGATCGAGTTAAAGGAATACAAAACCGCATCGCCTAGGAAAATCAAACGAAAGAAAAAAGCAAAACAAACAAAAAAGAAAAGACCATCAAAAACACCACCAAAAATGTACACCGTCAAAAAAGGGGATACGCTATGGGCCATTTCAGGCAGATTTTATGGCGACAGTACAAAATGGCGGCGTATTTGGAATGCCAATAAATTAGCGATGATTAAACGTAGCAAACGCAATATTAAGCAGCCGGGGCATTGGATTTTCCCTGGACAAAGGTTAAAAATACCACAATAGGGGGGCTGGCATTGATCGAGCTTTTTGCCATCAGAAGCGGCACCATGTATGAGCTTGTCACAGAGAGTGTGACACTTCAGGGGCAAAGGTATCAAGCGCCTCGCTCTATTCAGGCAAATATTATCACTAAACAAGGCAGTCAAACATATTACCGTGTCTCAGAAGGGGACACGGTTCTTTTTAAATGGAAAGGAAAAGAGCTGTTCAGAGGCATTGTGTTTTCTCGTACGCCTGTTGAAGGGAAAATGACCTTTACCGCATACGACATGCTTCAATATTTGGTGAAAAACCAAGATGTCTATGTTTTTTCAAAACAAAGAGCAGATCAAATCTTGAGACGGATTGGGGCTGACTTTCAAATTCCCATGACCTCCATCGCCAATACCGGTCATGTCATAAAATCGCTAGTGTTTAAAAATGATACGAGCCTATATGACATGATTCTGAAAGCATTAAAAGAAACAAAGCGGCAAACCGGCAGAAACTATCAAATCTATTCTGCTAAAGGAAAGATGGGGCTGAGAGCTTGGCCAGATCCAGAGGACGTATGGGTCATTGAATCAGGTGTCAATCTCATTGGCTATCAGTACAGCACCTCGATTGAAGAAACAGCGACTCGTGTCAAGCTGCGTACGTCTGCAGATGAACAAGGGAAAAATAAGAAAAAAGGGAGCAAATCAGAGATTGTAGTGGTCGAACAGGATAAAGCAGGTCAGAATAAATACGGTATTTTACAGCATGTTGAGACGGTTACAGGGCAAATCAACCAGCCGCAGCTGCAAAAAAGAGCCAAAGTACGGCTGGCAGAGAAAAAAGGCGTTAAACAAGAAGTCAAAAGCATCCAAGCGCTAGGCATTCCTGAACTGCAAAGCGGTCTTCCAATCTATTTGAAAATCCCTGAAATCAACGTAAAAAAAACGTACTGGATCGATCAGGACAAACATGAATTCAGTGGGGTGAAACACACCATGACAATTGATGTTGTTGAGAAAAATTCCATCCCAAAGGGTGATCAAGCGTGAGGTTAAGTGAAGCGATTAAACGATTAGCAGTGAATGCTGTAGATGCCGCCTCTCCAATTGATCTGGTGGTTGGAGAAGTCACGGCAGTTTCTCCTGTAAGCATCCGGTTAAATGAAAACCATAAGCTGGTCATTCCGGAAGAATTACTGATTTGGCCAAAGCGCCTAAATAAGGGTGAGGATGATGAACTGAAAAGGGGAGACAGCATTATGGTGCTCGCAATGGCAGGAGGGCAGTCCTTCTACATCATCGACAAATTGTAAGGGAGGTGATGAACGTGGCACTTTCACCAGAGGAAGAAATCGAGGAAACAGAAGAAGACGAAGAGGTGGAAACCTCGACGACGTATCGAATAGATGTTGAAACTGGCAGACTGACAGGTGAAACCATTTCAGGCATTGAAGCAATTCGTCAATTCGTTTATATGACACTCAGGACAGAGCGGTATGCATATCCTATCTACAGCCACGACATTGGCACTGAAATCCAGGAGCTATTGACGGATACAGAAGCCACGGATGAATACAAAGAAATGGAGATTCCGAGACTGCTAGAGGAAGCATTGATTGTCGACGAACGGATTGATCATATTGAAGAATTAGAGGTCACAAAGCAAAATGACTCGTTTCATGTCAAGCTAGCTATTGTCACAGATGAAGGCACATTAGAAATAGAGGAGGTGATGGAGGGCGATGTTTGAGGAACAAACGTATGAAGCATTGATAGAAAGAATGCTGGACAGATTGCCAGATGACATAGATAAAAGAGAAAACAGCGTCATTTGGAATGCCTTGGCACCTGCTGCCGCTGAATTAGCCCAGTCCTATATTTGGCTTGATCAAGTATTCGAGCTGGTCTTTGCAGATACAGCACAAGGAGAGTTTCTAGATCGGCGGGCTGCTGAAGTAGGAATTGAAAGAAAACCAGCGACTAAAGCGATTTGGTCCGCAGCTATTCAGCCGGAGGATATCAACATCCCAGCTGGTTCACGGTTTTTTATTGAAGACGTCTATTTCCAATATTCGAAAGAAGGCACGCTAGAATGCGAGACACCTGGCAAGATCGGCAATGGTCAATTAACAGATCAGCCGCTGCTTTCACTAGATACAATCCCAGGGCTTGAATCGATTATCATGAAAGATTTGGTGATACCCGGACAAGAGGAAGAAGATGACGCTTCGTTATACGATCGTTACTTAATACGTGCTAGGCGGGAGGCTGTCAGTGCCAACAAGGCGCATTATAAAAAATGGGCTGAGGAAGTGACAGGGGTTGGCAGAGCGAAAGTATTCCCGCTTTGGAATGGAGAAGGAACGGTCAAAATTGTCATCACAGACGGCAATCTAGATGTTGCATCAGATCTTCTTGTTAAAAGAGTACAGGAATATATTGACCCAGTGCCAGGCGAAGGAGAAGGACAAGCGCCTATCGGTTCAAAAGCAACCGTCGAAAGCGCCAAATGGCTGGATATTGACATAGAAGTAGCCGTCGAACTTCAAATGGACTGGACCCTTGAAGGAGCGCAGAAAGAAATAGAAGAAAAGGTCAAAGCGCTGTTGAAATCAATCGCATTTGAAAAGAGTACCATTCGAATGTCCGCCTTAAATGACATTCTGTACCATTCAGAAAGTGTATCAGATTATGCAAACGTGTTATTGAATGGGGAATCGAAAAACTTAGTGTTACAGGACATTGAGATACCGCGTCTGAGGCAGGTGAAGGTTATTGAGCAAACAGGATGAAATGAAAAACTACTTGCCGCCATATTTTACAGCGATTTATGAAGTAGATCATCTACTCAAAACAGAAGCACCGGAGTTTGAGCAATTGGATGAATCCATTTTCGATTTAACGGATCAGTTCTTCCCTTTAACTGCGACATGGGGATTGAATAGATGGGAAAGAATGCTGAAGGTGCAGCGAGAATCAGATGACTCCATTGAACTTCGCAGGGCACGCTTACTCAATATGATGTCAAACATTCCACCGATCACGTATCTTTCATTAGAGAAATCGGTGAATCGCTTTCTCAAAAATCCAAGTGCCATCATCCGTCTCACCACCAATCGCTATCATTTCGCCTTACGTGTGAACCTAGATGACCTGCAAAACACTAGATATATTGTAGAAATACTTGAAACGTTAAAGCCGGCTCATTTGGCTTATACGTTCACTGCATTTCATCATACCGATGTACATGAAAAAAATGATCATCACGGGAGGCTCACACTGCGAAGCAGAGTGGGTTTTTTCGATCATATCCCGATTTTACTGAATGGTGAATTTGTATTAAATGGTACGTTTTATCTTAGCGGGACAAGAGGTTCAACCGATGTACCTGCTCGTTTCCGGCATTCGTTGAAGATGAGAATGCCGCTTCAGCATAAGTCAGAAACCACATATCGCATGAATTATGTCATGACTGGAGCGTTAAATGAAAAAGGGCAAAAAGCGGCACTGACTTTACGCACAAAGAACCAGCTGTCACATCAAACCAAAAAGAAGATGACGTTCCGATTGCCAGTACATGTCCAAACTGAACAGCGCGGCAGCTTACTGATCAAGGATCATTACTGGATTCTCGATGGATCTGTTCCGCTGGACGGATCAAAAATGCTAGCAGCAACTTCTCAAAAAATAGAGCTATAAGGAGGATCACAATGGCTGATCAATTAACCGTAACAACACTATATGCACGTCAACAAATGGCAAAGGCAAGAGCAGAAGGAACAAAACTCACAAAAGTCGTCAAAATGGCATTTGGAAATGGTGGGACGAAGGATGGGAAACCAATTTCACTAGACGGAACTGAACAAAAACTCAAAAAAGAACTAGTCCAAAAAGAGATTGATTCGTTTACCTTCATGGAACCAGCAAAAATCCGCTACACTTGCACGATCGCCGAAGGAGAACTGGCAGGAGAAGTCATCAACGAACTAGCACTTGTCGACGAAGCCGGCAAATTCACCGCCATCCGCACCATGACAGACAAACAAAAAGACGGCGACATCGAATTTGTTTTTGAGATTGATGATATTTATTAATGGAGTGACTTCAGGAATTAACCCAGTGTTTATTTTTCCAGAAGAATACAGCCAAAGCAGGCGATCTACTTTATAGGAGTTACTTTGAGTATAGAGGCACTAGGAGCACTTCAATCACATCGTTAGATCAATTTAAAGGTATGTGTGCATCTTTCTTCATATAAAGCCAATCCCAGGGTTTTAAGTTTAGTAAAAGGTGAAGTCATATATCATTACAAGTAAAAATAGATTAAACAAGCGATTATAGATTTTGAAAGGAGAATGATCAAACATGGAGATTAAGACACCACGAACTTTTAAAACAACTGATAAAGCCCATGCCGACCTATTTAATAATATGGTTGAAGACTTTTTTGACAATGATGTAGGACTATTAGAAGCAATCAATCAACATATTTATGATACAAATCCACATACGTCTGAAGCAGAAAAGAAAAAATGGAATGATTCTCAGAGCTATAAGATTACTGCAGATAATGGTAGCCAATTAATTAATGTTCCAGCTGATGCTAGGATCTTTGATGCGATAAAAGGGAAAGGAATGTGTACTTTTTATGCAGTTGCTGGAGTTGAAGATTCCCCGACCCCAGCGAATATTTCATTGAGAGGATTACAGACAGTAGGGCAAGATAACATTGGTACTGGCTTTGCTGTAGATATTGCTGGTAATGCTTATAGCTTTTATTATAATTCTGCGCATACTGCTATTAACTGGACAAAGCTTCCGACAGACGCGGAGAGAAATAAATGGAATGAAGGGCAATTATCTAAGATCACTGCAGATAATGGAGGGGTGATTATATCTGTTTCTGATGGTGAAGATTTACTTGAAAAGGTTGTTTCTTTAGGTCCGAGCCATGGTACATTTTATGTCACAGGTAAAGCATTAAACACCCCAACAACTAGATCGTGTCGTGGTATGTATCATTTTACTTCTCAAGATAGCAATGGAAAAGGGACATTTGGGTGGGTTATGGCAATAGATTATAACAATTACATGTATACAAACTATCTTGATTTAAATTTGGGGTGGCAAGGCTGGAAACGTGTTTTAACAAAGGAGGATATGGATAATACTTCTTTTGTCGATACGTATGATCTTGATAATTCCTCTGTATTAGCCGTTGAAAACGTTCCGACAAAACTGAATTTTGGTGATACAAGATCAGACGATTTAGGAGAATATAATCGTTCGCGCGCTGAAATTACATTGAAAAATAATGGTCTGTATTTTATTAGGCTTTATCTTAATAGCAATAACATTACTGTTGGATCAGATAGCATTTTGTCGTGCTATGTGAATGGGACAGAATTTCAACGTTTAGGTAATTGGAATCCTGTCATCTCATCCAGTATATGTGTATTATACCTTCAACAAAAGTTTAAAGCGGGAGATAAGTTAACATTTTATATTACACCCAAAAACACTGGAAGAACAATTACGATAAATAGAGCTTATGTCACTTTGTCACAGCTAAGATAAGGATATCTGAAAAAGAAGTGGGTGAGCAAATCGGACTGATGGAACAGTCTGTGTCGTTCAATAATCTAAATGAATTTATCACTTTTGATTTCCGATTTAGAACAAGATAACAAAAGATTCTTAAACGTTAAAAAAATATTAAATCATAAATCCTCCTCAATCTCATTGAAACAACTTACGTAATGGTAGAAAGGTGGGAACACATTGGATATAACAACTCCTCGTTCTTTTGAAACGAGTGATAAAGCTCATGCTGATCTATTCAACGATATGTTGAAAACATTGATTTATAACGACACTAGTATATCAGAACAATTAACTCTCCATATCGGTGATTCTAGACAACATACTTCAGAAGTAGAAAAAAAGAAATGGAATGAGTCGCAGCTGTATAAAATTACAGGTGATGATGGAGTACATCTTCTAAATATTCCTGTCGGATCAAAAATCTTTGACTCAATTAAAGACAAAGGGACTTGTACATTTTATGCACCTAGTGGAATAGAGGATAGCCCTTCACAATTTGCCATTAGAGGGATTCAGACAGTGGGACAAAATAATGTTGGAACAGGTTTTGCGATAGATACATCAGGTAATGCATATTACTTCTACTACAATTCTAGCCATATATCTATCAATTGGACTCAGCTTCCGACAACTGCTGAAAAAGATAAATGGAACAATGGACAGCTGTATAAATTGACTCAAAACAATGGTAGGCCTATTTATAAAGGGGTAAGTGAAACCACTGACTATAATGAGATTACAGAAACAGGAATGTATCTCATTTATAATGCTGGTCTAAATGGTCCTAAAGAGATCAAAAAGGCATTTATGATAGTGATAAGTTATGGAAATACCCTATTACAAACTATTTATGATGCAGTCAACGGTCTTAATTCTTTTTATAGAATTAGGAAGAGTGACTATACATGGACTGAATGGGAAAGGCAGCTTACATCTACAGATTTAAATGCCTCCTGGTATAATGTAAATCTAAATAGTAATATAAAGCAATATTTAGTCAACCCATTAAAATATTCTGTTAGACAAAATATTTTATATTTGAGAGGATCATTTGAGCAAGTTCCGGCTAATGAAACAGAAATTGCAATTTTAACGCAGAAACCTTCTTCTTTAACCGTTTTCACTTGTGCGACGGTTGGTTCATACGGATCTGCAAGGTTGTCTTTATCTAAAGATGGTATTCTAAAATTTGATGGGTTAATTGCAAATGATACGTTAAATGTAACCCGTATTGAAATTAATGAAGCAATTCCACTATGGTAGCTATAATATGGGCAAGCTACTATGACTTTTTTATGTAGTTAATTTGAATCACCGCAGACGACTACCAAGATATAACTGGAGAAATGTACAAAGCCTAATGGCTTTATTTTTTTGCCGGAAAGAAGGTGATTTCAAATGGAAGTAGATGTCGTCCAAAACTTAATGACACAAGGCCCGTTTGCCGTTCTTTTTTGCTGGATTCTGTTTTATGTTCTCAACACAACAAAAGAACGTGAAAATAAGCTCAATGAGCAAATCGAGGCGCAAAATGAAGTGTTAGCAAAGTTTAGTGAGAAGTATGACGTCGTGATCGATAAACTCGACAAAATTGAACGGAATTTAAAATAGGAGGTAAAAATCATGAAAACATTCGACAAAGGCACTGTGATTCGCACAGTGCTTCTTTTTATTGCACTCATCAATCAAACGCTTGTCATGTTTGGACAGACGGTGCTGCCGATTAGTGAGGAGCAAGTACAAACAGCCGGTGAGGCACTATATGTAGCAGGTTCCACCATTTTTACGATGGTGACAGCTATTATAACTTGGTTTAAAAACAATTATGTGACCTACAAAGGTCAATTACAAAAAGATACCCTGAAACAAAGAGGGCTAACAAAATAATAGTTGAAGGAGAAACAATATGGTCAATATCATTCAAGCCTACATTCCAAAACACAACCGCAACAGACCAAGAAATAGGATGAAGCCTCTCTATATTACGGTGCATAATACCTCTAACACTGCAAAAGGTGCAAATGCGGGGAGTCACGCTGCGTTTGTTGCACGTTCAAGTACTGGGGTCAGCTGGCATTACACTGTCGACGATCAGGTCATTTATCAGCATTTACCATTAAACGAAAACGGCTGGCACGCAGGGGATGGCAGAGGCTCTGGCAATATGAAATCAATCGGAATTGAAATTTGTGAAAATACAGACGGCAACTTTGAACAAGCAGTCGAAAATGCTCAATGGCTCATTCGGAAACTGATGGGCGATTTGGGGATTCCTTTATCAAATGTAGTGCCCCATAAACATTGGAGCGGGAAAGAATGTCCAAGGAAACTGCTCGGACGATGGGATCAATTTAAAGCTGGAATAGCCACAGCTCATACCGGCAGCAAAAGCACAAGAAAGCCAGTCCGAACAGAAAGCTTGAGCCACAAAGCACCCGTAACCAAACAGAAATCGTCAAATCTGCCATCTGGCATTTTAAAAATAACCAAGCCCTTAACAAAAGGATCTCAAGTGACAGCCGTGCAAAAAGCCTTATCTTCCCTCTATTTTTACCCAGACAAAGGAGCAAAAAACAATGGGATTGATGGCTATTATGGACCGAAAACAGCGAATGCCGTTAAGCGATTCCAGCTCATGAACGGCTTAGCGGCAGACGGGATTTACGGACCAAAGACGAAGAACAAAATGGAACAATTGCTGAAAAAGTGATCATTCATAAAGTGCTATCAGCAGGTGAAGGGATTTTTCCTTGCTGATAGCTAATAAAAAATGACATCATTTGTGATATAATCGACCGAATCTATCATAAGGGGAGAGTAAAATGAAAAAGGAACTGTTCCAAGTCATCATGCTGTCAGTGCTGCTCATCTATTTCATTTATCACGGAATGACGAGCGATTTCCCTGTGTCTTACACAATCATTCTCATCACGGCTTATCTCTCTGTGATCGCGTACCGGATCATAAAGATATTAAGGTTAAGAAAAAACAAAGAACAAACACAACTGTAAGAAATATATACATAAAAAAACCATCCTTGATTTCTCAAGAATGGTTTTTCGTATGGAGCATAGCGGGATCGAACCGCTGACCTCTACGCTGCCAGCGTAGCGCTCTCCCAGCTGAGCTAATGCCCCGGGATGTTTCAACAAATATTATTATATTTAATTCCCTCTTAGAATACAAGGGGGAAGGCTATTTTTTTATTTTTGATGAGAAATCTCTCAATTTTGTATTATGCCATTATTTTTAACCTTGGGGACGACTTGGGGACGGAAATTTCCTATCTCTGATTTTGTGTTTCTCAGATGTTTAGGATCAAACTTGTTAAAGTGATTCGCTGTACTCTTTTTCATTTCATCTGTTACATGGCCATATATATCAGATGTTGTTCTGGCACTAGCGTGTCCTGCACGTCTTTGTATAGCACTAATGCTTTCACCAGCTTCCATCAATAAAGCAACCATAGTGTGACGTAGATCATGTAAACGGTATTTTTTATTTTATACTTTTGTGTAATGCGGTTCCATTTGGTAGTTGGAGTTGTAAAGTAATAAGGCTTTCCAAATCTACTATGAAAAATGTATTGGTGATCTCCACCCTCCCAGGCATCATTTAGCTTTTCCTTTTCTCTTTTCCACATATGATAATAAAGAGACAATTCATTCATATACCAATCCGGCATCTGTACAAACCGTTTTGAACTTTTAGACTTAGGGTCTTTCACATGCGGTTTACCTTGAATTGTTATTGAAAGTGAACGATTAATTTTAAATCCACCAGCATCCCAATCAACATCTAAATGCCATTCAAGTGCAAGACCTTCTCCTCGTCTCAATCCTCCTATCATCGTTGCTAAAAAATAAAGTCTCCATTTAATATCAACTTCTTCATATAGAATCTTAATACATTGAGCAGCTTCATCAGCTTCAAAATAGTTCATTTCCTTCTTCTCATTGACTGGCAAGGGCAATCCCTTCATTGGATCAATCTTGATAATCTTCCATTCTTCACCTGCGGTTTTAAAAACCACCTGTAGTAATTTAAAAATATCTAATATTGTTCTTTCTCCTAACCCCCCCTGGCTTACCATCGGCTGCCCTAGGCGGCTTTTTTAATAACAAAAACAAATTTAGGAAGTAGATGAGCGTGACAATCAAAATGAAAAAGAAAATGGTCTCATCCAGCAGATACAGTTTGAAATGTCCGAATAAAATGAACGCAGAATACATCACGATCCACAACACAGCTAATGACGCATCAGCTGAACGAGAGATTAACTATATGATCAATAACACCAGTTCAACGAGCTATCATTTTGCGGTGGATGATAAAGAAGTGATCCAAGCGATCCCGTTAGACCGCCATGCTTGGCATTCAGGTGATGGCACAAACGGAACCGGCCCGGCAGCCGCAAGTTGGTGTTGAGATTTGTTATAGCAAGTCCGGTGGTGCTAGATACAAGGCTGCGGAAAAGCTGGCCATTAAATTCGTGGCGCAGTTACTTAAAGAGCGAGGATGGAGTGTTGATCGAGTACGTAAACACCAAGATTGGAATGGAAAGAATTGTCCACACCGAATTTTATCCGAGGGTAGATGGAACTCATTTAAAGCAGCTATTGAAAAAGAGTTGAAAGCGCTAGGTGGAAAAACTTCAGCTTCTAAGGCTAAAAAACATCATCACCAACAACACCTAAGAAAAACGCATTCTAAGAAGGCGGACAAGCTTCCAACAGGCATCTTTAAGGTAAAAGCACCATTAATGAAAGGAGATGTTGTAAAGCGAATTCAAGAAGCTTTAGCGGCACTCTATTTTTATCCAGACAAAGGGGCAAAAAACAACGGCATTGATGGCTATTACGGCGTAAAAACTGCCGATGCGGTCAAACGATTCCAGTTGATGCATGGTCTTGTGGCTGACGATATTTATGGACCTAAGACGAGAGCGGAAATCCAGGCATTATTGACGTAAGAAAAAAACTTCATATCAAAATATATCCCCTTATCAGCCTGAAAATTTTGGGCATGTTTGTTTCACTATCAAAAAAGGGGATATCTCGATATGAAGGGCTATTTCTTCGCTCCTTTATATTACATTTATTTATTTTGATTAGCATTCAAATTTTTGTTATTTTTTCGTTGTTATTTTTTCTCAAAAAAATGGTAGCGAGACTAACCCCTAAACCTAAAAGAGACACCCATCATCCCTCTATTTTTTTTGCCAGTTAGAAGGGGTTGTTTTCTCGCGGTAAAAGAGTTGTTATCCACTTTAAATTATTCACCTTAGACACTTCCTAAAAAAATTTTGTTTCGATACTTAGTTTTCGCAAAGGCCGAATTGATATGCTGAAATTTTTATGATGTGTTTATAAAAACATTCAGAAACGGAACGAATTAAAGCGAATATATTGGACAAACTTATAGGGATTAAAAAGAAGAGAGGAAGGTGGAAATGAATAAAAAATGGCTGCAAATAATAACTACGTTGTTTCTATCCAGTTTAATATTAATGGGCTGTAATTTCGGTCAAGATAATAATAACAATACTCCAGATGTTGATAAGAACGATCAAAATAATAACGATAACAACGTCCCAGGTGTTGATGAGAACGATACTATCAATAAAGATGATGAAAAAGATAATGATCCCGATCCTGAAGATCCGGTTGAGGATCCTGAAGATACCGATAAAGATAAAAAAGATGAGTAAGGAAACTACACGTGTATAAAAAAGCTTCAAACGGTTTTTGTTTTGTTTGGAAATCGTATTCTTGCTAGAATCCTCCTTCATTTCCATTAACTACCTTTCATCTTTTTGATGAAAATTAAAAATATAAAGGATGTTAACTAATTTTGAAGGAGGATTTTTTTATAACTAAGAATAATCAGCGGTAAAAGGGAAGCAAAAACAAAAACATACGGAATTGCTTGGAAAAAACATTACGGATACTGAGCTTTCACAAGAACTTGAAAGCCTTCAGCAGCAGCTTGCTAAATTAAAACAAAATGTATCCCAATTAAGATAGCCTCAACAACAAAGTGGCCAAGTTCAGCAAGGTTCTCAATCTCAACAGCAAATGCACCAAACAGATCAACAAATACAGCAAAATATCCAATAAGCTGTCCAACAGCTTAATCAAGCTCTTCGAGGTATCAGGCCATGAACCAAATGAGTCAAGCGTTTCAACAGGCTCAACAATCATTTAATCAACAAGGTCAACAAAACCAACAATTCCAACCTCCGTTACAGTTACAATAGAGACAACGTGCTTTAGTTGATGCATGAGCCTTCTGCAGATGGTATCTACAGAACGAAAACAAAAGCGAAGCTAGAAAAGCTATTAAAGTAAGAAAAACCCTCTCTTTTTATAAGGGAGGGATTTTTCTTGATTTTGAAGAGGGTACTATTTACCAAATTTAAAGACATGAGGAAAATAAAATACTAATTTAGTACGAAAATTCAGTTAACTGCGGAAAAATATTGATATTTATTCCAATTCTGTGGTATTTAATTATTATTAAGATTATATTAAAAGGAGATGAAAAAATGAACAAATTTTTCTTGGCGCTGTTTTTATCTGTATTTACTTCTATTAGCATTGTTTCAACAGCAAATGCAGCAGTAATCGATCATGACAAGGTTGTTGGTTTTAGTGAAGTGACGCCTACAACTGTTACTCAAAAAGCGGCGAAGCGTTTTCAACCATATTTAAAGGTCTATAGCGGTTGTGTGCCTTTTCCTGCAGTAGATGCGCAAGGTAATACAAATGGTGGATTAAAGCCCACTGGAGCACCTGAAGGACGTTGCAGCAAAAATACTGGACAAGTATATTCGCGATCTGCATGGTACAATGGAGTTTGGGCAATTATGTATTCTTGGTATTTTCCTAAAGATGAAGCATCTCCAAGCTTAGGTCACAGACATGACTGGGAAGGAATCGTTGTATGGATTGATAATCCAGCAAATCAAAATCCAAAAGTCTTATCAATTGCATATTCTGGACATGGAAAATTCACAAATGTAGCACCAAGCGGAACCAACATGAAAGATGGCACTCATCCTTTGATTGCCTATGACAGCACGTGGCCGATCAACCATGAATTGATGATGAGCGACCGTGTTGTAGGCGGAACTCAACCGTTAATCGGATGGGATGATTTAACTCCTGCGGCAAGGAATGCATTAAACACAACAAATTTTGGTAAAGCGAATGTTCCTTTTAATAATGCTAACTTTAACAATAATTTAAGAAAAGCATGGTTTAGATAGAATGGATTCGATACTGTTTTACAGAGTTATTATGTTAAAGCCCTTGTCCTTAATGGATAGGGGCTTTTTTTGTCTTTATTCAGTTCGATGCTTCATTTTATGGATAGTATTGAACGAAAGTTCAACAGCGATAAAGACGACAAAGAATATACCTATCCAACTGATTAAATCAACCCAAATATTGTCCATATTAATGACACCCACACTGTTTAAAAATGCTTGAATGACAAATGAAATCAACGCAGTAATAAAAACGTAAAGAAACCAATTAGTCTTTTTCAACTGCAACACTTCCTCACAAACTCAAAGAATTAAAGGAATTTACAAATGTACTTAGTTGTTTTGTTCTCATTTTTGTAACGTTTACAAAATTCGTGACCGCCCATGTCTAGGAGCTTTTTGCCTAGCCAAGCTAGACCCGCACCAGCCAATACTTTAGCTGCCCATATCAATAAAGGAGCAACCATAGTTGTAACTTACCTTTTTGTTGTGCAGCTAATTGATCTTGATTCACTTTTTCGGCGTCATTACCATCTAATGACTCTAAATGATTTTTGATTTCTAATGAAATATCCTTTGGTAATCCAGCATTGATAACTTTAGATTCATCAAAAGAAAAGGATTTAACTTCTTCATTATATGCAGTAGCTTCAAAAATAGCCTGTGCAATTCTGCGGGTCCCATCGTTCTTTTGCTGAAGCCTGACCAAAAGCAGATGAGATGCCAAGAGTCATAATAAGTATTAATACCAGTGTAAGTTTTACATTGAGCTTACACAATAAACCGTTCATACTATACATCATCCCCTAAAAGTATTGACCTACACCTGTGTGGTAACAATTAACAGGTGATATTTTCCATACTTTATATAAAAATGGTAAAAACGTACTAAATAAAAGTCTCGCCAATTGTGACGAGACTGTGAAGTGATTCTTACTTGGCTATTCTCTCTTTTCTTCATCTTATTTTTCAAATTCTTTAACCATTTTAGGTTTTTTGTTGAGAAATAACTTTGAAAGTTAAAAATATGTTGTATAATAAAAAATTAAGAATATTTGTCATTAGATTACAGGTTCGGAGGTTAAGGTAGTGTCCCAATACAAATTTGAAATAGATAAACTAAAATCATTGGGTGTGTTGGACGCACCTGAGAACACAGAGTGGATAGCATACATAGATGAATCAGGATGTGCCGGTATAAATTTCGATAAGGAATCGAGTAAATATTTAGCATATGGAATTGTTCTAATAAAGAAGAGCTACCGCTCTCAAGCAAGGCATATAATTAATGATGCCAGAAAAACTTTTAATCTTCCTTATAAAAAATTAAAAGAGTTTAAGTACAATTATTAATAAATAGAGGAGTATTTATGAAGTTAAATGAGTTTGCAATTGGACAGAAGTTCGAAACTAAGTCATTCAAATTAACAAAGGAAGATATTAAGAGATTTGCAGGAGAATTTGATCCTCAATATATGCATTTGGATGAGGAAAAAGCAAATCAGGGAAGATTTAATGGAATCATTGCTTCTGGAATACAAACGCTAGCTATTTCATTTAAGCTCTGGATTGAACAAGGAGCCTATGGTGATGATGTCATTGCTGGAACACAGATGAATAATATAAATTTTATCAAACCAGTGTATCCAGATGATGAATTACATACTATTGTTGAGGTTATTGATAAAAGAGAAAAGAAAAATAAAACAGGCATTCTCACTGTATTGTTATCTACATTTAACGATAAAGAAGAAAAAGTTTTTGAGGGTGATTTATCTGTATTGATAAAACGATAAGGATTAATATCTTAAATTCATTAGTCATATGGGGCTCCTTTGCAGGAGCTCTTTTTTTGTTCTATTTGCGGTATCTTTTCGGTGCTTTGTAAATTCCTGTATGTAATAATATATGTAATATAAGGTGAATTTGTGGAAGAGGAGTAAGGGATGGAGAAAGTTCTTTCTTCACATGTTGGTGTGAAAATAAATGAATGGTATAAAATGATCCGGCAATTCAGCGTTCCAGATGCAGAGATTTTGAAAGCAGAAGTTGAATGGGAAATAGATAGAATGGAAGAGGATCAGGATCTTCTAATCTATTATCAATTGATGTGCTTTCGCCATCAACTTATGCTTGATTATATAAAGCCTTCATTTGATCAATCGGTTTCCGCCCTAGTCGATAAAATTGAGAATTCTAACCATCAACTTTCTGGAATGCTACAATACTATAATGCCTTTTTTAGAGGTATGTATGAGTTCAGTAAGAAAGAATATGTACAGGCCATTCAATATTATAAGATTGCTGAGAGGCAGCTGGCACTTGTTGTAGATGAAATTGAACAAGCAGAATTTCATTTTAAAGTTGCAGAAGCATACTACATCATGAAACAGACCCACGTTTCTATGCACCATATTATAAAAGCCCTAGAAATTTATGATCGTTATGATCTTTATAAGGTGAGGAAAATTCAAAGTCTATTTGTGATCGCAGGAAATTATGATGATTTTAAACGATATGAGAAGTCGCTCCCCCACTTACATAAAGCACTAGAACTTGCTGAAGAAATTGATGATCAAAGATTAATCGCTAAAACTTATTTGAATCTTGGAAATACGTATGACAGGCAACAGGATTATAGTAAGGCTGCTTCCTTCTATAAAAAAGGGCTAGATAAGATGAGTGAAAACAATGAAGATATAAAACCAAGATTATTTTTTAGTTTAAGTTGGACCTTGTTTAAAAGTGATAAAACAAGAGAAGCGCTTGAAAATATCGCTAAAGGAATAAAAAGTGCAACAGCCGAAAACAATCTGTTTTATAAAACATTGCTCAATTCATTAAAGACGATTTATATCGATGAAGGTTTTGAAAATGTCCGAAAAATGTTTAAAGGGTTAGAGGAAAAGAAGTTGTATCCTTATATTGAAGAGTTTGCTTTAAGCCTTGCAAATCTCTATGAGAAAAGGAATGATTCGGAGAGGGTAGCAGATTATTATAGAACCGCCATAGAAGCTCAAACCGAAATCCAAAAAGGAGAGTGTTTATATGAATATTAAAATGAAGATATTGATTAGCGCCGCTTTATTGGTAGGTGCTGCTTGTCTGGGTTCTTTTAATTACTCACAAGAATCAACTGATCGAAATACCACTGTATTTCCTCAAAAAACTGATCGAAACACAACGATGATCGATCCAAATTCAACATTTAAAAACTAATAGACAAAATTAAAACAGACCCTGCATGGTCTGTTTTTTATGGGGACGGATTGGGGACCAACCCTTTCAGTTTTGTTCAGAAATGAAAATTTTTATTCAGAAAGGCTCATCATAGAACCTTATTATATCAGTCTATTTCAGAGAACGTCTGTTTGCTTCGGGTGATGTCGTTCACCCTGCCAGCGTAGCGCTCTCCCAGCTGAGCTAATGCCCCGAAGTATGACGACATAATTTATTATAATCAATTCTCCTATAAAATTCAAGCTGTAAAACGCAAACATATCGCCTATTTATCTTTCTGATCAATCGGAATATAGTCGAAGATCTCCCCTGATTGTACAGAGTCCGCTAAGCGTCTCAGCCAGTCATAATAGGCTTTCGAGCTTTCAAGCTGTTCAAGAAGCTGCTGCGCTTCCTCTCTTACATGTTCCTCCAGTTGTTCATCACGCGCCACCTCTTGAAGCCGCTCTTGCGCTTCTTCAATCGCCGCTAAATTGACCTCGACCTCTCGTTCCCATTTTTGCGGAAAGAAGTTCGTGAAAAACTTAAAAAAGTCTTTTTCAGCAACAAAGCTGTGTTTTCTTCGGCCTCGGTGAAACGTCTTTTTGACAATATTCATGTCTTGCAGTTTTTTCACACCCGTACTCATACTTGGCTTGCTCATTTGCAGCTCTTCACGCATTTCATCAAGCGTCATTTCCTCATTTAAATACATGGTCCCATAGAGAATACCTGCACTTCGTGTAATGCCATAGAGATCCATCGTTTCAGCTATGGAATCAATGACTAGATCTTTAGCAGCTAAAATACGATCTTCTGCTTGTGGCTGTTCCTGCTTTTTCATCTTGTCCCTGCTTTCTATTAAGAGAATTCAATACGTTCAAAAAAATCTTTATGGACTATATGTTAACGAAAGAATACAAAATGTCAAAATAAATGAAGCCTATCTCCCTTTGACAGAAAAATTTGAACATGATAAGTTAATTATGTTCAAAACGTTAAATTTTTATTTAACAAACTTACCAAAGAGAATCAGAGGAGGTTCCTTCTATGAGTCAAACACTATTTATAGATGGACAATGGGTTGGCGCCAAAAGTGGCGACACACGGGATATCATCAATCCATTTAATCAAGAAGTGATCGCGACAGTCAGCGAAGGATCAAGAAATGATGCGCAGCTAGCCATCAAAGCAGCGAGAAAAGCCTTCGATCAAGGGGACTGGGCAAACCAGCCTGGATTTGAAAGAGGAAATATGGTGTTTAAGATTGCTGAGTTGATTAGACGTGATCTTGATGAACTAGCCAAATTGGAATCGCTTGATACTGGTAAAACATTAGAGGAAAGCAAAGCAGATATGGACGATATTGCGAACGTGTTCCAATATTACGCAGGTCTGGCTGACAAAGATGGCGGGGAAATCATTGCGTCACCAATCCCGAACTCAAAAAGTGAATTAGTCAGAGAGCCAGTCGGTGTATGCGGGCAAATCACTCCTTGGAACTATCCATTGCTTCAAGCAAGCTGGAAAATCGCTCCTGCTCTTGCAGCGGGGAACACAATCGTTTTAAAACCAAGTGAAATTACACCACTCACCACGATCAAAATATTCAAACTCATGGAAGAAGCAGGCATTCCAGCAGGAGTTGCAAACCTAGTCCTTGGACCAGGGGCAACGGTTGGCGATGAGCTTGCTGTGAATGAACATGTAGATTTGATTTCATTTACAGGCGGTATTGAAACAGGCAAGAAAATTATGCAGGGAGCCAGTGGGAATGTGAAGAAAATCGCCCTTGAGCTCGGCGGGAAAAATCCGAATATTGTGTTTCAAGATGCTGATTTAGACGTAGCGGTTGACCAGGCAATGAATGCTGTGTTTTTCCATGCAGGGCAAGTATGTTCAGCAGGTTCACGTTTGCTAGTGGAAGAATCCATTCATGATGAATTTTTAGAAGAACTGGTGAAGCGTACGAAAAAAATCAAGCTAGGCAACGGCTTTGATGAAGAAACCCAAAGCGGGCCGCTCATCTCAGCTGAGCATCGAGAAAAAGTAGAGAAATACGTCAGCATTGGGTTAGATGAAGGCGCAAGATTAGAAACAGGCGGAAAAAGACCTGACACAGAGGAGCTTTCAAATGGGTTCTTCTACTTGCCAACGATTTTCTCAGGCTGTACGTCAGAGATGCGGATTGTCCAAGAAGAAGTCTTTGGCCCAGTATTGACAGTCGAATCCTTCCGAACAGAGGAAGAAGTGATCGAGCTGGCAAATGATACGATTTATGGATTAGCAGGAGCTGTGTGGTCTTCTGATATTGGAAAAGCCGAAAGAGTGGCTCGTCAATTAAGATTAGGCACAGTTTGGATCAATGATTTCCATCCTTATTTCGCTCAAGCACCTTGGGGTGGATATAAGCAGTCAGGTCTTGGACGTGAATTAGGACGCACCGGACTTGAGGAATATACGGAACTGAAGCATGTATATCGAAATACGAAACCTGAAGCGGTTCATTGGTTTAAATAAATATCACACATTTGGAGGAGATTCTATATGACATTAAATATGAAAATTGAAAGCATGCAGAAATTCCACACATTTGAAATCCCGACTGTCATCAAACATGGCATCGGTGCAGTGAAACATGTTGGGGAAGAAGTGAAAGCATACGGTGTCTCGAAGGTATTGCTTGTAACAGACCCTGGTATTTATCAAGCGGGCGTAGTAGACCCAGTGGTTGCTTCATTAAAAGAAGCACAAATCGATGTGATCCTATTTGATAAAGTAGAGCCAAACCCGCCAGTCCGTTTAGTGAATGAAGGATCTGCGTTATATGAAAAAGAAGGCTGTAATGGATTAGTCGCTGTAGGCGGCGGAAGCTCAATGGATACAGCGAAGGCAATCGGAGTAGAGGTGACTCATAAAGGCTCAGTCCTTGATTACGAAGCGGCAGAGGGAAAAAAACCGCTTGAAAACAGAATCCCACCTTTAACCACCATTCCGACCACGGCTGGTACAGGTTCAGAAGTTACGCAGTGGGCAGTAATTACGGATGAAGAAAGAGAATTTAAATTCAACACAGGTGGACCACTCATTGCAGCTCACCTCACAGTGATTGACCCAGAGCTTCATGTATCCATGCCTCCTCATGTGACAGCAATGACTGGAATTGATGCGCTTGCTCACGCTATCGAATGCTATACGATGAAATTTGCTCAGCCTATTACAGATGCGGTAGCGCTCATGGCCATTGAATATGCTGCTCATTATATCCGCCGTGCTTTTGCTGATGGTGCGGACCTAGAAGCGAGATATGGAATGGCACAAGCTGCAATGCTTGCCGGGCTTTCTTATGGAAGCGAGTCAGCTGGAGCTGCGCATGCGATGAGTCAAACACTCGGAGGCATTATTCCTGTAGCGCATGGCCAGTGTGTAGCAGCAATGATGGGACCGGTGATGGAGTATAACTGGAAAGGGTATCCGGAAAAATTCGCTCGTATTGCGCAAGCGTTCGGCATTGATACAAGCAGAATGTCTACAGAGGAAGCAGCAAAAGCTGCTGTGAACTGGATGTATGATTTAGTGGAAGATCTAGAAGTTCCTTCATTAGAAGAACAAGGTGTATCAAAAGATATGATTGACCGTTTATCTAAAGAAGCAATGAAAGATCCGCAAACAATTGGAAACCCAAGAGATCTAAATGAAAAAGCGTACAACTGGATTTATGCTCGCTGTTTTGATCTAACACCGAAAACAGTGTAACAATGAAAAAAGGCTCCCAAAAGGGAGTCTTCTTTATGTCTTATAGCTGTTCTTTAATTTCTTTGATTTGATGAATATGACGTTTTTCGTGTGCGCCGATAAAATCAAGATATTGCTTAAGGGATAACTCTTCAAACACAGGGTGCGCAATGACACGTTTGAAATCTTCCTCAGTAAACGTTGATAAAATTTGATTGAGCTGTTCACGTGCTGTATCGAGCTCATCCTTTAAATGTGTAGGTGTCACATGCTTGCGTTCAGGCTCAACAATACTAGGCGCAGTGGCTTTTCTAGAACGGTCCTCTGCCATTTCCACCGGCTTTGGCTCATATTCCTTGATCGGTGCTTTTTTTCCCTCAGCAGCTAGATGTTTTGCTGCCATGAGGTCCATCTTCTTTAAGTGATCTGCCACCTCTTGAATACTCCAAGTATCATCAGATAATTTTTGATTCAATTGTTCTTCGTTCAAACCTTGCAGCTTTTGCCACAATTCTTGTCTTGCCTCATGTAATAAACTCATTTTCATCACCTCAAGATCAAATTTTAACATAGTGGTACATGACAATCATTCTTGAGCTATCGGGGAATTCCTGTGAAGAATTGTGAGGAAATTTGAAACCTTTACAAAAGTGGTTCGTATTACCTGTTAGAAGGAATACATTGGAGGTGAGCATGGTCTAAATGAAACAAAGGCTGTTCATTTCATGAAGAAAGGGTGAGGAAGATGGATGTGTTCGGGCTGCCGCTTGAGACGCTGTATTTATACATATTGATGATATCAGGAATCCTGACACTAGTTTTCGTCTTTTTCGGCGATGTATTTGATGGATTGTTTGAAGCGATTCCTGTTTCATTCCTTCAACCAACATTGATCCTCGCATTTCTTACCTTTTTCTCGGCTGGAGGGTTTATCTCTGAAAAAACAGCAATTGTAGGGAGTGGACTTGGCGCAGTATTATCTGCCATCCTCGCAGTGGTCCTTGTGACCTGTTTGAATGTATTTGTCTTAGTCCCGCTTTCCTCTGCTGAAGAATCTCTTTCATATACAGAGGCCGACTTAAAAGGAAGAACTGGGGAGATCATTGTATCTGTTCCAAAAGACGGGTTTGGAGAAGTGCTGTTAATTAGTAATAGCGGGAAAATCTCAAAGCCTGCCGTCAGTTTCGACGAAGAGGAGATTCCATATGGAACCCGGGTGCTGGTCGTCGAAGTGAACAAAGGCGTCTTATCAGTTATACCAAATGAAGAAATCTAGGAGGGAATGCTATGCCAGGAACAACCATTTTGATTATCATTGGAATTGTGCTTGTGATTCTTATTGCACTTATTGGTGTATTTGTTTCGAAATACCGGACAGCAGGTCCAGATGAAGCGTTAATTGTCACAGGAAGTTACCTAGGAAGTAAAAATGTCCACGTGGATGAAGGTGGAAACAAGATTAAGATTGTAAGAGGCGGAGGTACCTTTGTGCTCCCTGTTTTTCAACAAGCAGAGCCGCTCAGCTTACTATCTAGCAAGCTAGATGTTTCAACGCCTGAAGTCTATACCGAACAAGGTGTACCGGTCATGGCGGACGGAACGGCCATCATTAAAATTGGCGGATCGATTGAAGAAATTGCTACTGCAGCAGAGCAATTTTTAGGTAAAACAAAAGAAGACCGCGAAAACGAAGCGAGAGAAGTACTAGAAGGACACCTTCGCTCCATCTTAGGATCAATGACAGTCGAAGAGATTTATAAAAACAGAGAAAAATTTTCTCAAGAAGTACAGCGTGTCGCTTCTCAAGATTTAGCGAAAATGGGCCTCGTCATTGTGTCGTTCACGATCAAAGATGTCCGTGATAAAAATGGCTATTTAGAATCACTAGGTAAACCTAGAATTGCCCAAGTGAAACGCGATGCAGATATTGCAACAGCTGAAGCAGATAAAGAAACACGTATCAAACGTGCCGAAGCAGATAAAGATGCGAAGAAATCTGAGCTTGAGCGTGCTACTGAAATCGCTGAAGCAGAAAAGATCAATGAGCTGAAAAGAGCAGAATTCAGACGTGAACAGGATACAGCGAAAGCAAGTGCCGACCAAGCGTACGATCTTGAAACAGCTCGTAACCGTCAGCACGTAACTGAACAAGAAATGCAAGTGAAAATCATTGAACGTCAGAAGCAAATTGAATTAGAAGAAAAAGAGATCCAGCGTCGTGAGCGTCAATACGATTCTGAAGTGAAAAAGAAAGCAGATGCGGATCGTTATGCTGTTGAGCAGTCAGCTGCGGCGGAAAAAGCGAAACGCCTCGCTGAAGCAGATGCCAAGAAATACAGCATTGAAGCAATGGCAAAGGCAGAAGCTGAGAAAGTCCGAATTGACGGGCTTGCCAAAGCGGAAGCTGATCGTGCGAAAGGGGAAACCGAAGCAGAAGTCATTAGACTGAAAGGACTTGCGGAAGCCGAAGCCAAAGAGAAAATCGCTGAAGCATTCGAACAGTATGGTCAGGCAGCGATCCTTGATATGATTGTGAAAATGCTTCCTGAATATGCGAAGCAAGTATCTGCACCACTTTCTAACATTGATAAAATTACTGTTGTGGATACGGGAGGTAACGGCGAAGGCAGCGGTGCCAATAAAGTCACTGGCTATGCTACAAACCTCATGTCCAGTCTGCAAGAAAGCCTGAAAGCATCCTCTGGAATTGATGTCAAAGAAATTATTGAGAACTTTTCCGGTAAAGGCAATGTGAAGCAAAGCATTCAGGAACTAACGAATGAAATCAAACAGCCAAGAAAAAAAGAGATCGCTGATCATCAAATAGAAGAATAAAATGAATAGACACCTTCCATCAGAAGGTGTCTATTTGGCATGCGCCTAATATGGATTCCTCTTTACATATGAAGAAAGATTCACGAGAATACCAGCAGATATCATCATGAACACTAGGGAGGAGCCGCCATAGCTAATAAAGGGAAGCGGAATGCCTGTGATCGGAAGAAGGCCAAAGACAGCGCCTAAATTAAAGACTGCTTGGAGCATGATTTGAAACGTAAGCCCAATCGTTAACAGCTTTCCAAAAGGGTCATGTAAAGCCTGTACAATTCGCATTGCGCGAGACATGATGAGTAGATATGCACCAATCACAAACAAAATCCCCATGATTCCCAGCTCTTCACTGATGATGGCCATGATAAAATCCGTATGGGCTTCAGGAAGAAAGCCTAGCTTTTGAATGCTCCCGCCTAAGCCATTCCCTGTCAGCCCGCCTGAATCCATCGCGAGATACGAATGAATCAGCTGATATCCATCTCCATCTTCATACTGAAAAGGATCACGAAAAGAAGTCAGCCTCTTCAAACGGTAAGGAGCTGTCACTGCAAAAAAAGTGATACCTGCTGCCGCAGTCGATCCTAGCAAAATGAGATGGTGCGTTTTCAGCCCAGCGCATAATAAAATGATGCCGCAGCTTAATAAAATAGACACAGCTGTGCCTAAATCAGGCTGCTTTAAGATCAACAAAAAAACAAGACCTAAAAGAATGAGTGGCGGCAGTACGCCTTTTTTAAAAGATGTAATGTACGCCTGTTTTTTCGCGTACACATAGGCAAAATAGATAACCATCACTAGTTTCACAGCTTCAGAAGGTTGGAGCATGAGAGAGCCCAACTGAACCCAGCGCTGGGAATTGTTTTTGACAACACCGATTCCAGGAAGCAGGACTAGGATCAGGCATAACAATGACAGCATAACAAGCCACCGAATCCATTTACGATAAATCTGATAAGGGAACAGAGCGGCAATGAAGAAAAAGAATCCCCCAATCAGGAGCCATTGCCATTGTTTGATGAAGAAATAGCTGCCCTTTTCATACTTCACTTCTCCTAAAGGATAACTCGCACTGTAAACCATCAGTAAACCAAATAAACAGAGGAACACAATCGTTCCAACAAGAATGCGGTCGACTCTTTTGAGATGAGATAGAAGAAATGTCATCATCTTCAATTCCAATTGCGCCCAAACATATAGGATGATGACCTAAGATTGACGCTAAACACGAGGCCAATGGCGATCATGTTGGTCAAAAGCGCACTGCCCCCATAGCTGATAAAAGGAAGCGCGAGTCCCGTCACAGGCATTAAACCGACTGTCATCCCTACGTTTTGGAAAACTTGAAACACGATCAGCCCAACGACTCCCGCACATATGTACAATCCATAAAGCGTATTAGCATGCATAGCCACATGAATGATTCGGTAAATCATCATTAAGTACAAACACATCAAAAGGGAGGCGCCGATAAAACCAAACTCCTCACCAATGACGGCAAATATAAAATCCGTATGCGCTTCAGGGATATTACCTCCTTGTACTTGATGCCCCTGTGTAAAACCGCTTCCTGATAATTGACCTGATCCAATGCCGAGCATCGATTGTTTCAGCTGATACCCGTATGTTGAATCAAATTCATCAGGAGAGAGCCAGCCATAAATGCGATCAAGCTGATGAGGCTTAATGATTTTTGTAAAATGCTCAAAGTGTTCATTGTGCAAGTAGACCAAAAATGCAAGAAGTGCAAGAAAAGTAGCCATTAATGCGGCCATCATCTTGCTAGAAATCCCTGACACAAGCATCAGTGTAAAGGCGATGGATAATATCACGAGCGCTGTCCCTAAATCAGGCTGAATTAAGATGAGGAAAAAAGGGACAACGGTCCAGCAAACGACTTTACTTGTAGGAATGATGCTTTCTTTAAACGAAAATCGCTGATGCTTGTATTGGTTCAAGACAGCCGCAAGCAGCAGGATTACAAAAATTTTCATGAACTCTGATGGCTGAACTTTGATTGAACCGAAGCTGATCCACCTTTGGGATCCGTTTTGACTCGTTCCGAAAAAATGCACAAGAATAATGAGGAAAATACCACCTGCAAATAACCGAAAAGATAAACGCTCAAGCAGTTCATAATCAAAGTATGCAGCAGCTGCCATGAGGCCGAAACCGACGATATACCAGAAAATTTGTCTTTTGACGAAATAAAACATATCTTGCGTTTCATACTGTCCCGATCCGCTATATACAGCTATCAGGCTGATGACAAATAAACAAATCACAGTGAGTAAAAGTGCGAAGTCAATGCTGTACTGTTTTTTCATAGCTTCTTGTCCTGCTACCTATTTGTCAGCTGGTCTATGACAATTTTCACAGCCGCAGCATCATCAATATAACCGATCGGAAAAATATAATCTGGTATTAAGTCAACAGGCATAATGAAATAAAGGAGTGCGCCCCCCATCAGCATTAATTCTCGAGAAGTACCCCGTCCGGTCATAAATAAGCTGTACATGTTTTTCAAATGTTGAAGGAACGGTCCGACGCCGCTTAGCGTCTCCTTCTTTTTCTCAAAATTTGCCGAGATCGTTTCTTTTCCCTCGTTTGTTTGGCTATAGGCTTCGTATTCGTTTAACTTTTGTTTCAATTTGGTCTGACTAAATGTACCGTCGTAGACGTCCTGATCTTTCAGTATTTTTTCGATCTCTTCTACCGCTTGAATGAACGTATCACCGTGCACCTTTTCGCTTTTGACTGGAAACCCTGCAGCAGTCAATAGTTGATCTAATGATATGTTCAGAGAATCTGAAAGCCGCTGCAGGTGATTCAAAGTTGGTTTTCTTTTTCCATTCATGATTCGAGACAGTGTCGCTTTATCAATTCCTGTGTATGTGCTGAGATCTCTTAAAGATAGAGAACGTTGTTGCAATTTTTCCTTTAAGAGCGGCCCAAGCTCAGTTGTCTTAAAATCCATCTTTTACGCCATCCTTTGTATGATGTTTCAACTCTTCTATAGAAGAAGTCGTACTCAATATAAAGGTGTGTTGACAAAATGTCAACGAATATCCTTTATTGATTGAATTTTAGGAAATAGGAATTTATCATAATGAAGATAGGGTGAAAACAGTGAGAAGGAGTGGCGCGGATGAAGGTGAGGCATGCTGTACAAAAAGATATTCCTAAAATTGCCGAAATACATGTGAAGAGCTGGCAGACGACTTATCAAGGCATTATTAATCAGGAGTATTTGGATGGTTTAAATATAGAAGATCGAGAAGAGAGCTGGAGAAGAAGGTCGCTTGAAGGGACGTTTGTCGCAGAAGATGATGACGGGGTATTTGGTTTTGCTTCTTTTGGAAAACAGCGTGATGAGCGCTATTCAACATATGATGGAGAACTTTACGCGATCTATTTATTGGAAGAGAAACAGAAATCAGGAGCAGGTATCGCTTTAATTGCAGAAGGAGTGAGTTATTTAATAGAGAAAGGGTATCAGAATATAATGCTGTGGGTATTTGAACAAAATTCGGCAAAGCATTTTTATCAAAAGCTTCAACCTCATTTTGTCGTTACCAGCCAGTTCGAGCTGGCTGGCGAGAAGTATAATGAAATAGGGTATGGGTGGGAGCTGCCTGTATTAAATGACCATCTACACCGAATTAAATTGTCAGCTTCCAATAATAATGAGAGAAAAAAGTGAAAAGCACAGCTAGCAGCATATAAGAGATAAGAGGAGAAGCTTCTACTTTTCCTTTTATTCCTGCTATCTTTAAAGCTTCATAGAAACCTGCCAAAAAATAAGCAAGACTGAGAATATAACAGCACAGCATAATGGAGTAAGGGTTCATTGGCGTACCTCCAGTATGAAATCTTCTACTATTAATAGATTCCATAGAGCGGCAATTTATGCATAAAAAAATAACCAGCTGAAATCAGCCAGTTATTTTTTGTGAGGAAAAACCAAACGAGATGCACTTGGTATGAGTATGCAAAGAACGATACTGCAAATAATAAATGAAGGAACCATATATGTGCTGTTATAAATTAAAGAGTAAACCCAACCTGGAGTTCCTTTTGGTGCATAATGAGAAAAGAAAACAACACCAGAGATAAAGAACGTCAACAGTCTAAAGAAACTTGCAACAAATACGGATAAGGTAATATAGAAGAATTGCTGCTTTCGCTTTTGATCCTGAATGGCTTTTTTGATCAACCCAGAAAATAGACCGCTTAGGGAAATGACAACAGATGCGACGAAATAATCGAGAAATCCTTGAACAGGTGTAGCGATAATAGGGCCATTCATCAGCTGAAGGCCTGCAATAAGCACACCAATGATAAACCCGGTTGATATTCCCCATCTAATAGACATAAGAATGACGGGTATCATAATCAGCGCAAGAGATCCGCCATTTGGCATTCTTAAAAAGAGACCTGATAAGTAATCTAATACAAGTGCAAGTGAAGTCATAATTGCGATTTCCATCAGTCGTACCAATTGATTTGATTGCTGCATAAAAAAATCTCCTTTTTCATGAATTGAGCAAGGAGAGACCGTGTAAGGATGAGTATGTTATTCATAGAAAAACATATCGAGTTGAATACACCACATGTATTCAATTGAATCCACATTCCTACTTCAGTATTAACTGACAGGTTCAAAGGGTCAGAACAACGAGTGTTCACTCTCAGCACAAAGCTCCCCCTGCGGTTATTTAGTTTTCTTCTATTATAAATATACTAAAGACCTTCAGGATCAACAATAGAGAATTCCTGTGACAATCAATTTTTGTATGATTATATAGGAAGAGATAAGGAAAAATAAATTATTTAGAAAAAATACTTGTTTCCTCTCTCGAAAGGTGTTATATTTGTATTCGCCGCTAAAACAGCGCGGTTATTAAATAACATAAAGAAAAAAGTTGTTGACTTTATCTTGATAGAATGTTATATTAATAAAGTCGCCTCTGAGAGACGATAAAGATGATCTTTGAAAACTAAACAAGACAAAACGTACCTGTTAATTCGAGTTTTTATAAAAAAATCCTATGAAACATCATAGGTAGTCAGTCAAACTGGCGAAAAACAAAACTTCGGTTTTGTACTTTTTCGGAGAGTTTGATCCTGGCTCAGGACGAACGCTGGCGGCGTGCCTAATACATGCAAGTCGAGCGGACAGAAGGGAGCTTGCTCCCGGATGTTAGCGGCGGACGGGTGAGTAACACGTGGGTAACCTGCCTGTAAGACTGGGATAACTCCGGGAAACCGGAGCTAATACCGGATAGTTCCTTGAACCGCATGGTTCAAGGATGAAAGACGGTTTCGGCTGTCACTTACAGATGGACCCGCGGCGCATTAGCTAGTTGGTGGGGTAATGGCTCACCAAGGCGACGATGCGTAGCCGACCTGAGAGGGTGATCGGCCACACTGGGACTGAGACACGGCCCAGACTCCTACGGGAGGCAGCAGTAGGGAATCTTCCGCAATGGACGAAAGTCTGACGGAGCAACGCCGCGTGAGTGATGAAGGTTTTCGGATCGTAAAGCTCTGTTGTTAGGGAAGAACAAGTGCGAGAGTAACTGCTCGCACCTTGACGGTACCTAACCAGAAAGCCACGGCTAACTACGTGCCAGCAGCCGCGGTAATACGTAGGTGGCAAGCGTTGTCCGGAATTATTGGGCGTAAAGGGCTCGCAGGCGGTTTCTTAAGTCTGATGTGAAAGCCCCCGGCTCAACCGGGGAGGGTCATTGGAAACTGGGAAACTTGAGTGCAGAAGAGGAGAGTGGAATTCCACGTGTAGCGGTGAAATGCGTAGAGATGTGGAGGAACACCAGTGGCGAAGGCGACTCTCTGGTCTGTAACTGACGCTGAGGAGCGAAAGCGTGGGGAGCGAACAGGATTAGATACCCTGGTAGTCCACGCCGTAAACGATGAGTGCTAAGTGTTAGGGGGTTTCCGCCCCTTAGTGCTGCAGCTAACGCATTAAGCACTCCGCCTGGGGAGTACGGTCGCAAGACTGAAACTCAAAGGAATTGACGGGGGCCCGCACAAGCGGTGGAGCATGTGGTTTAATTCGAAGCAACGCGAAGAACCTTACCAGGTCTTGACATCCTCTGACAACCCTAGAGATAGGGCTTTCCCTTCGGGGACAGAGTGACAGGTGGTGCATGGTTGTCGTCAGCTCGTGTCGTGAGATGTTGGGTTAAGTCCCGCAACGAGCGCAACCCTTGATCTTAGTTGCCAGCATTTAGTTGGGCACTCTAAGGTGACTGCCGGTGACAAACCGGAGGAAGGTGGGGATGACGTCAAATCATCATGCCCCTTATGACCTGGGCTACACACGTGCTACAATGGACAGAACAAAGGGCTGCGAGACCGCAAGGTTTAGCCAATCCCATAAATCTGTTCTCAGTTCGGATCGCAGTCTGCAACTCGACTGCGTGAAGCTGGAATCGCTAGTAATCGCGGATCAGCATGCCGCGGTGAATACGTTCCCGGGCCTTGTACACACCGCCCGTCACACCACGAGAGTTTGCAACACCCGAAGTCGGTGAGGTAACCTTTATGGAGCCAGCCGCCGAAGGTGGGGCAGATGATTGGGGTGAAGTCGTAACAAGGTAGCCGTATCGGAAGGTGCGGCTGGATCACCTCCTTTCTAAGGATATATGGAGCAGCGTACGTTTTCGTCTTGTTTAGTTTTGAAGGATCATTCCTTCAAGATATGTCTCTAGCGAGACAGGATTGTTCTTTGAAAACTAGATAACAATAAGTAATACATTCACATTGAATGCAATGCAAAGTTCATCACACATAGTGATTCTTTCTAAAGTAAGAAATGGTTAAGTTAGAAAGGGCGCACGGTGGATGCCTTGGCACTAGGAGCCGATGAAGGACGGGACGAACACCGATATGCTTCGGGGAGCTGTAAGCAAGCTTTGATCCGGAGATTTCCGAATGGGGAAACCCACTGCTCGTAATGGAGTAGTATCCATACTTGAATACATAGAGTATGAGAAGGCATACCCGGGGAACTGAAACATCTAAGTACCCGGAGGAAGAGAAAGCAAATGCGATTCCCTGAGTAGCGGCGAGCGAAACGGGAACAGCCCAAACCAAGAGGCTTGCCTCTTGGGGTTGTAGGACACTCTATACGGAGTTACAAAGGAACGATATAAGCGAAGAGGTCTGGAAAGGCCCGCCAAAGAAGGTAACAGCCCTGTAACTGAAATGTTGTTCTCTCCAGAGTGGATCCTGAGTACGGCGGAACACGTGAAATTCCGTCGGAATCCGGGAGGACCATCTCCCAAGGCTAAATACTCCCTAGTGACCGATAGTGAACCAGTACCGTGAGGGAAAGGTGAAAAGCACCCCGGAAGGGGAGTGAAATAGATCCTGAAACCGTGTGCCTACAAGTAGTCAGAGCCCGTTAATGGGTGATGGCGTGCCTTTTGTAGAATGAACCGGCGAGTTACGATCCCGTGCAAGGTTAAGCAGAAGATGCGGAGCCGCAGCGAAAGCGAGTCTGAATAGGGCGCATGAGTACGTGGTCGTAGACCCGAAACCAGGTGATCTACCCATGTCCAGGGTGAAGTTCAGGTAACACTGAATGGAGGCCCGAACCCACGCACGTTGAAAAGTGCGGGGATGAGGTGTGGGTAGGGGTGAAATGCCAATCGAACCTGGAGATAGCTGGTTCTCTCCGAAATAGCTTTAGGGCTAGCCTCAAGGTAAGAGTCTCGGAGGTAGAGCACTGATTGGACTAGGGGCCCCTACCGGGTTACCGAATTCAGTCAAACTCCGAATGCCGATGACTTATCCTTGGGAGTCAGACTGCGAGTGATAAGATCCGTAGTCGAAAGGGAAACAGCCCAGACCGCCAGCTAAGGTCCCAAAGTATACGTTAAGTGGAAAAGGATGTGGAGTTGCTTAGACAACCAGGATGTTGGCTTAGAAGCAGCCACCATTTAAAGAGTGCGTAATAGCTCACTGGTCGAGTGACTCTGCGCCGAAAATGTACCGGGGCTAAACGTATCACCGAAGCTGCGGACTGTTCTGACGAACAGTGGTAGGAGAGCGTTCTAAGTGCTGTGAAGTCAGACCGGAAGGACTGGTGGAGCGCTTAGAAGTGAGAATGCCGGTATGAGTAGCGAAAGACGGGTGAGAATCCCGTCCACCGAATGCCTAAGGTTTCCTGAGGAAGGCTCGTCCGCTCAGGGTTAGTCGGGACCTAAGCCGAGGCCGAAAGGCGTAGGCGATGGACAACAGGTTGATATTCCTGTACCACCTCCTCACCATTTGAGCAATGGGGGGACGCAGGAGGATAGGGTAAGCGCGGTATTGGATATCCGCGTCCAAGCAGTTAGGCTGGGAAATAGGCAAATCCGTTTCCCGTAAAGGCTGAGCTGTGATGGCGAGCGAAATTTAGTAGCGAAGTTCCTGATTCCACACTGCCAAGAAAAGCCTCTAGCGAGGTGAGAGGTGCCCGTACCGCAAACCGACACAGGTAGGCGAGGAGAGAATCCTAAGGTGATCGAGAGAACTCTCGTTAAGGAACTCGGCAAAATGACCCCGTAACTTCGGGAGAAGGGGTGCTTCTTAGGGTGTTAAAGCCCCGAGAAGCCGCAGTGAATAGGCCCAGGCGACTGTTTAGCAAAAACACAGGTCTCTGCGAAGCCGTAAGGCGAAGTATAGGGGCTGACGCCTGCCCGGTGCTGGAAGGTTAAGAGGAGCGCTTAGCGTAAGCGAAGGTGCGAATTGAAGCCCCAGTAAACGGCGGCCGTAACTATAACGGTCCTAAGGTAGCGAAATTCCTTGTCGGGTAAGTTCCGACCCGCACGAAAGGCGCAACGATCTGGGCACTGTCTCAACGAGAGACTCGGTGAAATTATAGTACCTGTGAAGATGCAGGTTACCCGCGACAGGACGGAAAGACCCCGTGGAGCTTTACTGCAGCCTGATATTGAATGTTGGTACAGCTTGTACAGGATAGGTAGGAGCCTTGGAAACCGGAGCGCTAGCTTCGGTGGAGGCATCGGTGGGATACTACCCTGGCTGTATTGACCTTCTAACCCGCTGCCCTTATCGGGCAGGGAGACAGTGTCAGGTGGGCAGTTTGACTGGGGCGGTCGCCTCCTAAAATGTAACGGAGGCGCCCAAAGGTTCCCTCAGAATGGTTGGAAATCATTCGCAGAGTGTAAAGGCACAAGGGAGCTTGACTGCGAGACCTACAAGTCGAGCAGGGACGAAAGTCGGGCTTAGTGATCCGGTGGTTCCGCATGGAAGGGCCATCGCTCAACGGATAAAAGCTACCCCGGGGATAACAGGCTTATCTCCCCCAAGAGTCCACATCGACGGGGAGGTTTGGCACCTCGATGTCGGCTCATCGCATCCTGGGGCTGTAGTCGGTCCCAAGGGTTGGGCTGTTCGCCCATTAAAGCGGTACGCGAGCTGGGTTCAGAACGTCGTGAGACAGTTCGGTCCCTATCCGTCGCGGGCGCAGGAAATTTGAGAGGAGCTGTCCTTAGTACGAGAGGACCGGGATGGACGCACCGCTGGTGTACCAGTTGTTCTGCCAAGGGCATCGCTGGGTAGCTATGTGCGGACGGGATAAGTGCTGAAAGCATCTAAGCATGAAGCCCCCCTCAAGATGAGATTTCCCATTCCGCAAGGAAGTAAGATCCCTGAAAGATGATCAGGTTGATAGGTCTGAGGTGGAAGCGTGGTGACACGTGGAGCTGACAGATACTAATAGATCGAGGACTTAACCTTTATTCTAATGTGAAGCTTGAACATTGTTATCTAGTTTTGAGAGAACATTCTCTCCATCAGGTTTGGTGGCGATAGCGAAGAGGTCACACCCGTTCCCATACCGAACACGGAAGTTAAGCTCTTCAGCGCCGATGGTAGTTGGGGGTCTCCCCCTGTGAGAGTAGGACGCCGCCAAGCTCTTCTAAGGATCAGTTCCATACGGAACTGGTCTTTTTGTGTTGCTTGAGAGGATATTTTTTTGATTGCACTTGTTTGATGAACGTGCGGCACTCCAACTCATTTACAAGTATGTGAGACATTTTAAATCAAAAAGATAGAACGTTCATCATATTATAAATCCTTGTTATGAAAAAACTAGTAGAGAGATAGAGTATTAGATTATAGAAGGGGACTGTATCAATCTTTATAGTTAACTCTATTCTAATATCTATAAAAACTGTACCTAAAGTTTGATTCCAAGGAATACCTATACCATGAAAGCATAAAAATAATAGGCTGCTGATATTTCTGAAGGAATTGACCGTTTTTAAAGAGAATATAGAGAGGAGAACTTCAGCTGATAAACGTTGAATGACAGCAGTTTGAATGGAGAAAATGACGATCATTTGCTAAAAGAAATACCAATGAAAATTGAAATAAAATTTTTTTAATATAGCCTTTACAAATGACGAAAACCTGTATATAATAATCTTTGTCGGATCGAGAGATTCCTACATAGTGGAGGATTAGCTCAGCTGGGAGAGCATCTGCCTTACAAGCAGAGGGTCGGCGGTTCGAGCCCGTCATCCTCCACCATATTTATTCTTACATAATGTTAGGATAGATAAAGCCGGTGTAGCTCAACTGGTAGAGCAACTGACTTGTAATCAGTAGGTTGGGGGTTCAAGTCCTCTTGCCGGCACCACTTTCATATGGTAAGATAGACAAGTCGCTTTTAAAGAGAGCCATTAGCTCAGTTGGTAGAGCATCTGACTTTTAATCAGAGGGTCGAAGGTTCGAGTCCTTCATGGCTCACCATGTTTCATGCGGGTGTGGCGGAATTGGCAGACGCGCTAGACTTAGGATCTAGTGTCTTTATGACGTGGGGGTTCAAGTCCCTTCACCCGCATTGCCAAATAACATAAAGAAATCCTGTAATGCGGAAGTAGTTCAGTGGTAGAACACCACCTTGCCAAGGTGGGGGTCGCGGGTTCGAATCCCGTCTTCCGCTTATACCATCCACGCCGGGGTGGTGGAATTGGCAGACACACAGGACTTAAAATCCTGCGGTAGGTGACTACCGTGCCGGTTCAAGTCCGGCCCTCGGCATTATAAAAATAAGCGCCCGTAGCTCAATTGGATAGAGCGTTTGACTACGGATCAAAAGGTTAGGGGTTCGACTCCTCTCGGGCGCGCCATTAAGATCGGGAAGTAGCTCAGCTTGGTAGAGCACTTGGTTTGGGACCAAGGGGTCGCAGGTTCGAATCCTGTCTTCCCGACCATCTTTTATGGGGCCTTAGCTCAGCTGGGAGAGCGCCTGCCTTGCACGCAGGAGGTCAGCGGTTCGATCCCGCTAGGCTCCACTTTTTAAAAGATTATTTTGATCATGGCGGTGTAGCTCAGCTGGCTAGAGCGTACGGTTCATACCCGTGAGGTCGGGGGTTCGATCCCCTCCGCCGCTATAAAGGACCTTTAGCTCAGTTGGTTAGAGCAGACGGCTCATAACCGTCCGGTCGTAGGTTCGAGTCCTACAAGGTCCACCATCTATACGGAGGAATACCCAAGTCCGGCTGAAGGGATCGGTCTTGAAAACCGACAGGGGTGTCAAAGCCCGCGGGGGTTCGAATCCCTCTTCCTCCGCCATATTTTTTAAAACCCATATCATCGCGGGGTGGAGCAGTTCGGTAGCTCGTCGGGCTCATAACCCGAAGGTCGCAGGTTCAAATCCTGCCCCCGCAACCAAAATGGTCCGGTAGTTCAGTTGGTTAGAATGCCTGCCTGTCACGCAGGAGGTCGCGGGTTCGAGTCCCGTCCGGACCGCCATTTTCAAAAAGAATACTTGGCTCGGTAGCTCAGTTGGTAGAGCAACGGACTGAAAATCCGTGTGTCGGCGGTTCGATTCCGTCCCGAGCCACTTTTATAAAAAAATATTGACAGTATGGCGGTTGTGGCGAAGTGGTTAACGCACCAGATTGTGGCTCTGGCACTCGTGGGTTCGATTCCCATCAATCGCCCCATACATATTTTTGCGGGTGTAGTTTAGTGGTAAAACCTCAGCCTTCCAAGCTGATGTCGTGGGTTCGATTCCCATCACCCGCTCCATTTGTATATCCGTTCATGGGCCTGTAGCTCAGCTGGTTAGAGCGCACGCCTGATAAGCGTGAGGTCGGTGGTTCGAGTCCACTCAGGCCCACCATGATATTCCGCAGTAGCTCAGTGGTAGAGCTATCGGCTGTTAACCGATCGGTCGTAGGTTCGAGTCCTACCTGCGGAGCCAAATGGAGAAGTACTCAAGTGGCTGAAGAGGCGCCCCTGCTAAGGGTGTAGGTCGCGCAAGCGGCGCGAGGGTTCAAATCCCTCCTTCTCCGCCATTTATCTGGCCCGTTGGTCAAGCGGTTAAGACACCGCCCTTTCACGGCGGTAACACGGGTTCGAATCCCGTACGGGTCATGTTTAAAAGAGGTCTTGTCAAAGATCTCTTTTTTATTTTCTTCAAAAGGAAAGACCGCCATCATAGCGATCTTTTTTTACATATTCATGGAATAGATCGTATAAGACAAGTATGTCGCAAAGAAGCCCCATAAGACATAAGGGACCAGTAAAATTGGAACGACTTTGCTTAGTTTACGCGAGACGATGACAAGTGCAAGTGCTGTCAGTGCTACAAGCAGGCAGTCGATCGTAGCGGCAAATAAATCTTTTTGTGTAAATTGAAAAAAACTAAAGGCTTGATTAAATACGTAATTTAAAAGAAAAAGAATCCAAAATGGTAAAGTGATTTTTTGAAATCCGTACTTTCCATAAATGATCGCTGCGGACAACGAGATCAGAGCAAATAAGACAGCCCACACAGCACCAATTACACCACCACTCGGTGTCCATTCTGGTTTATTCAGTGCATCATACCACTCTCTGTCAATCGGAAACAAGAATCCGGCAATAGAGAATAATGCGTATGTAATAAAGAAGACAACCACTGCCCAAATGATACTTTTTCTTGCCATTAAGAATCTCCTCCAATCAAATTCACTCTTAAAGTGATTTCCCAATCATTACATGATATAAACATAAAGCCCCCAATATGAGGGGACTAATGATTTTCTTCTGTATAAGGTTCTTCTTCGTACGGCTTCAAGTCACCAAATACCGTCATGACACCTTCTTCGTCTAATGCCTCTTCATAGGCTTCGTGGGCTTTATTTGGATATACCTTGCTTGCTTTGCCCTCAATATCAGCTGCTGCGAATCCTTCATAGTCCTCCACATAATCTTCATCTTCTGATTGCGTATACACATCATCGTATGTCAATGGAGGGAATTCCATATCGGACGGGGTATCAGAGTTTCCATAGCGTTCTACGTCTTGATATGCATCCTCTCCATCATAGGCTGCGCTTTCTTCATTTTCAAATTGATCTGATGGCGGACTTAATAAATCCTCTTCAATCGGACGGTTTTGTGAAACGGTTTGTTCTTTTGAATGTTCTGTGCATGTGACGGCACTAGGCAAGGCTTCTAAGCGTTCCTTTGGAATAGGGGCCTTACAGACCTTGCACAGACCATAAGAGCCGTCTGTGATGGCTTGAAGTGCTTCATTGATGTCTAACAGATGTTCATGTTCCAAACTGTTTAACGCAATATCTTTCCCGCGTTCGAATAGCTCTGTCCCTTGATCACCTGGGTGGTTATCATAGGCTGACAGTTCTCCGAGCGAATCATAAGGAAATGATACTTTTTGTTCATCGTCATGGCTTTTAGCTTCGAGTTCTTGTTTTTCATCGAGAAGTCGCTGCTTCAAATGATGTAATTCGTCTTTAGACAACAAAGCGATCATCCTTTCATATCAAACATAATGTTAGTATGAGCAATTTTGTCTGTAAGACTAGTTCCAATTTGAAGCAATTCCTCATGAAAAAACGCCTGCGGCTGCAGGCGTCAGATTGTAGAGAAACTCATGTTTTTCTACAATCTTTTTTATTTTCATCGTAATTATGATGGATGGGATTTAATGAAAAAGGCCTCCCACACACCTAGCCTAGCTTCGCTAGGTGTGTGGCAATCTTCTTCATGTTCTGGCACGCAGCTGTGAGGAGAACTTGCTCACTCACGTTTTGTTTTCCCCTCAACCGACAGTAGCGAAGCCCGTGCAGTTGTTTTGAATCTGCAAAGCTTCGCTCTATTTTTTCTTTTCTTTTTTTATATAGCTCTTTTCCAGAGGCAGACAGACGATTTTGTCTGATCTTTTCTTTGTGTTCCTCCCATACATGTCTTGAGATCACTTTTTGATGATTTTTCGATCTTGTACAGCTCTCAAGGAAAGGACACGATACGCATTTTTTAGGGTCTGATTTGTAGAACCTATAACCTTTTCGATCAGTTGTCGTATATAATAGCTTCTCGCCATTTGGGCATATGTAGTGATCAGATTCAGAATCATACTGAAATTTCCACTTCTCAAATAATCCTCTTGTTGGATGAAAGCGTCTATGTGCGATGACACCAAAAATATGGCGATCCGATAAACCTTTACAGATTGAGGTTGTCAAATAACCAGAATCAAGGGCAACAGCTTCTACTTGAAAACCAAATCGGGCGATTTGGTGATCCAATCGATCAAGATACGGAATAGAATCATGGATATTGCCGGGCGTGACATGGGCATCCGTGATGATATTGTACTTCATATCCGTTGTACGGTGGTCTAGGTAGAAAAAGCCTTCCGGTTTATTTTCACGATAAAGATAGCCACTCTCAGGGTCAGTCATACTTTGACGAATGTCTTTTTTCGTTTTCACCTCCTCTTTTACCTTTAAGGGCTTTTTTCCGTGTGCCACCCGATCTTCTTGGATCGCTTCTTCTAATTCATTTATATAGTTCTGGGTATCTTGTTCAATCGTTTTTCTCGTATATTTATGTTTATTGGCATTGGCTTTAAGATGAGTTGAATCAGTAAAAAGAACGCGGCCTCCTACCATATCATGATTGATGGCTTGAAGCACAATTTCATCAAAAATATCTTGAAAAATCGTTGTATCTTTAAATCGAGTACGACGATTCCAGCTAATGGTCGAGTGATGAGGAACGGGGTCATTGATGTTCAAACCTAAAAACCATCTATACGCCATGTTATAGTAAATTTCTTTTTCAAGTTGTCTTTCAGAACGGATACCGTACAGGTATCCGATAAACATCATTTTGAACAAAATAAGTGGATCAAGAGAAGGGCGACCTTTATTCTCACTATAATACGGTTTTACTTTATCTACGATAAATGAAAAATCAATGTACTGATCAATTTTACGAAGCAGGTGATCCTCTTCGACCAGTTGATCTAGCAATACAAATTCGGCTTCGTGCTGAGAAGAATTTCTAGTGTGGAACATGAGAAAAACACCTTCCTTAAGTGGGTTTTTCTCTATTATAAAATGAGGAGATGGAAAGTTTAAGGAAAAAATAAAGCTGTCGAGATTTTCTCGACAGCCTGACGCCTGCGGCTGCAGGCGTTCTTTGTTACGCAATATAGTATTGTAAGATCAAAGCGATTGTCAGCAGGAAACCGAAAAATGTATTGGTTTGAGCTGTAGATTTCATGGCATTCATTAATTCAATTGGTTTTTCTTTTTGCTTAAATTCTTTGATAGCTGTATATGCTTTTGGCACACTGAGTAAAACAAGAAGACTCCAAAGGCCGACAATATCTGTGAAGATATAAACAAAAATAAGTACATATGAGACCAAAAACATGGAAAGTAAAATGTTCACTGCAGCTTTTCGCCCAGCAAGGATTGCAAGTGTTTTTCGTCCATTTTCTTTATCGCCGTCTAAATCGCGGATATTGTTCGATAGTAAGATGGCACCAACTAAAATAGAAATTGGTAGTGAAACGAGAAAAGCTTTAGATGTCAGTGTGCCTGTTTGGATATAGAAACTAATCAAGATGATTCCTAGTCCCATAAAAGCACCTGACACAAGTTCTCCAAACGGCGTATATGCAATGGGTACAGGGCCGCCGGTATAGAAATAGCCTGCTGCCATACAAATGAGTCCTATCAGTGCAATCCACCAGCTAGACATCATGCAAATATACACCCCTAGTAGTAAAGAAAGCGCAAATAGTGCATAAGCGAGGCCGAGGACTGTTTTTGGCTTCACACCGTTTCTTACAATGGCTCCGCCGATGCCAACAGATTTCTCGTTGTCCAATCCGCGAACATAATCAAAGTACTCATTAAACATGTTCGTTGCGATTTGGATAAACATAGATGCCAACAGCATAGCTAAAAATAGCCCAACATGTATTTGACCACTTGGAAGTGCTAGAACAGTTCCTAAAGTAACGGGAATAAATGCCGCTGTTAATGTATGCGGTCGTAGTAAATTCCACCAAATCCGCCAGTTCTTATCAGGCTTAATCGGTGAAAGCTGATCTGATATCGATTGATGCTGCATAAAATATACTCCTTTAAATAAAAAAATACGTACACGTCCAAATTCCAGTTTAGCAAAGTTCAAAAAGGTGTCAATATATTGATGCGATGAAACCGGAAAAAGATGTTTGCTAATCGTTGCCATATCGAGAGAGAGCTTGATCTTAGAACAGGACTTGCCATTTTTCCTTTAGATGCTCTCGTTTCAAGAAGCAGGAGCGAAAAAATCTAGAAAGCGTGATATAATAAGGATTCGAGGTTTTAAAAGCTGTTTTCTTTACTAAGTTCATCTGTTAAGGTTTATAATAGAAAAGCAGGTCATTCGACATACTCGAATGATCATGTATTTTTTCATTATGGTTTTATTTTTTTATGTTATTTCATGGATTTTGGAGGAATGTATCATGGTGACAACAGTGCAAAGTACTTTCCGGCAGGAAGCGCTTGCGACATTAGAAGAAGCGAATAACGTCAACCATGCTGTTTTGATAAGCTACTCCAGAAGAGTTGACGATCTGGATCCTCTTGCCTTTTTCCAAAGCGGCGAAGCGGATTTTTTAGGCGAGCGGTTTTTTTGGTCTGATCCAGAAAGCCAAATGATATTTTCTGGACTTGGCAGAGCGGCCGTCATTAAATCAACTGAGCAAGGCAAGGAACGATTTGATATAGTCCATCAAGAATGGGAACAGCTGAAGCAGCACATGTTCCATTTTCATGATGAGAAGGAGTTAAGGCAAGCGGCTGTTGGTCCGCTTTTATTTGGAGGATTCTCATTTGATCCGTATGAAGAGAAGGCGCGTCACTGGGAAGCTTTTGGCGAGGCTCATTTTTTTGTGCCATCGATGATGCTCACTGTCTCGAAAGAAGGCACGTTTCTTACGATCAATGAATGGAAGCAGGTGGACGGGAATGTTCATCAGCTCATTCAAGAATTAGAACAAAAAGCCTCTCATTTTGAAACATTACCGCTCAGACATGATGGACAAGCTGAACTTGTTCATATGGAAGAACTAGATGTGAAGGAATGGATGAAGGCGATCCAAGAAGCGACAGACCACATTCGTGCAAACGAATATGAAAAGGTTGTTTTAGCAAGAGAAGTCTTGCTTCACTATAAAAATCAAATAGAACTCGCTCCACTGTTAGCAGAATTATTAAAGCATCAAACAACGAGTTATGTATTTGCGGTTGAACAAGGAAGACAAGCATTTGTCGGAGCTACGCCGGAACGCTTAGTAAAAAAAAGCGGCGGAGAGGTCTTTTCATCTTGTTTAGCAGGTTCGATTGTTCGAGGAAAAGATGAAGCGGAAGATCGAGCATTAGGCGAGGAACTGCTGCATGATGAGAAGAATTTGATTGAACATCAAATTGTCGTCAATATGATTGAGCAAGCATTTGAGGCCAATTGCCTTCACGTGCACAAACCAAATCAACCTAGTCTTTATAAAACAAAAAACATTCAGCATTTGTTTACACCGATTGTGGGAGAAATTAAAAGCAGCTGTTCCCTCTTTTCATTAATTGAACAGCTCCATCCGACGCCAGCATTAGGCGGATATCCGAAGGAAAAAGCGGTTGAGGTCATTCGTGAAATCGAACCGTTGAAGCGTGGCTGGTACGCGGCGCCGGTGGGCTGGATTGACTCTCAGGATAATGGAGAATTTGCTGTCGCCATTCGGTCAGGTCTTATTGAGGAAGACCATGTTCGTTTGTTCGCTGGCTGCGGCATTGTAGAGGATTCCCTTGCAAAGCAGGAGTACGAGGAAACGCAAGTGAAATTAAGACCAATGCTATCTGCTCTTGGAGGTCGTCCGATTGAATAATCAAATCATGACAACATATATTGGCAGATTGATGGATGAATTTGTACAAGGTGGTGTGAAGGAAGCGGTTGTCTGTCCTGGTTCCCGTTCAACCCCGCTTGCGATGCTGGCTCTTGCCCATCAAGACATCAATGTTCATGTATTAGTGGATGAACGGTCTGCTGCTTTTTATGCGCTTGGTCTTGCAAAAGCAAGTCAAGCACCAGTGCTGCTTATTTGTACATCAGGTACGGCAGCTGCTAACTTTTACCCAGCCATTGTAGAGGCACATTATTCCCGTGTACCACTTATTGTTTTAACTGCTGATCGGCCGCACGAATTGAGGGAAGTTGGGGCACCTCAAGCGATTGATCAGCAATTCTTATTCGGTAAGTTTGTTAAATGGTTCACAGACTTAGCATTGCCAGAAGAAAGTCAGACGATGTTACGCTATGTTCAGACGGCTGCGGCAAGAGCAAATCATATGTCAATGCAAGAGCCGAAGGGACCTGTTCAGATCAATGTCCCTCTGAGAGAACCATTGCTTCCTGATTTGTCTATTGATCCTTTTGAGCGAGAAGAAACAGGCCGAAAAAAGGTCATAGCTGCAGGACAGGCTTTCCCAAATGATGATGTGATGTCTGAAATCGTGACGGTCATGAACCATTCCAAAAAGGGACTGATTGTGTGTGGTGAACTTCATACACAGGAAGAGAAAGAGGCAGTGTTACGTCTTTCGAAAGCCTTGCATATTCCGATTTTAGCGGACCCGCTTTCTCATTTGCGAAATGGTCATGAACATGCAGATCTTATTATTGATGCGTATGATTCATTATTGAAAGATGAAGCATTGCAGCAGCATCTATTGCCGGATATGGTCATTCGTTTTGGACCGATGCCTGTGTCCAAACCTTTATTCAAGTGGCTGGAAAAACATGTGGAAGTGAATCAGATTGTCGTTGATGCTGCCGGAGGTTTTCGAGATCCTGGCTTGAGTGCTTCATACGTCATTGAAAGTGATGTGGCAACTTTTGTAGATGAAGTATTCAAGAGAGCGGATCAACGTGAGGATACAAGTTTTCTAAAACGCTGGCAGAATGCTAATTCTTCATTCAGAACGCATGCATCCCATTATTCTGATGAGAATCTGTCATTTGAGGGAAATGTGTACCGTCAGCTTCAGCATCTCTTGCCGAAGGAGAGTGTCCTTTTTATCGGAAACAGTATGCCGATTCGTGATGTGGATACATTTTTTGAAGCGCAATCGAAGCCTTTTCGGATGATGGCGAATCGAGGAGCCAATGGCATTGATGGCGTTGTGTCTACAGCACTTGGCACGTATGCGGCTTTGAAACAGCCAGTCACCTTAGTGATTGGAGATTTATCATTTTATCATGATATGAACGGTTTGCTTGCAGCTAAGCTGCTGGACATTCCGCTGACGGTTGTGTTGTTAAACAATGATGGGGGAGGCATCTTTTCTTTCCTTCCACAGGCGTCTGATGAACCGTATTATGAAAAACTCTTCGGTACGCCGACTGGACTGAATTTTGAGTATGCTTCGAAGCTGTATGGGGGAACCTATTCGAAACCGTCAACGAAACAAGAATTACATGATGTCTACATGGCGCATATAGAAGAGCCTGGGCTTCATTTAATTGAAATTGAAACTGATCGGCATTCTCGTGTAAGCAAGCATCGTCAAATGATGGATGACATATTGGAAGAAGTGAAAAAAGAATGTCTTCTTTCATAATACGGATGCGTGATGGTGTGGCGTACGAGGTGGTGGATCAGAATCCATTGGCTGAGAATGCCACGCTATGCTTACATGGCTTCACTGGAAGCGCGGCTTCTTGGACGTTCTTGAATGGTTATATGGAGAATACAAGATTGATTCAAGTCAGCTTGCTTGGACATGGCCGCACGGACTCACCAGAAAGTATGAGAAGATATGCGATGTCGCATCAGCTGGCAGATCTTGCAGAGATTATAAACCAATTAAAGCTTCACAAAGTGAATATTCTCGGATATTCTATGGGAGGACGTATTGCTTTATCATTTGCCTCTCGTTATCCAGATCGTGTCAACAAATTGATCCTTGAGAGTACCTCTCCAGGGCTTCGCACTTTTAAAGAGCGGATGGCAAGACTCAAACACGATCATCAGCTCGCTCAGAAACTTAGACATGAAGGTTTAGTGAAGTTTGTGGATTTTTGGGAGAGTATTCCACTGTTTGCTTCGCAGAAAACTTTATCAGCTGAAACGCAGGCTCAATTGAGAGAGGGAAGGCTGAAAGCCAATCCACTTGGACTGGCTCGCAGCTTAGAAGGCCTAGGAACAGGTTCGCAGCCCTCTGTTTGGAAGGCATTAAAGCATATGAATTTACCTGTTTTGTTGATTTGCGGAGCGCTTGATGAAAAGTTCTGCAATATCGCCAAACGTATGCAGCAGGAGCTTGAAGGCAGTCAATTCATATTGGCTGAGCAGGCTGGGCATACAGTTCATGTGGAACAACCACATTTTTTTGGTAAAATAGTAAGTGAGTTTATTACGCAAGATTTTAGAGGAGGAACTATTGATGGCTATTGAATGGCAAACTGAGCGTCAGTATGACGAAATTTTATATGAAACGTACAATGGGATCGCAAAGATCACGATTAATCGTCCACATGTACATAACGCGTTTACACCAAAGACTGTGAGTGAATTAATTGATGCATTTTCACGTGCTCGTGATAATTCAAATGTTGGTGTAATCGTACTTGCAGGAGCTGGCGGCAAAGCATTCTGTTCTGGTGGAGATCAAAAAGTACGCGGCCATGGCGGCTATGTAGGAGACGATCAAATTCCGCGTCTAAATGTATTAGACTTACAGCGTTTGATTCGAGTGATTCCAAAACCGGTGATTGCAATGGTTGCTGGTTATGCAATCGGCGGCGGGCACGTTCTTCACGTTGTATGTGACCTGACAATTGCAGCAGATAATGCAATTTTTGGACAAACTGGTCCAAAAGTAGGCAGCTTTGATGCTGGTTATGGTTCAGGCTACCTTGCACGTATTGTTGGTCATAAGAAAGCGAGAGAAATCTGGTACTTATGCCGTCAATACAATGCACAAGAAGCGCTTGATATGGGACTTGTCAATACAGTTGTACCATTAGAGCAGCTTGAAGAAGAAACTGTGAAGTGGTGTGAGGAAATGCTAGAAAAGAGCCCGACTGCTTTACGATTCTTGAAGGCTGCATTTAATGCAGATACGGATGGATTAGCTGGAATTCAACAATTTGCAGGAGATGCGACACTTCTTTATTACACAACAGATGAAGCAAAAGAAGGACGCGATTCCTTTAAGGAAAAACGCAAGCCGGACTTCGGTCAGTTCCCGCGTTTCCCTTGATTCAATCATATCGATGAAAAACAGCTTAGTGCATCAGACTAAGCTGTTTTCTTTTAAGAAGAGGAGGTGTCATGATGAAGCAACCTAATTGGCTGCTGTACCGTGCTTATTTAACGCCAGAAAGAATCGCGCTCATTTATCAGGATAAAAAGTGGACATTTCGCGATTTAGCTGATGAAGTAAATGAGCTTTCTAATAGACTTGCAGATGCATCATTGAAAAAAGGGGAAACGGTTGGGCTTTTGATGAACAATCAGCCTCAAATGGTGATGCTTGTTCATGCTTGTTTTTCATTAGGATTAAAAATCGTGCTATTGAACAATAAGTTAACAAAAGCTGAGAGGCGCTATCAGCTTGAAGATGCAAAAGCATCCGCTTTATTAACTGAACCTGTTTATGCCAGTGATCATAAAGGTGATCTCCCCGTTTATACAATGGAGACTTTACCTGAAGCAGGTCAAGATAATGAAAAGAAAATCGAGAGCGAATTTGATTTGAATGAAACAGCGACCATCATGTATACATCTGGCACAACAGGACGCCCAAAAGGCGTGGAGCAAACGTTTGGCAATCATTTTCATAGTGCTGTTTCCTCTGCACTAAATATGGGCATCAGAGAGGATGACCGCTGGCTTATTGCACTTCCTCTTTTTCATATTAGCGGGTTATCCGCTTTATTTAAGTCTGTGATCTATGGGATGACTGTCGTACTTCATGAGAAGTTTGATGTCGATGAAGTAAAGGATTCTATTGAACAGCATCGTGTGACGATGATATCTGTTGTTCAAACGATGTTATCCCGTTTATTAAGCAGACTGGAAGAATGCCCGTCTTCTTTGCGCTGTCTTTTATTAGGCGGAGGACCTGCGCCTTTTGCGATGCTTCAAGAAAGCAAAGAGAAAGGCTTCCCTGTGTTTCAATCGTACGGTATGACGGAAACCTGTTCACAAATTGTGACCCTTGCGCCTGAATTTAGTGTAGAGAAGCTTGGATCAGCGGGAAAACCCCTTTTTGGGTGTGAGCTGAAAATTCAAGATGGTACACGCACTTGTCGTCCTTTTGAGCATGGCGAAATTATGGTGAAAGGGGCAAATGTCATGAAAGGGTACCTTTACCGTGAAGAAGCAACCGCAGCTGCCTTTGATCAAGGCTGGCTGAAAACGGGTGATATTGGCTATGTGGATGAGGAAGGGTTCTTATTTGTGCTTGACCGCCGTTCAGATTTAATTATTTCTGGCGGTGAGAATATTTATCCTGCTGAAATTGAAGCGGTTCTGTTAACACATCCGCATGTAAAGGAAGCCGGAGTGGCGGGTATGTATGATGATAGATGGGGAGAGGTACCGGCTGCCTTTCTTGTCACAGACCATAAGATACCGGAGAATGAGCTCTATGCATTATGTGAGTCGCATTTAGCAAAATATAAATGGCCCGCCGCTTTTCACTTTGTGGACGAGCTGCCAAGAAATGCGTCGAATAAATTGCAGAGGCACAGACTCAAATCAAAGGGGTTTTTAGATGATTCAAATTGAACGAGTGATTTTATATCATGTCACGATGAAGCTCAAGCAGCCATTTACAACAAGTCTTGGAACCATCTCAGAGCGTGAGTTTATTATTGTCGAGGTAAAAGATCAAACAGGATTGACTGGATGGGGAGAGGTGTCAGCCTTTTCTTCTCCATGGTATACAGAAGAAACCATTGAGACTTGCTATCATATGCTGAGAGCTTTCTTTATACCGAATGTACTGACACGCACCTTTACACACCCTTCAGAAATACCAGACAGCCTGTACCAATTTAAAGGTAATAGGATGGCGAAAGCGGGAATCGAATCGGCTGTTTGGGATATTTATGCGAAGCGTGAGAATAAGTCATTACGTGATGTATTAGGCGGCACCAAAGAGAGAATACCTTCTGGTGTTGTGGCGGGGTTAGGACCCATTGACGACATGCTGAAGCAAATTCAGCAATATGTTGACCAAGGCTATCAGCGTGTGAAGGTGAAAATTAAGCCGGGACAGGATATTGGACTTCTTAAAAAAATTAGAGAGTCTTTCCCTAACCTTCCATTAATGGCGGATGCAAACTCTGCTTATGAATTAAAGGATATTAGCAAGCTCAAGCAGCTCGATGACATTCGTTTATTAATGATTGAACAGCCATTAGCTGCAGATGATATCGTGGATCATCGCCATTTGCAAAAGCATTTAAAAACACCGATATGTTTGGATGAAAGTATTTGTTCTTTAGATGATGCTAGAAAAGCTGTAGAGCTTGGCAGCTGTCAAATTATTAATGTGAAGCCTTCACGAGTTGGGGGGCTGACAGAAGCCCTTAAAATCCATACATTCAGTAAGGAGCATCAAATTCCATTATGGTGCGGAGGGATGATTGAAACAGGCATTTCCCGCGCGCAGAACGTGGCACTTGCTTCCCTTCCTCAATTTACAATCCCAGGTGATATTTCAGCTTCATCAAAATATTGGGAGCAAGATATCATTTTTCCTGAAATCAAGGTTGAGAATGGTTTTATTGAGGTACCTCGTTCCCCAGGAATGGGCGTAGAAGTGGACTATCAAGCGCTTCGTTCTTTTTCAGATAAAATTGACGTGTTTACAAAACATGATTTTGTGATGTGAAAACGAGTGAATCACCTTTTGCACATCCAATAAAATCTATGTATAGTGAGAGAAAGTTTTTCCTTCCTGTCTCATTAAGAAAGAAAGAGCGGTGATCCGCTCTTTCTTACTCTTCTACAAGCTCGCTGTCGTAAGCAAGCTGTCCGATATAGTGATTCATTTCATTGGGCATGTCTGCTGCATGGCCATATTCATAATCCCAAAGGTTTAAAAAGGAGTGAGCAGCCTGATAAAATGCGGCTTCGTCCGCGTCATGAATTTCGTCAAAAAACGTTTGAAGCAGCCGATCGTGTTTCAATGTGAAGCGCCTCCTTTAATGAGACTTAAAGATCTTGTGGTTTAAACGTTTTACAATCCGTTTCTTCACTTTTTTCAGCCGTATTTCCTGTGTGGCTGACGACATAGATTGCATCTGCCCCACAGCGGTTTCCAGCATTCCAATAGGAACAGTTATTGACTTCACAAAGGATTTTTTGACTCATACAGATGACCTCCTTTTGAGTATGTCTTTCTTCTATAATGTAACCGAAATGAACCTCGTCCATTCATGTTAATCTTCCTGACGAATATAGCGCTTATCCTTCATAAACAATTTCCAGAAGAAATAGAACCCAGGGAATAAGATGATAAAACCTACAATATAGGTGATAAACAATGCTCTAAATGTGACAGGGTCTGTAAATCCAGACATGATTGTAATATCTGGATAGGCCATATAAGGCAAATGGGCACGTCCGTACACGTAGCTTGCTAAAAAATATTGAATGGTGATCGCAATGACAGCTAAACGGGGCCGGCCTTTCCGCTGCTTAAACCGGCTGTTTGGTAAAAATAGAGCCAGTCCTGCTAGCAAAAACATCAGGAGTGATACAAGAAGAATAGGAATGTTCTGCATCATTTTTGTGAACAGCCAATTGGCCTCGCTTCTTAATGTCAGCATGATAAAAAAGGCCATCAAGAGTGAAAGCGGACCCGTAATGAGAGCCCCTCTTCTATAAATGCTGTAAGCTTCATCTTCATCAGCCACATTCGAGAAATCAGCTAAAAGCAAAGACGAAAGAAAAAGGGTGCTGAAAATGGCAAAGCCGACAAAAGAATAGACATTTGCACTCGTAAAGACCAGTCCAAGATCTAATGAGTAGACGTTGTTCTCCTGAAAGATAAATCCACCATGAGTAATCGGAAGAACCATGATCAGGATGGACGGAATGATAAAGCCGCTTATCCCTGAAATGTAAGTAACCGCTTTTCGGTATTTTTTAGGGAGTGAATGAGAAAACACGAGAAACCCGCTTCGCAGTGCAAGTAGTAACAATATGATGCTGCCGGGTATTAATAAAACGGTACCAAGTACAAAGGTCGCACCTGGAAACAAGCTAAACAATGCAACAACAATCGCCACAATGAAGACGTTTGTTACTTCCCATGTTGGAGAAAGATATTTATTTGCAATATTAGCGGCCTTTGTTTGTTCTCTATTCATATAAATCATCGACCAAAATCCTGCGCCGAAATCCATTGATGCCATCACTGCATAGATAAAAACGAATCCCCATAAGATGGTGATTGCAATGAGCGCATCAGTTGTAACATCCATTTGCATCTAGATCGCTCCTTTTTAAGATTCTGTTAACCGTAGGTCTTCTTCAATCGAATGTTTTCTAAAGTAGTACGTCAGTACAATAACGGTTGCTATGCCTAAGATGAGATAGACAATGGCAAAAAGGATAAAGAGCGTACCGATTGAACCGGATGATGTGACGACCTCTGAGGTTTTGAGCATTCGATAAATGACCCATGGCTGACGGCCTGTACATGCAAAGATCCAGCCGAACTCAATGGCCAAAAGACTAAGGGGCCCGCCGAATAAGTAAAGAAAAAGGAGCCACTTCGGATAATGTTCGCGTTTTAAAATTTTACGGTAAAGCAGTGCTAACACTGCAAACAAAATGAGGACTGAGCCAATGATAACCATGCCGTTAAATAATGTGTGAATAAATAAAGGCGGCCACTCGTCACGAGGGAAATCATTTAAGCCTTTGACCACCGTATCAAAGCTATTTCCTGCCAGAAAACTAAGCGCCCAAGGGATTTCAATTGCTCCTTTAATTTCCTGTGAATCGGCATCAGTAAAACCACCTATTGCAAGAGGCGCATGTGATTGTGTTTCAAATAAACCTTCAGCACCGGCTAACTTTTCAGGCTGATATTCATACAGAAGCTGAGCAGACTCATGACCATTTAAGGCCGTAAGAAATGAGAAAAGGCCTCCTACAATAAGTCCAAGAAAAAGGGCTTTTCGATGAAAAGTATAGAGTTTCTCATTCTTTCTTGTTTTGAGCATTTTAAAAGCGGCCACCGAAGCAATCACAAAAGCACCTGTTGTAAAAGCAGACAGCACGACATGTGTCGCAGTCACCACAAAGCTTGGATTGAAAAAGGCCTTCCAAGGCTCGATATTTGTAATCTCTCCATTGACCATTTGAAAGCCAGCAGGTGTTCCTTCAAACGCATGTACGTTTGTGATCAGAATCGCTGAAGCGGCTGCGCCAATCACGACAAAAATAACGGTAATGATGCGCATAGCAGGTGATAGGCGATCCGCTGCGTACACATAAATAGACATAAATAATGCTTCAATAAAGAACGCATAAATTTCAATCTGAAATGGCAGTGACATGACCTTTCCGATGACCTCCATAAAACCTGGCCATAGAAGAGCGAGCTGAGTACCAGCAATCGTGCCTGTTGGAATGGCGACACCTAACAAGACAGCCTGCGCTTTCGTCCACCGTTTGGCCATGACAGCATAGTGAGGGTCCTTCGTTTTTTGGAAGATGAGTTCAGCTAACAAAATCATTAGCGGGATGCCGACGCCAAGCGAGGCATAAATAATATGAAAGCCCATGGTTGTGCCGAACAGGCTTCTAGCTAAAACGAGATCAGTCAATTTTTTCTCCGCCTTTCTTATCGCTTCTCTTTTTCATGATGTTATTATTCTCCACCATTTTTAGATTATTCTTCCTGACTAAGAAAGCTTGATTTTTGACAAGTTGTAAAAGAGGGAGTAGAATATAAATATAAAGCGTAATCATTACGTTTTGATAACGAAAGGAGTTTTGACATTGAAAAGAGATATTCATCCAACCTCACATGAAGTTGTATTTATGGATGTAAACAGCGGTTACCGCTTCTTGAGTAAATCGACAAAGACATCCAATGAGACAGTAGAATGGGAAGATGGGAAAACGTATCCTGTGATTAAAGTAGAAACAAGCTCTGATACGCATCCTTTTTATACAGGACGACAAAAATTCGGAGAAAAAGGCGGAAGAGCCGAGTTGTTTAAGAAAAAATATCAATTGTAATAAAAAGCACACCCTGAATTGGTGTGCTTTTTTGCAGCAAAAAACCCCGGATGATCACCCGGGGTTCTAGTAATTAATCATTTAAAGCGGTTTTTAAGGTCTTTAGATTTTGTTTCATTAAGCTGATGTAGCTTTCGCCATTTTTGGCATCATCTTCAGTAATAGATTCTAGATTTTTAAGTGTGAGGCTTTTTGCCCCAATTTCACTGCGGATTGTATCTGATACTTTGCTGCTGACGTTGTTTTCAAAAATCACATATTGAATGTGATGCTTTTCAGCTTTTTGTACAATGCTTTCGAGCTGCTTTTGTGAAGGCTCTTCAGAAGCGGATAACCCTAATACACTGATTTGCTCAATACCGTAGCGCTTTTCCCAATAACCGTAGGCTGCGTGAGAAACAAGGATTTCTTTATGTTTTGCTTTAGATAACGTTGTGTTGAACTCTTGATCTAGCGATTGCAAATCCTTTTTTAGTTTTTCATAGTTTTTTGTGTATTCGTCTTTATGATCTGGATCTAATGAAACGAGCGTGTCCTTAATGTTTTTCGCCATTTGCTTTGCATAAACCGGGTCTAACCATGCGTGAGGATCTTTATCTCCATGGTCGTGTTCATCATGGTCATGAGCTTCACTTTCATGGTCGTGATCATGGTCTTCGCCTTCTTCATGTGAATGCTCTTCTTTTGTCGATAACAATTTGATGCCTTCGGCTGCTTTGACTGTTTTCACGCCTTGGTCTTTTAACGTAGAAGCGGTTTTGTCAGCGAATGCTTCAGCTCCTGTACCGCTGTAGATGAAGGCGTCACCTTCAGCCATTTCAACCATCGTTTTTGAACTTGGTTCAAAGCTGTGTGCATCTGCATTGGCCGGGTACACACTTTGCGCATGAACGTGAGAACCGCCAATTTTTTCAGTGAAATCTTGGATCGGGAAGATCGTGGTGTAAATGGTTAGTTTCCCGTCTGCCTTTCCTTTTGAAGCATTTGTCCCCGTACTGCTTGAGCAAGCGGCAAGACCGATCGCAAATAAAGCAGCTGTTAAAATATAAAAGATTTTTTTCATGTAGAAATGTCTCCTCTCAATCTATTAGATAGAAATGATTACGATTTAATGTCCTGAGTAATTGTATCGTAATAATTACGATTTGAAAAGAGGAAAATAAAAAAATTTCATCAGCAGATGTTTCCTTTAAAAAAATGCGCTGCAAAACGTGACGAAATTTCTCACATTGTGCTATATTTATTTTTAAAAAAGATAAAGGAATGGGCAAACGTATGAAACTTTTAGATGAAATCATCGAATATAATCAACAGTTTATTGAAGAGAAGAAATACGAAGAATTTACAACAACGAAGTTTCCACAGAAAAAAGCTGTCATTCTGTCATGTATGGATACAAGACTTGTCGAGCTGCTTCCGCGTGCAATGAACATGAAAAATGGAGATATCAAGATCGTTAAAAGTGCTGGTGCTCTTGTTTCTCATCCATTTGGAAGTATTATGCGAAGCATTTTAGTGGCTGTTTACGAATTAAATGCTGACGAGGTTTATGTCATTGGGCATCATGATTGTGGTATGAGCAAAATAGACAGTCAAACACTTTTAAACAAAGCCATTGAGCGTGGTATTCCAGAAAAGCGTATTGAAGTACTGGAATACTCAGGAATCGACTTTAAACAGTGGCTCAAAAGCTTTAGTTCTGTTGAAGAGAGCGTGAAGGACAGTGTGTCCGTTGTAAAAAATCACCCGCTTCTTCCATCAGATGTGCCTGTGCACGGTCTTGTCATTGATCCTGGAACAGGCAAGCTTGACTTAGTCGTCAACGGATATGAAGAAAAATAAGTTATTTTTCCTTTTTCGGCGGGACAGGATCGATGCCGCCAGGATGGAGTGGATGACATTTTAAAATCCGTTTGATGGTGAGCCAGCCGCCTTTTAAAGCGCCATGCGTTTTGATCGCCTCTAGCCCATAGTTTGAGCATGTTGGATAAAACCGGCAGCTAGGCGGTGTAAGAGGGGAAATACATTTTTGATAAAAGCGTATGATGCCGATAAAAATTTGTTTCATAGAGGTTCCTCCTTGTCTGTCTTTCACAGTATAAGAAAAAAGGACAAGGAAGGAAAGTTTTATAAACTAAGCTGGTCGGAGAAATATGTTATAATATAGGAAATTGCAATTATAGGAGTGGTGATTATGCCTTCAGTTGAAAGCTTTGAACTTGATCATAATGCTGTAAAAGCGCCATACGTTCGTCATTGCGGCGTTCATAAAGTGGGATCAGATGGGGAAGTAAATAAATTTGATATTCGTTTTTGTCAGCCTAACAAGCAGGCGATGAAACCTGATACGATTCATACATTAGAGCATTTACTTGCGTTTAACATTAGAACACACTCAGAGAAATACGATCATTTTGATATCATTGATATTTCTCCAATGGGCTGCCAGACAGGCTACTATTTAGTGGTCAGTGGTGCACCTACTCCAAAAGAGATCGTTGAACTTCTTGATGCAACATTCAAGGATGCAGTTGAGGTAACAGAGATTCCTGCTGCAAACGAAGAGCAATGCGGCCAAGCGAAGCTTCATGACCTTGAAGGGGCAAAACGTTTGATGCGTTTCTGGCTTTCTCAAGATCAAGAAGAGCTTCTAAAAGTATTTGGTTAATAGATCATAAACCGGACATGTTGATGTCCGGTTTTTTGAATTCGATCATGAGATGTCAAAATAGGGGATATTTGTTAAAATGGACATGTCAGTAAAAGAAGGGGGAAACTCGGGATGCGAAAAATGTTGGGAATGATTTTGATGCTCATGTTACTAAGTGCATGTGGGAACTCTGCAGCAAATAGCGGCAAAGGGGAGGTGCCTGAGCTATTAGAAGTGAAGCTTACAGGACCTGAGCAAGTGGAGAAAAATGAAAGCGTTATAGTAAAAGCAGCTGTCACATATGGTGATACCCCTGTTGATGATGCAGACGATGTTCAATTTGAAGTGTGGAAAGATGGTGACAAAGATAACAGCAAGATGATTCAGCCAAAGAAAGAGAACAAAGGTGTATATGAATTGCATACAGCCTTTAAAAAAGATGGCCTTTATATCATACAAGTCCATGTGACAGCTAAACAGCAGCATAATATGCCGAAGACGAACATCCACGTAGGTGATGTGAAAAAAGAGAGTTCGTCTACTGAAGCAGAAACCTCACATCATTAAGTGCGATTTATTTTGGGTTAGGACGTTGGTTTGGTTCAGCATCCTGTGGTGAATCGATTTTATGCTTATATTCATAAGCCTTCGATGTTGTCCACAGTGATAAAAAGACAACGATTGAGATAATGATAAAGCTGATAATCCCAAGTAACAGCATCTAACTCCCTCCTTATTTCCATATTAACATATATTTCATGCAGTCAAAATAGAAGAAATTCATGGCAGGTTTCAGTATAATAGGAAAAGGGTATTCTCATACTAAACGCAATTACATAAGGAGGAATGAACATGTCTGAAAAATTATTAAACGTCGTCAATAAACAAGTAGCTGATTGGACTGTGCTTTACGTGAAATTACATAACTATCATTGGTACGTAAAGGGAAAAGACTTCTTTACACTCCATGAGAAATTTGAGGAACTTTATACAGAAACAGCGACATACATTGATGATTTGGCTGAGCGTATGCTTGCGTTAAATGGACAGCCTGTTGCGACAATGAAAGAATGCTTAGAAATTTCTAGCATTCAAGAAGCTGAAGGCAATGAATCAGCGGAGCAAATGGTGAAAAATCTATATGATGATTTCTCCAATATCGCAGAGGAATTAAAGCAAGGAATGGAGCTGGCTGGAGAAGTTGGCGATGAAACAACAGGTGATATGCTGCTTGCGATACATCAATCTATTGAGAAACACAACTGGATGCTTAAAGCATTTTTAGGATAATACGAATGTGAAAGGAATGTCGATCATAAGATCGGCATTCTTTTTTGATGGATTTGTGACAGACAGCCCATTGAAATCATAGGGCTTTCAGCCGAAGAGAAAAGAGAAGGGAGGGGAGAAGATGTCTTCCATTGCAGGAATGATGAGTCAGCAAGTCGCGAGCATTCAAAGAACACTCAATATTAGTTTGTTGAATTCACAGCTTGCTACGAATACAGCACAAGCCATGGTCATGCTGGATCAAGTTCAGCAGCAGCCTCAAGCTGTTCAGCCAAAGGATTCAGACGCTCGCTTTATTGATGTCAGAGTCTAAGAATGGAAGCCGCCGCACAAGGCGGCTTTTTTTCTTGTCATCACTCTGTCCGATTTAAAAGACGACGCCTTTATTTTTTGTCGTCCAAGCTATTGCGAGGATCCGGCATATACTATTGAGGTAAGGAGTTCCACTATGAAAGGATGTTGATGCCAAGTGAGCAAGGATTTAGGCATCTTTTCGTTGTTTACAGTCAGTTTGTCAGCGATGAGCTTTCTGTTTGGTGGAGCAGGATATTTACTGATGATATTAGTAACATTGATGGCCATTGAATTAATTTGTTCAAGCCTAAGAGAATCTTTGACTGGGCAGCTCACAATGAAACGTTTTTTTACACGGCTTGTTCGAAAGATTGTGACGGTCTCCTTAATATCGATGGCGCATTTCTTCGATGTCATGCTGAAGACAAATGGGATGATTAAGGATTTAGCGATCATCTTTTATATTATTTATGAATCTTACCAAATCGTCTCGACAGCCAATGCCCTCGGAATTCCCATTCCACAGTTGTTTATTGATGTGTTGGACATGTTGAAAAATAAATTGCGCAAAAAGCCGTAATTTTTTCATATCTGGTCATACTAAAGGAAAAAGGATGAATCAGATGGCGAGACACACATATTATGTATCTGTACAGGATGGGTCGATATCGCAGCATAGAGATGCGGCGGCTTGGCAATTTCAAATAGAAGCAGATGATGATCAAATTTTGCAGCTGAGAGACTATTTCGATGAACAGTATATGACAGATTGGAAAGGCTTCTTTCGAGCGCATGTTCCGTTTCTTGAATATCATTATGACAGTCCGAATGATGAAATGGATCGAAAAAGACAAGAGATTTACTCAATGATTTATGAGCTCGGGAATGAAGAGACAAAGAACTTTATTGAAACAAATGGATTAATGAATTGAAAAAGCATGTAGAGATTTTCTACATGCTTTTATTTTCGCGGTTGTAAGATGCCTCCGATCAGATCACTAAGCCCGCCTTTATTCTCTTGCTGTGATGTCTGTGAATTAGTGAAATCATGAGAAGAGCTCTGGCTTTGAGGCTTGTAGCGGTTATCATCTAAACCAACCCGTAAGCCAGATGTGCGCTCAGATGGCTGGATAATGACAATTTGGTCTTGTTCTTGAAACTCAAATAAGTAGGATTCACCAGATGTTTGTCCAATGAAGGTTTTCCAGTTCACATCTAATTTGACCTTCGGTGCTTTGCCTGTCCAAGCGACAATGGCGTCAGGATCTACACGGCAGGGGGCTTTTAAAATGAGCGGGTTTCCATTCGTTTTAATGGCGACCTGCGCTCCGTGGCCTTGATAGGAGAGCTTTGATGTAAACAGTCCTTTCTGTGATAAAATACCAACGCCTACTGGTGTCACGCCGTAATGACACTCCTCAGTAAAGGCAAGTAGATCTTCACTTTCTACACTTACATGCTGCCAAGGACCGCTCGGCTCAAGATTAATCACTGTCACGTGCTCGCTGGAATCAGCCAAATAACAAGTACCTTGTCCACTCACTTCCATCACCTCAAGGTTTTCACCTGTCAATTTTCTGCTGATATGGTTAAATACTTGACTGACCATATTTCCTTTATTTGTCCCGAGTAGTCGTTTGCGGTATTGAAACGTTCCTTGATCGGCAATCATTGCGCCTTTTTTCGCAAAAAAGATTCCGCTGCCTTCTGCTTGTAAAGTGAGTTCTTCTATCGTGTTGAAATGAAATCCCATTGGTGCCAGCTCCTTTCCTGCGTCAAGCTGTGAATCCATAGATGAGGCATAAGTCGTTTAAATCTAGCGTAGTTCCTTGCCCGGTCGCGATGATTTTCCATTCGTCCTCATCTCTTATGAGTTCAGCGCAAATAATGGATGTGCAATACGAATAATCTTCTGTTAATTGAAAGGTACAAATCTCTTGTTGCGAGATTTGATCAGTAAGATGCACGTAGGCATTGGTCACTTGTCCAAAATGATGCTTGCGCTCGTGTGCATCATGTATCGTGGCTGTTACGACGATTTTATGAATATCAGGTGAGACTCTACTTAATTGCATAATGATCATTTCATTGTCTCGATATCCGCCGCCAAATTGATGATCACCAAGATGACGAACAGCCCCGTCTAAGCTTTGCTGCTGATGATAATAGATCAGATGGCTTGGAGACAACAGCTTGTCCTCTTCATTTAAGAGAAACACTTGCGTATCTAAATCAATTGGCTGGCCAGCCAGATCCCAGCCAAGCCCGATATGAATTTGGTCGATATTTGGATTGTCTTTTGTTAAATCTAGCTTTTGTCCTTTGATGAGGTGTTTCTTGATCACCTCATGAGGTGCGTCTTCTTTCTCATTTTTCCTGAGCGGTAGCGCTTGATCTTTCTCTTGTTTTGACCCATTTGTTATATTCATGCTGTTTTCCTCCTCGTCGTGATAGGACAAACACTAATTGATTTACGTCATCAAGGGATAAAAGGTTTCATGATTAAAATTGGGTGAAGTTGGAAATGATAAAAAGGTTTTATCAACAATACCTCATTTTAAATACAGACGAGATGAAACCACTCGTTTGTTTCACTTTTGATAAAAATTCTTCAGAGAAATGTGATCTGTGGTATGATGTTTTACAAGAAGCAAGGACAGGATATGAGGGATTTCACATGCATGTATTTAAAGACTATTATCATAATACGGTCAAGCTCTCCTTTGAAGAGAAGCCTTTTTCAAGTCATCCAAAGCATGTTTGGGCCATCTGCCGTTACCAGGGGAAATGGCTGCTCACTGAACATGAGGATCGGGGCTATGAGTTTCCAGGAGGGAAAGTTGAGCCAAATGAAGAAGCAGACCAAGCCGCTATACGTGAGATTCAAGAAGAGACGGGTGCTGTTGTTCGTGAATTAACGTATATTGGCCAATATCAGGTGCTAGGCAGAGAAAAGGTTATCGTAAAGAATATTTATTTCGCTGATATTGAAAGGCTAGTGAAGCAGGACACGTATTTTGAAACGAAAGGACCTGTTCTTTTCGCAGACTTGCCAAGATCCATCGCAAAAAATAAGAATTTCAGTTTTATTATGAAAGATGATGTGCTAAGACAAAGTCTTGCTTATTTAGAAAAGAACGGTTTGATTCGTTAAAAAAAGCGCAGGGAGACCATCCCTGTGCTTTTTTTATTTTTGGAGAAAACGGCGCTCAAGCCATTCCACAAGCTGGTACATGATGGTAGCAAACACAGCAATAATGAAAAGACTTAAGAACACGAGTGTAAAGTTGAAGACTTGAAAGCCGTAAATGATCATGTAGCCGAGCCCTTTTGAGGATACAAGAAATTCCCCTACAATGACCCCAACCCAAGAAAGACCGACATTGACTTTGATGGCAGAAATCATCGTTGGAATACTGGCTGGCAACATGACCTCACGAAAGACGACGCCTTTTTTCGCGCCAAAGGTTTTCATCACCTTTAAATAATTCTCATCGACCTCTTGAAAGGCAGTGTAAATGACGATCGTTGTAATAATCACACTAATGATCGCACCCATCGCAACGATGCTGATCATACCAGGCCCAAGGGCAACAATTAAAATGGGGGCAAGGGCAACTTTCGGCATGGCATTTAAAATGACTAAATAAGGATCAAGAACGTTTGCTAATCGGGTGGACCACCATAAGGCGGCAGCGAGCAAAATGCCGCAAAAGGTACCAAGTAGAAAACCGAGCACCGTTTCAAATAACGTAATACTCATATGATTTACTAAAGAACCATCTGATATTTTTTGCACAAATAATTGGCAGACCGCAGATGGTGAACTGAAAATCAGCGGATCGATGAGCCTGAAATGACTGGCAAGCTCCCAAAGCGAAAAGAAGCTGGCGAATATGATGAACTGATAGATACGTGTGATACGTTTTTCCATTCGGTATTTTTTGCGATAGGCTTCATGTAAAAGGTCACTGTGTTTCAACTGTTTTCAGCTCCTTCCAAATCGTTTGAAAGAGCTCTTGGAAACGCGGGGTCTGTCTCGCTTCGAAAGGAGAGAGAGCCCTTATATCGTCTGGTACGGTAAAGATTCGCTGGATAGAGCCTGGATGCTTTGAGAATAAGAAAATGCGGTCACTCATCGCAATGGCTTCGCCGATGTCATGTGTCACAAGGACTGCTGTTTTTTGATAGTTTTTTAATGTGTGAAAGACGAGATCTTCTAATGTCAGTTTGGTTTGGTAGTCTAGCGCTGAAAATGGCTCATCTAGTAAAAGCAGACCGGGATCAACTGCAAGCGTTCGGGCGAGAGCAGCACGCTGCCTCATTCCGCCAGACAGCTCCTTCGGATATTTTTCCTCTACTTCATGCAGTCCAAACTTTGGCAGTAAATCAAGGGCAGCTGAGGTGGCCTCATGTGAATCTTGTTTCGCAATTTTTAACCCGAGAATCACATTTTCCTTGATGGTTTTCCAAGGAAACAAATAATCTTGCTGGAGCATATAGCCGATTTGATGCTCCTTTTGATTTGGTTCTTTTCCTTCGATTAAAATTCGACCTTCAGAGGGCGGCGTAATGCCTGCGATGATAGACAGCAAGGTGGTTTTTCCGCAGCCGCTGGGACCAATAAATGAGATGAATTCACCTTGGTCTATCTCCATATTGATGTGCTGTATAGCCGTTGTTTTTTCTTTTAAAGAGAAGTACGTGTGGGTCACATGGTCAATTTGAAGGAAAGACATGTGCTACCTCCTATTCTATTTGTGATCTGTGACCTTCTTTGCAATGGATGAATCGACAAGTTGTTTGTACGGGATAAATTCCGGCAATTCACCGCTCTCCTTCATGATTTCCTGCAATTTGTTCCATTCCTCTTCATTCAGAAGGGGATCTGTTGCATAGGAATCTTGCTGTTTGTAGCGTTTGATGGCAGTTGATAAGACATCAAGATCTGTATCAGGAAAATGAGATTGAATGGCCTTTGCGATCTCCTCCGGCTGCTTGGCTTTTACCCATTTCTGCGCTTTGTAAATGGCACGGGTGAAGGCTTCAGCTGTCTCTTTGTTTTCCTCTAAGTAACTCTTCTTTGCCATGAAGGTAGTATATGGCACCTTGCCAGAAGCTTCTCCAAAGGAGGCGGTAATGTACCCTTTACCTTCTTTTTCAAGTAAGGAAGCGGTCGGTTCGAATAACTGCACAAAATCGCCAGTTCCAGAGGAGAACGCACCTGAAATGTTGGCAAAATCAATATTTTGAATCATGCGAAGATCCTTTTTTAAATCAATGCCTTCCTTTTTCAAGACATATTCACCGACCATTTGCGGCATGCCGCCTTTCCGCTGTCCTAAGAAGTCTTTCCCTTTTAATTGATCCCAAGAGAATTGGTTTATTTCCTCCCTTGAAACAAGAAATGTGCCGTCTGTTTGTGTCAGCTGTGCAAAGTTCATGACAGAGTCCTTTGTGTCTTGAGCCTCTACATAGATAGAGGATTCAGACCCGGTCAGGGCGATATCAGCACCGCCTGATAAGAGAGCTGTCATCGTTTTATCACCGCCCCAAGTGGTTTTCAGTTCAACCTCCAAGCCTTCTTCTTTGAAGAAATCCTCTGATAAGGCGACATATAGCGGAGCATAAAAGACCGAATGGGTCACCTCGGCTACTTGTACGGTCTGCTCTTGTTCTTTTTTACAGGCGACAAATGGAATAAAGAGCAGGACCACGACGATGAATGCCAGTCTGACTTTGATGGAACGATTCAAGAGTAATTCGCCTCCTTTGTTCTAGATCACTATTAAAGTATGTGAAAAGGGATTTTTGGTGAGTGCCTAGATGAAAATAAGAAGCGCATTGTTTATTTATAGAACGCGTCTTTTTTTCTATACTAGGGGAATGAATGCTTTCTTGAATTTGGCAGAAATAAAGGAGCGGTTTCGTGTATAAAGTGAGTTGGGTATTTGTTGGATGGTATTTAGTAGGTCTTATCTTAATGGTCTTTTTTGAAGTGCCAGCATGGCTTCAGTTTGCAAATGGAATCTTTCTTGTGCTGTATGCCTGCTGCGTCATAGAGATTGGGCGGCATATTTATGGCTCATGGGGGCTTGTGATCAAAAGGGCAGCCATTGTTGGGGTGCTTACATTTACGGTTGAGTGGGTAGGTATCGCAACGGGGTTTCCATTCGGGGCCTATGACTATTATCCGACATTAGGTTTTCTAGTGGCAGGGGTGCCCTTAACCATTGCGTTTGCATGGGTTGGCGTGTTTTTAAACAGCCTTTTTTTATCCAGTCAGCAGTCAAAGTGGAGACGAGCCGTCGAAACGGGGATATGGATTGTCTTGCTTGACCTCATATTAGATCCAGTATCAGCTGAGCGGAAGTTTTGGGTGTGGTATGACGGCGGTGGGTTTTTCGGTATTCCTTTTGAGAATTTTGTGAGCTGGGGTATGATTGGAGCAGGACTTTCATTTCTTTTCCCGCTTGTTTCAATTGATCAAAAGGCACTCAGCTGGACGAGCCGTATTTATCAGGCGATGGTGTTCTTTTTTGGTCTTTTGGCATTAAAGGGCGGACTCGATGTCATTTTTTATTTAGCACTGATCATTGTCATTTTGTGTGAAGGAAGGGTTCGATTTGAAAGAAAGCGACAAAAGCCGATCGTTTAGACGTATATTTTTACTTTATCTTGAGCGGTATTTACTCCATAAGCATTTCCGCTGTGTGATGATGAAAGGCTTGGTGGACCCGAAGGAGAAGCTGCCTGTTCTTTATCTCGCCAATCATAGCTCATGGTGGGATGGACTGATCATTTTTCTTTTAACAGAAAAAGCGTCTGAACTTGATCACTACATGATGATGGAAGAGAAGCAGCTGAAGCAATATGCTTTTTTCCGTAAGCTTGGAGCGTTTCCGGTTCATAAAGAGAACCTGAAAAGTGTCAAACAAGCATTGATGACAGCAAGAGAGAACATGCAGGCTGGCGGGGCTGTATGGCTTTTTCCACAGGGGGAAATTATGCATCAGGATATGCGGCCGCTTGAACTGGAAGGAGGAGCTTCTTTTTTAGTGAGGCAATTTGAGCAGGTCGTGGTGAAGCCTGTGACCTTGCAGTATACATTTAATCAATTTCAAAAGCCGACAGTTTCTGTTGTGTTCGGCGAAGATGCCTTAGTATCTGGCGGGGCACTACGAAGCAAGGACGTGACGCGTATGCTTGGAGATCTGCTTGAAACGCAGTTAAACCGACATCAAGCGCAGGTCATCGCTGATCCTGATTTTTCATTAAACGAAGAATTTAAACAGATGACAAGGACAAGTCAGTCAACAAGTGATGCGTTTGATTCTTTTAAAAAGTGGGTGAAAACATGGCGCTCTTCTTAACCGTGATCAGTGTGCTGCTGCTTTGTCAGTTTATGTTCACCATATGGAATATGAAGCAGTTTCCCGTGATAAAGTCCGCTTCTTTTTCGCCAGATGAACCCATTTCGTTATCGATACTGATTCCGGCTAGAAATGAGGAGAAGCGGATAGAAGCCTGTCTTCAGTCGATCGTTGATCAACGCCTTTATCCGAAAGAGCTTATTGTACTTGATGATCATTCGACAGATCAGACAAGAGCGATTGTGGAGCGCTTTGCAGAAGCGTATCCGTGGATTCGTGTCCAGTCAGGCCAGGCGTTAAAGCAAGGCTGGCTAGGTAAATCATTTGCCTGTTCTCAGCTCGCTGAGGCAGCAGCTTCTGATTGGCTGCTATTTTTAGATGCGGATGTCCGGTTAAAAAGAGGGGCAATTGAAGCAGTGTATCAGCAGGTATGCACGCAAAATACGGGCATGCTGTCAGGCTTCCCAGAACAAAAAACAGGTACATTCTTTGAGCATCTTGTGGTTCCCATGATGATGTTTACCATAGGCTGTCATCTGCCAGTGAAGTGGGTAAGGAATTCAAGGAACCCCGCTTTTGCCGCAGCACATGGAGGCTTTATTGCCATTGAAAAGAATTGCTACCACGACATTGGCGGGCATGAAGCGATTAAGGATTCGCTAGTGGATGATATGGCCTTGGCTAGACGGGTGAAGGAAAAAGGCTTTCCGTTCACACTTGCAAGCATTCATCCATTTGTGTATATGAGAATGTATGAGAGTGGACAAGAGGTTTGGAAAGGCTACCGGAAAAATTTATTCCCAGGTGTCAATCGAAGCATTGCTTTGTTAAGCAGTGTCTTTTGTTTATACACTCTGCTTTATTTGGCTCCTGTCATTTGTTTGATGATGGCTTTGCTGCAGCTGGATGTGCTCAGTATATGCTTAGCCATTCTTTGCTACGGGCTGGGTGTGTCGATCAAAGCGGCAATTGATATCGAGAACGGGAGAACATCTGCAATGGCCTTTTTATTGCCGGTCAGCATATTAAGTTTGATCGCCATTGGCTTTGCTTCTATGAAAATCGGGCTGAAAAAAGAAGGGTATGAATGGAAAGGGAGAAGGTACGAATGAAAAAAGTGATCATCATCGGAGGCGGGCTTGGCGGATTATCAGCAGCGATCCGCTTACAGTCACGCGGGGTTCAGGTCACCATATTAGAAAAAGAAGCGGCTTTAGGCGGGAAATTGCAGCGCCATCAGGGAGCTGGCTACTCTTTTGATCTAGGACCGAGTACCATTACAATGAAGTCATACTTCGAGGAAGTGTTTGCTTCCTGTCATAGACGGATGGAGGATTATGTCACATTTTATCCGATTTCTCCTCTGACCAAAAACGTTTTTTCAGATGGACATACGGTCGAATTTACGCCCAATTTTGAGCAAATGGAATCTCAAATTGCAGCATTCAGTCCTGAAGATGCGAAGCAATACCGTGCATTTTTACATGAATCAAAGATGTTTTTTCAAAAGGCTGAGGAGCAGTTTTTAAATCGTTTGTTATTGACGTGGAAGGATAAGGCGGATGTAAAGCTCATGAAAGCACTTCTCTCTGTCAAACCGTTTACAACCGTTCAACGCCTGCTGCGTCAATATTTCCGTCATCCGCATACATTGGCGATGTTTGGACGGTATGCTACATACATCGGCTCTTCTCCCTATGAGGCACCGGCTATATTTAATATGATGGCGTATTTAGAAGGGGAGAAAGGGATTTATGGAATAAAGGGCGGTACATATCGTTTAGTTGAAGCATTTGAGACTTTGGCAAAGGAATTAGGCGTACAGATTCACCTCAATGAACAAGTCAACAAGATTCATGTGAAGGACCGGCGAATCAAAGGAGTAGAGACGGCTCACCAGATGTATGAAGCAGATCAAGTCATTGCAGGGGCGGACGCGCTGACTGTCTACCGCCATCTCATAGATGAAAAAGACCGCCCAAGCTTTTTAAATCAAAAGCTGGCTAATATTGAACCGTCATTATCTGGCTTTGTTCTCTTATTAGGTGTACCTAAAGTCTATGAACAGCTGTCCCATCACAATGTGTTTTTCCCAGAGAATTATGAGCAAGAATTCAAAGATATTTTTCAGAAAAAACAACTGTCTCAGGATCCAACGCTTTACATATGTTATTCAGGTCATTCAGAACCAGCTTTAAGCGGAGGACCGGGAAGAAGCAACCTTTTTGTACTGGCGAATGCGCCTTATGTGACAAAAGAGCAAGATTGGGACATGCTAAAGGAGACGTATCGGCAGCATTTGAAAACAAAATTAAAGGAAAAGGGTCTCTTTGATATGGATGAGGTTGCCGAATATGAAGCGGTTCAAACTCCGCTTGATCTGCAGCAGAAAACAGGAGCATATCATGGCGCCATTTATGGCATGTCTTCCAACTCGTTCAAGCAGGCGTTCTTCCGAATCAATAATCAGTCAAAGGACATTGAAGGGCTTTGGTTTGTTGGAGGAACAAGTCATCCAGGCGGCGGCACGCCGATAGTGACAAAATCAGGCCAGCTCGTCGCAGAAGCGATCATGAAGCATTTGATGTAAGAACAGATGAAAAGGAGAGAAATCAAGTGATTGTGGAAAAAAGAAGGTTTCCGTCCCCCCATCCGCATATTCACTTATTTACAGTGACCTATGAGGCAGATGGGCTTCGGATCAAAGGACTGCTCGCTGAACCGGCCGGAGAAGGTCTCTATGACGGCTTTTTGTATTTACGAGGCGGCATTAAAAATGTGGGGATGGTGAGACCAGGCCGGATTGTGCAATTTGCAGCGCAGGGCTTTGTCGTATTTGCTCCCTTTTACCGAGGAAATCAGGGAGGCGAAGGGAACGAAGATTTTGCCGGAGAGGACCGGAAAGATGCTTTTGCTGCCTTTCAATTGTTAAAGCACCACAAAAAGGTGAAGCAGGATCGTATTCATATCTTTGGTTTTTCGCGCGGAGGGATTATGGGCATTTGGACCGCTGTTGAAATGAAACAAGAGGCGGCTTCCTTTGTGACATGGGGAGGCGTCAGTGATATGAAGCTCACCTACGAAGAGCGTGTGGATATGAGAAGAATGATGAAGCGTGTGATTGGCGGTCCCCCGCACAAGGTGCCAGAGGCCTATGAGGACAGAACGCCTTTAAATGATGTGGACAAAATTGAAGCGCCTGTTCTCATCATCCACGGAGAAGAGGATCAGAATGTATCGATTGAGCATGCGTATTTACTAGAAGATGCGCTGCGCCAGCACGGAAAGTCAGTGGAGACTTGGTATTTTCACGGATACAACCATTATTTCCCGCCGCAGCATAATCGGGAAATTGTCAGAAGGCTGACGACGTGGATGCACAGCCGGAAAAGCGGAAATGTGGTAAAATAAGCAGTATAACGAAATTTAGAAAGTAGGGGGATTTTCAATATGGGAATGCCTGTTGAATTTAATACAATGATTGTCACGAAGGGAAAAGAGACAAGAATTGAAGAGAATGTATTTGAGCTCATGAAGGAAGGGTACCGCATTTATCCATTAAATATTCCGCTTGAGGTACGTAAAACGAAAGACGGAGAAAAAACAGGGACAGCACACGTTGAAAAACTGGAGCTGACAGACAATGTGACAAAGGTAACTTACCGTCTCGTGTCATTACATTCAACGAACTAACAAAAAAAGCTGAGGGAATGATTCCCCTCAGCTTTTGTCATTTGATTATACGAGTGGTCCGCCTTTGGCTTCAATGTCACTTGCTGCGTGGCTGAATTTTTGGAAGTTCTTTTTAAATTCATTGGCAAGGAAGTGTGCTTTTTCTTGATAAGCCTCTTGGTCATCCCATGTTTTAGAAGGTTGAAGCACTTCATCTGGTACGCCAGGAATATGAAGCGGGATGTGTAATCCAAAGATGTCGTCAGTGATCATTTCGGCGTTGTCGAGATCGCCTTCGATCGCTGCTTGCACCATTGCTCTTGTATGCGCTAGGTTCATGCGTTTGCCTGTACCATAGCCTCCGCCAGTCCAGCCTGTATTCACAAGGAATACTTTTGCGCCGTGCTCATCAATTTTCTTGCCAAGCATTTCAGCATAGACGTGAGCTGGAAGCGGCAAGAACGGTGAACCGAAGCAAGTAGAGAATGTCGTTTCTGGTGATGTGACACCGCGTTCAGTTCCTGCTAATTTACTTGTGTAACCGCTCAAGAAATGGTACATCGCCTGTTCTTTTGTTAAACGGCTGATTGGAGGTAAAACGCCAAATGCATCAGCTGTTAAGAAGACAATGGCAGATGGGTGTCCTGCGATACTTGGCTTCACGATGTTATCAATCATTTCGATTGGGTAAGCAGCGCGTGTGTTTTCAGTGAAGAATGTGTCATCATAATCCGCTTCACGTGTTTCTTCATCAAGCACAACATTTTCAAGAACTGATCCGAAGCTGATGGCTTTGTAGATTTGCGGTTCTTTTTCTTCGCTTAAGTTCACACATTTCGCATAGCATCCGCCCTCAATATTGAAGACTCCTGAGCCAGACCAGCCGTGTTCATCGTCACCGATCAGCTTGCGGCTTGCACTTGCAGAAAGCGTCGTTTTCCCAGTACCTGAAAGGCCGAAGAATAATGCGACATCGCCTTCTTGACCGACGTTTGCTGAGCAGTGCATGGATAAAATATCTTGCTCAGGAAGCAGGTAATTCATGACAGAGAAAATGGACTTTTTCATCTCTCCTGCATATTCTGTACCACCGATCAGAATGGTGCGTTTTTCAAAAGAAACGATAATAAACGTTTCAGAGTTTGTGCCATCTGTTTCAGGATCTGCTTTAAAATGCGGTGCAGATAAGATGGTGAATGGTTTTTCGTTTGAAGAAGGTGTTGATCCGTCAGGTCTGATGAATAGCTGCTTTGCAAAGAGATTGTGCCATGCAAATTCGTTTACCACTGTAATTGGCATACGGTATCTTTCATCAGCGCCGGCAAATCCTTCAAAGACGAATAGTTCATCACGTTCTTTTAAGTATGACACAACCTTTGTATATAAACGGTCAAATGCTTCTTTAGAGATCGGCTGGTTGACTTGACCCCAATCAATTTTATGTTCAGAGCTTTCTTCTTTGACGATAAATTTATCTTTAGGTGAACGTCCTGTGTAGGCACCAGTTGTAGCGCGGACAGCTCCTGTTGATGTTAAAACGCCTTCATCACGTGCCAAAATCTTTTCAACAAGTTTCGGAACAGATAAATTTTGGTGCGTATTTTCTAATGAGAGCAATGACTGCAAATCTTCTTTTAAATCCACTGAGTTCATAAAAAAAACCCTTCCTTTACCGTTGAATTTGTTTGTTTTGATTAGTATAACACATTCATAATAATAGTCTATACTATTTAAATGTTTTTGTGTGTGTTTTTTCATTTCTGCTATGAAAATATGCTTTTTGGTGATGCTAAGTGTGAGGTGAAAAAAGAGGGGAGATAATTCTGATGAAGCATTGACATGATGCAAGGGTTTGAGATAAGATATCTTATTGAACGGATACTCTTATCCCGAGTTGGTGGAGGGACAGGCCCGATGAAGCCCAGCAACCGGTTTCTTGTGAAAAAGGCATGAATATGCTGAGAAACCAAGGTGCTAACCTGATGCAAGGTACAAGAACACCTTGAGCGATAAGAGTGAAAGGCATGCGATCTCAGACCCTTTCCTCGCAATGAAGGAAATGGTTTTTTTATTTTTGGGATATCATATGAACAAATTGCCAATAACATCTCTAATAGAAACGTTTTCAAATATAAGAGGGAACGAGTTCCGTATCATATTGGAGGCCTCATCTTGGGATGATGTGGTCTTGTACAGGAGGAAATAGCCATTATGAGTCAAAATCGTCGTTTATTTACTTCAGAATCAGTAACAGAAGGACATCCGGATAAAATCTGTGATCAAATTTCAGACAGCATTTTGGATGAAATTTTAAAGAAAGATCCAAATGCACGTGTTGCCTGTGAAACTTCTGTTACAACGGGTCTCGTATTAGTAAGCGGTGAAATTACAACGTCTACTTATGTCGATATTCCAAAGACGGTGCGTGACACGATTAAGGAAATTGGCTACACACGTGCGAAATATGGTTTTGATGCGGAAACATGTGCAGTGCTCACATCCATTGATGAACAGTCTGCTGATATTGCGCAAGGTGTAGACAAAGCGCTTGAAGCACGTGAAGGAACAATGACTGAAGAAGAAATTGATGCGATCGGTGCAGGTGACCAAGGATTGATGTTTGGTTTTGCCAACAACGAAACCGAAGAGCTCATGCCGCTGCCGATTTCACTAGCGCATAAATTATCTCTGCGTTTAACAGAAGTGCGCAAGGATCAAACACTTGCCTATCTTCGTCCAGACGGAAAAACACAAGTAACAGTAGAATATGATGAGCAAAATAAACCTGTTCGTATTGACACAGTGGTTATTTCTACGCAGCATGCACCAGAAGTGACGCTTGAACAAATTCAAAGCGACTTAAAAGAGCATGTCATCCGCCCTGTGGTTCCAAGCGAACTCATTGACGAAGAGACAAAATACTTTATTAACCCAACAGGCCGTTTCGTCATCGGCGGACCTCAAGGAGATGCTGGTTTAACTGGACGTAAAATCATCGTTGATACGTATGGCGGGTACGCTCGTCATGGCGGCGGTGCTTTCTCTGGGAAGGACGCAACAAAGGTTGACCGTTCTGCGGCATACGCTGCTCGTTACGTAGCGAAAAACATTGTAGCTGCCGGTCTTGCAGATTCTTGTGAAGTACAACTTGCTTATGCAATTGGTGTTGCGCAGCCTGTATCGATTTCAATTGATACATTCGGAACAGGAAAAGCTTCTGAAGAAAAATTAATTGAAGTGGTTCGTGCGAACTTTGATCTTCGTCCAGCTGGCATTATTAAAATGCTTGACCTGCGTCGTCCGATCTATAAACAAACAGCTGCATACGGACATTTCGGCCGTCATGATTTAGATCTTCCGTGGGAAAAAACGGATAAAGCCGATACACTTCGTAAAGAAGCATTAGGACAATAACAACATAGAAAACCGCTTATTTTAAGCGGTTTTCCTTTTGATTAAAAAAAAATTCTACAAAAAGTGAAAAAATGTGAAACAAAATCGGACAAAATACTGTCTAATTATAGGTCTACTTTTAAGAAATAACATAACGTGGAGGCAATAATATGTGTGGGTTTGTTGGTGTATTTAATCACCGTCCATTGTCCGAAACTACTGAGCAGGAAGAGTTAATTAAACAAATGAATCGTCTCATCGTTCACCGTGGTCCCGATGATGAGGGTTACTTTCATGACGAGCATGTAGGATTTGGATTTAGACGTTTAAGTATTATAGATGTTGAGCACGGAAAGCAGCCGCTTTCTTATGAAGATGAAAAGTATTGGATTATTTTCAACGGAGAAATTTATAACTATGTGGAGCTGAAGGAAGAGCTTGTGAAAAAGGGCTATACGTTCAGCACAGATTCTGATACGGAAGTACTGCTTGCCACATACCGTCATTATAAAGAAGAGGCGGCTTCTAAACTTCGCGGCATGTTTGCATTTTTAATTTGGGATAAAGAAGCGCAGCAATTATATGGCGCGAGAGATCCTTTTGGCATCAAACCGCTTTATTTTACACAAATGGATGAGCAAGTGTACTTTGCGTCTGAACGCAAAAGCTTGATGGCTGTGAACGAGAACATTTTATTTGATGAGACTTCATTGCAGCAGTACATGTCGTTCCAGTTCGTTCCTGAGCCAAATACACTTGATCAAAAGGTGCACAAAGTTGAGCCTGGTCATCAGTTTATTTTACGCCCAGGACAGGAGATCGAATTTAAGACATACTGGAAGGTTCAATTCAAGCCTGAACAAACACAAGAACAGAAATTAATAGAAGAAGTACGCGATGCAATCTATGATTCTGTGAAAGTTCACATGAGAAGTGATGTACCTGTTGGTTCATTCCTATCAGGTGGTATTGATTCTTCCTTCATCGTGTCTGTCGCAAAGGAATTACACCCTGAGCTGAAGACATTCTCTGTTGGCTTCCAGCAGGATGGCTTTAGTGAAGTCGATGTCGCGAAGGAAACAGCTGATAAGCTAGGCTTACAAAACTTCAGTGCCGTTATTTCTCCAGAGGAATATATGAACGAGCTTCCGAAGATTGTCTGGCATTTAGACGATCCTTTAGCTGATCCGGCGGCGATTCCATTGTATTTTGTGGCAAAAGAAGCGAAGAAACAAGTGACGGTTGTTCTTTCAGGTGAGGGAGCGGACGAGCTGTTCGGCGGATATAATATTTACCGTGAGCCTCTTTCTCTTAAACCATTTGAATCTGTACCATCTATGCTGAAAAAGCTTCTTCTTCGTCTGGCGCGATTAATGCCAGAAGGAATGAAAGGGAAGAGCTTTATCGTTCGCGGCTGTACGCCATTAGAGGAACGTTATATCGGTAATGCGAAAATCTTTGAAGAGCCAGTGAAGAAAAACCTCTTAAAACATTATGATCCAAGCATCACGTATCGTGACGTAACGAAGACATACTTCGAGGAAAGCGCAGGCTATAGTGATATTAACAAAATGCAATATGTTGATATTCATACGTGGATGCGCGGAGACATCTTACTGAAAGCAGACAAGATGACGATGGCGAATTCTCTTGAGCTTCGTGTTCCATTCCTTGATAAGGTCGTTTTTGAAGCGGCTTCTAAAATTCCAGAAGAGCTGAAAACAAAAGATGGCACAACGAAATATTTATTGCGTAAAGCAGCAGAAGGCATTGTGCCTGACCATGTGTTAAACCGTAAAAAGCTTGGTTTCCCTGTGCCAATTCGTCATTGGCTGAAAAATGAGATGAATGCTTGGGCGAAAGACATCATCAAAAACAGTCAAACAGATGAATACATTAACAAAGAGTATGTGCTTGATTTATTAAATGAGCATTGTGCTGGCAAAGCAGATCATAGCCGTAAGATTTGGACCGTCCTCATCTTTATGATCTGGCACAGCATTTATGTGGAGCGCAGCATTGATCCAGAGCAGTTGAATCATCAACCGAAAGAAGTCATCTTTAGTTAATGAAAAAAGGTTTTCAGCTTTGTGCTGAAAACCTTTTTTGTCATGATAGAAAGCAGTGGAAAAGGGTAAAATAACAAGCGGTTCATAGTTATTGCTTAATATCCTGAAAAAAACATGATAAAGTGAAGATACACGTATGATGTTAACGGGATAAAAGGGAACGATAGTATTGTCCTTTTTCTACATATTCTCTACGGATTCTGTCCATGTCTTGGATATCTTCATCTGTTAACTGACGGACGACCTTGGCTGGACGGCCAAAAGCGAGTGATCCTTTTGGAATAACCTTTCCTTGAGGGACAAGACTACCTGCACCGATAAAGGCACCTTCGCCAATTTCTGCACCATCGAGAATGATGGACCCCATACCAATGAGGGCATTTTTTCGAATGATTGAGCTATGTAATGTGACTTGGTGTCCAATGGTAGCACCATCTTCTATAAGAAGTGTTTTTCCAGGACTTTGATGCAGACAGGATAAATCTTGAATATTGACGTTTTTTCCAATTCTCACAGGAGCGACATCGCCTCTGATGACGGTTTGAAACCACACGCTCGAATATTCTCCAATCGTGACATTACCAGTAATGGTGACGTTATCTGCGACAAAGACCGATTCATGAATCTCAGGTGTAAACTGATGATATGGATAAATCACTTTTTCGACTTCCTTTCTTAATACAACATTTGTGAGGTGTTTACTTTGTGGACTTGGCATGCTGAAAGACCAGTTGGTACAATTGTAATTGTACATGGTGCGAGTGAATATCACGGCCGATATAAATGGCTGATCGAAATGTGGCGAAATGCAGGCTATCACGTCGTTATGGGTGACCTCCCTGGGCAAGGGACATCGACACGTGCGCGCGGCCACATTCGCTCGTTTCAGGAATACATTGATACAATAGATGAATGGATCGAACATGCGAAATCATTCAGGCTTCCTACTTTTTTACTTGGACACAGTATGGGTGGACTCATTTCAATTGAGTGGATCAAGCAGTATACCCATACGAAGATTGATGGCCTTATTTTATCATCACCTTGTTTAGGTCTGCAATTTAAACCGAAGAAGCTAATGGATTTTGCATCAAAAGGTCTAAATGTGCTGGCACCGTCCTTTAAAGTCGAGTCAGGGCTGTCGATTGAACTAGCCACACGGAATCAGGCTGTGATTGAGGCAGACTCAAATGATTCTCTTTACGTAACAAAGGTGTCGGTTCGCTGGTACCGAGAGCTGATCAAAAATATTGATGCGGCCATGCAGCCAACGAATGTCTTTAAATCGATTCCGCTCCTTTTAATGCAGGCGGGCGATGATAAGATCGTGGATAAAACGAGGGTGATCAAATGGTTCAATGGCATTGAATCAACCAATAAATCATACCGTGAATGGGAAGAACTGTATCACGAAATTTTTAATGAACCGGAAAGAGAAGATGTGTTTAAGGCAGCAAGAGCCTTTACAGATCAATATATTTGATGGTGAGCTTTAAGTTGGGGGTGGATTGATTTGTCAGTACCAGAGCGTCCTTTTGCACTGATGACAAAGGTGTATAAAGATATTTTTCCGCTTGTTCATCAGGAGCTGAAAAAGTGGCGGGCTCATGCAGAAATGATTGAAAATGAAGAACTGCGAACGCAGGCACTAGCGAGCATATCGAGTAAAACCTTTCACTGTGAAGGCGGAGGCATTTTATCTCTCCTAGCAGGTGAGGCGAAAGAAACGTGTATTGAATTCATTGTGGCGTATCAAACCATCAGTGATTACTTAGATAACCTATGTGACCGCAGCACGTCGCTGGATCCAAAAGATTTTCATATGCTGCATCAAGCGATGAGAGATGCGCTTGATATTCATGCTGAGCTCAAGCCTTACTATCAATTCCGTGATGATCAAGAGGATCATGGGTATTTACATGCGCTTGTCCGCACATGCCAAGACGTGCTTACGCGCCTTAAGCATTATCCGATCATTCAGCCATATTTACACACGCTGTGTGATTACTACAGTGATTTGCAAGTACATAAACATGTCGTTCCTCATGAACGGGTCCCGCGTCTAGAATCGTGGTTTCGCCAATATGAAAAGGATTTGCCTAAGATGGAATGGTATGAATTTTCAGCTTGTGCAGGATCAACGTTAGGGATTTTCTGTCTTGTGGCGTATGCGCTGCAGCCGGATTTTACAGAAAAGCAGGCGAAGCAAATTTACGAAAGCTATTTCCCTTATATCCAAGGTCTGCACATTTTACTTGATTACTTAATTGACCAAGAAGAAGACCGGCTTGGGGGAGATCTGAACTTTTGCTCCTACTATGCTTCTCATCATGAGATGATGGATAGACTTCAGCATTTTATTGAAAAAGCGGATGAGCAGCTGAAAGGCATTCCGCACGAAAACTTTCACAAATTGATTAACAGAGGGTTACTGGCAGTCTATTTGTCCGATGAAAAAGTGACAGCTCAAAAAGAGATGAATAAGCTGGCAAAACGGCTGATCAAATCAAGCGGGAAAACATCATTCTTTTTCTATATCAACGGAAGAGCTTACCGGACCTATCAGAAAATGCCTTGGATGAAATCCTCATAAAAAAGCTCAAATCCATTAGGATTTGAGCTTCAGCGCGCAGACAAACCCTCGCATTCTTTGTCAGTCCTGCGCGCCGGTACTCACGAATGTCAAATTCGCTCCGTTCCGGTGCTCGTTCTTCCTAGACTGCAAAGGTTTTCTATCACGCTGAAAGAAGACAAAGGGCTAAAATAAAAATCATTTTAGCCCTTTGTCAATAATCTGAGCTCAAATCATTAGGATTTGAGCTTTTTTTCAATGGCGACCACAAAAGGCGGGTCGTTTTGAATATTCATGTATTGATATGATAAAACTTGTACCTCTTCATGAGGAAGTGATCTGCAATAGTCGAGAAGTACTTCTTTTTCTCTTTTTCCTGCGGAGTGTCCATGGTAAATCACAAGGACGATCAGACCGCCGGGTTTAAGCCAGTCGAGGAGCTGCTCGATGGCTTCGATGGTTGTATGAGCCTGAGTGGTGACGGCTTTATCGCCTCCGGGCAGGTATCCAAGGTTAAACACCGCACCAGAAATATGTCCATAAACATCCTTTGGCAGGTGATGAGCCAGTTTTTCATGCCCATCGTGGATCAGATGAACGTAAGGATATCCCTCGCCAAGCCTTTTTCTCGTCTGCTGTAGGGCTTCCTCTTGTACGTCGAATGCGAAAACTTGTCCATCATTTCCTACAAGATCAGCTAAATAGCGTGTATCGTGGCCATTTCCCATCGTTGCATCAATGACGATGTCGCCTTTTTGACAAGCCCGTTCTAACAGCTCTTTACTAAAAGGGAGCATGCGTTTCAAAATCATTTGGCTGCTTCTTCCAATCTGACGAAACGTTTGCCTTGGTAGCTGTTACGTCTTTCGAGCTCAGCATTAATGGCATTTAGTACTTCCCACTTGTTTACACTCCACATCGGACCAACCATTAATTCAATTGGGCCATCCCCTGTAATGCGGTGAATAATCATTTCTGGCGGCAGGATCTCCAGTTGATCACAAACAAGCTGAACATATTCTTCCTGGCTTAGAAACTCCAATTTGCCTTTTTCGTATTGCTTGACCATTGGGGTTCCTTTTAAAAGGTGAAGTAAATGAATTTTAATTCCTTGCACATCTAAATCTGCGACAGCTTTTGCTGTTTCCATCATCATGTCCCGGTTTTCTAGAGGCAGTCCGTTGATGATATGCGAGCAGACACGAATTCCGTGTTTTCGCAGTTTTTCTACACCTTCTACGTAGCATTCATAATCATGGGCACGGTTAATGAGCATTGCTGTCCGTTCATGAACCGTTTGAAGACCAAGCTCTACCCAGAGATAAGTGCGCTCATTTAATTCGGCTAAATACTCCACCACGTCATCTGGCAGGCAGTCAGGTCTTGTCGCAATAGATAAACCAACCACACCATCCAAATTCATAACGGTTTCAAATTTTTCCTTTAAAACAGGAAGCGGGGCGTGTGTGTTTGTATACGCTTGAAAATACGCCATATATTTTCCGTCTTTCCATTTTGTGTGCATCCGGTCTTTGATTTCGTTAAATTGAGTGATGAGATCATCAGCCCGGTTTCCTGCAAAATCACCAGACCCAGCTGCACTGCAAAATGTACAGCCTCCGTGGGCTACAGTACCATCACGGTTTGGGCAGTCAAAGCCGCCGTCTAAGGCCACTTTAAATACTTTATGACCAAAGTGCTCTCGCAAATGATAGTTCCATGTGTGATAGCGTTTTTCGCTGTTTGAATATAAAAAAGGGTTATGCTGATCCAAGTCAGTAACCTCCTTGCGTAATAATAGGCATCCTTAAAGTTTAACAAAAATCATGAAGGAGGACAATTGAATCTGTCCAACATTTTCTTTAGTGAAAAAGCTTTACGTGGGCAAAATAGGCGGGAACAATGATGAAATGGAGGGAATGCAAGATGGCAACAAGGCAGTCGATCGATGAATTTATCCAAAAAAGTACTGAAACCCTTGAGTTTGCAAATGAGCAATTTGATTTGAACTTACGCCAAGAGCATTATAATGAGGACGAATTTTCTAAGGCGCAGCTTATGCTTGAAGATGCGGTGAACGAATTAGAAAAATTAAAAGATGTCGCCAATGACCAGCAAAGAGAGCGATTAGACAGGGCGCGTGTTCAAATTCAAAGCTTGCAAAATCAAATGATTTTAGGTATTTCTTACGACAACGAATGATGAACAGATCCTTTTTTTAAGGATCTGTTTTTTATTTTTTAAAAGGCTATTGACTTTTTGGCTGAGTGTATTTATTGTGTTAAGTGTACTACAACAACTAATACACTAAAGACACTTAAAAAGTGAAGAAAGGTGTTCAACCATGAAAAAAGAAAAAAAACCAATCAATTTGAAGTGGATGGTGCTGGCTGTTGCGTTAGCATGTACATTTTTTTTCGTTCTCGTTTTCATTGGTTTTGAAGTTCAAAAAGATTTGATACCTAATTCAATCCCTTTAATGCAAGGGCATGAACAAGCGATAGGACTGCAAAAGCATGAATGAGGAAAGAGGGAGCCATCATGATTCAAATAGATCCACGAAGCGCTGCGCCATTATATGAACAAATCATTGAGCAACTCAAAATTTTATGTCTAAAAGGTGTAATGAAACCTGGTGACAAACTGCCCTCTGTCAGAGAGCTCGCCACCATTATCATCGCCAACCCAAACACCGTCAGTAAAGCATATAAAGAGCTTGAGCGGGAAGGGATTATTGAAACACTAAGAGGCCGCGGTACGTATGTAACAGAAGGGGCTCAGTTAAAGCTGAATGAAGGGAAGGTGTTGGAGATGAAGGAGCAATTAAAACAACTCATCATAGAAGCTCATTATGCCGGTATTGATATTCAACAACTGAAGGAATGGATAGAAGAGATCGGCTCAAGTCTTGAGGGAGGAAAACAAGTTGATTGAGGTTAGAAATGTATCAAAGACATTAAATGGACGTGAAGTACTCAGTAACGTTTCCTTCAAAATAGGCGAAGGTGAGATCTTCGGTCTGCTTGGCAGGAATGGCTCAGGAAAAACAACACTTCTCCGCTTGATTCAGCAAATTCTTCTTCCAGATGAAGGAGAGATTTATTTTAAAGACGTGCTTGTGAAAGACCACCCGTTAGTGAAGCAAAATATTGTGTATATGCCAGTCGTAAATCCCTACTTTGACAGATACAATTACGGACAGCTTGTCCAGCTGTTAAAGCATATTTATCCGAAGTTTGACGTGACATATGCCAATGAGCTTGTGAACCGCTATGAAATTCCGGAAAAAGTGAAATATCGTGAACTATCGACAGGGTTAAAAAAACAGCTGTCATTAATTCTAAGCTTTGCGATCAAGCCAGCGGTGATTTTGTTAGATGAACCGACAGATGGAATTGATGCCGTCACAAGAAATGATGTTCTTCAGCTCATGATCGACGAGGTAGCGGAACGTGAAACATCGATTCTCATTACATCGCACCGATTAGAGGATATTGAGCGTATGTGTAACCGAATCGGGTTTTTAGAAGGAAATCAGCTTACAAGTGTCATGGATCTAGATGAGTTAAAGAATGATTATGTCAAAATACAGATGGCTTTTGAAGAAGATATGAACTTGAGTATACGGAAAAATGGCGTTGCTATATTAGATCAAGCGGGCATTTTTTATACAGCGCTTGTTCTTAAAACCGATGTAGAGGCTAAAGAGTACTTGAAGTCGCTGCAGCCAAAAGTATGGCATGAACTGCCTGTGAATTTAGAAGAAGTATTCATTGCAAAGTTTGGAGGGAAACGGAGATGGTAAAGCGGCAATTATTATATAAGGAGTGGAAGCAATCAGAGCTGACATTTATTTTAGTGATGCTGGTTGCGGCGCTTGCGACGCCCTTATCCCTCCTAATGGGATATTCATCCTTTCAAACATGTTTAAAGGATCCCACATGTATTTTGGATACATCACATTTTTCCTATAGTTTTAAGAAAGATGCTTTTCTCGCTCTTTCATGGTTAATGGGAATCCTTTTTGCCATAATTCAGCTTGGCTTTGAGAGAAATAAAGGGCAAATGGATTTCACCTTAGCCTTGCCTTTTAGTAGAAGTACCATCTATCAGACAAAATTTTTCTTGGGTGCCGGGATCATTGCACTCATTCATGCATTCTCATATGCCTTAACTTACTTACTTATATTAGGCATCAAACCTGTTGAGACACCTGGATTTAACAGTATGTATTTATATGCTTTGGTGTCATCCTTGATGATATATGCCCTGTTTTTTGCAGCAGGCACTTTAACAGGAAGTGCAATTGCCCAAGCAATCGTTGCATTCAGTACAGCCATTTTACCTTTTTTACTAATTGGTCTACCATTGGTTCATTTAGAATTTATATTGAGAACAAATGGGGAGTGGGTTGATCAGTGGCTTAATCATATTATCTTGGCAATTTCTCCAATCACTTATATAGCTGAATTTAATCAGTATGAATATACGATTTGGTTCAGCGGTGAAGAATTCATCGTACCAATTGTCATGATGATTTTATTTTATTTCATTGGTTTGTTTAGCTTCATCAAACATCCAATTGAACGAAGTGGCCGTTTTTTCCTTTACCCAAAAATGGATCGGCCTATTCAAATTATGGTCATTGCTTTTGGTGTTTTAGGTTTTGGCTGGGGTGGATTCTCCTCAGACAATTCCATGTTTGGTTATATCGCTGGCATGATAATCGGCGGTGCTGTAGGCGCACTAACGAGTTATTTCTTAATATATCGAAAAAGATAAACAGAGAGTAGGGGAGTAGAGATGATTCAGATTCAAGCGTTAGATCATGTGTTTAAAATTGGTAAAAAGGGCAGAGAGAATGAGATTCCTGTGCTGAAAGGGATTGACCTATCTATCAAAAGAGGCGACATTGCTTGTATTGTGGGGCGAAGTGGCTCGGGGAAATCTACCCTATTGAACTTAATTTCAGGATATATTACGCCAACGGGTGGACAAATTGTCATTGATGGTACCGATGTGACCGGCTTTAATGAAAAAGAATGGGCGGACTTCCGCTTAGATCACTTTGGTTTTATCTTTCAAAGCTTTCAATTGATCGGGAGCTTAACGACGTATGAAAATGTTGAACTTCCGCTCACTTTAAAAGGTGTGAAGCCGTCTGAACGAAAGACGAAAGTAAATGAAATGCTGAAACGAGTAGGTCTCGAACATCATGCAGGGCATTACCCGAATGAGTTGTCCGGCGGGCAGCAGCAGCGTGTGAGTATTGCAAGAGCTTTGATTTTAAATCCATCTATTATATTAGCGGATGAACCAACAGGCAGTCTAGATTCAGAAACCGAAGGAGAAATTCTAGCCTTTATCCAGCAGCTCAATCGTGAAAAAGGAATCACGTTTGTCATCATTACACATGACGATGAAGTCGCTTCAATCGCAGATACAACGTTCCAGCTTCATGATGGTGTATTAAAGAAAGGGGAACAGACCATTGAAATTTAGAGATCAGGTCAAATTCATTAGAAGAAACATGAAGAAAAATAGATTGCGTGTGTTTATGACCATTCTTGCGACGACAATGGCATGCTCTTTCTTAATCGTTCTAGCATCTGTCGGTTTTGGTTTGCAAAAATCGGCGCAAGATGAAATCATGAAACAGCAAATCATCACAGAAGTGAAAGTGTTAGGCAAGGAAAAAGGTGCCGTCAAGGTAGATGATTTAAAGAAATATGATCATGTGAAATCTGTCGTCTCAAGAACGTCTCTCGTTCCATCGGTAAACGTCGAGCTCGATGACCGCTCAAGTGAAACGCAGGCTGCTCTGACCGATATGAAAGAGGAAAAAGAAGCAGGGCTTGAACTAGACAGAGGGAAAGTCCCAACATCAGCAAACGAAATTGTGGTTGGGTACCATATGGCAGAACAACTGTGGACAAAAAAAGAGCGCAAAGCCTATGAAAAAGAATTAAATCAAACGTCAAACGGTGAAGAAGAACCAAAAGAGCCAAAAGGCTACACGAAAGATATTTTAAATAAAGTGATTCAAATCAAGGTACCAAAACTCAACGAAGAAAATGAAGTCGTCAAAGAAAAAACATTTGATTTCCGTGTAGTAGGAGTCATGAAAAAGCCAAATTTGGAGTGGCAGCAGGATCATAAAATTCTCATTCCGAATGCGTATGAAAAGGAATTTGGTCAAATACTTGATCTATCTCCTGAAGCAGGAAATGTCGAGAAAATGACCTCTGTCTATGCAGATAAATTCGACAATGTCGGTGCACTCACGAATAAGCTGACAGATGAGGGCTACCAAGTCATCTCTGTGACGAATCAGCTCGAAGGTATGGATATGTTCTTTACTGTCTTCAAAATTGGACTCATTTTTGTCGGCTGTATCGCAGTCATTATTTCTGCAATTGGTATTTTTAATACGATGACAATGGCAGTAACAGAGCGAACACAAGAGATTGGGATTATGAAAGCCATTGGTGCGAATCCATCGATTATCAAGCGAATGTTCCTCATGGAAAGTGCTTATATTGGGGTGATTGGGTCGATCATCGGTATTATCATCTCATATATCATTAGTTTCGCCGTCAATTTAATCATTCCAGCCATTTTGTCGTCCATGTCAGAGGGAGGGTCAAGCGATCAATTCTCGATCACCTTCTCCTATATTCCGCTCAGCCTTGTGATCACAGCAACAGTGATTAGCGCAGGGGTAGCGATCCTTTCAGGGCTTAACCCAGCACGTAAAGCAACAAAAACGAATGTATTAGCAGCATTAAGAAGAGAAATCTAAAAAAAGAACCTCCTAAGACACCCGATTGGGCTGACAGGAGGTTCTTTTTTTGTGACACATGGCTATTGCTTAGGTGCCCGGTACCCTGCACGTTCTGCCTCTTCTACGGAGCAGAATAGTTCGGTTACATTTTTTGTTCTAGAGTAGTATCTGCTGCTCGGTGTGTGATAAATGCCATTGACACTTCCTTTGATGTTACAGGCTGCTGATTCTTTTTTTGTTTCCTTCTGCGATTCATGACCGCCTGTACTTTTTCCTTCATCTTTAGGAGCGGAGCGCTGAACAGTGGAAGACTTCGTATCGCTGCTGCTTTTCTTGTTCTCTTTTTTGAGTGTTTCATTGCTCGAGGCAAGCTTGTCTATTTTCTCTTCAAGCACTTGAATGGTCTTTTCTTGCTTTTTGACTGTTTCTTTTTCTGAGGTGATGGTTTCTAGCTTTTTAGCTAGTTTTTCTTTATCCTTTGTTGCGTCCTCTAAAGAGGCGGTAAGCTCCTCTTTATCAGCTTTTAAGCGCGTTATGTCAGATGTGAGCTGCTTTTGATCCTTTAACAGCTGTTCTGAAGATGGATCTGCTTGTGCCTTCGGTGCATCTGTGGCAGCAAACGGTAATGACATAATGGAAAAGACGAGACCGAAGATCAAAAAAGGATAAAATAGTTTCTTTGAAAAGATATGCTCGTTCTGGTGTTTGAGTAATAAGAAATTGACGGCATATCCTATGGCGAAACAAACACATAAAAGACCTATGATGAGTAACATCATCATCTAGAAGCCCCCCTAAATCTTTATTTACTCCTATCATACCTCATTTTTCCATTTTTAGGGGCGGTTTAACTAAAAAAGCCCTGTTTACACAGGGTTTTCAGCTAATGTTAATCCTTTGATTGCTTCCTTAACCGTCAAATATGTGATCGTATCCTGGAAATCTGTATCCAAGTCTTTCATTTTCATCGCAAGCTGCGGTTTGATCCCTGTGATGATCAGTTCGGTTCCAGTTAAACTGAGAAGATGATGCAGCTTGAAAATGCGTCCTGCAACGGAATCATCGACATCGATTAAGCCAGAAAGATCGACAATTAAATAATCATCCTTTGAATCATCTAATATACAAGTTAACTTCGCAACAATGGCATCAAAGCGTTCTTCAGATAGTTTTCCAATGAGTGGTAGAGCAGATACACCATTTTTGATTGGGACGATTGGCGTCGAAAGAGAGGTGACTTCCTGTAAGGAATCTTCTAGGAGTTGTTCATATTCTTTCTGTTTCGTAATATCCTTTTGAAAGCCAATGAAAAATGTTTTATCATCTTGTTCAATGTATAGAGGATCTATATTGAGTTCATTCCAAAAAAAAGTACCGTCTTTTTTATAATTTTTTAGCTGTGTGGTAATAGGTATTTTATTCTGTATTCCATGACGTATTAAATCAAGCTGCTCTTGATCTGTGTCTTTTCCTTGAAGGAATCGACAATTACGCCCAAGAATCTCATCTGGTTTGTATCCAGTCATGTGTGTAAAGCCATGGTTCACATAAATGATAGGGTTATCCTCTAAAGAAGGGTCTGTAATGACAACACCGATCCGCGCATGATCTAGCGCTTTTTTTATGAGTTCAAGCTGTTTTTGCAAGCCGAAGATGTTCGAGCTGACCATATTACCCTCCTTTGCTGCTACTAGCAGACATATCAAATGGCTGTTTTTTCAACCAAAGGTATTCCTTACTAAAGTAACATAACATATGTTCTGTTTCAATGATTGCAATGGCTTTGTTAAATTTGTCATCATAGTTTGTCCTCCATTAGAATATAGTAAGTAAGGGGACTTTTCTTTAGAAAAAGAAGGAATCAATTGCTCATAATTCATAAAATGACAAAAATAGTTAATATGGATTAGGCAAAAATGATTCCAATGCATCAAGATTGTTTTTGGGTCATTCACATATAATGGAAGAAACAAGCTTTTTTTCTTCGTTAGAGAGAATAGACCTTTTACATGGATTATGACGGAACAGCAGAATGGCATTACAGGGGGCTGGACAGCCTGAAGTCGCTTTACTATTCTAAGGGCTTTAGGAAGGTGATGAAAATGCTGCAACAAGTCATTATTGCTTGCGCCATTGGAGGGGTCATGGGCATTCTCGGTCACGTAAAGAAAAAAGGCAGGCTAGAGAAGCCCAGAATGACAAAAAAGTTTATTTATTTAGGGTTTATTGAAGATTGGCTCGTTGGGATGATTGCCGCTACACTGCTTGTCTTATCCTCAAATCCCGATTCTAGTCTGCACTTGGTCATCTTATCAATTATTTCAGGTTACGGAGGAGAAGCAGTTCTGCGAAGCTTTGATTTTGTAAGAGAACAGCGTTCACAGGATGCAGACTCCAACCGTCATAACCGATCTCCACACGAATAATATCCTCTACTTTACCCTGATCTAGGGTACATTCCCATTGTATACAAACCTGCTTGCACTTATGATCATAATTCTATAAAATACTACTTAGATGACGGTTACGATAAGAACAGTGAAGAGGAGTAGTAGGAAAGCAGTATTTGTCTTTAGAGAATTGACGGCTGGTGAAAGTCAATCAAATCTGCTTCTGAACTCGCCTCAGAGTTGCAGTTGCGTTAAAGCTTCTGTCGCATGTCTGCGTTAAAGATATTAAGTGAGCGTACAAACAGAAAGTGACGCTAACAAGGGTGGTACCGCGGGAACCAAAAAATCTCTCGTCCCTTTCCAGGGATGAGGGTTTTTTGTTGATTTTAGAAAAATCTGAATTCTTGCAGTGGTCATCTGAGCAGATACAGCCGTACATATTAAAGGAGGTTTTCACATTGAGTTTTCAGCATCGGGAAATTGAAAAGAAGTGGCAGGATTATTGGCTGACACATAAAACATTCGCCACATCTGACTCGGAAGATAAACCAAAGTTCTATGCGCTTGATATGTTTCCATACCCATCAGGAGCAGGGCTTCATGTCGGGCACCCTGAGGGCTACACAGCAACGGATATTTTATCACGCATGAAACGTATGCAGGGATATGATGTTCTTCATCCAATGGGATGGGACGCATTTGGTCTTCCAGCAGAACAGTATGCACTAGATACAGGGAATGATCCAGCGGTCTTTACAGAAGAGAACATCAATAACTTCCGCCGCCAAATTCAATCACTAGGATTCTCATATGATTGGGATCGAGAAATCAACACGACTGATCCGAATTATTATAAATGGACACAATGGATTTTCTTGAAATTGTACGAAAAGGGATTGGCGTATATCGATGAAGTACCAGTGAACTGGTGCCCGGCGCTCGGTACAGTTCTTGCAAATGAAGAAGTCATTGATGGAAAAAGTGAACGCGGAGGGCATCCAGTTGAAAGACGTCCGATGAAGCAATGGATGCTGAAGATTACGGCTTATGCGGACAGGCTGTTAGAAGATTTAGAAGACATTGATTGGCCTGAAAGCATCAAAGATATGCAGCGTAACTGGATCGGACGTTCAGAAGGTGCACACGTTCATTTCGAAGTAGAAGGACATGACGAACAGTTTACTGTTTTCACAACGCGTCCGGATACATTATTTGGTGCAACATATGCGGTACTTGCACCAGAACATGCACTTGTTGAAAAAATTACAACAGCTGCTCAAAAAGAAGCAGTCGAAGCATATATCAAAGAAATTCAATCAAAGAGCGACTTAGAGCGGACAGATCTTGCAAAAACGAAGACGGGTATTTTCACAGGCGCTTATGCCATCAATCCATTAAATGGTGAAAAGATGCCGATCTGGATTGCAGATTACGTGCTGGCTACTTATGGAACAGGCGCGATTATGGCGGTACCTGCCCATGATGAGCGTGACTATGAATTCGCCAAAACATTTGATCTTCCAATCAAGGAAGTTGTAGAAGGCGGAGACATTGAAAAAGAAGCTTACACAGGTGATGGAAAACACATTAACTCTGATTTCCTCAATGGATTAGGAAAAGAAGAAGCGATTGAAAAAGCCATTGCATGGCTTGAAGAACATCAAAAAGGCGAAAAGAAAGTCACCTATCGTTTAAGGGACTGGCTATTTAGCCGCCAGCGTTACTGGGGTGAGCCAATTCCAATTATTCATTGGGAGGACGGAACTTCTTCAGCCGTTTCAGAGGAAGAGCTTCCACTTATTTTGCCTAAAACCACTGAGATTAAGCCAAGTGGTACAGGTGAATCACCTTTAGCCAATATCAAAGAGTGGGTTGAGGTTGTAGATCCTGTAACAGGTAAAAAAGGACGCCGTGAAACCAATACAATGCCGCAATGGGCAGGCAGCTGCTGGTATTTCTTACGTTATATTGACCCGCATAACTCAGAAAAGCTTGCATCTCCTGAGAAGCTAAAGAAATGGCTTCCTGTTGATGTATATATCGGCGGAGCAGAACATGCTGTACTGCATCTTCTATATGCGCGCTTCTGGCATAAGTTCTTGTATGATATTGGTGTTGTTCCTACAAAAGAACCTTTCATGAAATTGTTCAACCAAGGAATGATTCTTGGAGAAAATAATGAAAAAATGAGTAAATCAAAAGGGAACGTTGTCAATCCAGATGATATCGTAGAATCTCATGGTGCGGATACATTACGACTTTATGAAATGTTCATGGGACCTTTAGATGCATCAATCGCTTGGTCTGAAACAGGACTTGATGGTGCTCGCCGTTTCCTTGATCGTGTATGGCGTCTATTCACAAATGAAGATGGCACAATCAGTGATAAAGTGACGGAGCAAACTGGAGGCGCATTAGAACGCAGCTATCATGAAACCGTGATGAAGGTAACGGACCATTATGAAGGCCTGCGCTTCAATACAGGGATCTCACAATTAATGGTGTTTATCAATGATGCCTACAAGGCTGATACACTGCCGAAAGAATATGCAGAAGGCTTTGTGAAACTTCTTTCTCCAATTGCACCGCATTTAGCGGAAGAGCTTTGGAATAAACTTGGTCATGAAGGGTCTATTTCTTATGAAGCATGGCCGCAATATGACGAGTCAAAGCTTGTCGACGATGAAGTAGAAATTGTCGTACAGTTGAATGGAAAAGTGAAAGCAAAATTAACCGTTCCTGCTGATGCAACAAAAGAACAGTTAGAAGAGCTTGCGAAAAATGATGCACGCGTAAAAGAACAGCTTGAAGGGAAAACCATTCGCAAAGTGATTGCGGTTCCTGGGAAGCTTGTCAATATTGTTGCGAACTAATGATGACACCCATCGGTATGAACCGGTGGGTGTTCTTTATTTCCCGGGACATAATTTTGTCGAAAACAAGGTGATTACTTCATCGACCTCGTATTTTAACAGGTGATCAAGAAAATGAGGAGTGACGTCAATGGAAAAGGAAAGCAAACGTGAACAACTGCTCAGTCTGTTAGGAGAAATGCCAGAACGCCATCGCGTGGAGGCATATACGTTAAAGATCGAGGAACGTGAATCGTATGTAGTCGAAACACTCATTCTTTCGATTCATGGTGTAGAGGAAGTGCCCGCTTATTTTGTAAAGCCAAAGGATACGGTGAAAAAAAGACCTGTTGTGCTGTTCCAGCACTCTCATGGCGGGAACTACGTGGATGGGAAGGAAGAGCTGATCAAAGGTGCTCATTATTTGCAAGCGCCTTCATATGCGAAAGAGTTCACATCAAAAGGCTATAGTGTCCTGGCTATCGATCATGCAGGGTTTGGTGAGAGAAGAGGAAGAACAGAAAGTGAAATTTTTAAGGAGATGCTTTTAACAGGAAAAGTGATGTGGGGCATGATGCTGTATGAAAGCATGTGTGCGATTGATTATGTGCTGTCTCGATCTGATGTGCTGCCGGACCGGTTAGCTGTTTTTGGAATGTCAATGGGAGGGCTTCTTTCCTGGTGGACTGCTGCGCTTGATGAGAGGGTCAGTGTGTGTATTGATCTTTGCGCACAGGTCGATCACCACACATTAATTGAAACGAACAATTTAGACAGGCATGGCTATTATTACTATGTACCAAGCTTAGCAAAGCACTTTACAGCAGCTGAAATTCAGGAAATGATTTTTCCAAGGCCGCATTTAAGCTTAGTGGGAAAACTTGATCCACTCACGCCTGCTGAAGGCGTCGCACGCATTCAAAAGGGATTGAGCCAAACCTATCAAACTGCTTCATTGAAAGAACGGTATCAGCTTGTTGGTCTTCATGCAGGTCATTTTGAAACAGCCGCTATGCGTCACGAGGCCACTCGATTTTTGAAAAAATGGCTGTAACCCATAAAGGCTTGGACATACTACGTCAATAGAAAGGAGGAAACAGATGAAAAAGATCACGATCATTGGCGGATGCGGTGTGATAGGCCGTATATTAACAAAAGCGCTCTCTTCTGAGTACGAGATCACCATCATTGATCAAACGAGTTGTGTAAAAGGAGCCATTTTAGCAGATGCAGCGAATGATCAGGAATTATATGAGGCGATTCCGAGAGATACAGATGTCATCATGCACCTTTTAAACATGGATATGACGCATGATGTGATGAATCTTGAGGAGTTTGAAAAAATGAATGATATTTTTTGGAGGAGCTCCTATTATATGTTTCGGTCAGCTGCACGTCTCGGCATACGAAAAGTCATTTTTGCAAGCAGCAATCATGTGACCGATCGTTATGAAGAGGATGGCCGCTCCTTACTAGGGCGAAATATTACAACAGACGATGTGCCAGCGACTAAAAATGTCTATGGTATTTTAAAATTTGCTTCAGAACAGCTAGGCCGTTTGTTCCACGATCAAACGGGGATGTCTGTTATCAATTTACGGATTGGAACGGTTGTAACGGATGAGATGGAGGCATTACACAAGAAACGAAGAACGAAACGAACACTTCTGTCACATGAAGATCTTATAGGGATGACAAAGGCAGCGATTGAAACGACCGTCCCCTTTGGGACATATTATGCCGTATCAGAAAACGAAGAAAAGCCCTGGTCTACGGAAAAAATAAAGCAGGAGTTAGGCTACAGACCTGATGTGAATACGACGGAAATCCTAGAAGAAAATGATCAGGCATAGGGCATAATCATGTCATTAGCTGATGATCTTATTCTTTTGTTTCATGAGCATAAAAGCACGATTGACATGATCCATCCAGTTGGTCTGTCAAGATGATTATAGACGCTTTCTTCCCCCGTTTGTTACATTTTAATCACGATATCGTCACAGGCTGCAGCTTATTTTCGGACGAAATGATAACGCTTTCAAAGAAAGGGCGTGATGAACATAGATCGTTCTATTAAAGGCCGATTGTTCAACTTATTTAATTACTCTTTTCTACTCATGTTCGCATTAATATGTGTGCTTCCGTTCATCCATGTCATTGCAGCCTCTTTTGCTACAGTAGAAGAGGTCATCACGAAGAAGTTTATCTTGTTCCCGACCACGTTTTCTTTAGAGGCCTATCGATATATTTTCTCTACGGATATTGTGTATCGTAGCCTCATTGTGTCCATTCTTGTGACGCTCGTTGGAACAGCTGTCAGCATGTTTTTGTCCTCACTCATGGCATATGGGCTGTCTCGTCAGGAGCTAAAAGGCCGGAGAACATTGATGTTTCTCGTTGTCTTCACGATGTTGTTTAGTGGAGGTATGATTCCGACGTTTATTGTGGTGAAAACACTTGGTCTGCTTGATACCTATTGGTCACTTATTCTACCGGTTGCGATCAATGCGTTCAATTTGATCATTTTGAAAAACTTCTTTCAAAACATCCCGGCAAGCCTTGAGGAATCAGCGAAGATGGATGGCTGTAACGATTTAGGGATTTTCTTTAAAATTGTGCTGCCACTTTCTTTGCCAGCTATTGCGACCATTTCACTTTTTTATGCCGTGACGTATTGGAATACGTACATGACCGCCATCCTGTATTTAAATGATTCAGTGAAATGGCCGATTCAGGTGCTGCTAAGGCAGATTGTCATTGTCTCAAGCGGAATGCAGGGAGATATGTCGGATATGGGATCATCCACACCACCGCCAGACCAAACGATTAAAATGGCTGTCATTGTGGTAGCGACCATTCCAGTTCTGCTTGTCTATCCATTTATTCAAAAGCATTTTAACAAAGGGGCATTACTAGGTTCTGTAAAAGGTTAAAAAGATGGAACAACGGAGGGATCTTATGGGGAGAAAGAAATTATGGTTGATTGCGTTTGTCCTGTTATTTGCAGCAAGCGGTATTCTATCCGCATGTTCAAGCAAAGGCACAAGTTCATCAGATGAAAAGGTTGATTTAGATAAAAAGGTAAAGCTGACCTGGATGGCTATTTTGTATCATCAGCAGCCGCCGAAGGATTCCGTCATAAAAGAGATTGAGAAGCTCACAAATACAGAGCTTGATATTACATGGGTGCCTGATGCCGTGAAGGAAGACCGTTTAAATTCCGCACTTGCCGCAGGGAATCTGCCGCAGATTGTCACGATTCAAGACATTAAGAATTCGTCTGCTATTAATGCGTTCAGATCAGGCATGTTCTGGGAAGTCGGTCCGTATTTAAAGGATTATCCAAATTTAAGTAAGATGAACGAACTGATTAATAAAAACGCCTCTATAGACGGTAAGCTTTATGGCATTTATAGAGAGAGACCACTTTCAAGACAAGGAATTGTCATTCGAAAGGATTGGCTTGAAAATTTAAATTTGGATACACCAAAAACATTGGATGATCTTTATGAGGTAGCTAAAGCTTTTACTGAAAAAGATCCGAATCAAAACGGAAAAGCGGATACAATTGGCTTTACGGATCGGAACGATTTGATTTATGGGGCATTTAAAACACTCGGTTCATATGAGGGAATGCCGACAGACTGGAAAGAAGAAAATGGCAAATTCACGCCAGACTTCATGACAGATGAGTACATGAATACAATGAAATACATGAAGAAACTGCGTGACAATGGCTATATCAACAAAGACTTCCCTGTTACAAGCAAAACACAGCAGCAGGAATTATTCTCACAAGGAAAAGCAGGGATCTATGTTGGGAATATGGTAGACGCAGTGAACTTGAGAGATGACGCGACAGATAAAAACATGGAAGTAGATATCATCAACCGAATCAAAGGCCCAGATGGCAAAGAACGTGTGTGGGCATCAGGTGGTCATAATGGCATCTTTGCATTCCCTAAAACAAGCGTGAAATCAGAGGCAGAATTAAAACGGATTTTGGCCTTCTTTGATCGCATTGCAGAAGAAGATGTATATGGTTTCATGACGTACGGTATAGATGGCGAGCATTATAAGAAAGAAGAAGGGAATACATTTGTCAGAGAAGAAAGCCAAGTGAAAAGCTGGCAGACAGACGTACAGCCGCTTGTCAGTCTAGTAGGAATTGATAAACGTTACTTGAAAAATAAAGGAGATGCGGTTCGTACAAAATATGAAGAGCTAGAAGAAGACAATCAAAACATCATCGTCGCCAATCCTGCTGAAAGCCTGTATTCAGAAACAGCCTCAGAGCGAGGAAACGAATTGAAAAAAATCATCGATGATGCGACTTATAAGTTCATTCTTGGAGACATCAGTGAAGATCAATTTAAGAAAGATGTAGAGAAGTGGAAATCAAACGGTGGTCATAAAATCATAGAAGAATATGAAGCTTCCTTTAAAAAATCAAAATGATCAACATAAACACCCCCGCACAGTTAAAAAGCGGGGGTGTTTTTATTAAAAGTCAAAGTTGTCTGGGTCTGGACCGATACGTTTGTTTTCATTTAAGTCAGAAAGGCGCTTCATATCCTCATCAGATAAGGCAAAATCAAATATGTCTGCATTTTCTTTTAAACGATGGGCTTTCGTTGATTTTGGAATGGTGATGACGCCTTTTTGCACATCCCAGCGCAAAATAATTTGAGCAGGTGTTTTGCCGTATGTGTCCGAGAGCTCTTTGATCACCGGATGATGAAGCAGTTCCCCCTGCATTAGCGGTGACCAAGCTTCCATTTGAATGCCATGTGTGTTCAAATACGTAAAGAGTGTTTCCTGCGTCAGTTTTGGGTGAAACTCCACTTGATTAATAGCTGGTATGATGTCTGCATCTTTTAATAGTTCGTCTAGATGATGCGGCTGGAAGTTGCTCACACCAATGGCTCTGACCTTTCCTTCACGATACAAGGTTTCAAGCGCACGCCAAGCGTCTTTATATTTTCCTTCAACCGGCCAATGGATTAAATATAGATCAAGGTAGTCAAGCTGAAGTTTTTTCAAGCTTTCCTCATATGCTTGTAGGGTGGATTCATATCCTAAATCGGCATTCCACACTTTTGATGTCACAAAGAGGTCTTCGCGGCGAAGTCCTGTTTCTGCTAGACCAATTTGTATGCCTCGTCCAACCCCTTCCTCATTGCCATAAATAGCCGCTGTATCAATACTGCGATAGCCTAATTGAATGGCTGTTTTGACGGCGTCTATTAATTCTGCGCCATCTTCAACCTTGAATACACCAAGACCAAATCCTGGCATGTGGATCCCATTGTTTAATGTTTTTGTACTTTGTAAATGGTTCATATTGAAAACTCCTTTAGATGGTTTGATTTTGTTCTTGTTGTTCCATTCGAAAACTAATCATCGTGAGAATTGCTGCGATAAGGACCATGATGCCGCCGACCCAGCCTGTATGCACAAGCCCAAGAGTATCTGTCACGATGCCGCCTAAAAATGAGCCGATGGCGATACCGGCATTAAAGGCAGCGATATTCATAGCGGAAGCGACGTCGACTGCTCCTGGTGTGTATCTTTCTGCAAAGTCAACGACAGCTACTTGCAATCCAGGAACATTCATGAAAGCAAACAGTCCCATCAGCATGACGGTTCCAATGCCTAGCACCGTGAATCCAGCAGTCAAGCTAAGGGTAAACAAAATGATGCTTTGGATGATAAACATGTAAATCAGTGCTTTCATTGGCTGCTCATTAGCAGCCTTTCCGCCAATGACATTTCCGGCTGCGATCGTGATCCCGTATAAAAGCAGGATCAAGGCCACCGCCCCAGGCGCAAGACCTGTCACATGCTGTAAGAGAGGGGATAAATACGTAAAGACGACAAAGGTTCCTCCGTATCCTGTTGCTGTAATGACAAATAGAAGCAAGATTCTTTTTGTTTTTAATAAGACAGCTTGATCCTTAAATGATGTTTTCACGCCTTGCTTTAATTGAGATGGAACAAGAAAATAGTTGGATATCAGTGCGATCAGACCAATGATGACAATCACACCAAATGACGTCCGCCAGCCGAGCTCATGGCCAAGAAATGTCCCAAATGGCACGCCCGTCACAGTAGCAACTGTTAATCCAGTGAACATAAAGGCAATCGCACTTGCCCGTTTTTCTTTCACTACAAGGCTTGCAGCAATCGTAGAGCCGATGGACATAAAGATTCCATGGGATAAGGCTGAAATGACCCGTCCGATTAATAGCACTGAAAAAGTCGGAGCAATCGTGGCTAGTGTATTTCCAATCAAAAAGACGAGCATAATGAGCAATAGCAATGTCTTTCTTTTCATCGTTGAAGTCAGAGAAGTCAAAATAGGCGCGCCGAATGTCACACCAAGTGCATATAAAGAGACGGTCCAGCCCGCCTGGCTGACGCTCACTCCAAAGTCCTCTGAAATCATCGGCAAAAGACCGACACTAATGAACTCAGTGGTTCCTATAGCAAAAGCACTAATGGCTAGTGCGAGAAGGGCAAAGTGGTTTTGCTTTTTCTTCATGAATAAGTGTTCACATCCTTCTATGATGACATTTTGATAGACGAAGCCGATCGGCAAGAGTTATTATCTAACATAGATGACGAAAAAAAAAGTACGTACTTTTTTGTAATATAGGTACTAAAAAGTGCCTGTTCGCACAAAGAGGAGTGAGGATTTGATGGAAAAGAAAAAATATAATATCTCAGTGGAAGCGACCCTTGAGGTCATTGGCGGGAAGTGGAAGTGCGTGATTTTATGTCATTTAACACATGGAAAAAAACGCACGAGTGAATTGAAGCGGCTCATGCCAAACATCACACAAAAAATGCTTACACAACAGCTGAGAGAGCTTGAAAGTGATGGGGTGATTAACCGAATTGTGTATGAGCAAGTACCGCCTAAAGTGGAATATGAATTAAGTGAATACGGACAGTCGCTCGAAAGAATTCTGAATGCGCTTTGTGATTGGGGAGCAGCTCATATTGAACGTGTGTACGGAGAGCCGCTTTCAGTGCTGGAAGACAGCATTTTAAATGAACAATTTAAATAAAAAAGTCCCGCTTCCTGTGCGAGCGGGACTTTTTGTCTTATGTGCCTTTTTTGTGGTCGCGGTATTTGCCAGGGGTCGTGCCTTCTAGTTTTTTGAAGGAACGGATGAAGTTTTGCGGATTTTTATATTTCAGTTTTTCCGAAATTTCTTTGACGGACATATCGGTTTCCACGAGCCAGTTTTTGGCGACATGGTGTCTGTAGGACGAGAGATATTCACTAAAGGAGATATCCATTTCCTTTCTAAAAATACTGCTTAAATAATTGGGGTTGTAATGCAGGCGTGTGGCGATTTCATCCAATGTAAGATCTGAGTCGAATTCTTGATGAATGATATGAATGATTTTCTCTGAGATGTTTTTGTATTGTGAGTCCTCACGTGCACCTAGCTGGTCAATAATCGGCCGAATGATCTCATGTTTCAGCCATGCTTCGGTATCTTCAAAGGTTTTAAATTCAAAAATCGTATCATACAGCATTTTGTTGTCTTCGACCTCAAATAATTCAATGCCAAGCAAATGCATCAGCTCAATCAAATTGTTTAAAAAACGGGCGAGAGCGATATGGTATTCATGCGGTCCTGCATTTTTAGAGAAAATGGATTGCAGGAGCACATGTAAATAATGATCCGCCTTGCCTTGATCACCTGCTTTCATCGCATCGAATAAATCATGCTGCAGCTGTTTTGGAAAATGGGTTTTAAACGTTTTTCCTTGCTGAATATGTTCATATAAGATAATGGATTTTTTCTCTGCTTTGAGCCTGTATTTTAAGGCTTCTTTTCCTTCAATGTAAGCCTGTTTCGCCATCGTGAGCTCCTTAAACTGGCGGCTGATCCCGATGCTGATCGATAAACCAAGCTCTTCCTCGATGCGCTGCTGAATAGTTTCCGCTAATTGATTTAAATATTCAGTAAACTCTTCATCTGACTTTGAGTGATTCAGGATAATCGTCGTTTGATGCTGATTGACAACCGTTGGCTGAAGGTGCTCATCTTGCGGAATCATCTGCTCGATCAGTCCATTGATGGCAAATAACAGCAAGTCAGCATCCTTTTTTTCATAAGGTGTTCCTTTTAACGTATCGATTTGGGTCACAAGCATGGATAAATGAGACCAGCCCTGAGGGAATCCCAAACTTTGGAACCGGTTGTTAATCTCTTCTTCTGTCAGCTTACCGAGCAATAGCCGCACCATAAAGTATTGCTGAAGGTGCGTGACTTGCTGCTCAATACGTTCCTCTAAATCATTGTTTTGATCCTTCATTTGTTTAATACTCGACTCAATCAACTCAAATTCATTTTGAAAAGGCTGTTTTTGCAAAAAGGATTCATTGCGTGCAAAGGACTCATATAACAAGCGGATTGGTTTATAAAAATGTCTGGACCCAAACCATGAAAATAGTAATGAAAGCGCTAACAAAATAAAGCAGATAATAAAAGTGATCCACCCAATTGATTTCGTTTGTGCCTTGAGTTCTGGAATGGAAACAAAGGATAGGTACGTCCATTCGTTATAGTCTGATTTTTGAAACGTAATTTGATAGTCTAGTTCCTCGATCTTCATGTTAAATTGACCTGATCGTTCTTCACGTGATAGGACATGCTTGACGAGCTCTTGATTCTTCAAGGATTCACCAATTTGTTCTTTGCGGTTATGTAGCAGCACTTTTCCGTTTGTATCAATGACAAACATACTGTCAGATTGAGAGAAGTCAGGCATATTGTCAGCAATCGTGCAGCTCGGAATGCTGGCGACAGCGATCCCTTTTTTCTGGACACTGTTCATAGGGAGTTGTTTGATTAAGTTCACATTGTATTTGCAAAAGGAGGACTTTCCTTCTTTTGTCGCAACAAGTGGATTATTCTCTTCAAGTGCCCAGCTGGAATGACTCGGTATATTGAGGTAAGAGGTGAGCGCTTTCTCTTGGTCTCCGCTTGTGACATGATAAAGTCCCGAATTGTTCATGTACCAGTCTTCCATTTTACTCACGAGTGTAATATTGGAAAGAGCGGTGTCAAAGGTTTGCAGGTAGTTTAGTTCCTGCTGTACTTGATTATAAAGCTGGAATTGGTCTGGATTTAAAGGTTCTGCCAGTGTTTGAAGGAGAGGCGGCGAACTGACATAGTGAGTGAGAGAATGATCCACTGTTTTTAAAATATGCTCAATATTGGATTGCGTTTGTTTGACGCTGTCCAGCTTTTCATTTGAGATATTTTCGAGTGCGGTTTTTTGCGAATGCTGATAAGAAAAAATACCGACAATGATGACAGGAATTGTACTAAGCATGAAAAAAAACGTCACAAGCTTGTAATAAAATTTATACTGCCTTCTTTTCATAAAACCCCCCATTTCAAACGGAACAATCTTTTCCCCTTAATTTATTAATCCAAAAATTTGGTAGGTTTGTCAATAATCATTTTCTGAGATTAGGATCATTTTCTTATGTTTTATGTAACGTTTTGAGTAGCTTCCCCTAAGTAAATATGATCTGATGATATGATTGTAGACGGATTTTTCATCCTTAAGATACAGTTAACACATGCATCAATCAGCATGAGGGGAGGCTTTATCTATGAAAACAGAGGATGTCACTGCCAAGGGTATGCCTGCGGCAGCTTTGAAAAAAGAAAGGAGAAAGCGCTTACTTAATCAATTGATTAGTCAAAAGTTTTTGTATGTAATGATTTTGCCAGGGCTCATTTATTTTCTTGTCTTTAAATATGTGCCGATGTGGGGGCTTATCATTGCCTTTCAAGATTACCAGCCGTTTCTCGGTATTCTTGGGAGTGAGTGGGTTGGCTTCAAACACTTTATTCGATTGTTTACAGAACCAACATTTTTCATCTTATTAAAAAATACACTGATTTTATTTGCCATGAATGTCGTGATTTTCTTTCCGATTCCGATCTTATTGGCCCTGCTTTTAAACGAGGTCAGATTGGCATTGTTTAAGAAATTTGTCCAGACGATGATATACATTCCTCACTTCATGTCATGGGTGATTGTCGTGTCCTTATCTTTTGTTTTGTTAACAGTAGATGGCGGGTTAATCAATGAATTGATTGCTTTCTTTGGAGGGGAAAAGATTAACTTCCTCCTTAGTCAGGAATGGTTCAGACCCATGTACATTTTACAGGTGATCTGGCGGGAAGCAGGCTGGTCGACGATCATTTACCTTGCGGCGATTACAGCGGTAGATCCGCAGCTATATGAAGCAGCAAAAATGGATGGAGCCGGCAGACTGAGACAAATGTGGCACATCACTCTTCCTGCCATTAAAAGTGTGATTGTCGTTCTGCTTATTTTGAAAATTGGTGACACATTAGAGCTTGGCTTTGAGCATGTCTACTTATTACTCAATGCAACGAACCGGGAAGTAGCAGAAATCTTTGATACGTACGTCTATACAGCTGGTCTTAAGCAAGGACAATTCAGCTATAGTACCGCTGTTGGTCTATTTAAAGCAGCCGTTGGACTCATTTTGGTCATGCTGGCGAACCGTTTAGCGAAGAAATTCGGGGAAGAAGGTATTTACTAAAAAGGGAGATGAAGAAGAATGACATTATCGACTGAAAAGGGATCACCACTTGAGCATGCAGAGAAATTAGCACAAACAATTATGAAAGCGCATACACCAATTGAGCTGCCTCCAGCTGGAAGATGGCATTATCATCAAGGCGTTTTTCTTTGCGGTGTGATGAAGCTATATGAGGCAACGAAGAACGAGACGTATTTCAATTATGTGAAAAGCTACGCAGATTCGCTCATTGATGAGTATGGAAACCTGTTATTTCGCAGAGATGAGCTTGATGCGATCCAAGCAGGGCTCATTTTATTCCCTCTTTACGAACGGACGGGAGAGAAGCGGTATGTGCTGGCAGCGGAGAAGCTTCGGGGGCTTTACCGTACATTGAATCGCACATCTGAGGGCGGGTTTTGGCATAAAGACAATTATGCCTATCAAATGTGGTTGGATGGTCTCTACATGGGAGGACCTTTTGCCTTAAAGTATGCAAAGCTGAGAGGTGAAGAGGAACTGGTGGATATGGTGATCCATCAAGAGTATCTCATGAGAAAGCATACAAAAGATGAAAAAACAGGTCTGTACTATCACGCGTGGGACGAACGAAAAGTGATGCCATGGGCTGATCAAAAAACAGGCTGTTCCCCCGAGTTTTGGGCAAGATCGTTTGGCTGGTATGTCCTTGCATTAGCAGATATGATCGAGGATCTGCCAGAAGAGCATGAGGGACGAAAGGTTTGGAAGGAAACGCTGACAGACATGCTGGAAAGTGTAGCCAAGTACCAGGATCAAGACACAGGTCTTTGGCATCAAATCATTGATAAAGGTACTCATAGCGACAATTGGCTTGAAAGCTCAGGATCGTGTTTATTCATGTATGCCATGTCAAAAGCCATGAATGAAGGGTATGTCAGCCTCCGTTATGTCGATCATGTGGTGAAAGCATACCAAGGCTTAATTCATCATAAGACGGCTGAGACAGAAAACGGTGATTTTACCATCAATGATATTTGTATCGGAACATCTGCTGGATTTTATGATTACTACGTTGAAAGAGAGCGAAGCACAAATGACTTGCACGGGGCAGGCGCTTTTATTATGGCGTTAACTGAGCTAGAGAAGCTGTCTGTTTTTCAGAAGGCATGAAGAGGCGAAAAAGTGGTGCGGTATGGCTCCTCAGCTTCATCGCTGCCCTTTGTTTGTCAGCCTGCCAAGGGAAAACAAACGGTATTGATGTTCTGATTTTTTCTGACATGTCAAAGGGGATGAAGGATCAATTAGTCGAGAAGGCTTTTCAGACGGAACATGAAACTTATAGCGTCCACATCTTTCCGGCGATTCCTGAAAAGCTTCTTGTTGAAATTACCGCAAAAGAGGGGGACATCATGCTTGTCCCAGAAGAAATGTTTAGAACATATGATGATCCTGAAAGCTTTCAGCTGCTTGAAGAAATGGGCATAGATGATCAAGCGGCAGGGCCATATACGGTCGAGGACAAAAAGACAGGGAAAACGGTCGATTATGCGGTTCAAGTCAATAAAGGCACGAAAAAGCTAAATGGCTATACCTTTCAATTACACCGAGATATGGTCGCTTTTATTCCCGTGTATGCTGACAAGTCCAATGAGGCGCTGTCTCTCATGAAACAATTTCGTGAAAATCGATAGAAAAAGGGGTGGAGCCTGTGAAACGGGTCGTGGTTTGCGGACTCAGTCATCGTGCGTTCAATATGTTTATTAAACCGCTCACAGAGGATTTCAATGAGCATTACAAGATTACAGGGCTTCTAGATATAGATCATCATCGGTATACACTTTGTCAGGAGCGTTTTCCATCACTGCGAGGCGTCTCGTTTTTTCATGAAGAGGCATTTGATCAAATGGTGAAGGAAGCAAAGCCAGATATCGTCATTGTGGCAGGCCGGGATGACACACATGTCACATATATCTTGCAAGCACTTGACCATGATCTCGATGTCATCACTGAAAAGCCAATGGTCACAACAGCAAAAGACGCCAAAAAAGTGATGGAAAAAGAAAAGAAAAGTAAAGGGAAGGTCACAGTCACTTTTAATTATCGCTACAATCCATTTCATCGAAAGGTCAAAGAACTCATTTTAGAAGGAAAGATTGGAAGGGTCACATCTGTTGAACTGAGCTGGCTTATTGATACGTATCATGGTGCTAGTTACTTCAAAAGGTGGAACCGAACGAGGCAATTCTCTGGCGGACTATCCATTCATAAATCGACGCATCATTTTGATTTGGTCAATTGGTGGATCAATCAAAAGCCGAAGCAAGTATTTGCCTATGGGGCGCTGAACTATTACGGAAATGAAAGTCCTTGGAATCCCTTGCAGGGGGGAGAAAACAGATATTGCGGAACATGTCATGTGAAGGATACATGTCATTATGAAGCAAGGTGGAATCCGCGGGTAGAACGCTCAAAGGTCGAGGACGACCATATCGAATCCAGTAAGGAGCAGTCTCAGCAGTACTCAAATTATCGCCCAGACGCCTGTATTTTTGATCAGGAAATTGACATTGAGGATACATATGTGGCATCAGTGGCATATGACCAAGGGGCTCTGCTCAGCTATTCAATTCAATTCTCAGCGCCATATGAAGGATACCGGCTTGCCATTAATGGGACAAAGGGACGTATTGAAACAAATGAGTTTCATGTGCCATCAAGAATTCCTTTTCAATTCCCAGAACAGACGATTTCTTATTATCCGATGTTTGGGGCAAAAGAGACAATTGAAGTCGTGAAACAGCCAGGGGGACATGGCGGCGGAGACCCTCTGCTTCTGGCCGATTTATTTATAGGAAAAGATCCTTTAATTCACTATGACATATCAGCAGGAGCAGAGGCTGGTGCTTATTCGATTGCACTTGGGGAAGGCATGTGGCGGTCTGTTTCAGAGAAACGTCCAATTGACATAGAAGAGTTGCTTCATAAAGAGACGGTGTTATAAGAAAGAGAGGAGGGGAAAGAGATGGATCATGATGGTTCAATGAGCAGAATGCTTCGAATGTGTGAGTGGGTGATGAGACTTGCCTATACGAATTTGCTGTGGCTGCTGTTCACCATGCTGGGGCTTGGGATCTTTGGATTGATGCCTGCGACCACTGCGTTATTTTCGGTGATGAGAAAGTGGATACAAGGGCATGAGCAAGTCAGCGTTTTCCGCACTTTTTGGAAGGTGTACCGTGAGGAGTTTGTACGCTCTAACTTGATTGGAGTGACGTTATTTATCATAGGGACGATTATATATGTAGACCTTGCGTATATTTATCCAACGAGCTGGTTTTTGCATGTGCTTCGTTTTGCCATTTATATCTTTGGTTTTCTATTTGTTGTAAGCTTGTTTTATATTTTTCCGCTGCTGGCTCATTATGATTGGAAAAAACGTCTCTATCTGAAATTCTCTCTTTTGCTTGGTATCTCATATTTGCAATATACACTCTGTATGCTCGTTTTCTCGGCTCTGCTGTTTGTTCTCTTTGCTTATTTGCCGGGAATCGTGCCGTTCTTTAGTGTGAGTATACTCGCCTATGGCCACATGTGGCTGGCCTATCAAGTATTCAAAAAGGTAGAGTTTGAAAGTGAGCAGCAGACAGCCGAAGTGAAGAAACAGCTGTCGTCTTTCCTTCAATCGAAGCGGGTGAATACACAGTGATGTGTATCATTTGCTATAATGGTGTCACCGTGATTAAAAGGAGAGATGAGCGTCGTGTCAGTAAAAGAAATCTCAATAGAAGAATTAAAACAAAAGCTAGAGCAAGAAGAAGCCATTCAGCTTGTTGATGTGCGTGAGGACGAGGAAGTAGCAGAAGGAATGATTCCAGAAGCTGTCCACATTCGAATGGGAGATATTCCTGAGAAACTGGATGCATTCGATCAAACGCAGGAATATTATATTATTTGCCGCTCCGGAAAACGTAGTGAAAATGTCTGCTATTTCCTAGAAGACCAAGGCTATCAAGCGACCAATGTCGTTGGCGGAATGCTTGCTTGGACAGGAGAAACAAAACCGAAGCTGTAAAAGAAGTCCGACCTTTCATCTTTGAGATGAAAGGCTTTTTTGTTCATATGCCCGCCCTTATATGCATAAAGATAGAGTAGCGAGAGAAGGGAGAGTGGCATATGTGCTAAAGGTAGCTGTATTTGATGAAGAACACGAAAAAGATTTGCAGAGCGAAATCAATCTTTTTTTAAAAGGAATGGATGACGACCAAATTATTGATATCAAGTACGATGTAGCGGTGATCTGTGAGCAGGGAGGAGAACAGCTCTACTGTTTTTCTGCACTCATTTTATATAAAAAATAGACGGCATCAAAAAAGGACCTGTTTGAAGGGCCCTTTTTGTTTGATTAGCTAGCGTCAATATATAAACGATGCGTTTTGCAGTGAACACATTGAAAGAGGTAGCCCTGCAAGTCTCCGCCGTTGACGAGCCATTGTTTTAGGTTCTCTTTCGTTAATCCTCCGCCGCTGCAAATGTCTTCGATATCTTCTGTGAGTTCTTCCTCTAAATGTTCTATCTCTTTCCATCCGACATACTGGACGATTGCGCAAAAATCTCCGCAATGGCTTAACCAATATTCCTGCTGCCAGCCGCGATAGCCTGGTGTTCTATAGATCAGTTCATCTATAAATTCCTCTTGATCGACGTCATCACAGCTTACATCGTCTTGAAAGATGCCATCGTATTTTTTAGCGGCTGATCCATCTTTAATGCACCAAGGGCAAATTCCTTTCACATCTTCAACAGAATAAAATGGACCATGATACACATATTCTCTTTCTATTTCACAAACAGGACATGTCGTAGGCTCTTTTTTGATCACGTTTAACGAAACTGGATCTGGGTTGTACTTGAATGTAGGCAGCGTCATATAAACCTCCATTATGTAGAAATGATTTCATCATTATTTTACAGGAATCCTCATGCTTGCAACAATCTTAAATTGTATATATAAAAAAGCCGTTCTTATGAGGAACGGCTTTTTTCGCTTGAGATTATGCTTTTTTTACTCTTGGACTTCGTGGTTTACTGACTTTATTGGCTTGCTTGATGGCTCTTCGTTCATCATTCAGTGACTTGTACAGTGAGACAATCATCAAAATAATGACAACGGAAAACGGCAAGGCTGCGAGCTTGGCTGTATTTTGCAGGGCTTCAAGTCCCCCTGAAAATAAAAGCACGGCAGCAACAGAAGATTGGATGATACCCCAGCTAACTTTGACACCGCCAGAAGGGTTCAATGATCCGTAGGTTGTCTGCATTCCAAGCACAAATGTAGCTGAATCAGCCGATGTAATAAAGAATATAGCGATTAAAATAAGTGCTAGAATCGATGTGATCATCGCCAGCGGATATTCATTTAGTACACCGAAAAGCATTGTTTCTGTTGAAAGACCTGCAACATCGACAATATTCTTTTGCTGTAAATCCATCGCAGATACACCGAAAATCGAGAACCATAGGAATACCAGGATAGAAGGAGCCACTAAGACACCTACTAAAAATTCTCGAATCGTTCGTCCGCGTGACACCCTTGCAATAAAGATTCCGACAAATGGTGCCCAAGATATCCACCATGCCCAATAAAAGATTGTCCATCCATTAATCCATTCTCTCTTCTCAGGATCATTTGGAGATAGACGGAAGCTCATTTGAACGATGTTAGATAAGTATTGCCCAATCGAGTCAGTAAATGAATTTAAGATAAAAACAGTTGGACCTACCAAAAGTAAGAAAAACATCAGAACAGCTGCCAATACCATGTTGATATTACTTAAATATTTAATGCCTTTTCCAATCCCGCTTAGAGCAGATGCAAGGAAAAGCACTGTCACAATCATGATAATGATCAATTGTGTGCTAAAAGCATTCGGAATTTGAAACAGGTAATTCAATCCACCGTTTATTTGTGCCGCACCTAATCCTAGGCTTGTCGCAACACCAACTACAGTTGCAAATACCGCAATACAATCGATGGTTTTTCCGATCCATCCATTCGTTTTATTTCCTAAAACTGGCTGCAACGTTGCACTGATTAAGCCAGGTGCATCTTTTCTAAATTTAAAGTAAGCAATACAAAGTGCAACAATGGCATAAATAGCCCATGCATGAAGCCCCCAATGGAAAAATGTATATCGAAGGGAATCTCGGAAGGCCTGCGCCGTTTCAGTCTCACCTGTTGGTGACTGTATGGCATAGTGGCTGATCGGTTCAGCTGCTCCGTAAAAAACAAGACCAATTCCCATACCGGCACTAAATAGCATCGCAAACCAAGAAAATAGGCCGAATTCAGGCTCTTCCCCTGGTTTTCCTAGTGTAATCTTACCGATTGGGCTAAAGATAAAGAATAGACAAAAGCCGACGAGCAGTGACACCACTAACAAGTAATACCAGCCAAAGTCATTTGTAATGTATGTTTGAATTTGATCAGTGACATTTTGCAGTGTTTCTGGAGAAAAAGCTCCCCATATAACGGCAACAAATGTGATCGCAATCACAATCCAAAATACACTTGATACGTTTTTCACACCATCTCACTCTCCTGTTGTTCTACACGTTTAAGCAGAGGATTTTGCTTAATATCCCCTAACTCAACTAATTTCAAACAAAAAGAGGCGAGCTTCTCACTCGACCTCTACTTTACCGTAACATGTTTTGCTTCCATTAATCAACTATCGATATGTGAAGATGATTTTTCTTCAATTCGTTTACGAAGACGGTAGACGTATTCTTTTAAACAAACAGCGAAGATGGTAAACGCCAAAACAATGGCGACTTTTAACGGGGTAATTGATAGCTTCAAGAAAACAGCGGCTGTCAAACTAATCACAACCGCTAGGATAATTGGAAGTGCACGTCTCATCATGAAAATCTCTCCTTTGCTTCGAGTGCAGCATTCATACCGGCAAGCCTGCCTGTCACAAGTGCTGACGTGATATTGTATCCGCCTGTATAACCGTGAATGTCTAAAATTTCTCCGCAGAAATAAAGACCGGGCATTTTTTTAGACGCCATTTTCTTCGGTTCAATTTCTTTCACAGAAACGCCGCCTCCTGTGACAAACGCTTTGTCTAAGGAAAGAGTGCCGTTCGCATGAACGATAAAGTGTTTGCAATCATTTACGAATGCGCGCAGTTTGTCCTTAGCAAGACCAGAAAATGTGTCTTGCGGATCTATGCCGTTCCGTTCTAACAGAAACAATAAATAGCGTTCTTGCATCCAAGACTTCAGGACATTTTTTATGGCTTTTTTGGGTTCATCTTTTAGGTCTCGATGAAGCTTTTGAAACAGCTCCTCGTCATTAAGCTTCGGATATAAGTCTATTTGCAGACGAACAGTCGGCTGTTTTTTCAATTCTTTCACAACAAATCCGCTGCATCTAAGAACAGCTGGGCCGGATAAGCCAAAGTGAGTAAAAATCATATCCATGACATGTGTGACGACGGGTTTCCCCTTTTTATTTAAAACACTGACAGCCACACTTCTTAAAGAAAGACCTTGTAGCACTTTTTCTTTAATAAAGCGCTCATCTGATGTGACCGGTACTTCTGTTGGGAAGAGCTCTGTAATCGTATGACCAGCGGCTTCTGCCCATGCATAGCCGTCACCAGTAGAACCAGTATGCGGCACACTTTTTCCGCCAACAGCAATGACAACGGCGTTACTTGAAATTTTTTCATCATTATTTGTAACAATTCCAGCTGCTTGTCCGTCTTGATACAGAACTGTTTTAATCTTTTCATTCGTTCGAATGGTGACATTGAGGTTGCGGAGCCTGTCTAAAAGGGCATCCACAACAGATTGTGCTTTGTTTGAGACAGGGAACATACGTCCATGGTCTTCTTCTTTAAGTTCAATGCCGAGGTTTTCAAAAAACGAAATAATATCCTCGTTATTGAACTCAGAAAATGCACTATATAAAAAACGGCCGTTTCCGGGAATATGCTTGATGATTTCTTCTACTGGAAGGCGGTTGGTGACGTTACAGCGTCCACCGCCAGAAATGGCGAGCTTCCTGCCAAGTTTGTTTCCTTTGTCAATTAACAGAACAGTCGCTCCGTGCTCTGCTGATGCAATCGCGGCCATCAGTCCAGAAGGTCCACCGCCAATGACAATGACATCATAATGTTTCATGTTACATTCCTCTTTCTACTTTCAGTCATTCATCTATTATAACGAAAATTGGGGAAGGCTGAAATATGAATTGATTGGTTTTGTGCCTTCTGTATTGGATTTGTTACCTGTGCGTCGAAATGATGTGGTAAAATAGTTAAGTTGAATATTCATTAGAAAAATGGTGGTTAAGCGCATGTCTAATAAACTGCTTCGTGGTACGTTGGTTTTAACGATAGGGACTTATCTCTCTCGTATTCTTGGTATGATTTACTTAATTCCATTTAGCGCAATGGTTGGAGCTACTGGTGGAGCGCTATTTCAATATGGATACAATCAGTATACGATCTTTTTAAGTATTGCTACGCTTGGTTTTCCAACAGCGGTATCAAAATTTGTTTCTAAATATAATGCAATCGGCGATTATGAGACAACAAGGAAAATGTTCAGGGCGGGTATGTCGGTCATGCTTGTCACCGGGATTATCGCCTTTTCTATTTTATATTTGACCGCACCGATTTTTGCCAAGATTCAGCTTGGCGGATCGAATGAAACAGGCGGTTTGACTGTCGATCAAGTGGTATATGTGATTCGGATGGTCAGTTTAGGTCTTTTGGTTGTACCTATTATGAGTCTTGTGCGGGGGTTCTTCCAAGGACATTCCATGATGGGACCGACAGCTGTTTCCCAAGTGATTGAGCAGCTTGTCAGAATCATCTTCCTATTAACTGCAACGTTTATTATTTTAAAAGTGCTTGACGGCGGGCTTGTCATCGCTGTCGGATATGCCACATTTGCAGCACTTATCGGCGCATTTGGGGGTTTATTCACGCTTTATTTATATTGGCTGAAGCGCAAGGACCGGCTCTTATCTATGCAGCCGAATACAGGTGCTTCCTCTGACTTATCTTATAAACAAATGTTTACAGAGCTGTTTAGCTATGCGGCACCGTATGTGTTTGTTGGACTTGCGATTCCAATTTATTCTTATATTGATACAAACACCATTAACAGAGCTATGATTGCATCAGGACATCAGGATATTAGTACAGCGGTATTGTCTATCGTGACGTTATATTTACCGAAGCTCGTGATGATTCCTGTGTCGCTTGCAACAGCGTTTGGCTTAACCTTAATCCCGACGATTACGGAATCATTTACAGCTCGTAACTACAAGCTTCTCAATAGACAAATTGATCAGACGATGCAGGTCATTTTATTTTTCGTACTGCCTGCTTCATTTGGTATCTCGGCATTGGCTGGACCGGTTTATTGGTTTTTCTATCCGTCCGTTCATCCTGAGATTGGGATGTCAATTTTGTTCTGGTATGCACCTGTTGCGTTATTGTTTTCCTTATTCACCATTAATGCAGCAATTTTGCAGGGAATTAACAAACAAAAATTCGCCATTGTCAGTCTGTTGTTAGGGATCATTATTAAAACGGTTCTGAACATTCCGCTAATCAGCTGGCTGCAAGGAAATGGTTCTGTGCTTGCGACTGCGTTAGGCTATAGCGCGTCCATCTTGTATATGTTTATCATGATTAAGCGCCATGCCGGCTACTCGTTCCGCAGGATTTTCAAACGATTTATTCTCATTGGTATTTTAACGGCGATTATGGCTGTTGTGGCGTATGTGACTTGTCAGCTTGTGAGCCAAGTGATTTCGTATGAGGGTGGAATTGTACAAGCGGGTATCGTCATTTTGATTTCAATGATCACTGGCGGCGGTGTGTATCTGTTCTTGTCTTATAAGGTAGGATTACTTGAGCGTGTACTCGGCAGCCGTATGCCGAAATTTTTAAGAAAAAAGAGTTAAGAAGAGGTGGATATTCATGAGGCTTGATAAATTGCTTGCTAGCAGCGGCTTTGGTTCAAGAAAAGATGTGAAGAAGCTGGTCAAGGCACGGGCGGTCACAGTGAATGGAGAAGTGGCGAAGCAGGTGAAAGATCATGTTGATCCATCGAATGATGAAGTGCTCGTACACGGAGAGCGTGTAGAGTATAAAGAATTCATTTACTTAATGATGAACAAACCGGACGGGGTCATCTCAGCAACTGAAGATCTGCGGGATGAAACGGTCGTCGATTTACTAGAGCCGGAGGATATCGCAAGGGAGCCATTTCCTGTGGGGAGACTGGATAAGGATACAGTCGGTCTTCTCCTCCTCACAAATGATGGACAGCTTGCTCATCAATTACTTTCTCCAAAAAAGCATGTGCCAAAAACGTACGAAGTTCATTTGAAATACCCATTAGGAGATCAAGACATCAAGCGTCTTGAAGAGGGCGTTGTCATTTTAGATGATTACCGCACGAAGCCGGCGAAGGTAGAAGTAGATGCGAATGAAAACGAAGATACACGCATCCGTTTAACGATTACTGAAGGAAAGTACCATCAAGTGAAGCTGATGGCGCAAGCAGTGGGAAATGAAGTCATTTTTTTAAAAAGACTCTCGATGGGGGCTGTCTCTTTAGATGAAGATCTAGCGCCTGGGGAGTACCGTGAATTGACGGATGAAGAATTAGACAGCTTAATCAATCGACCATAAATGTAGAATAAAAGAAAAGAACCGGCATATCGCCGGTTCTTTCAGCGTGTAGACAAACCCTCGCATTCGGTGTCAGGTCTGCGCTCCGGTGCTCACGAATGTCAAATTCGCTCCGCTCCGGTACTCGTCCTTCCTAGACTGCAAAGGTTTTCTATCACGCTGAAAAGAAGACAAAAGGCTAAAATGAAGATCATTTTAGCCCTTTGTCAACAATCTGAAGAACCGGCATATCGCCGGTTCTTTTTGTTATATGGACAGTTCATTATAAGCTTAAGATGATATTTTCACTTTTTTTCTCGTTGTTTCCCATTTGCCTCTGCTTGGACTATGAACAAGATCGTTATAGGCAAGCACGTTTAAGTCTCTTTGAATGGTTCTAGGTGTGATCCCGAATTCATCAACCAGCTCTTGTGTCGTCACAAGACCTTTCTCTTGAATGAACATATAAACTGATTTAATTCGAGTCATCATACGGTTTGTTGAAGGTTTCAAAAAACCACTCCCTATCAATAAGATCGGATGGACTTGACTAACCACAACTTACTACACTAAAACTGCGAAATAAGGACATGCAACAATGGTAAATGTTCGTGTTTCTTAATGTTTTATTCTATTATACACGTTATTATGCATCTAGTTCCACCAAAAAGTCAACTTTACGTGTTTTTTAACTTGTCTTCATGAATCGAAACATGGTATATACCATGTTTTGAATTCGGTTACAACCCAATAGGCGTAAGGGGTATGGAGCATACCGTCACATTCAAACATCCAAAAAATAAACACAGAAAATTTACAAAATAAAAAATTCACTCATCTCAAAAAGACACATCCCTTGTTAGAATGTGCCTTTTTTGTTTCTGTTATCCTTCTAAGAAAAAGAGCTGAATGAAAAATAAAATGGCAAAGATGAGAACAAGTACATGTACTTCTCTCCATTTCCCTTTTGCCAGTTTCACAAGGGGATATGAGATAAATCCAAGTGAAATTCCTGTAGAAATACTAGATGTCAGCGGCATGGAAAGGATCACAAGAAAAGCAGGGAATGCTTCGTCTAGCTCGTTCCAGCGAATGCGTGACACTGAGTTCATCATCAAGCACCCGACAATGATGAGAACAGGTGATGTGATGGATGGTAAAGAAGAAATGGCTTGAACGAGCGGGCCGAAAAACAATGCCACAATAAACAGTGCAGCGACCGTTAAAGACGTTAGTCCAGTTCTTCCGCCAGCAGCAACCCCAGATGATGATTCAATATAAGCTGTTGTTGGGCTTGTCCCAAACATAGAACCTATCGTCGTTGCAGCAGAGTCAGCGAGCAGAGCTCTGCGTACCTTTGGCAGCTGGCCTTTTTTCATGAGTCCTGCTTGTTCAGCCACTCCGATCATTGTGCCCGTTGTATCAAAAATCGTCACTAGTAAGAAGGAGAAGACGACAGCATATAAATGATGAGAGAATACATCGCCAAAAGCAGCGAATGGATTTGTAATCAGCATGCCTTCGGGTAGTGCAGGGATGTCCATCAGCATTTTAGGGAAATGAAGCTGGCCTGTTACGAGCGCAATCAGTGTCGTCGCTAACATGCCGATAAACAGAGCGCCATTTATTTGAAGAACCATTAAAATAACAGAGATCATTAAGCCGACAAGCGTTAATATGACAACAGGCGAGTTTAAGTTGCCAAGCTTCACTAGATTTTCAGGGTCAGCTGCGATAATCCCAGACTGACGGAGGCCGATAAATGCAATGAAAAGCCCGATTCCTGCTGTAATGCCGTACTTTAAATTATCTGGAATGGCTTGAATCAGTTGTTTTCTAAGGGATGTTAACGATAAAATAATAAAGAGTATACCAGCAACAAATACCGCACTGAACGCTGTTTGATAGCTGATGCCGCCACCACCGACAACTGTAAAGGTGAAATAGACATTCAGCCCCATGCCTGGTGCAATAGCAATCGGATAGTTTGCAAATAGTGCCATCCAGAGCGTACCGACGACAGCAGCGATAATTGTTGCAGTAAAGACTTGGTCAAAAGGAATGCCTGCTTTTGAAAGAATTCCTGGGTTAACGGCAACAATATATACCATGGTAAAGAATGTCGTCATACCAGCGATTAATTCTCTCTTTATGTTGGTTTGGTTTTCTTTTAACTGAAACATAAAATCCTCCATTTACGAACATTATTACAAAACAATTAATATAATATTCGTTTTAAGGATGGATTGCAACCTTTTTTCAAGGAGGAATGGAAAAATGAATTGGGAAGCTGAAGTGATACGAAAAAAAGACGACTTAATTAAGGACACACAATCTTTTTTGCAAATTGAAAGCGTCCTTGATGAAGAAGGTGGAAAAAAAGGAAAGCCATTTGGTGAAAAAGTCGATCAGGCCCTTCAGTATATGCTGAAAAAAGGGGAAGACGAAGGATTCACAGTCAAGAATGTCGATGGCTATGCAGGTCATATTGAATATGGAGAAGGCGAAGACATTGTAGGTGTGCTATGCCATGTGGACGTTGTGCCTGCTGGTGACGGCTGGACAACCCCGCCATTTTCAGCGGACATAAGAGAAAATAAAATATTTGCACGAGGGGCCATTGATGATAAAGGTCCAACCATGGCGGCTTTCTACGCGCTAAAGATGATAAAAGATACAGGGATGAAGCTGTCAAAAAAGATTCGAATGATCATTGGAACGGATGAAGAAAGTGATTGGCGCTGTGTGGACCATTATTTCAAGCATGAGGCGATGCCGCAAATTGGATTTGCGCCAGATGCCGATTTTCCGATTATTCATGCTGAAAAAGGGATCATTGATGCCATCGTGTCATTTACATATCAACATACAGAAAATCATCAGCGCTATACGCTCAAGCAATTCACATCGGGTATGCGGCTGAATATGGTGCCGGATGAGGCAGCTGCCACTGTGACAGCTGCACAAGATCACGATGATGAATCATTAAAAACAGCTTTTGAAGCTTATCTTGCTCACAATCATTTATCAGGTGAGGTAAAGAATGCAGCGGACGGACTGCATCTCACATTAAAAGGTGAATCAGTTCATGCCATGGAGCCGGCGCATGGCATCAATGCGGGCATTCATATGGCCAATTTCCTATGTGGACAAGAGTTAGATGAAGACGGGCTTGCTTTTACCTCCCAAATCAACGCTTTATTTGATCAGGATACAAGAGGGAAAAAGCTGGGGATTGCTTGTAAAGATGAGATTAGCGGAGATTTGACTTTAAATGTTGGAACGATCCGCTATAAACAAAACGAGGAAGCGAAGCTAGGATTAAATGTCCGCTATCCAGTGACAGCAGACGGCAAGGACGTTAAAAAAGGGATCGAAGGCATCAAAGGGGCCACCCTTCTGAAATTTGACGACAGTCCTCCGCATCACGTCTCAAAAGATCATCCGCTTGTGAAAACATTGCAGCGGGTATATGAGGAACAAACGGGAGATCCAGCTAATCTGATTGCGATTGGTGGAGGAACGTATGCGAGATCTTTAGAAGCGGGCGTTGCCTTTGGTCCTCTATTCCCTGGCAGACCAGATTGCGCACACCAGAAGGATGAATATATCGAAATCGATGATCTACTAAGAGCAACCGCTCTATATGCACAAGCCATGTATGAATTGGCAAAATAGAAAAAGAGAAGAGGGGATTCACAGTGAAAAAAATGTTCTTATGCTCTTCATTCAAAGACAGCTATTCTCTCTTATCTGACTTTGCGGGTGAATCATTAAAAGGAAAACGCGTGACATTTTTTCCAACAGCCAGTGCTGTGGAAGAAGTCACGCACTATGTGGAGGCAGCGAAAGAAGCCTTTCATCAACTAGGTATGCATCTAGAGACCGTTCAGATAGCTGAGCAGTCTACTGAAGAAATCACAAAGATGATTGAACAAAATGATGTGATGTACGTATCAGGAGGCAACACCTTCTATTTGCTGCAGGAATTAAGAAAGCATCGTCTTGATGACGTGCTGAAAGAAGAAATCAATAAAGGCAAGCTGTACATCGGAGAGTCCGCAGGGAGTATCATCATGGCACCAAGCATTGAATATATCTCCGTGATGGATGATCGGCAGAAGGCAGCAGAACTTTCATCATGTCAAGGATTCAATGAGATAAGCTACTATCCGGTACCGCATATGTACAATACCTATTTAGGCGAGGCTGCGCAGCAAATCATGGAACAGTTTGAGCAGACGCTTGATTTATGCCCGCTTACTGATGAGCAGGCTTTACTCATCACAGGGGAGCAGGCTGAGGTGAAGTCCGACAAATCGTCCTAACCTTGAAACGAAGAAAAAGGAACAGGGATTCATGACCCTGTTCCTTTTTTAATCTTGAAAAACATCACTTGATAAGTATCGTTCGCCTGTATCTGCTGTCATACAGATCACGATTTGTTCTGCCGGCAGTTGCTTGGCTGTTTCAATCGCAGCATAGCAGGCTGCACCAGATGATGGACCAACTAAAATTCCTTCAAGCCGGGCAAGCTGACGTGTGATTGTGTACGCATCCTCATCGCTTACTTGCACGATCTCATCATAGACATGCTCGTTTAAAATATGGGGAATAAATCCTGGGCTTGTGCCAACAAGTTTATGTTTGCCAGGTTTCCCGCCAGATAAGACTGGAGATCCCTTTGGCTCTGCCACACGTATGGTCAAATGAGGGAATGCCTTCTTTAATTCCTCTCCGGTGCCTGTAATGGTTCCGCCAGTTCCTGCTGTTGCGACAAAGGCTCCAAGGGGCTTTCCAAGTTGTTTTACAGCTTCCATGATTTCAACAGCCGTTGTGCCTCTATGTGCATCTGGGTTCGCCCCATTATCAAATTGCATCGGGATAAAGCTATGAGGAATTTGAGACGCCAGTTCCTCTGCCTTGCGAATACAGCCTGGCATTTTTTCTTCTCCTGGGGTTAAAACGACCTGCGCCCCATAAGCCTTCAAAATATTGATTCTTTCCTTTGTCATCGTATCTGGCATGACAAGGATTGCTTTATAGCCTCTTGCTGCTGCGTTCATGGCTAAACCAATCCCTGTATTCCCACTCGTTGGTTCAATAATGGTCGCTCCTTTTGTAAGCTTTCCTTGCCTTTCAGCCTCGACGATCATATTGTAAGCAGCGCGGTCCTTCACACTGCCGCTAGGATTAAATGATTCCAGCTTTAAATAAACAGCTGCCGCATTGCCTGGCTGAAGCCGCTGTAATTTAACAAGTGGTGTATCGCCAATCAGCTCAGCTATATTTTGTGCAACCTTCATCATGTGACACCCTTTCTTCTCATTCTGCATTTCTTTAGTTATACTATCATCAATGGGGATTCGTAAAGTTTGTTAAAAAAGGACAGGTGATATTGTGGCAGAAAACCGTCATTATTTTATAGGGATTCACATCCCTGAACAACTTGCGCATCAAATCAAAAAAGACATGGATATAAGGAGCGGACTATCCTTTCAAAAGTGGACAGCACCAGATGATTATCATGTGACCCTGATCTTTTTAGGTGCCATTCCAGATGAGCGTTTAAAAAAGATCATCGAGCTGCTTGATATCCTTTCAAATGAAGCCGCTGCATTTTCACTAGAGCTGAATGAGGTAGGACAGTTTGGCATGAAGGAGCGCCCGAGAGTCTTTTTTGCAAAACCTAATGAAAGTGAACCGCTCATGCAATTAAGAGAAAAGGTGAAAGAAGCCGTATTGTCAGCAGGACATCCTGTTGAAAAGAGACCGTTTCATCCGCATATGACGATTGCGCGAAAATGGAACGCGGCTCACTCTTTTGCAGAACAAGCGCCTTTACGCAAAGAGCCATACGTGATAGAGGTTTCTTGTATGACTCTATTTGAAATACGTCCGAAAGAAACCCCGCGTTATCACGCAATCAAACAATTTGCACTACATAAATGATTCTAAAAGTTGGAGTGAGCAGCAGATGGCGCAAATTATCAAAATTCAAGATTATATATCACGATATGAACAAGACCCGCATCACTACATCAATCAATTCATTCGATTGAAAAAGCAAAGGTGGGACGAGTTAAAAAAGGCTTCAAAACAGGAGGCGCAGCATTCATTTGACCAAATCTCTGAACAAGTGCCTGAACAAGAGGAAGAAAAGAGAAAGAAATTCTCCTTAAAAAGAAAGCAAAAAGAAGCCGATATGAAAAAGGAACGGGACCTGAGTCTTTTTAACGAGCCGACAGATATAGAGCAAGGTGTCTTTACAAACGTTCCTACCGATGAAACGAAGCTCATTCATTTTTTTAAGGATCATCTATACGATGTTCAATTAAAATGGGCGAGCTCGACGATTTCCCACATTTCAACCGTCTCCCATCATATTCGGTATGATGAAAAGCTGCGTATGCTTGCTAGGCAGCTTCCGGATTCATATTTTGTGATGTATAAGCCGGTGCTGCTCATTCAAAAAGCAGAGATGGAATTATGTTCAGTACTTATTACGCCGCTGGAAGTGATTTGTTTATCCTTCTTAGAGGCAGAGCCTGACAGCGTATATATCGGAACGAAGGAACGTTTTTGGGAAAAGCGGGCGAATGGGAAAGCTGTTCAGTCCGTTTTGAATCCTTGCGCAAGCCTTCTGCGCTCTGGCACCGTCGTGTCAAAGATCTTACAGCAAAGCGGTGTCGATCTTCCTGTGAAAAAAATCCTGATCAGCAGAACCTCTTATATTGACTTACCGGAAGTTCCATACGGGATGGAGGTTGTCGATAAGAAGAAGGCGGAAGATTGGTTTGAAAAGCAGCGGAAAAATACCGCGCCGACAAAGCATCAGCAATTTAAGGCGACAAAGGCATTGCTTGCTTATGGTGAATCAGACAGCAAAAGAAGGCAGGAATGGCTCGATTAAAGGCATAATGGAAGGTCACGAAAAATGAGACCTGAGTGGAGCTAATATATGAATGAATGGTACTTTATCGTTAATCCAGCAGCAGGACATGGAAAAGGACTTCGTACATGGAGGAGCATAGAGAAAGAATTACAAAAGGTGGAGATCTCTTATCGATCGTTTCTCACCCAGCATGAAGGTCATGCAGAAGTATTGGCAAGACAAATTAGCGCCATGCAAGATGACAGGCTGAAGCGCCTGATTGTCATTGGCGGTGACGGCACCATTCATGAAGTCCTGAATGGCTTAAAGGAAATGGATCATGTGCAGTTAAGCTTTGTTCCCGCCGGTCATTGGAATGATGCGGCGAAGGGCCTCGGCATCCATCGTCAAGATGTCCTAAAAGAAGTGAGAAAGCAAAAGAGAATGCTCACCAAAACATTTTCTCTCGGCTCCTTTCAAGATCATGCAGAAAGCCCGCAATCCGTTCTCTTTCTCAATCATATCGGTGCTGGGTTTGATGCGCATGTGCTAAGGAAAACAGTGCATTTCAGAGGAAAAAAGTGGCTGAAACGGCTGGGGCTTGGGTTTATCATCTACCCGCTGTCATTTCTCCATTCTTTATGGTCCTTTAAGCCGTTTGACCTTGCGCTGTTTATTGAAAATGAGAAGAAGGTCTTTCGCCAAGTATGGTTTGTGATTGTATGCAATCACCCCTATTACGGAGGCGGGCTGGAAGCAGCACCGGAAGTGAGCGCGAGGCAGCCAGGCTTTCAAACGATCGTTGTCACGGATTTGAATCCATTCAAAGTGCTCTTGTTTTTAAGTGCGATGGTGTTTCGAAAGCATCTTGGAATGAAGGGCGTTACCCTGTATCAGCACGAGGAAGCGTACTTGGAGGCAGATGCAAAAATCTTATTTCATGCAGATGGAGAAGTGATCGGCGCAACGCCTGTCTTTGTGAAGGCGAGTGAGCGCTCCTTAAAATTACGTGCTTAAATGGCTTCTCGTGAATGCCCTAGTCAAAAACCATGAAAAAAGCCTTCCTTTTCATAAGGTTCTTGTCCTGATTTTCTAGTTTTGCTTGACGAGTATAAGAAGGTAACGATAAAATCTATAGGACGGCTATTGTTTAGCATCTCATTCTCAATAGCTGTCCTTTTTGTTTTTATGATCATATAAATAAAAAAGAAACAGCCAATTGATCTTCAATCGGCTGAATTTTGTCGACTAAAAAAGCAAGATTTAAAATATTTTAAGAAATGATGGGTTGAAAATTGATATGAACTGGTTGGGACAAATATTAGGTAGCGAATGGCACATCTCTCCTGCTGGAGGCGCTACGGGAGATGCGTACTTCGCAACACACAATGACCAAAAGCTATTTTTAAAACGCAATACGTCACCGTTTCTTGCGGTTTTGTCAGCTGAAGGCATTGTGCCGAAGCTTGTCTGGACAAAACGAATGGAAAATGGGGATGTCATCACTGCGCAGCACTGGCTGAGCGGCAGAGAGCTGAAGCCAAAGGACATGAATGACCGTCCTGTAGCAGAGCAGCTAAGAAAAATTCATACATCTAAAGAATTGCTTGATATGCTGAAAAGATTAGAGAAGCACGCTCTACACCCAGAATCCATTTTGAAGCATTTAAAACAGTCCATATTAAAAGAGCAAATCGATTCACAAGACATTACACGTGCCATCCAGTACTTAGAGAAGCATGTGGAGGCAGTCCAATTTGAGGACAAGGTCGTGTGTCATTGTGACCTCAATCATAATAATTGGCTGCTGACAGATGAAAATCAGCTTTACTTGATCGATTGGGATGGGGCGATGATTGCTGACCCAGCCATTGATCTTGGACCACTTTTATACCATTATGTTGAAGAAGAGAACTGGGAAAGCTGGCTCTCGATGTACGGTGCCCCGCTGACGGACAATTTGCGAAAACGCATGGATTGGTACGTCCTCGCTGAAACCGTATCGTTTGTCGTGTGGCATAAAAGAAAAGGAAATGAAAAAGCGCAGCAAGAAGTGCAAGCGGAGCTGAGCGCACTCTTAAAGCGGTTAAACATCCATTAAGACATAGGAATATTCTCGACCCACTCTGACAAATGCGATTGATGCTCCTCGATATGTGCATCAATTGAACTGACAGAAGTGCCCTTTTGGCTGTAATCATAAATATCTGTTAATAATTGACGAATGTCGGCATCAAGGTCTTCTTTTGCCAGCATTAATTGAATCACACGTCCCACCTGTTCATATTCTGCAACAGTCCCGCAGCAATCCAACTGGTGATCGGTTAAAATATCTTTGATTAATTGAAGCTGATGTTGACGGTTTAATCCCATACGTATGCTCCTTTTCTGCGTGTCATTTATGTGGTTAAACTGTGCATTCAGCGCCCAATTTATACATGCGGCAGACCAGCTCAAGCGAAGGGCTGGTCTTTTTCATATGCGCATAAAGATGCTGTCTTGCGGGTCTTTATGTTTCATGGTATCTTGATAAAATGTAAAGAAAATAGAGGTGTATCAAATTGAGAATGCGACATAAACCATGGGCTGATGATTACTTAGCTGAAAATGCTCATATTGCCTTAGCTAGCCCCGAGCAATATAAAGGGAAATGGCATGAGCTGTTTGGAAATGATCATCCAATCCATATCGAAGTTGGGACAGGAAAAGGGAGCTTTATCGCTGGAATGGGCAAGCTTCATCCTGATATCAACTATATTGGCATTGAATTATTTAAAAGTGTCATTGTGACAGCAGTAGATAAAATCAAAGAGACAGATGTTGAAAATGTAAAGCTTTTGAACATTAATGCTGAAACGCTGACAGATGTGTTTGCGGAAAATGAAATTGACCGGGTGTATTTGAATTTCTCTGATCCGTGGCCAAAAGCAAGGCATGAAAAGCGCAGATTAACGTTTAAGGCCTTTTTAGAGCGATATGAACATATTCTCCGTCCAGGTGGTGAATTGCATTTCAAAACAGATAACCGCGGATTATTTGAATATTCCTTAAAGAGTTTTTCTGCATATGGCCTTCTTTTAACGTATGTCAGTCTAGATTTGCATAAGGACGGATTAGAAGGAAATGTGATGACTGAATACGAAGAGAAATTCTCGTCTATGGGACAACCCATCTATCGATCAGAAGTAAAATTTCCAGAATAACAAGTGACATCAAGCTGGCTGCAAAGAAAAATTGCAGTCAGCTTTTTTCATGAAAAGATTGATGCATGCGATTTTCAGCTGTATTTGCTACGATAGAAAAAGGAGGGATGACAGCAATGGAGACAATGAAAATAGGTGACATGGAACTGTTCTGGTTAAATGGGGGAGATACACACATGGACGGCGGTGCGATGTTCGGTGTAGTGCCAAAGCCGTTATGGTCAAAAAAATACCCGGTGAACGATCGCAATCAAATTGAACTGCGGTGTGATCCGATCCTCATTCGGTGGAATGGTCTTCATTTATTAGTGGATTCCGGCATCGGATCAGGGAAGCTGACAGATAAACAAAAACGCAATTACGGCGTAACAGAAGAGACGAAATTGGAACAATCGCTAGCGGCACTCGGCCTGCAACCAGCTGATATTGATTACGTTTTAATGACACACCTTCACTTCGATCATGCAAGCGGGCTGACAAAACGTGAGGGAGAAGAGCTCGTGTCTGTTTTTCCGCAGGCAAAAATCATCACATCCAAAATCGAATGGGATGAAATGAGGGCGCCTAACATCCGCTCAAGAAATACATATTGGAAAGAAAACTGGGAGCCTATAGCAAATCAAGTGGTGCCATTTGAAGAAAGCATCGAAGTAACAAAAGGCATTGGGCTGCATCATACAGGCGGTCATAGCAATGGCCATAGCATCTTAACGCTCACAAGTCAGGGCGAAACAGCGATTCATTTGGCTGATATCATGCCAACACACGCTCATAAAAATCCATTATGGGTCTTGGCTTATGATGATTACCCAATGACTTCGATTCCAGCTAAGCAAAAATGGCAGGCATTTGCAGAAGAAAAAAATGCGTGGTACTTGTTTTATCATGATGCGATTTACCGCGCTGTAAAGTGGGATGAAGACGGGCAAATCACACATGAAGTTAAAAGAGAAACAGGAAGATAAAAGATCATCTGCATGTTTTTTCGCCTTTCACACAAAATAACGACAAAATGAACTTGTGAAAGGAAGAGTGCAGGTGAACCAATTTTATCGTGTACATGGTGATGTCATTGAAACACCATTAAGAGGGATGGAAGTCATGTCCGTCCCTTATTTAAACAAAGGGGTTGCATTTACTAAGGAAGAGCGGGAAGAGCTTGGTTTAAAGGGATTTCTACCGCCTAAGGTTTTAACATTAGAGGATCAGGCAAAGCGTGCATATGAGCAGTTCAAGGCACAGCCGGATGAACTGGGGAAAAATGTGTATTTAACATCACTTCATGACAGAAACGAAGTGCTTTTTTACAAATTACTAAATGAGCACTTGGCGGAGATGCTGCCGATTGTCTACACGCCGACTGTTGGAACAGCCATTCAGCGTTATAGCCACGAGTATCGAAAGCCAAGGGGGCTTTATTTATCGATTGATGATTTGGAAGGCATGGAAGAGATTTTTGCCTCTTACGGTGTTGATGAATCAATTGACTTAATCGTTGCGACAGATGCAGAAGGCATTTTAGGTATTGGAGACTGGGGTGTTGGCGGTATTGCCATTTCAGTCGGGAAACTTGCTGTTTATACAGCCGCAGCAGGCATTGATCCTAGCCGCGTGCTGGCCGTTGTGCTTGATGCCGGGACGAACCAGGAAAGTCTCTTGAATGATCCGCTTTATGTTGGAAATCAGCATTCTCGCGTTCGAGGAGAACGTTATGATCAGTTCATTGATCAATATGTAGAGCTTGCCCGCGCAACTTTTCCAAATGCACTCCTTCACTGGGAAGACTTTGGGACAAAAAATGCCCGAGCCATATTGGAAAAATATAAGGAACGTATTTGTACATTTAATGATGACATTCAAGGTACTGGAGCTGTTTCACTTGCTGCGGTTCTGGCATGTGCAAAAGCTTCGAAGGTTCCGCTGAAAGATCACCGAATCGTCATTTTCGGAGCGGGTACGGCAGGGATTGGCATAGCGGAGCAGATCCGTGATGCTCTCGTAAGAGACGGTGTCAAAGAAGAGGATTCATATGATCATTTCTGGTGTATTGATAAAAGAGGATTGCTTACAGATGATTCGCCTGACATTCAGCCATTTCAAAAGCCATATGCAAGACGTTCTGACGAAGTAAAGGATTATGCTCGTAACGGTCCTAAGCATTCCATTGATTTATTAGAGGTCGTCAAACAGGCGAAACCAACCATCTTAATTGGCACCTCGACGGTAGGAGGAGCATTTACAGAGGAAATTGTGAAAGAAATGGCGTCACACGTGGAGCGCCCAGCCATTTTACCGATGTCGAACCCAACACCTCTTTCAGAAGCAAAGCCTGAAGATCTCATCGAGTGGACAGAAGGACGCGCCCTTGTGACAACGGGAAGCCCATTTGATCCTGTCGAATATGGCGGCGTGACATATGAAATTGGTCAGGCGAATAATGCACTTGTGTTCCCAGGGCTTGGTCTTGGAACGATTGTGTCTAAAGCCCGCCTTATAACAGACAGCATGTTTGTTGCGAGTGCTGAAGCGATTGCCAGCATGGTCAATGTCGGAAAGCCGGGTGCAGCGATGCTGCCAAGTGTGGATCAGCTTCGAACTGTTTCAGCGACAGTGGCTGTCCGTGTGGCGCAAGCAGCGATCGATGAAGGAATTGCAGAGGAAACGCCTGAGGATCTCATTCAGGCTGTACAGGACGCCATGTGGCATCCTGTGTACAAAAAAATCAAAGCCATATAAAAAAGAAGCTTCGCAAGGACACGCCTTTGCGAAGCTTTCTTTATCAAGCCACAGAATCAATGACATCAACGATCATGCCTGTTTTGGCATCAATCATGACTTCGTACTGTTCAAGCTCGCCAAAGGCTGAGCGAGTAATGCCAGATTTGTACACATCAATCGTTTCACCATTTACGGTATACGGTTCTGGTACAGTATAAATCCAAGAGCCATCAATCGGGCCGCGCTGTTTAAAAGCAGATTTCACAATTTTTAATGCTTTTTCAGACGAGATATACGTAGGGAAAAATACTTTCTTTGCAACAATTGCAGCGGCTACGCCAATACTCGCACCAATCAGAACATGTTTTAACTTCAACGTGCTGCACCTCCGTATTGCTGTTTTTTCCATTATACAAAACTTGTCCATTGATGTTAAGGAATCCGAATACTTGAAAGCATATTCAAAATTTCTGGAGAGATACTTGGAAAACCGAAAGAATTCTTATAGTATAAAGTGAGTGTTATTTTTATAGGAATATATATGGTCATTACATAGAAACGAGGTAAACCGTAGAATGAATGAAGAAACATTGTCGCTTTTCCGAAATTTAACAGAATTACAGGGAACTCCAGGTAATGAGCACCATGTGCGTGCTTTTATGAAAAAGGAACTTGAGAAATATTCTGATGAACTCATTCAGGATCGTCTTGGCGGTGTGTTTGGCGTACGCAAGGGGCCGGAGAACGCACCTAAAATTATGGTGGCTGGTCATATGGATGAAGTGGGATTCATGGTTTCATCCATCACGAAAAATGGGATGATTCGTTTCCAAACACTCGGCGGCTGGTGGAGTCAAGTCATGCTGGCGCAGCGTGTGGACGTTCATACCGATCACGGGCCAATTCCTGGTGTCGTCTCTAGTACACCACCTCATCTTCTCACGCCAGAACAAAAAAGCAAACCTGTGAAACCATCAGACATGCTGATTGATATTGGTGCAGACAGTGAAGAAGAGGCAAAAGAGCTTGGCGTTCGCCCAGGACAGCAAATCGTGCCTGCAACAGTCTTTACCCCAATGGCGAATCCCAAAAAGATTTTAGCGAAGGCTTGGGATAACCGCTATGGCTGCGGACTTGCGATTGAGTTATTAAAAGAAATAAAAGACGAACCCCTTTCATGTCACCTGTATTCAGGTGCAACGGTTCAAGAAGAAGTAGGGCTTAGAGGGGCAGAGGTAGCTGCCAATATGATTCAGCCGGATCTGTTCTTTGCTTTAGATGCAAGTCCTGCAAACGATGTGACAGGTGACAAAACCCAATTCGGCCAGCTTGGGAAAGGTGCACTTCTGCGTATTTTTGATCGAACAATGATTACGCACCGCGGGATGAGAGAATTTGTGCTCGATACTGCTGAGTCAAACAGCATTCCATACCAATACTTCGTATCACCGGGTGGTACGGACGCTGGGCGTGTGCATGTGTCAAACCAAGGCGTGCCTTCTGCTGTCATTGGGGTTTGCGCTCGCTACATTCATACAAGTCATTCAGTATTGCATGTGGATGATTACGCAGCGGCAAAAGAATTAATTGTCCGCCTTGTGAAAAACTGTGATCAAAGTACAGTGGATTCTATTTATCAACAGGTGTAAATGTAATAGAAAAGGCTGCCTCTTTCATGAGAGCAGCCTTTAGTGTGTATATGTAGACAAAACCTCGCATTCATTGCCAGGTCTGCAAAGGTTTCGAAAAGAGGAAAAAAGGTTGCAGTTTCACCTTTTTTATTGCTGTTCAAACACGTAAGATAACGACTTGATCGCTTGGTTCACGGTTTCTACAGTGATATTCGCTTTGTTTGATAGTTCCTTTAACGGATGGTGCAGTTCTTTTGGGCGGATCAAAATGAGAGGTTTTCCTTTTGCGATGGCAGCAGATGCATCCATTGCCGTGTTCCACTGTTTATATTTCTCACCAAAGCGAGCAATGACGACGTCTGCCTTGTTTAATAAGATCTCAGTACGGAAATTGTTCAAATCAGAAGCCGCATCATCTTTGAAAATGGCATTCGGCTGCTCACCTAAAATGTCCTCACCAATGTGATCTGAGCGGTCATGATTCTCCATTGGACCAACAAACGTCACCGGCAGTTTCAACGATTGGCTTTTCTCCTTGATTTCATCACGCCACTGGCTATGAATTTCTCCTGCTAAATAGACGGTTAATTGCATAACGATCTCCTCCTTTTGTACAAACTTAGTAAAGGTTTGCCCTGTTTCTTTTCATGTTACACAAGAAGTGCTTGATAAAGCAAAAAAAATATGATTATGATATTCATGGTAGAGACTATTTTTCATCGTAAGAATACTACATATAATGGGAAGGACAGGCCTCTTCGTCTTTCCTATGAGAAAGCAGGAAGACGACGTTGATGACTTATTTGAAAAGAAAGGGGATCTCCCTTTCGCCAAAAGTGTATTTCATTGATGCACTCTCTTATATGGCTTTAGGTCTATTTGCTACATTAGTGGTAGGGCTGATTTTAAAAACAGCAGGCGGTCTGTTATCACTTCCGCTCATCATCAAAATGGGAACACTTGCGATGGGGCTCATGGGACCAGCAATCGGTGTAGCCGTTGCGTATCGCTTACATGCATCTCCTTTGATCATTTTTGCAAGTGTTGTCTCAGGTGCTGCAGGAGCAGAGCTTGGTGGACCTGCTGGAAGCTTTGTCACAGCATTAATTGGTGTGGAACTCGGCAAGCTGGTCAGTGGTGAGACAAGAATTGATATTATTTTAACGCCGCTTGTCACCATTATTACTGGCTTTTTCACCGCCGCTTTGATCGGTCCTGGGATTGAAGCCATGATGACAGGGCTTGGCAGACTCATCATGTGGGGGACTGACCAAAGTCCGCTCATCATGGGCATGCTAGTAGCGACCATTGTTGGACTTGCCCTCAGCTCACCGATTTCAAGTGCGGCGCTTGCGCTCATGCTTGACTTAAGCGGAACAGCGGCTGGTGCTGCAACGATTGGCTGCTGCGCTCAAATGGTCGGCTTTGCCGCTGCAGGCTTTAGAGAAAATCGTTTTGGCGGTCTTGCTGCTGTCGGCATTGGCACGTCAAAATTGCAGCTGCCGAACATTGTGAAAAATCCCCTTATCCTTATTCCGCCGACGATTGCGGGCCTCATTCTCGCGCCAATTGGTATTATTGGCTTTGGGATGGTCAATAATGCGGCAGGGGCAGGTATGGGAACGAGCGGCCTCGTTGGACAGCTCATGACACTGACCGTTATGGGATTTCATCCATCCGTTTTTCTGGCGATCGCTCTTTTGCATATCGTTGGCCCGGCAGTGATTAGTTTGGTAGTATCAGAATGGATGAGAAAGAAAGGCTATATACAATTCGGAGATTTAACCATACAAACTGGAGGAATGAAACATGAAAAAAATTGAATCAAACGAAGAATTACAAAAAGTGATTCAAGAAGACTTAACAGTATTGCTATTTTCAGCTGACTGGTGCCCGGACTGCACCTTTATCGAACCATTCTTGCCAGAGCTTGAAGCAAACTACCCAGAATTTGAGTACTTCTATGTGGATAGAGATCAGTTCATTGACACTTGCGCAGAGTGGGAAATTTACGGCATTCCAAGCTTTTTAGTTTTTAAAAATGGACAAGAGGTTAACCGCTTTGTCAGCAAGGATCGTAAGACGAAGGAAGAGATTGAAGCATTTTTAACAGATTCTCTTTCTAAATAATGAAAGGAGAGTCTAAATCATGACAAAAATGACATCAAGACAGCTTGCGAACGAACTCAAAAGCCGTCTGACAAATGACAGCTGGTCACACCAGTTTGACCGAGAAAAAGATACGCTTCGTATTGAAGATAAACAAACAAGTAAAGGTATTACACTAGAGCTCCCGCCAATCATTGCAAAGTGGGAAGTAAAGCCTGATGAAACATTAGATGAGATCGTTTACTATGTGAAAGAGGCGCTAAGTGCCATGAAAGGCGAAGCGCAGCACATCTCAGGAAAAGAAAAGCAGATCTATCCTGTCATTCGTTCCACTTCCTTTCCTGAGGCATCAAGTGATGGCATTCCTCTAGTTTTTGATGAGCATACAGCTGAAACGAGAATCTTCTACGCACTTGACCTTGGAAGCACCTACAGATTAATTGATGAGAAAATGCTTCAAAAGGAAAACTGGACAAAAGAGCGAATTAGGGAAACTGCAAGCTTCAATGTCCGCTCACTTGAAACTGTGGTGAAAATGGATGAAGTTGCAGGCAATCGGTTTTATTTCTTCCGTGCGAATGACGGATATGATGCCAGCAGACTTTTAAATGAATCGATTTTACAAGAATACGCGCAAAAAATAGAAGGACAGATGGCCATTTCTGTTCCCCATCAAGATGTATTCATCATTGCAGATGTTCGCAATGAATCAGGCTATGATATTTTAGGACAGATGTCGATGAGTTTCTTCGCCAGCGGCACGGTTCCGATTACCGCATTGTCATTTTTATATGACGAGGGCAAGCTTGAACCGATCTTTATTCTTGCTAAAAGCAGACCAAAACAGCAGTAGAAGGGAATTTTGAAGAATGAACGTTTTTTATAATGCAGAAGGTGTAGGCGACACACTCCTTATTTCATTGAAAGATGTGACGAGAGAAGAAGTAGGTCATGAGACGTTTGGAGATGTCGTAAGAATCTTCAATCAAGAAACAAAAGAAACAACAGGTTTTAATATCTTCAACGCATCCACTTACATGAAAATTGAAGAAAACGGATCTGTACCGCTATCTGAAACACTTGTTCAAGATATCAACGAAATTTTAAACCGCAACGGTGTAAGTGAAACGTTGACTGTAGATCTATCACCAAAATTTGTTGTCGGTTATGTGAAGGAAAAAGAAAAGCATCCGAATGCAGATAAATTAAACATTTGCCAAGTAGATGTTGGCGATGAAACATTACAAATCGTGTGTGGTGCACCAAATGTTGATCAAGGGCAATATGTCGTGGTTGCGAAGGTTGGTGCGGTGATGCCAAGCGGTTTGGTCATTAAAGATGCTGAGCTAAGAGGTGTTCCATCAAGCGGAATGATTTGTTCAGCAAAAGAACTAGATCTTCCAGACGCGCCTGCTGAAAAAGGGATTCTTGTTCTAGAGGGAAGCCACCAAGCTGGCGAACCCTTTAAAGCGTAACCTCCCATAAACGGGCATATAGGAGCGAAGAATGTGTTATACCAAAAGTCACTAAGTACGTACTTAGTGACTTTTTTTCATCTACAGACAGCACAAATAGCAAAGAGCAGCACTTTTCTCGCTTTTCTGCATGAAAAAGCAATGGTATACTAAAAATCGCCCAAGAAAACGTAAGGGGAGTTAAAGTGAGTGATAAATGATGAGTTGGTTAGATAAATTTTTTAGTGTATTTTTAGGAGAAGAAAAGAAAGAAGAAAAAGCTGTGAGACCTGAGGAAGGTCCAGCTGCACCAGCCCAGCCAGTTTTTGAACAGCATAAAGAATATAAGAAAATTGAAGATACAAAAGTCTATTATGAATATCCGAAAGGCAACTTCCGCTTTCCGCTCGTTCCAGATGAACCTCTGCGTGACGGAGTGAAGCAGGAAAGAAGACGCGCAAAGCCAAGCAAGCCAAAGGCTAAGCAGAAGACCTATGAGCCAAAACAAACGGTGCAGCCTGACATCAATAAAAAGCCATTCAAAACAGAGCAAATTCCATCACCGATCTATGGCTATCATCAGGATATGCGTCCAAAACGAACAGAAGCGAAAGAAGAATCATCTCCTGTTCAAATGAAAGCAGCAGAAACAGCGCAGCGTGTCACCCTGTTATCAGAAGAGGCAGAGCGTGTACGAAATGTCAGACAGCAAATGAACATTCCGTCAATACGGAAAGAAAATCGTATGGAAGAAACGGTTTCAACCCCAGCAGAAGAAAAAGTGGACATGCAAACAGACGTGACCCCGCTCACTTTGCAAGAGGAACTCGCTTATCAGGATCACGTTCAATCGACGATGGAGCGTTTAAATGACGAGCCTTTCATTCAAACAGAGGAAAAAGAGCCAGCCTTTTCTGAGCCTCAAGACCATATTGAAGCTGACTTACATAATCAGGAGGCCGAAGCTTATCAAGAACAGCCGGTAGAGGCTGAGCCGGAACAGGATGTCTCAAGCGATGACGAAGAAATAAAAGGCGAGCCGGTACATCAGTTTGTAGATCATACGGAGGAAATAGAACCGTTTACATTCGAAACAGCAGAAGACACACATCCCGCAATTGAAATGGAAGTAGACATGCCGGCAGAAGAAGTTGAGGTAACAGAAGACATCACAGCAGAACCGGTCGCGGAAATAGAAGCTGATTCCATAGAAGATCATCAAGAAGAAGTGCCAGCGGCAGCATTGGAAGAAGCTGAGCCAGTCGCCAAGCATGATCTGCAAGAAGACCAATTGTTGGAAGAAGCTGAAATAGTAGAAGATCAAATGATGCCAATAGAACAAGTAGCAGACGATGAGACCGCTACTGAACCAGCAGAACCTGTCATAGAGCAGCAAGAAAAGCAAGAACAAGTGCATGAAGTGATGGAAGAAAAACCGAAACAAGCAGCTCCGCAGACGCAACGTACAAGCGGACAAACCTCAACGGTACCTTTTAACGTCATGATGTTAAAAAGTGATCAGCGTGTGCAAGGGCAAAAGAAAGCAGCAGATGCACAAGGGTATGTTTTTCCAAGTCTCGCCCTTTTAGACGTACCTCCAGCTCAAAAAGAAGAGGACGGGACATGGGTGAAAGAGCGGGCAGAGCTGCTCAATGCCACGCTGAAAAATTTCAATGTCAGAGCAAGTGTGGTTCATGTCACGCAAGGCCCTTCTGTGACAAGGTTTGAAGTACATCCAGAACCAGGTGTCAAAGTGAACAAAATCACGAACCTATCAGATGATATTAAACTCAGTTTGTCCGCAAAAGATATTCGAATCGAAGCACCGATTCCAGGTAAGAACACGATCGGGATCGAAGTGCCGAACCTTCACAGTAAAATGGTTTTCTTACGAGAGATGATCAGAAGCAGTGCATTTAGAGAAAATCCATCACCTTTAACAGCAGCACTCGGATTAGATATATCTGGCCAGCCTGTTGTGGTTGATCTGCAAAAAATGCCGCATGGCTTAATTGCTGGAGCAACAGGGTCAGGAAAAAGTGTCTGTATCAATACCATTTTAGTGAGCTTAATGTTTAAAGCGTCACCAGATGAAGTAAAAATGCTCTTAATCGACCCTAAAATGGTTGAATTAGCGCCATATAATCACATTCCGCATCTCGTGAGTCCTGTCATCACCGATGCCAAGACAGCGACAGCCGCTCTGAAATGGGTAGTGGATGAAATGGAAAGGCGCTACGAACTGTTTGCGCACTCTGGCGTGAGAGAAATTAAACGATTCAATGAGCTTGTCAAAGAAAAACAAATGGGTGAAAAACTGCCTTATCTTGTCGTTGTGATCGATGAGCTCGCTGATTTAATGATGGTCGCACCAAATGAAGTCGAAGAAAGCATTTGCCGAATCGCACAAAAAGCAAGAGCATGCGGCATTCATTTATTGATTGCGACACAAAGACCTTCTGTTGATGTCATCACAGGACTCATTAAAGCCAATATCCCAACAAGAATTGCTTTCTCTGTCTCAAGTCAGGTAGATTCTAGAACGATCATTGACATGGCAGGTGCAGAAAAGCTTCTCGGAAAAGGAGACATGCTTTTCTTAGAAAATGGCTCCGGCAAGCCGACGAGGCTGCAAGGGAACTTTGTATCAGACCGTGAGATTGATCAAGTAGTGGCACATGTAAGAAAACAGCGTAAGCCAGTGTTCCTTTTCGAACAGGAGGAATTAATGCTCCAAGGCTCTGCGATTACAGATGAAGACGAATTGTTTATGGATGCCTGCCGTTTTGCGATTGAGCAGAATAGCGCTAGTACATCGAGTTTGCAGCGAAGATTTAGAATTGGCTACAATCGTGCAGCCAGATTGATCGACATGATGGAACGCGAGGGCATGATCTCTGGTGCAAAAGGCAGTAAGCCAAGGGAAGTCCTCATGACACTGAGTGACTTAGAACAGCTGATCTAAACAAACCACTTCATTTTTTTTATAAACATGGTATGATAGCACATAGGTGCAATTTTGTAATTGGACGCTTTTCGTATGCCTGTCAGAACGCTTTTTTATGTAAAATGAGCGAAAGCAGGTGTTAGAAATAGGAAAGTTGTCGGATACTAATCATAGTTAATATTGATTAGAATAGGAAGATCGGAAAAAAATCTTTATTTGGAGCTGCGATCTGTGAGCCGCTAGAGGCGAAAATCACAAGTTGCAAATTGAAATGAGCGTCATATACTGTAAGTCAGATAGACGTTTGTTGGAGGTACAATTATGACTGTTTATCATTTTGTTGGAATAAAAGGGACAGGTATGAGTCCACTGGCCCAAATTCTTCATGATACTGGGTATACTGTCCAAGGATCGGATATCGAAAAACATATCTTTACACAAAAAGCATTAGAAGAACGAAATATTAAAATTCTTCCATTTGACCCAGATAATATTCAGCCAGGGATGACCGTGATTGCAGGTAATGCATTTCCTGATACGCACCCTGAGATTGAACGTGCCCTTTCTGAAGGGATTCCTGTCATTCGTTACCATAAATTCCTTGGAGAATACATGGATTCATTCACAAACGTTGCGATTACTGGTGCTCATGGTAAAACGTCGACAACAGGACTGCTTGCCCATGTGATGCAATCAGCGAAACCAACTTCATACTTAATCGGTGATGGATCTGGTATGGGGAAAGAAAACAGCGAGTATTTTGTATTTGAAGCATGCGAATACCGCAGACACTTCCTTAGCTATCATCCAGACTATGCGATCATGACCAATATTGATTTTGATCATCCTGATTATTTCTCGGACATTGACGACGTGTTTGATGCATTTCAAAACATGGCGCTTCAAGTGAAAAAAGCCATTATCGCTTGCGGTGATGATGAGCATCTGCCCAAGATTCAAGCGAAGGTACCTGTTGTGTACTACGGTTTCAATGAAGAAAATGATTTCCAAGCACGCAATGTTGTGAAAAACACGGAAGGCACTACATTTGATGTATTTGTACGCAATACGTTTTATGATACCTTCTACATTCCTGCCTACGGAAATCATAATGTCCTCAATTCATTAGCTGTGATTGCATTATGTCACTATGAAGCCATTGATGTAGAGCTCATCAAAGGGGCACTAATGACATTTGGCGGGGTGAAACGCCGCTTTAATGAAAAAGTGGTCGGTGAGCAGGTTTTAATTGACGACTATGCCCATCACCCAACGGAGATTGAAGTCACCATTGAAGCAGCACGTCAAAAATATCCAGACCGTGATATTGTCGCTGTCTTCCAGCCGCATACCTTCACACGTACACAGCAATTCTTAAGTGAATTTGCTGACAGTCTGAAAAAAGCGGACTATGTATACCTATGCGATATTTTCGGTTCAGCCCGTGAAAACATTGGGAAGCTGAGTATCGAAGATTTACGAGAAAAAATCCCGCAGGCCCAATTGATTGCGGAAGAAGATACATCTGTGCTGAAAGCGCACGAAGATGGGATTCTGATCTTTATGGGAGCAGGAGACATTCAAAAATATCTGCGTGCTTATGAGAAAGTCGCTGTATAAATGCTTAAAGGAAAAGTGCCGTTTTGGTCGGCACTTTTTTTATTTTGAATAAAATGTGACAAAGGGGCTAAATGTGTCAACATCTGCCGCTTTTTTTCGTTCGCTGTGGACAGGAATCAGCGAATAAGTGTAGAATTATTATTCAATCGGTCATTCTAGGCGATGTTTGAATGATACAACGAGAGGGTAATGAATTGCATATGCCCGCAGCAAAGGAGGTATCAGATGATTATTATTCTATATCTAAGCGTTGCACTGATCGCAATTGCTTTCCTCATTCTTGTCATCCATTTGTCCAAAACATTAAAATCCTTACAGCTGACATTAAAGAATGTTGCATCAACTTTAGAAGGTCTTGAAGGTCAGATGCAAGGGATCACCACAGAGACGACACAGTTGCTACATAAGACGAATCAGCTTGCTGAAGATATTCAAGACAAATCGGCAAAACTCAACACAGTTGTGGATGCGGTGCAGGGAATTGGCGGCTCGATCAACCAATTTAATACAAGCATAAAGCAGGCAGCTGGTGCAGTTTCTTCATCCGTTGAACGAAATCAAGAAAAAGTCACGGATGTGGTAAGCTGGAGTAACGCAGCACTTGAAATTTATAAAAAATGGAAACAACGAAAGCACCAAAAATAAACCATTTTCGCATAGGAGGAATAATCATGAGCAAAGACGGAATCAATAGCAAAGACTTTTTGATCGGAACACTTATTGGTGGAATTGTTGGTGCAACAACAGCCTTATTTTTAGCACCGAAGTCAGGGAAAGAGCTTCGCGATGATTTGAACACCCAAGCGAATGTTTTAAAAGAAAAAACAGATCGCCTCACAACAGATGCAAAAGAAAGAGGCACTGAATATGTGACGATTGCGAAAGATAAAACGTCTGAATTGTCCCAACTGGTAGCAGAACAGTCAAACCAGATTTTAGACAAAGTGAAAGACATAAAAGAGCGTGCAGCTGGAAAAGCTAATCATGTGAAAAGTGAAGCAGAAGATGCAGCAGCTGACCTAGCAAATGAAGCTTCAGATGTAGCAGACGAAGCAAAAGTACGAGCACAAGAAGCGAAATCAGAAATTGAAGATGGCATCAAAGATGTCAAAGAAAAAGTAGAACAATCGACTAAAGGCTAACTCTCACTGCTCGGAGTGAAGAAGGAGAACATCATGTCAAAACAACTCATTGAAACAGAAGAACAGTTTGATCAACTAACGAATCAAGATGGGACGTTTGTCTTTTTTAAGCACAGTTTGACATGTCCGATCAGTCAAGCGGCTTTTCAAGAGTTTGAAGCATTTGCGTCTGCACATGAAGACGTGCCTACTTATTTCTTGCAAATCCAAAACACAAGAGAGCTTTCATCCTATGTGACTGAAAAGTCGGGGGTAAAGCATGAAAGTCCCCAGGCACTCGTCTTTAGCGGTGGAAAAGTGAAGTGGCATGCATCTCACTCAAGCATTACAAAAGAAGCGCTTGAACATAATCTGTAGAAGAAACGTCAGCAATTGCTGACGTTTTTTTATAAAAAAAGGTTTACTTCAACTAAAAGTATGCTATAATCTTACACATAATACTTTATCGCTTAAAAGCGTTTGGGTAATAAAGAAAATTTTCGTGACAATTCCGAAATCTTTGTTTATAATAAACCCTATCATGAGAGAATGAAAAAATAAAAAGCGAGAACAGGCAGAGGAAAGGATGACAAAAATGAGCAACAATGAACTAGAACAATTGAGACAGCAGGCAGATGAACTAAATCTTCAAATCTTAAAACTGATCAATGAAAGAGGAAGCATAGTAAAAGAAATTGGAAAGGCGAAAGAAGCGCAAGGTGTCAACCGTTATGATCCTGTCAGAGAGCGCACAATGCTGAACCAAATTCTTGAAGCAAATGATGGACCGTTCGAAAACTCAACGATTCAGCATATTTTCAAAGAGATTTTCAAAGCAGGTCTAGAGCTTCAAGAAGATGACCACAGCAAAGCACTTCTTGTTTCTCGTAAGAAAAAATCGGAAAATACAATCGTGAACATCAATGGAGAAGCGATCGGTGATGGGAAACAGCGCTTCATCGTTGGACCATGTGCTGTTGAAAGCTACGAGCAAGTCGCAGAAGTTGCGGCAGCAGCGAAACAGCAAGGACTAAAACTACTTCGCGGAGGTGCATTTAAACCTCGCACAAGTCCATACGATTTCCAAGGACTTGGTGTAGACGGTCTAAAAATTCTAAAGCGTGTAGCGGATGAATACGGTCTTGCTGTCATTAGTGAAATCGTCAATCCTGCTCATATTGAAGAAGCGATTGAGCATATCGATGTCATCCAAATTGGTGCACGAAACATGCAAAACTTTGAGCTATTAAAAGCAGCCGGATCTGTGAAGAAACCAGTTCTTTTAAAGCGTGGTCTTGCAGCGACAATTTCAGAATTCATCAATGCAGCTGAATACATCATCGCCCAAGGAAATGACCAAATCATCCTTTGCGAGCGCGGTATCCGCACATACGAAACAGCGACAAGAAATACACTAGATATCTCTGCTGTGCCAATCTTGAAACAAGAGACACATTTACCAGTCTTCGTTGATGTGACGCACTCAACTGGACGTAGAGATCTTCTCCTTCCAACAGCGAAAGCAGCTCTTGCGATTGGAGCAGACGGTGTTATGGCAGAAGTGCACCCAGATCCATCTGTTGCTCTATCTGACTCAGCGCAGCAAATGGACATTCCTCAATTCGAAAAATGGTTAGATGCGTTAAGACCACTTGTTAACATTCACGCGTAATCATAGATAGAAAAGCCGCCGGATAACTGCCCGGCGGTTTTTCTATGGATAAAATATGATGGAGATTGGGAATGAAAGGAAAAGAGCACATTACAAGCCTCAAAAGTGCTTGTTCACAATGTTTTCATTTTTAAAATTCGATAGAATCTGCTAAGATCATTGTCATAGCTGACGTTCTCGACGATTTTTCATGAAATATGATTCAATTTACAGGTAACAAGCTCATTAAAGTTTGTTTAATTTAGTTATAAAAAGAAAGGGAACGTTTTCATATGGTGAAAAAACGTGTATAATTTCATAAAAGAATGTCATTTTGATGTAGATTGAAAAATTATGTGTCTCTTTTCATCGTTTTAATGACAAATAGGATATTATTTTCCTCGTATCTGACATGTCTCTATCCAATTGGTGAATGCTATAGATATGAAGTGTATTTGAAGGAGTGATTTATGTGAATAATGTTACAATATATGATGTAGCAAGAGAAGCAAATGTAAGTATGGCAACGGTATCACGCGTAGTGAATGGTAATCCGAATGTAAAACCAACAACAAGAAAAAAGGTACTTGAAGCGATTGATCGTCTTGGCTACCGTCCGAATGCTGTGGCACGAGGCCTTGCAAGTAAAAAAACTACAACAGTTGGGGTGATCATCCCTGATATTTCTAGTATCTTCTATTCGGAGCTTGCTCGCGGAATTGAAGATATCGCCACGATGTATAAGTACAACATCATTTTAAGCAACTCAGATCAAAATACCGATAAAGAGCTTCATCTATTAAATACAATGCTAGGTAAACAAGTAGATGGGATTGTCTTTATGGGCGGAAACATCACAGATGTGCTTGTTGAAGAATTTAAGCGCTCTCCTGTGCCAATTGTTCTTGCAGCATCTGTTGAAGAGCAGGCTCAAACACCATCTGTCAATATCAACTACGAGCAAGCGATTTATGATTCAGTTCAGCTTTTAGTTGAGAAAGGACATAAGCGAATTGCCTTCGTATCTGGCCCAATGTCAGAACCGATTAACTCTATGAGAAAGCTTGCAGGTTATAAGCGTGCGCTTGAAGAAGCGGGCATCGCATTTGACGATGCGCTCGTCGCTGAAGGCGATTACTCCTATGATTCTGGAATTGAATCACTTGCTCATTTACTTGAGCAGTCTGACAAGCCGACAGCTGTTATTGCGGCTACCGATGAAATGGCGCTAGGTGTCATTCACGGAGCACAAGATAGAGGCGTATCGATTCCTGAGGACTTAGAAGTGATTGGCTTTGATAACACGAGACTTTCTCTCATGGTGCGTCCTCAGCTGACAACAGTTGTTCAGCCGACCTATGATATTGGCGCTGTCGCAATGAGACTGCTGACAAAGCTGATGAACAAAGAACAAGTGGACGATCAAATTGTTGAGCTTCCGCACAGAATTGAAGAAAGACAATCAACAAAATAAAACGAAAAAGCAGGCTTACACATTAGTGAATGCCTGCTTTTCTTATGCATTTTTCTTTTCTCTTCTTACAGGCATAAGTGCTTTTTCTACAGTTTGAGCATTCTTTTCTGTGATTTCTGCTTTTCTTGGGATCGGTGGATATAAATCGTCAGGGTCCCCCCATGTCGATGGCAGGCTGACAGGCGATTGTTTATGCCAAGCCTGAACCCAGTCCTGAGGCAGTTCAGCCGGCGGTGTGATGCCTTTCATCTCAAGCCAAATCCGGCTCCATGCCCTTGGAACGACACGCCAAATATCATATCCCCCTCCGCCAACAGCAATCCATTTGCCATCACAATATTGATGCGCTAACTCATGGGCAAGTCTAGGAATTTCCTCATATATTTTCATGGTGGCAGATAAATGGGTTAACGGATCATAGTAGTGTGCATCCGCGCCGTTTTGCGTCAAAATCACATCTGGTTTAAAAAAAGCAGCAATTTCAGTCACTGCTGTTCGGTATGCTTCGAGGAACGATTCGTCTTCTGTAAATGCATCAAGCGGAATATTATAGGCGTAGCCATAGCCTTTATCGTGACCTCTTTCCTGTACTTGTCCAGTTCCAGGGAACAAGTAGCGCCCCGTTTCATGAATAGAGACCGTACAGACCTCTGGGTCGTCATAGAAGCTGAATTGTACACCATCTCCATGATGGGCATCTGTATCAATATATAAAATTCTTGCACCATATGTCTTTTGAATATATTGTATTGCCACGGAGCTGTCATTATATATACAAAAGCCAGATGCACGTCCTTTAAACCCGTGGTGAAGTCCGCCGCCAAGATTGAGTGCATGCTGCGAGTGTCCCATCATTACTTGGTCAACGGCTGTTAATGTCCCGCCAACAAGGAGAGAAGCTGCCTCATGCATACCTGCAAACATCGGTGTATCCTCCGTGCCAAGGCCGTAGCGTTCACCCTCTGCTGTAGAGAGCTTTCCTTCACTAGCCCGCTGCACAGCTTGAATATAATCGGCTGTATGGACGAGCTTTAATTCCTCCAGTGTCGCCATACGCGGTGCGACGATCTCATCATCTGTTAACGCCTTCATTTTTTGAAGAAGATCATATGTTAAGTAGACACGAAGCTGATTGAAGGGATGGTCTTGGTGAAATTGGTACGTTTGAAAAGAGGGTGAAAAAACAAAGGTCGCTTCCTTCATTTGATCGTCTGCTCCATTGGCCACAGCACCTTATAGCCTTTTGCACGAATCAGCTTCGTCACATGATCTGCATGAATGGTTTGAAGGCGGAATACGAGCACTTTAGAGGCTTCATTTGCATGCGGATACACGAGCACACTCAGCATTTGAATATGCTGCTCCTTTAAAATGGCCGTAATGTCTGCGAGGCCTTCTGTCATCTGGTCCACTTCAACCTCTAAGTGTGACCCAGGCTGATCTGCACCTGTCAGTCTGACAAACGTACGAAGCAAATCAGTCTTTGTGATAATGCCTACGAGCTTGCCTCGTCTCACCACTGGAAGGCAGCCAATTCCGTGTTCAAAAAAGACACTTGAAATCTCTTCAACGAAATCAAGCGGATGAGCAGTGATCGTCTCTAATACCATGATCTCTTCAACAGGACGCTGAATAAAGAGCTGCCTTTTTTCTGTTTCAAATATACTTGGACTGGCATTTTTAATATCCCGGTCTGTCACCATCCCAATGACAGAACCTTGATCAGATACGATCGGAATATGCCGAATGTGATGTGCACTCATTTTTTGAATGGCTTCTTCAATCGTATCGGTTTTTCGCAGCGTGATCACATCACGCTCCATAATTTGTTCAATCATCATTGTTTACCAATCCCCTTTGCCAAAAAAACGAATTGAACGTTAATACATAAAGCGTTGATGGAAGCGAAGACGATCGAAACGCTCAATCGAATCAGGATTCACATTTTTCCCGATTCTGGCCATTAAACAATTGGCTGGATGTGAGCTGATCTCTGGCTCGTCTGTTGCAAACCAGACAAGACCGCCTGCGTTCATCATTTTCTCCATCATTTTGCGGTACTCCCACACGTTTTTCTTTGTCCCCTTTAAATCCCAATGCCAGTAATATTCAGTTGTAATGATGATATAATTCTCCATTTGCTCATCCATCATGCTCACATCAAGTAAATGCTTGCCAAGTGAGCAGCCTCTAAATGGAGGAGCGACCTCAATCGCGCCAAGCTCGATTAAATTGTCCATTTTACCCTCTGACCAGCGCTCAAGCGGATCAGGATACAAATACGTGACATAGCCTACGACAAGCTCATCCATTCTTGCAATGATAATACGTCCTTCTGGAAGGTCTGCTATTTCAACAAGTGCTTGTTTCTGTTCCTCAGGCGTGCGAAATGCCGTCAGTCCTTCATGAAAGGTATAGTTCGCAAGCTCTGGTGCAGGTACCGGACCTTCAATAAGGATGGAACCTGTTTCTTGCTCAATGGTTTTTGAATAATAAGTTTTAGGATGCTCCACGTATCCACCGCCTCAAATTCTAGTGAGTCGTCTCTATTTTATCTTAAAACTTGCAAGAATTAAAACGGTTTCACCATAAGTTTTTTAAAAATTGAGAAAAAAAGTCATCTATACTATAATGGTCATTGTAAACGTATGCAAAGGGGGACTGTTTGATGAAATTGGAAACGCTGCCATCAGTAAAAGGGGACTATCATTTAAATGATTATGAGCAGGCATACAAAGAATTTTCATGGGAGGAAGCAAGAAAAAACTTCTCGTGGTATGAAACAGGAAACATAAATGCAGCCTATGAAGCGATTGACAGACATGCGGACTCGTTTCGTAAGAACAAGGTGGCGCTTCACTACAAAGATTCACAGCGTGATGAAAAGTATACGTTCAGGGATATGAAAATCAACACAAATAAAGCGGGAAATCTATTCAGAGAAAAGGCGCATGTGCAAAAAGGGGATCGCGTATTTATCTTTATGCCAAGATCACCTGAGCTCTATTTTCTTCTGCTTGGCGCAGTCAAAATTGGTGCGATCGTTGGTCCGTTATTTGAGGCATTTATGGAAGGAGCGGTCAAAGACCGTTTAGAAAATAGTGAGGCGAAGGTCATTGTGACAACGCCGGATCTGCTTGAACGCATTCCGTTTGCAGAGCTTCCGAAGCTTGAATCCGTCATCATTGTCGGCGGTGAAAAGGAAGACGTCGATGGCGTTCGGACAATCCATTACGAAGAGGCGTTTGAGCAGGCAGCAAAGGACCTTGAGATTGAATGGATGGATGAAAAAGACGGCTTTCTGCTTCATTACACGTCAGGGTCCACAGGTACGCCAAAAGGTGTGCTGCATGTCCATGGCGCAATGGTGCAGCAAGACCAGACCGGTAAATGGGTGCTTGATCTGAAAGAAGACGACGTCTACTGGTGTACAGCTGACCCAGGCTGGGTAACAGGCACAGTGTACGGCATTTTTTCACCGTGGTTAAATGGGGCGACGAATGTCATTTTAGGCGGCAGGTTTAACCCTGATACGTGGTATGAAACCATTGAATCACTAGGTGTGACCGTTTGGTACAGTGCTCCGACTGCCTTTAGAATGCTGATGGGAGCAGGAGATGACCTTATTCAAAAATATGATCTCAGCTCGCTCCGTCATGTGTTAAGTGTAGGTGAGCCTCTAAATCCAGAAGTCATCCGATGGGGAGACGCTGTATTTGGTAAACGAATTCATGACACTTGGTGGATGACTGAAACCGGTGCACAGCTGATTTGTAATTATCCATGCATGGACATCAAACCAGGTTCAATGGGGAAACCGATTCCAGGCGTAGAAGCTGCGATTGTCGATAATGCCGGAAATGAACTCCCGCCATACCGGATGGGCAACCTCGCCATCAAAAAAGGCTGGCCGTCTATGATGCATACGATCTGGAACAATCCTGAAAAATATGAATCTTACTTTATGCCGGGAGATTGGTATGTTTCAGGAGATTCAGCTTATATGGACGAAGACGGATACTTTTGGTTCCAGGGACGTGTCGATGATGTGATCATGACATCAGGAGAGCGGGTTGGTCCTTTTGAGGTGGAAAGTAAGCTGGTCGAACATCCGGCCATTGCAGAGGCTGGTGTCATTGGAAAACCAGATCCAGTCCGCGGTGAAATTATTAAAGCATTCATTGCGCTCAGAAGCGGTTATGAGCCGACAGATGAGCTGAAAGAAGAAATTCGTACGTTTGTGAAAAAAGGACTCGCTGCACATGCGGCACCGAGAGAAATCGAGTTTAAAGACAAACTACCTAAAACGCGAAGCGGAAAAATTATGAGACGTGTGCTAAAGGCGTGGGAACTGAATTTACCGGCTGGCGACCTATCGACAATGGAAGATTAATTTTTTTCATCAGTTGACTTGATACCAAAAGTATGTTTAAAATGACATTAGTTGAATATGTAAAGGTTTTGACTGAGATTCAGTAGAATTATCTTTCCCTGTCCAAGAGAGCTGACGGCTGGTGCGAGTCGGTACAAAGAGATATTCGAATTACCCTCACGAACCGCTTTTACGAAAAGGAGCATGCATGCTGCCCTGATTAGTGAAAGAACGGATCTGTCCGTTATCAGTGTAAGTGAAAAGACGTGATTTGTTGTCTTTTAAGCAGGGTGGTACCGCGATATATATCGTCCCTTCGTTCATTCGAAGGGGCGTTTTTTATGTTGAATTGTAAAAAAAGGAGAATTGGATATGAGTCAATTGATGGAAGAGTTATCGTTCAGAGGATTAATTCAGCAGCAAACAGATGAAGAAGGTTTAACAAAATTATTAGCAGAAGAAAAAATCAAGCTTTACTCCGGCTTTGATCCGACAGCTGACAGCTTGCACATTGGTCATCTATTGCCAATTTTAACATTACGCAGATTCCAGGAAGCGGGCCATCACCCGATTGCTCTTGTTGGCGGCGCGACTGGACTGATCGGCGATCCTAGCTTCAAAAAAGCAGAACGTTCACTAAACCCAGCAGAAATCGTAGAGCAGTGGTCAGATAAAATCAAAGGACAGCTGTCGCAATTTCTTGATTTTGAAGCAGACGAGAACCCAGCCGTAATCGTGAATAACTACGACTGGATCAGCCAGATGAATGTCATCACGTTCCTTCGTGATATTGGAAAGAACTTCGGTGTGAACTTCATGCTGGCAAAAGATATCGTCAGCTCGCGTATCGAGACAGGAATTTCGTACACAGAGTTCAGCTACGTCATCCTGCAATCTTTAGACTTCTTAAACCTTTACAGAAATGAAAACTGTAAGCTGCAAATTGGCGGAAGTGACCAGTGGGGAAATATCACATCTGGACTTGAGCTGATTCGTAAGTCTGAAGCAGAAGGGGCAAAAGCATTCGGTCTAACGATGCCGCTTGTCACTAAAGCAGATGGCACGAAGTTCGGTAAAACAGAAGGCGGCGCCATCTGGTTAGATAAAGAAAAAACGTCTCCATATGAGTTCTACCAATTCTGGATCAACACAGATGACCGTGACGTCGTGAAATACTTAAAATACTTTACGTTCTTATCGAAAGAAGAGATCGCATCGTACGAAGAAAAAGTACAAACAGCACCTGAAAAGCGTGAAGCACAGCGCCGTCTAGCAGAGGAAGTCACAACACTTGTACATGGACGTGAATCACTAGAACAGGCTGTCAACATCTCAAATGCGCTATTCAAAGGCGAGATCAAATCTCTTTCAGCCGAAGAAGTCAAAGTAGGCTTTAAAGATGTTCCATCAATGGAGAAAAGCAGCACAGAAGAATTAACACTTGTCGATGTCCTTGTTGAATCAAAGCTGTCTCCATCAAAACGTCAAGCACGTGAAGACATCACAAATGGTGCAGTTTCCATCAACGGAGAGAGACAAACCGATAAAGACTACGTCCTTTCAGCTGAAGATCGAATTGAAAACCAATTTACCGTCTTAAGAAGAGGGAAAAAGAAATACTTCCTTGTGAATTACAAATAAGAACGATGTGCAGCCGGCTGCGATAACCGGCTGCTTTTTTTATGCAAAATGAGAGATGAGTGCTCTTTGAAGAGTCTAATAGACTGTTCAAAGAGACTTTGTCTAGTCTTTTGGCATTGGCGTTGAGAGAGTCAAAGGTGCTTTTTCATTATTTATTTTCTATAAATTGATTGAACAAACAGTGCCTTGTTCACTTTTTTTACATATTTTTCTTGTATAAAATAGAGTCGAATAAGATGAATAAGGGGGAATGAAAGTGATTCGTTTTAAGAAAAGGAGTTTGCAAATTCTTGTTGTGCTTGCATTGGTGATGGGTTCAATGGCCTTCATCCAGCCAAAAGAGATCAGAGCGGCTGAGCATAATCCGGTTGTGATGGTACATGGCATGGGCGGTGCGTCTTATAACTTTGCTTCGATTAAAAGTTACTTGGTATCACAAGGATGGGATCGAAACCAATTATTTGCTATCGATTTCATAGACAAAACAGGTAATAACCGCAACAATGGTCCGCGTCTATCCAGATTCGTCAAAGATGTGCTAGCCAAAACAGGTGCCAAAAAAGTTGATATTGTGGCTCATAGTATGGGCGGAGCGAACACGTTATACTATATTAAGAATCTAGACGGCGGCGATAAAATAGAAAACGTCGTTACACTTGGTGGAGCGAACGGACTCGTTTCACTCAGAGCATTACCAGGCACCGATCCAAATCAAAAAATCCTTTACACCTCTGTCTATAGCTCAGCCGATCTTATCGTCGTCAACAGCCTCTCGCGTTTAATTGGCGCAAGAAACGTCCTCATTCACGGCGTTGGTCACATCGGTCTATTAGCTTCAAGCCAAGTCAAAGGCTATATCAAAGAAGGACTGAATGGCGGGGGACAGAATACGAATTAAAAAATGAAAAAAGACAGCGACTTGTGCTGTCTTTTTTTGATGTCATCGGACATATGACAGCTGCTAGATGATGAAAGAAGGTTATAATGGAGGTAAAATGATGACACAAAAACTCAAGCAATATTTTTTAGGATATTTCCTCTATTATCCGTGCTCATTTCTCCTCATTTATTTCATCTGGATGAAGTTTGTTAAATCAGTTCAAATAGGCGAGGTGATGTCCAACTGTACATCAATCATTGGTATCTATTACATCGTTGCCAGTGTGTGGTTTGTTTTTTTGATGCAAAAACAGGCAAAACATCATTAAAAGCATGTACAAATGGATCACCATTCCTTACACTACATGTAGTAAATGAGAATCTACGGAGGTGGGCGTTTGTGCAAAAGAATCAAAAGGCTTTGCTCATTGTGGATGTACAGAAGGCGTTCGAGCATGAAAAATGGGGAGAACGAAATAATCTAGATGCAGAGAAAAATATCAGTCGTTTATTGACGTTTTGGAGAGAGAAAGGCTGGACAGTGATTCATATTCAGCATACATCTGACAAGCCGGACTCCTTATTTCATCCGGCAAATGAAGGGCATCTTTTCAAAGATATCGCCAAACCGCTAGAGGAAGAAACGGTGATACGAAAGAAAGTCAACAGCAGCTTTATTGGCACAAACTTGGAGGAACAACTAAGATCAAACGAGATCGACACTGTTGTAATCGCAGGATTAACAACACCGCACTGCGTATCTACAACAACAAGAATGAGCGGCAATCTAGGCTTTGATACATATCTCATTTCTGATGCATCTGCTGCCTTTGGACTAACAGATCAAAACGGTACATATTATGATCCCGAAATGATTCATCGGCTATCACTTGCTACATTGCATGATGAATTTGCTACTGTCATGACAACAGATCAATTGATTAGTAATTGGATGGTAAAATAAAAGATATCGCTATACGCTTAATAATACTTGAGTGAACCATGGAACAAAAAAATCCTCTGGAATTCTAGGGGATTTTTTTCATGATAGATTATATAGTTTTGGATAGCTTCTTGAGACAGGCTAGTCATCATGAAAAAGTTTAGCGCAAAATACAATCAAATTTTCACAACCAAAAGACTTTTGGAATACTATAGAAATTTATATTTATTCTACGCTTATCTTTATTCTTTGTACGTTTTACTTATCTGCACCTATTTACAGATGTAACATATGAATAATGATAAAGGAGATGAACAACTGATGGGTTGTGATAAGTATAAAAAATGCCCTTATTGTAAACAGAAACTATCAAAATCAAACTGTTGCATCATTTGTGAAACAAAAGTAATTGTAGGGCGACGAGGATTACGGGGATTACGAGGGATTCGAGGAGCTACAGGAGCTACAGGAGTTACAGGAGCCACTGGACCTACAGGGGCCGCAGAAGCCACCGGAGCTACAGGAGCCACTGGAGCCACTGGTCCAACAGGAGCCACAGGAGATACCGGAGCAATCGGTCCAACAGGGGCTACAGGAGCCACGGGAGATATCGGAGCCACTGGTCCAACAGGAGCCACGGGAGATATCGGAGCCACTGGTCCAACAGGAGCCACAGGAGATACCGGAGCAATCGGTCCAACAGGGGCTACAGGAGCCACGGGAGATATCGGAGCCACTGGTCCAACAGGAGCCACGGGAGATATCGGAGCCACTGGTCCAACAGGAGCCACAGGAGATACCGGAGCAATCGGTCCAACAGGGGCTACAGGAGCCACGGGAGATATCGGAGCCACTGGAGCAACGGGTGCCACGGGAGATATCGGAGCCACTGGTCCAACGGGTGTCACTGGAGATATCGGAGCCACTGGTCCAACAGGTGCCACAGGAGATACCGGAGCGACGGGAGCGATCGGTCCAACAGGGGCTACAGGAGATACGGGAGCAATCGGTCCAACAGGAGCCACGGGAGATATCGGAGCCACTGGTCCAACAGGTGCCACAGGAGATACCGGAGCGACGGGAGCGATCGGTCCAACAGGGGCTACAGGAGATACGGGAGCAATCGGTCCAACAGGAGCCACGGGAGATATCGGAGCCACTGGTCCAACAGGTGCCACAGGAGATACGGGAGCAATCGGTCCAACAGGAGCCACGGGAGATATCGGAGCCACTGGTCCAACAGGTGCCACAGGAGATACCGGAGCGACGGGAGCGATCGGTCCAACAGGGGCTACAGGAGATACGGGAGCAATCGGTCCAACAGGAGCCACGGGAGATATCGGAGCCACTGGTCCAACAGGAGCCACAGGAAATACCGGAGCAATCGGTCCAACAGGTGCCACAGGAGATACCGGAGCGACGGGAGCGATCGGTCCAACAGGAGCCACGGGAGATATCGGAGCCACCGGAGCCACGGGAGCCACGGGAGATATCGGAGCCACTGGTCCGACAGGTGCTACAGGAGATACGGGAGCGATCGGTCCAACAGGAGCCACGGGAGCCACGGGAGATATCGGAGCCACTGGTCCGACAGGGGCTACAGGAGATACCGGAGCGACGGGAGCAATCGGTCCAACAGGAGCCACGGGAGATATCGGAGCCACTGGTCCAACGGGTGCCACGGGAGATATCGGAGCCACTGGTCCGACAGGGGCTACAGGAGATACCGGAGCGACCGGTCCAACAGGAGCCACGGGAGTCACAGGTGCAGGGCTAGCTGAATTTGCATATGTATACAATCTAAGTGCTCAAACAGTAGCTTTAGAAGCCCCGGTGATTTTTGACTCAACTGGAATTACTACTCCTGGTATTACACATGCCCCTGGAACTTCTCAAATTATAGTGACCAATCCAGGAAACTATGAGGTTACTTTTTCAGTTTCTGGCGTAGAGCCAAATCAATTCACCCTATTTGTAAATGGAGCTCCTGTGACGAACACAGTTTATGGGTCAGGAGCTGGTACTCAACAGAATAACGGCCAGGCAATCCTCGCTCTAGCAGCGGGTGACACGCTTACTCTTGTAAACCATACTTCCGCAGCAGCAGTTACTCTTCAAACCCTAGCAGGAGGGACTCAAACAAACGTGAACGCTTCTATTGTTATTAAAAAATTAGACTAACTTAAATGTTTAGAGATGCTTATAGAAGCACTCAAAAGGACCTTTTCATTTGAATATCTTTTTCAGCCGTTTCTTGGAAGTCTTGCCCGGTGCTCGTCTTGTGCATAGTCTGTTTCCCATTATATGTTTTAAATTCATTTGTTCATACGAGAATACAAACAAAAAACCCTAGACCACCTTGAACAATCAAGGTCTCTAGGGTTTGTTTGATTTCTCTTTAAGAGAGTAATGAAATTAACGAGAGTAGAACTCAACGATTAGTTGTTCGCTGATTTCAGGTGCTAATTCAGAACGCTCTGGAAGACGAGTGAAAGTTCCTTCAAGCTTTTCAGCATCGAAAGAAAGATATTCAGGAACGAAGTTGTTTACTTCAACTGATTCTTTCACAACTGCAAGGTTTTGAGATTTCTCACGAAGAGCAATCGTTTGACCTGGTTTCACAGAGAAAGATGGGATGTCTACACGGCTTCCATCAACAAGGATGTGACCATGGTTGACTAGCTGACGAGCTTGGCGGCGAGTACGAGCAAGGCCAAGACGGTATACTAGGTTGTCAAGGCGAGTTTCAAGAAGAATCATGAAGTTTTCACCTTGTTTACCAGGAAGTTTAGCAGCTTTGTCAAATAGTGTACGGAATTGACGTTCATTGACACCGTACATGTGACGAAGCTTTTGCTTCTCTTGTAATTGTAAACCGTATTCAGATAGTTTTTTGCGTTGTCCTGGACCATGTGGGCCTGGAGCGTAAGGGCGTTTTTCAAGTTCCTTACCTGTTCCGCTTAATGAAATGCCTAAACGGCGGGAAATCTTCCAACTTGGACCTGTATAGCGAGCCATAATGTGACTCCTCCTTATTTGTTTTTATTTGTGAAAAATAAAAACCGTCTGTTCTTTGTCTTTTCCGTCATTATGTTTTCATGCATCCTCGCTCCAGCAGCAGGGAGTTACAAGATGCACCTTCAAATAGAAGGAACAAAATGATACAAAAAAGCCGAACAAAAAGGCTGCCATATTTCACACAAATTCTATTATATGACGCTGGATAGGAGAAGTCAACCTATTTAGAGGCAGACGTGACGCTTCACATCATGCGAAGAAAATAAAAAAGCAGACAATGTGCCTGCTTTTTTGCAAGATTACGCATCTGTAGAGATGGATAACGCCTTTTGGAGCACCTCGGTAAATTGAATTAAGTAGGTTTCATCTATTTCACTGAAACGGTCTTTCACGGGGCTGTCAATGTCGAGTACCCCAATGATCTGTCCATTTACCTTGAGCGGAACGACAATTTCAGATTGCGATGCTGCATCACATGCGATATGTCCAGGGAATGCATGCACATCAGTGATACGCTGGACTTCACCTGTTGCAAACGCAGTACCGCAAACGCCTTTTCCAGACGGGATTCGCACACATGCAGGCAGTCCGTTAAACGGTCCGAGCACAAGCTCGCCCCCTTTAGCCAAATAAAATCCAGCCCAATTGACCTCTGGGAGTGAATGGTACAATAGCGCCGCAGCATTTGCCAAATTGGCAATCAGATCAGGCTCACCATCTGTAATGGCTTCAACCTGTTTAACAAGCAATTGATAGTCTTTTGATGGATCGCCAGACTGTTTTTCGACATGAAACATGAAAATCTCCTACTTTCTATCTCAAAAATACATAACTTGCGTCTCGCATGTGGGATTTGTCGAGCAATTGTAAAAGGAACTTCCGCCTTCATCTTGAAGTATGTACACATGAAGAGGGGTGAGCGGATGAAAACATCAACAACCGTGCAAACAAAAGACCGTATTATTGAAGCTTCCATCAGACTTTTTAACCAAAAAGGATTTTCTGGAACCTCTGTCCGTGAGATTGCGAAGGAAGCAAACGTCAACGTTGCCCACATATCTTATTACTTTCAAGGAAAAGGAGGGCTGCTTGAGCAGCTTGTATCCGATTTTTATGAAGGCTATATTCACATGATTGAATCACATATCCATCACATGGAAACTCGTCACGCAAAAGAATGTTTACTTCATGTGGTTTTTGATATTTTATCTTATCAGCACGAACACCGTCAATTAACCCGTTTTGTTTATCGAGAGGTGACGATTGATTCGACGCTCATTAGAGAAATTATGTCGACCTATTTAACAAAAGAAAAATATTTGTTTCAGCTCATCATTGAAAAAGGGAAAAACACCCATGTGATTTGTGAGCAGCTCTCACTCTCATCGTTTATGATTCAACTGAAATCACTACTCATGATGCCCTATTTACAGCCGCAATATTTAACAGAGGTGCTTTATTTGAATCCAAATGAGCCATATTTCTATCAAATGTATTTTAAGGAACTAAGCCGCTCGCTTCATCATTTACTAGAACCAAAAAAGCCGGCATTAGATTCTCACTTAAAACTCATGATGTCTTCGAATTGATCATAAGCATATCCGAGATCTTCCGCTTGATGGGCATCAGACCCGAATATGAGCGGAATTTTTTTCTGTTTTGCAAGATCAATCATCCATTGATCTAAATAGATACTTCTGGCATATGTTTTACGAAGACCTGATGTATTAAAATCTAAGGACATGCCTTTTTTTGCCGTTTCTTCAAGACAAAGGGTGACCTTTTGACAAAGTTCAGGTGTCATCTCAAATGGGAAAAGCTGTTTGAATTTCTGCACAAGGGTGATATGACCGATTCTCTTTGGCTTATAGCGACCTAAAGATGATAGAATAGAAGAATGAATTTGGTCATAGTAGCTTTGATAGACCTGTTCGATGCTGCCATAGGCGCTTATTAGCTGCTTGAAGGCATGCTCGTCAAAATCAAGGCAAATATAATCATCGCCAGCAGGAAGAAAGTGAACAGATAAAATGCTATCGTCTAGTTCTGGACCGTAGCAGTCTAAAAAGGCACTTGTTTCCTCTTCATACTCTTTGATATAGTCAACCTCAAGCCCAGTTTTTACTATTAATTGGCCTTTGTATTCCTGTTTCAGCTGATCTAATTTCGTTATATACGAGTCAAGTTCTTGGAGCTTCATGGCACTATCCTGCTCTGGTGTTGGATCTCGAAACGATGGAGGCAGAGGGGCATGCTCGGTAAAGGTTATGGAATCAAATCCCTTTTTGATGGCTTTTTCAATATAAGAATGAAATGAATCAAGCGAGCCGTGCGGGCAAAACGGTGTATGTAGATGTGCATCCTGCTTCAGCATGTCGTCACCTCTTGTCGATATTTTGAAAAACGTGATGTTTATCAGCGAAAATAATGAAAAATCATGACCAAAAATGCTGGTTACATGGTATCATAATAACAATGAAAACGACAGCTTCCGCATACATAAAAGCAGGTCACATGGATACGTGTGATCAAATGATAGAAAGCGCTCAAATACTTTCTTGAAAAACATACATAAAACCGTGAATGGATGGTATTGGAAAACATACGATCCTGTTTATAAAAAGACAAATGCAAAGCGGACACGAAAGGGTTCTCAGGTCTACTCGGGACACTTTTACCCTGACATCACTTAGATCACAACAAGGGGGCTCATTATGGAGTTTATCATCGGTTTAATTGTCATTTTGCTTGCTTTGTTTTCAGTCGGTTATTTCCTGCGAAAAAATATATATAAAGAGATTGACCGATTGGAAGCATGGAAAATTGAAATTTTAAACAGATCAATTGTAGAAGAAATTTCAAAAATCAAACATTTAAAAATGACCGGAGAAACAGAGCAATTTTTTGAAAGATGGCGTGCAGAGTGGGACGATATCGTCACAGCCCATCTTCCAAAGGTAGAGGAGCTATTATATGATGCAGAAGAGTATTCTGATAAATATCGATTCTCCAAAGCCAAGCAGGTTCTTACGCATATTGAGGACTTGCTGAGTGCTGCTGATTCGAACATTGAAGACATTTTAAAAGAAATTGCAGACCTTGTCACAAGCGAGGAGCAAAATCGCAAGGACATTGAAAAGGTCAAAGAGCAATATCAAACGGTTCGAAAAAATCTGCTTGCGTACAGCCATTTATATGGCACCCTATATGACAAAATGGAGCAGGACTTAGATGAGGCCTGGGAAGGGATCAAGCAGTACGAGGAAGAAACAGAAAACGGAAACTACATGAAAGCAAGAAAGATTTTGCTTGAGCAAGACCGCAGACTCGACCAGCTTCAGCTATATATCAATGATGTACCAAAGCTTATTGCAGACTGCAAACAGACCGTACCAGGTCAGCTGACGAAGCTGAAAGACGGATATCAAGAAATGACAGAAAAAGGCTACAAGCTGGAGCATATCCAGATCACGAAAGAGCTGGAGACTTTAAACAAACAGCTTGCGAGAGCGGAAAAATTGCTCATTGATGAACTCAATTTAGAAGAGGCATCAAGCATTCTGCAAATGATCAATGATGCGATTGAGACGCTGTATGATCAGCTGGAGGCGGAAGTAGAAGCAGGTCAGGAAATCAAAAGCAAAATGCCTGAGCTCACAGAAGCATTCGAGAAGATCGAACAAGATCACACACAAACAAAGGCAGAAACGGCTCTTGTGAAAGAAAGCTACAAGCTGACAGCAGGAGAGCTCGATCAACAGAAAGCATTCGAAAAACGTTTAGAAGAAATTGAAAAGCTGATGAAACAAATCCGCGAGAAGCTTGATCGTGACCACGTGGCATATTCATTATTAATGGATGAAATCAATCAGCTGGAGACGTTTATCGATGATGCAAAAGCATTGCATGACACATTTAAAGGTCATCTACAATCATTAAGAAAAGAAGAATTACAAGCGAGAGAAACACTGGCTGAGCTCAAAACCATGCTGACAGATACAGTCCGCCAGCTGCATAAAAGCAATATCCCAGGTGTACCTGCTGAGATGAAAGAGCGGGCTGAAAAAGCGCAGGAGATGATCCAGCAAGTGCATGAGCAGCTGGAAAACCTGCCGCTCAACATGCCGGCAGTGAATCAACAATTAAAAGAAGCCTCTGACACAGTCAGAAATGTTGTGGATGAGACAGAAGAAATGCTCAGTAAAGTGGATCAAATTGAACGAATCATTCAATACGGCAATCGTTTTAGAAGCCAAAACCACATTCTTTCAGAACAACTAAAAGAGGCGGAACGAAGATTTTACGCTTACGATTACAACGGATCATTTGATATAGCAGCTGCGGCTGTTGAAAAAACATCACCCGGAGCTGTCCAAAAGCTGTTAGCTCAGCAAGAAAAAGAGTATCAGCACCAATAAAAAAGCTGAAGTCCATTTACAGGACTTCAGCTTTTTTCTGTTAAGATGCTTGTTTCTCCCGCTTTTGGGAAGCAGAAGAAGTGAAAAGAGAAAGAACGAACCCAATGACCACTCCGAAAATAGCAGGAACAACCCAGCCAATACCAAGGTCATATAAAGGTAATATCGTTTGAAAGAGTTCCTCCACTGGTCCAATCGGGAGTTTCGCTGCTACTAAGCCGTCAAACAAACTGACGCAGCCAGTTAAAATCAGAGTAAGGACATAAACAGGTCTTCTTTGACCAAGCCATTTATCTGCCAGCGATAACACAATGATGACAATCGCTAGCGGGTAAATGGCAGTTAAAACTGGTACAGAGAAAGCGATAATATGAGCAAGTCCAAAATTTGAAATGATAAAACTGAATAATGTCACTAGTGTAACGACCATTTTATAAGAAAGTTTAGGTAATAAATTTGAGAAATACTCTCCGCATGATGTAACGAGACCGATACTTGTTGTTAAACAAGCAACCGTAATCGCGGCACCCAACACAATATTTCCTAAACTGCCAAATAGGAATTGAGAAGACTGAGCCAAGATTTTACTGCCATCTCCAACAAAACCAATGGCGTGTGTACTTGAAGCGCCTAAATAAGCAAGAGATAGATAAACAAATGTTAATCCGCAAGCTGCAATCAGACCCGCTTTGATACAAGCAGAAGTCAGTGCCTTTTTACTTGTCACACCGCGTCCTTTAATGGCATTGATGACAACAACCCCAAACACAATAGAAGCAAGAGCATCCATTGTTTTATAGCCCTCTAGAAATCCTTTGAAAAATGATCCGCTGCTATAGGATACATCAGGTGTGCCAACGGCGCCCATCGGCGTTAAAATGGCTTTGACAATAATAATAAAAATAATCGTAAATTTAATTGGTGTTAACACTTTCCCTACACGATCCACAATCTTCGTTGGATTTAGAGCAAGATAATATGTAATACCAAAAAAGACAAGTGTGAATAAAAGAAGTGAGAGCCAAGCTGGTACACCTGCTAAAAAGGGTAATGCACCAATTTCATATGAAACCGTTCCTGTACGAGGAATAGCGAAAAGCGGCCCAATAGATAAATATAAAATGACGGTAAACGCTGTTCCAAAAGCTGGGTGAGCTTTATCAGCTAATCCTTTCGCATCTCGACCTGTTAAAGCGATCGCAATAATCCCTAGAAGAGGTAAACCGACACCTGTTAATAAAAATCCGCCCATTGCTTTCCACACATTTTGCCCAGCATATTGCCCAAGCTCTGGTGGATAAATCATATTTCCGGCGCCGAAGAATAGAGCAAATAACATAAAACCGATAATAACTGTATCTTTCGTCGACAAAGTTGCTTTCATTGCATTTAAAGCCTCCATTGTTATGTTGAAATATTCTGTTAATTAGTTGCTAAGTAACCGTTCATCATTAACATTCACTAATTATAAAGGATGTACGCCTGATGTCAACATGTGTTTTCGTACAAAAGTCATGAATTTTTCTATTTTAGTATATGGAGAACAATAAAAAACATCCCCTTCCAATGAAGAAGGGGATGTTTCGGTTTATGACTATGAGGCGAGCTGTTTGGGCGGGCTGGTAAACATCGAAATAAGTAAACCAACCACAGCACCGATAATGGCTGGTACGATCCAGCCAATGCCTAAATTGTAAAACGGTACGATTGAACCCAAGATGTCAGGCAAGTCACCGAGATTCATTTTGGCAGCTAATAATCCATCAATGATGGCAAAGAAACCAGTAAAGATGAGGGATACGATATAAATGACTCGTCTACCGTTAATCCAGCGATCAAGGAATGACAATAAAATAATAACAATTGCCAGTGGATAGATTGTCACAAGAACTGGAACAGATAGAGAGATAATTTGTGCCAAACCAAGGTTTGCAACCAGTGTACTAAATAAAGAAACAATTAGAACGACTGTGCGATAAGAAAGGCTAGGGAAGAGCTTTGAAAAATATTCCCCACAGGATGAAATAAGTCCAACACTAGTCGTTAAACAAGCGAATAAAATGGCTGCGCCAAGTACAATGTTTCCAGCAGAACCGAATAAAAAGTTGGCAGAAAGTGAAAGCAGTTTGCCGCCGTCATTTGCTCCAACCATTCCCGTCGCATCGGGACTTGAAGCACCCACATAAGCAAGTGAAATGTACACCAATGCCAGCCCAACAGCTGCCACGAGTCCTGCTTTAATACAAGCCGCTGCAAGAGATTTACGCTCCGTGATGCCTCTTTCCTTAACAGCTGTCACCACGACGATCCCAAATACGATAGAAGCAAGAGCATCCATTGTTTTATAGCCTTCTAAAAATCCAGTGAAGAGCGGGTTTGCTTCATATGTTGCATCAGGAGCACCGATCATTCCCATTGGCGTAGCAATGGCTTTAATGACAATAATGGCAATAACAGTTAATAAGATCGGTGTCAAAATTTTACCAATTCGATCAACCAGCTTTGAAGGATTTAAAGCAAGCAGGTATGAAATAGTGAAAAACATAACGGTAAAGATGAATAGTGGTACCCATGAAGTGGACTGTGCCCCTGACAGAAATGGAGCTAATCCTATCTCGTATGAAACCGTACCAGTTCGCGGAATAGCGAAAAATGGTCCGATGGATAAATACAGAATAACGGTGAAGATGGTCCCGAATTTTGGGTGCGCTTTATCCGCAAGGCCTTTTGCACCGGTACCTGTAAGGGCGACTGCAATCACCCCTAGAAGTGGAAGACCTACTCCTGTGAGTAAAAATCCACCGATGGCAAGCCATACATTCTCACCCGCATATTGTCCAAGAACAGGTGGGAAAATCATATTTCCTGCGCCAAAGAATAATGCAAAAAGCATTAGACCAATGGCTAGCGTCTCTTTTATACTTAAACTATTTTTCAAAATAGTTCCTCCTTAATCAGTGTAGTGTGTCAAATTAAAATATTCTGACAATTCGGATGGTCGTGTGACAATTGCACTATGGATGATATAGTGAAAATGAAAAGTTGTCAACTGCCATTTTCAGAAAATTCTCTGTCTGACTTCATTATGGTAACATATAAATGCATTTATTTTTTAAGCTTTTTGTAAGGAGTTACAATATGATCTATCTTGATAATAGTGCAACAACCAAGCCTTATCCAGAGGTTTTACAAGTATATCAGCAAGTGAGTGAGCGTTTTTTTGGTAATCCGTCTTCGCTTCATCAGCTCGGAATTGATGCCAGCCGGCTGCTAAGTGAAACGAGAAAACAAATGCTTCACTATACAGGATTGAAACAATATGAGATTATTTTCACTTCTGGCGCAACAGAAGCAAATAACATTGCCATTAAAGGAGCAGCTCTAGCCAAAATGAACCGGGGGAAACATATTGTGGCAACAGCAATTGAACACCCCTCTGTCATCGAATCGTTTGAACAGCTGAAGGCTTTATTTGGTTTTGATATCTCCTATATTCAAGTAAATGAGCATGGCCATGCTGATATGAATCATTTAAAAGAAGTGCTACGCCCTGATACGGTACTGGTCAGCATGATGCATGTCAATAACGAAACGGGTGCCATCCAGCCGATTGAAGAAGCTGCTGGCATCATTCGTGAGCATGCCGAAAATGCCCTTTTTCATGTCGACGGGGTCCAGGGAATGTGCAGAGTAGCACTTAATAAACAGCTGGATGTGGATCTTTTGACGATATCTGGCCACAAAATTCATGGCTTAAAAGGGACAGGAGCGCTCTTTTTAAAAAAAGATGTTGTGCTTGCCCCTTTCATCACAGGAGGAGAGCAGGAATTAGGACTACGGTCAGGTACTGAAAACCCTGCTGGTGCTGTCAGCTTAGCAAAAGCCATGAAACAATCATTTGAACAGCTTGAAAAGCACCATGATGAAATGCTGAATTTAAAAACGCAGCTGCAAAAACAGCTTGGAGAAATAGAAGGTATTGTCATCAACACACCGCTGACACAAAGTGCGCCGCACATTGTGAATTTTTCAGTGCCAGGTATTCAAATCGAGGTTCTTCTCCATATGCTTGAAAAAGAAGGCATGTATGTCTCGACAACCTCTGCCTGCTCAGCCAAGAAAAAAGAGCCAAGCCGTGTTCTGCTAGCGATGGGGAAACCGGAAGAAGCGGCCAAAAGCAGTATGAGAATCAGTTTGACATATGGCCAAGGACCAGAGCTAGCGCCGCATATCATCACAACGATCGCACAAAGTGTGAAAAAATTAAAAGGAATGAGATAACAACATGAAATATGATCATATTTTAGTCCGTTTTGGTGAGATCTCAACAAAAGGGAAGAATAGAAAGAAATTTATTGAAAAACTAAGACAGCATATCCGATTTGTATTAAAAGATTTTGATGCATTAAAGTACGCATCTGACAGAGACCGCATCACGATCATGCTGAACGGAGAAGACCCTGAACCGATTTCAGAACAGCTTAAAGGTGTATTTGGCATTCAAAGCTTTAGTCTTGCGGTGAAATGTGAGACAAATCTCGATGCCATCAAAGAAGCGTCACTCACAGCGGTACAGGAAGTATATGAACAAGGAAATACATTTAAGGTCTCAACGAAACGCTCTTATAAACAGTTTGAACTTGATTCAAATGAAATGAACCGCGAAATTGGCGGGCATGTGCTGAAGAATACGGAAAACTTAACGGTCAATGTCAAACAGCCGGATGTACATTTGCGCATTGAAATAAGAGAACATGCGACGTATATTACATTTAAAGATGTCAAGGGTGCAGGCGGCCTGCCGGTTGGTTCAAGCGGAAGAGCGATGCTCATGCTTTCAGGCGGCTTTGACAGCCCAGTTGCCGGCTATCAAGCGATGAAACGCGGGATTCAAATTGAGGCTGTACATTTCTTTAGTCCCCCATATACAAGTGAACGTGCCAAGCAAAAGGTCATTGATCTTACAGAATGCTTAGCAGCATACGGAGGCGAAGTGAAGCTTCACATCGTTCCTTTTACAAAAATTCAAGAGCTGATTCACAAACAAGTACCTGAAAACTATACGATGACATCAACAAGAAGAATGATGCTGAAAATAGCTGATAAAATAAGAGCGAAGCGTGATGCTCTTGCGATTATTACGGGTGAAAGCCTTGGACAAGTCGCAAGTCAGACACTGGAAAGCATGTATGCGATTAACCATGTGACCAATACACCAATCATTCGACCGCTCATTGCTGTTGATAAAAATGACATTATTGATGAAGCGAGACGAATTGGCACTTACGAGACAAGTATTCAGCCTTTCGAGGATTGCTGCACGATCTTTACGCCGCCATCTCCTAAAACAAAACCAAAGCTTGAGAAAGTAGAACGCTACGAAAGCTTTGCTGATTTCGAGCCGATGCTCGACGAGGCAGTGGATCAAATGGAAACGATCATCGTCACAAATGAGAAGAAAGCGGCAGACGAATTCGCTGATTTATTCTAAAACAAAAATTTCATAATAATTACCATAAAATCAACCGCATGAAGTCATGTGTTTCTACACATTCTATATTCACAAGGAGGTGAGAACACATGGCTCAACAAAACAGACAAAGCAGTTCTAACCAATTACTAGTACCAGGCGCTGCACAAGCAATCGACCAAATGAAGTACGAAATCGCTTCTGAATTCGGTGTAAACCTTGGTGCAGAAACAACATCTCGCGCTAACGGATCAGTTGGTGGAGAAATCACTAAGCGTCTTGTATCTTACGCTCAACAACATATGGGTGGCGGATCTTTCTAAGACACACAATTAAAAAGTTATGGCTTAGGAGCGGGATCATTCCCGCTCTTTTCTTTTTGTACATAAAAATAGTTTGAATATTTCTAAAAAAGAAGACGAATGAAAAAAATTATGGCATAATACTAGGAGTAGGTCCTAATTCAAGCATTTTTCAGTTATGAGTGTTAGAATAGGTAAATTGAAACATGTTTCGTTTCATAGAAAGAGGCTAAAAGGAGCTGTACCATGAAAAGAGAAGACTTAATTGCACCAGAACAATATAACTTAGTCAGTGAGATTGAAGCGTTCAGTCATGACAAGGAGAAAATGGCCCTGCACTGGCAGGATGGAAATGGCCACGAAGCGCATGTGACGTATGCAGCTTTAGTGGAAGAAGCAAATAAAATTGGTCATGTATTATTAAATGCAGGCTTTAAAAAAGGCGATAAAATCATTGTGATGGTGCCGCGCATGCTAGAGGCATACAGCATTTATTTAGCAATTTTGAAAACAGGAATGGTCGTCATTCCTTGTTCAGAAATGCTGCGTGCAAAAGATTTAGATTACCGAATTGAACATGCAGAAGCAAAGGGAGCGATTGTTTACTCTTCATTCATTCAATCGTTCGACGGAACCAATCAGCCAAACGAATTTAAAACATTCTCAATCGGTGAAAACGATTATGGCTGGACAAATATTCTAGCGCAAAAGGATCAACAATCAAGTGAGCTGCAAATGGCTCCAACAACACGTACAGACATGGCGTTCTTATCCTATACATCTGGTACGACAGGTCATCCAAAAGGGGTTGTTCATACACACGGATGGGCGTATGCACATTTACGCACAGCTGCCAAAGCATGGCTCTCTATTAATGAGGGAGATAAAGTATGGGCGACAGCAGGACCAGGCTGGCAAAAATGGGTGTGGAGCCCTCTCTTATCAGTGTTAGGAAGTGGAGCAGAAGGCTTTGTATACGGAGGGAAATTCAATCCAAATACGTATTTAGAGCTGCTTCAAAAAAATGAAATCAATGTCCTATGCTGTACCCCGACAGAATATCGTTTTATGGCGAAAGTAGATGACTTGAGTCAGTACGAGCTGCCAAAGCTGCATAGTGCCGTTTCTGCGGGAGAGCCGTTGAACCGTGAAGTCATTGATACATTCAAAAAGCATTTCGATATAGAAGTACGAGATGGCTATGGCCAAACAGAAAGCACACTGCTCGTAGGGGTGCTAAAAGGAATGGACATCAAGCCAGGCAGTATGGGAAAACCAACACCTGGCAACGAAGTCGAGATCATTGATGAGGACGGCAGCGTATGCGCTCCTGGAGAAGTTGGTGACATTGCGGTCCATCTCGAAACGCCGGCGCTATTTAAGGAATACTACAAAGATGAAGAGCGTACAAAAGCGCAGCGCCGCGGAAATTACTTTATTACCGGTGACCGCGCGAAAAAAGACGAAGATGGGTACTTCTGGTTTGAAAGCCGCAGAGATGATATCATCGTCAGCTCAGGCTATACCATTGGGCCGTTTGAAGTAGAAGATGCACTGATTAAACACCCAGCAGTCAAAGAATGTGCGGTTGTGGCTAGTCCAGATGAAATCAGAGGATCAATTGTGAAGGCATATGTCGTCCTGCGTGATGGATCAGCACAAAGTGATGAGCTGATCAAAGAGCTGCAGACACATGTGAAAAACACAACAGCACCTTACAAATACCCAAGAGAAATTGAATTCATTGACGAACTGCCAAAAACACCGTCAGCGAAAATCCGCCGTGTCGAGCTGAGAGAAAGAGAGCTTGCACGAAAAGGATCATGATGAATAAACGAAAAGCGTTTGGATGGAAGCATCCAGCGCTTTTTTTTACGGAAAATCAAATCCGCTGGAAGCGGTCATGATGTTCTATGATAAAATGTGTAAGAATTGCTGGAAAAGGAGAATGTTAGAAGATGTTCATTGCCATCATTCATGGAATTGTGCTTGCCTTTGGTCTCATTTTACCATTGGGCGCACAAAATGTATTTGTGTTTCAGCAAGGAGCGCTTCAGCCGCGATTATATCCTATATCAGGCCTTACCTGTCGTTATCACTGCTGCTCTTTGTGACACACTATTAATTGCATTAGCTGTCATTGGGGTTTCTGTTGTGGTGTTCACCATTCCTGTACTGCAAATCGGTCTTTATATCATTGGATTTTGTTTTTTAGTTTATATGGGATGGTCCGTGTGGAACACAAGCTCATCAACAGATGCTAAAGAGAAGCAGGAATTTATGCCTGCGAGAAAACAAATTCTCTTTGCCTGTTCAGTTTCACTTTTAAATCCCCACGCCATTCTTGATACAATTGGTGTGATTGGAACAAATTCGCTTCAATATAGCGGGGCAGAAAAACTGGCATTTACACTCGCCTGTATCATCGTGTCCTGGTTATGGTTTATTGGGCACGCTTTTTTAGGGAAGATGCTAGGGAAGTTAGATACAAACGGCGAGTGGATGAACCGTATCAATAAAGCTTCAGCGGTCATGATCTGGCTTGTCGCGTTATACATTGCGTATCAATTGATTGTATAAAATACATAGAGGATAAAGCAAAGAAGCGCTTGGAAGGTAAGGTCCGGCGCTTTTTTTGTGTATTGGAAAGGCTCCTCAGCCAGTGTCACTATCATCGCAAGAGGAAGATCACATTCAATTGCCTATAGGAAATGATAAGAAATAGGATATATGATACATTACCACTAGTGGGTTTTATTGGCAAAAATGTTTATTACATTATTTTCCTTTAGAGGTTATAATTTTTATGAAATTTGCTAAAGGAGGATATATGATGAAGTTAAGAAAAATGTTTTGTGTGCTATTGTTTATAGCACTTTTATTCGGACAATTTCCTGTAGGAAAAGCTATTACCATAAAGGAGGAGGAGCCTTTTAAAAAGATACAAAATGTTAAAACAGAAGAAAAACTCATAAAAAAGGCAAAAAAAAGCTCTCAATTTTTAAAGGCAAAAGAATTAGCCCAAAAGAAAGGTTATCTATTAAATGGAGAAAGTGCAGCGGTTCATCTGAACGCTGCTGAAACGGATGTTGTTTACTTTTATCTTAAAAAGAAGAAGTCAGATAATCAGCTGTTAGACAATGTTTCCTTCATTTCAGTTTCATTGAGCCAAATAAAAGCTTACTATATTCAACTTGCAGAATACGATGAGAAAGGAAATTTGCACTCATATTTCTTCCAAAATGGAAAATTGAAAAATAAGTTCCATATCAACCAAAAAGGGGGTTTTTAAAAGGATCTTTTACCTATGGTGAAAATGGTGCAAAGCAAGATATGATGGAATTAAATAAAAAAATTTTCCAGGCAGATGATTCAGAAATTCAAACGAGTTTTAGTTGGAACAAGTTTTGGAACTGCTTAAAAAAGCAAAGCGGCCCGAATGAATCTCTTCCGCTACGTTCAATGGTTTTAGGAGCGTGTTATTATATTTGTTTAACGGGACCTGCTAGCTGTATAGCATGCGCAGTGATTAATGGAGGAATATCTGCAGGATTAGCCGGTTATTGTGTGAAAAAAGTTTGGTAAATGGGGGGTTTTTAGAATGGCTCATAAAGAACAGCGCAAGGGAATAGTTCTTGCTGTTTTTGATACGTTGACATTTGGTATACCAGTGTTGCTATGGAATTTATATAAGAATACCAGTACCACATTGAAATTCATGATCCCGATCATTCCCATTGTCGGTCTCATTACGTATTTTTTAGCATCTCTTGATTAATAAAATAAAAAATCCTTTGCATGAGCGATACGCTCATGCTTTTTTAGGTCCTTTTTTGAAAATCGTTTGATTTAATAGGCGGAGAGCTTGTACGATGTCATCCATTTGTTCTGTATCTGTGGAAGATAGGCTGTCTAATAGCATCCCTTCGATATGCTGGAAGACTTCGTTCATACAAGCACGGCCTTTGTCAGACAGCTTAATGACATGTTTTCGTTTGTCATCACGGTCTTCTTCTCTAGCAATGAATTGTTTCTCGTGCAGTTTTTTTAGTTCTCTGCTGACATTTGGAAGAGACATGTGCTGACAGTCGGCAATTTCACTAGGCGTAAGCGGTTCGCTGACAGCTAGCTGCTCTAGAATTAAGTATTGTAAGGTCGTTAGGTCAACTGGTTTGACTTTGCTCATCAGGGCGTGCTTCAGCTCTGAAAAAGTAGAAGCAAATGCTACGAATTCCTTGAAGAAATGGGGATGCTTCATGTTTATCACCTCCTATGTAACATACCAAAATTATTATCAAAAAACAATTATCATTTGACAACTAATTAAGAGGGGTATATCATTTAGTTATCAAATGATAACAAAAGGAGGCAACACATGAATCTACTCATTATTTATACTCACCCTCATCACAATAGTTTAAATGGTGCTTTTTTAAAAGAAATAATGAAAGGCAGTGAAGAAAATTCACTTGTTCATGAAGTGGAAATCATCGATTTATACAAAGAAGAATTTGATCCTGTGCTGATTTTTAATGAAGAGAAAAAAAGGCGTGATATGCATAAGGACCCTGACATTCGGGTGTATCAGGAAAAGATCAAATGGGCAGATAAAATCGTGTTCGTTTATCCCATTTGGTGGGGGCGGCCGCCAGCCATGCTGCTTGGCTTTATTGACCGCATGTTTGCTGCGACTTTTGCTTACCGTCAAACAGGCGGGCTGCTTCCAGAAGGACTGTTAAAAGGAAAAAGTGCTGTTTGTGTATCGACAATGCAAGGGCCAACCAACTACCCTTTATTCTTTTTGCAAAATGCACACAAGATGTTAATGAAAAGAGCCCTCTTACAATATGTCGGAATCAAACCTGTGAAGTTTTTTGAGTTCGGCATGATGGAAAGCCCAAAAGGGAAACATGAGGCCAAATTAAAACGTATCTACAACTATTTCAAAAAAATCAGCTCATAAAACAGTTGGTGAAGTCACTTTTCTTCTAATTCGATCCTTTTATGTTTTAAAATGACAGTGAGGGTGGGGGAACTCTTCCTCGTCATTTGAAAAGGGGGATATGGATGAAGAAAACATTGTTTAAAGATGCAGCGATTTTAACACTTGATCCAACTTTAGGTTTTTTAGAAAAGGGAGATTTATTAATTGAAGGGACACACATTTTAGAGGTCGGACCTTTAATTGAAGCAAATGATGCTGACATTGTCGATGCGTCCGATATGGTGATCATGCCAGGGCTTGTGGATACACATCGTCATGTGTGGCAGTCTGTCATCAGAGGCATAGGCACAGATTGGTCTTTGCAGACATATTTGAGCAAAATCTATTATGGTAACTATGGTGCGATGAGACGCCCATCCGATGATCGAATCGCAAATTATTTAGGAGCATTAGAGGCATTAGATGCAGGAGTGACCACATTTTTAGACTGGACGATGATCAATTCAATGGATCATACAGAAGAGCTCATCGGAGGATTAAAAGATGCAGGCATTCGAGCTGTTTTTGCTTTTGGCTCTTCTGGAGATGCTGAGTATTGGGATAGGGAGAGCACGCTCACCAATATGGAGGACGCAGCACGCGTGAAAAAAGCGCATTTTCAATCATCAGATCAGCTCTTGACGATGGGGCTTGCGATTCGTGGACCAGAGTTTTCCTCATGGGAGACTTCAGTATTTGAAATTGAAACAGCCCGGTCTCTAGATGCTTTATGCAGTATGCACATTGGCTTTGGGAATTGGGGAGCGGAGGATCGTTCGATTGAGCGGCTTCACAAAGCAGGGTTACTCGGACCTGACCTCAACATGGTGCATATCAATGCAATCGATGCGGATCAAATGAAGATGCTGGCAGACAGCGGAAGCTCCATATCTATTACACCTGAAATTGAGATGATGATGGGTCACGGTTATCCTGTAACAGGACTTGCGATTGAACAAGGTGTTCTTCCAACGCTCGGTGTAGATGTGGTAACAGCGACAGGCGGAGATTTGTTTGCTCAAATGAAATTCGGACTTCAGGCAGAGCGCGCGCTTCAAAATCAATCATTGCTGATGGAGGGAATCATGCCAGGACCTGAACTTGGGATTTCTGCTCATCAAATGCTTGAAGCTGCAACGATCAATGGGGCTCGTGCATTACAGCTTGATCATAAAATTGGCTCACTCACACCTGGAAAAGAAGCTGATTTCATCCTGATCGACCGGACAAGCATGAATCTTCTGCCGATGACAGATCCGGCTGGAGCGGTTGTCCAAACGGCACATCCTTCAAATGTTGATTCTGTCTATGTGGCTGGAAAAGCAGTGAAACGAAGCGGAAAGCTTGTTGGTGTGAACCTAGAAGAGGTCAAACGCAAAGCTTATGCGGCAAGAGATCATATTCTATCGCACAAGTTTGAATCAACTCCATCATAAACAAACATATCCCCATAGGCAGCGGCCTATGGGGAATTCATTACAAGGATTCTTTAATGACCTTTTTGTAATACTGGACAGATAGGAATCCGAAGACAGAATATAAAACCGTATAAATCGACATGACGATGAGCATTGGTGTCCACAGTTCACCGCCGAATAAAAACCAGCCAGACTGAACTGCAAAGTAGCTGTGCAGCAATCCGATGATGAGCGGAATCCCAAAGTTAAATAGCTGTTTGAGTCGAATGCCTTTTAATAGATCTTTCTCTGTAAAGCCAAGCTTACGTAAGATCGTGTACGAGCTTTGTTCTTCTTCACTTTCATTCATCTGTTTGAAGTATAAAATACAGCCTGATGTCACAAGGAAGCTTAGACCTAAAAATCCAACCACAAACATCATCAGTCCCATTGTTTGCTTTTGCTGCTGAGCTGAAGCTAATTGAGACATGCTGTCGTCACCTAGTTTTAAAGATGTAAACACATCATTGGCTTGTTCAAGGTTTTTATCATCTTTTATATTGACCGCGTTATATTGATTATTCTCAAGCTGCAGTTTAGGATCTTTCTGCTGGTCAAGCTTCTCAAAGACATTTTGACTGACGACGGCAACAGGCAGACCGCCAAAAGTGAATTTGTAAGAGATGATGTAATCTTTCTTCATATCAATGACTTTTAAATCAAGCGGCTTCTTGATGAGAAGTTTCACATCACCTGAGCTTTGAATCGGCATGAATTTCTTCAATAAATCACTGTAGCCGCTTAAGATGACTTCGTTGTTTTCTACATGAATATTAGGTGCATTTTTCTCACTGATCACAGGCAGTGTCAAGACTCTTGGATTCTTATTCAAACTTTCTAATTCCGAATTCATGATCTTATGTGCATCAAAATCCGCTTGAATGACCTTGAACTGCTTTTTTTCATACGCAATATGTTTGTCAGAAAGTGCACGAGTGAAGGTATTGGCTTCTTTCTCTGAGCCCATGACAAAATGTGATGGAATCTGTTGTTCAGCCGTTTTTTCTGCTGAGTAATAGGAAATGTAGCTTAAAGATAACAACCCGATGGCAAGTGCAGATACGGTTGTAATAATCGTTAAAAGCAGTGCATTTGATTTTAATCGAAACATAATAGATGACAAAGACAGGACTTCATGAATGGCGAGATAGCCATTTTTTCTTTTACGTACAATATTGGCAATGAAAGAAACAGAGCCTTTATAAAAGAGAAAGGTACCGATAATGACAGAGGCTAGAATATAAATCATGGCTGAAAATAACTCAAGCATGGACGTATATGAGCCGCTAAAAAGCTGAGAAGAAATATAATAGCCTGAGCTGATCAAGACAATACCGAAAACCCCAATGATGATTTCAAACACAGAGATCTTTTTCACACGCTGCTCTGTAGAAGACGTGGTTCTAAACAAAGATAAAATTGTCTGTTTACTAATAAACCGTCTATTTCTTAGCATAATTAATCCATAGATGATGAAAAAGACAATGAGCGTTTGCAGAAGGGCCATGCCTGAAAAATGCAGATGGGCGATGGCATTAACGCCTGTTACTTTAAATAGCACCATCAGCATGAGCTTTGAACCGATAAATCCAGCTATGATACCAACAGCCATTGAGAACACATATAGGATGAAATTTTCTGCATTGAGCAGTTTGGCAATTTTTTGTTTCGTCATGCCAATGAGCTGCAGGAGACCTATTTCTTTCCCTCGGCGTTTAATAAAAATGCTGTTCGCATATAACAGGAAGATCCCAACAATGGCAATGAGCAGTACCGAAGCGGCTTTAATCGACGCACCGCCTTTAATGGACCCTTTTACATCATCAAGTGCTGGTGAGTACTGCAAGGTGACAAAAGAAAAGTAGAGCGCCACACTAAACACGAGAGCAAACACATATAAATAGTAATTCTTCAAATTTTTCTTCAGGTTACGGAAGACGAGCTGATTAATGTTCATGCTTCACACCGCCTAAGACACCTTGCGTTTTCATAATATCCTCGAAAAACATCTTTCTCTCTAAAGCACCTTTATTCAACTGAGTATAGATCTGTCCGTCCTTGATAAAAATGACACGTCTTGAATAGCTGGCTGCGACAGGATCATGTGTCACCATGACTATGGTCGCTTTTCGTTTGCGATTGAAATCTTGCAGCTTATTGAGTAGATCAGATGCAGATTTGGAATCAAGCGCTCCGGTAGGTTCATCCGCGAAAATAAGACTCGGCTCATGAATGAAGGCGCGAACCGCTGATGTCCGCTGCTTTTGCCCACCAGAGAGTTCATTCGGATATTTGTCTCTTAGTTCATAGATGCCCATGTCCTCCGCGAGCTGTTGAAAACGTTCAAAAGCTTCTTTTTTCGGCGTTTTGGAGATGGATAATGGCAAGAGGATGTTCTCTTTGACCGTGAGTGTATCAAGTAAGTTATAATCCTGAAAAACAAAGCCAAGCTGCTTTTTTCTGAATTCTGCGAGCTGCTGATCCTTCATCTGTGTCATCTCAGCATCTGCGATACGAATCGATCCGCTGGATACATGATCGATAGAGGACAATACGTTTAGAAGGGTTGTTTTCCCCGAGCCTGATGGCCCCATAATGCTGACAAATTCTCCGGCTTCAATGGTCAAATCAATGCCGCTCAGCACCTCTTGTTTGTTGAATTTATTTCCGTAGCTTTTATATATTTTGCGAGCTTCTAAAATGTTCATTTGTCGATCCCCTTTTTCTATTTAATTGATACCTCTAGTATAAAAAGAAGCCCGCCGGATTTCCTTCGATTTGGCGAACAAAACAGACGAGCATGTGACATTGTTGTCACATGCTCGCAATATGCACAAAATCATTCTTTTTCGGAAAAATAAAGGTGAAGGTTGTGCCTTGATCTATCGTGGAGTTGACCTCGATCTTGATATGAAGAGCGTCTGCTCCTTTTTTCGTTAAATAAAGCCCCATTCCTGTTGAGGCGGTGTCATTGTGATGTCTTGTTGAGGTAAAACCCTTTTCAAAAATACGCGGCAGGTCTCTTGGGTCTATCCCTCTGCCTTGATCTGAGATCGTCAGCATCACTTGGTCATTCATTCGCTTGCTTTCAATGGCAATATCGGACGAATGACTGTACTTAACTGCATTTGTGAGCACCTGTCTGATCATAAAGGATAACCATTTTGTATCACTTAATACGTGACGTTCTTCTAGCGTGAGTTCAAAGCCGATTCCTTTTTGCATGCACCATGATTGGAGCGCTTTGATTTCCTTCGCTAAGATGCTTTGCAGGTCAAGCTGTTCAATAAATAAATCATTTTCGATATGACGTATTCTGCTTTGGTGCAGCTGGGCATCGAGTAATAAATGAATTCTGAGCCATTCATACGTCATATTCGATTTCAGCGGCTGCTCTGTTAAGCGGTCAATCATTAAGTGCATCGCTGTGAGAGGTGTTTTCATTTCATGTATCCATGAGAGCAATTCATCCTTCTCTTCTTCAAGGGCGATTTGCTGTTCTGCTGCCATTTGCCGATAGCGGGCAATTTGCTCTGACGTCGCATCATGTACAAGCTGTTCAAATGGGGAAGATGGAGTGAGCCGCATTTGATGATCAATATGATCATCCCATTCTTTCAGCCGCTCATAATACGCCGTTTCTTTACGATATCGGAAAAAGAGAAAGACGATCATGAAAAACGTAGATAATAACACAATATAAAAAAGAGACGCCATTGGAATGGTCGTATCCAAATAAGCAACAAACAGAATGAGGAGCTGCAAACTAAGAAAGAACAGGATCCAGCTTCTTCGTTCTTTTAAAAATGCTTGCAGCATCAGTGATCATCCTTTTCCTTTGCAAGATAGCCTTGACCCACTTTTGTCTCAATGTAGGTGCCAAGGGAGATCTCATCTAGTTTTTTTCTTAGGCGATTGACGTTTACGGTCAGTGTGTTGTCACTGACAAACCGTTCATCCTCCCACAATGCTTGAATGAGTGATTCACGGCTGACAATATGATTTTTATGCTGAATCAATTCCTTAAGAATAAATAGTTCATTTTTCGTTAATTCCACTTCACCATGGTCATTTGTGACGGTGTTTTTTTCTAGGTCAATGGCAGCCCCGCACCATACCTTTAAGCTGGCAGGTTCTGCATTATAATCATGCACCCTGCGAAGAACAGCACTGACTTTGGCAATGAGCACGTCAAAGTGAAAGGGCTTTTGTACAAAATCATCGGCACCGAGCTGCATCGACATGACCATATCAGCAGGGTGGTCACGAGAGGAGAGGAAGATAATAGGTACATTTGAATGATGCCGAATCATCCGGCACCAATGAAAGCCATCGTATTTTGGGAGCTGTATATCAATAATGACGAGATCAGGCTGAACAGAAGTGAATTCCTGCATGACCTGTTGAAAATCGTGAATCCCATAAACATCATAGGACCAGTTAACTAGACGTTCTTTGATTTCTTGGAAGAGGGTTGTATCGTCCTCAATCAGTAAAATTTTAAACAAAACCAGCACCACACTTTTTGTATTCGCTTGTATGTAATTGTAGCGGAAAAAAAGCGCTGCCGCTAGAAGCAGACAAGAAAAAAGCAAGGGAAGGGTTCCCTTGCTTCAGTTTATTTACCTAAAAAGTGCTTTTTAAAGAATGATAGTTGATAGTCGAGCGTGAGCGGATCATTAAAATAGAATTCTTCTGCATTTGCCTCATACACACGATGTTTTTTCACAGCAGGGATGGACTTGTAGATTTCACTGTTTTGATAGGAATTGTCCATTTCGCTGTTTTTACTTATGATCATATAGTCTCCAGCAAATTCAGGAATCACTTCTTGTGAAACCGCATAGTAGCCAGCTTTTAATGCTTTTTCTTTCACTTTTTCAGGCATTTTTAGTTTCATTTCTTGGTAGAGGATTTCTGTGCCGCGGCCCCATGCATCTCCAAACACGTAAAGATCTTTTGTGCCGCTTTCAAACACAGAAACCGTCGCATCCTCACCGATTTTCGCTTTGATTTCTTTCCCAGCTTCAGCTGCGCGTTCTTTAAAATCTTTTACCCATGCTTTGGCTTCTTTTTCTTTGTTTAATACTTTTCCAATTTCAATATGCTGCTGAAGGTAATCGACTTTGTTATACGTAAACAAGACTGTTGGCGCGATTTTTTTTAGTTTTTCTACATTTTTTGTATTGCTTAAGCCAATGATGACATCGGGCTTTAGCTTCATGATTTTTTCGACATTGGCATCCGACACTTCTTCCACATCTTTCAATTCCTTTTGGAAGCGAGGGTTCTTTTTTGACCAAGAGTCGACGCCGACTAGGTTCACACCTAGTGACATGACATTACCCGTGTAAGAACCGAGTACAACGACACGTTTTGGATGCGCTGGCAGTTTCACAGGGCCATTTTCAGATTGATATGTAATCTTGTCTGATGATGTTGATTGATTTCCTTTATTTGAGGAAGAGCTGCTGCTATTGCCACATGCGCTCAACGCAAGTACAAAGATGAGCATCAGAGGGAACAATATTTTCTTCATGAATGTAGACTCCTTTGAAATCGGCACATAAGCCGGGTATTTGATTGTACGAGTGATAATGATAATTATTATCACTTGGATATCATATCATAGGAGTGCGGTCTGTTGTCAATTGCATTTTGATAGTTGGTGATAAAAAATAGAGGGGGATTTTTGGTAGAAAAAAAGATCAAGGCACATGTGTCCTGATCTTTTTTCTTATTTAAACCAGCCTTTTTCTTTTGAGCGTGTAATGGCTTCAATGCGGTTTTTCACTTCTAGCTTATCTAAAATAATGGAAATGTAGTTCCGGACAGTGCCGCTTTTAATGCTGAGTTCCTTAGCAATTTCTTTTGTGTTTTTGCCGTCTGCGACGAGTTCTAGGACCGATTTCTCTCGTTCTGTTAAAGGATTTTCGTCACTATATAAGTCTTCCATTAATTCAGGGGCGTACACCTTTTTCCCTTTCATCACGCTCCGAATGGCACTTGCCAGATCTTCGCTTGGGCTGTCTTTAAGCATATAGCCGCTGACGCCAGCTTTGAGCGCTCTTTGGAAATAACCAGAGCGGGCAAAGGTCGTTAAAATGATGATTTTCACATCTGTCCCTTTGAGCTCTTCTGCTGCATCAAGTCCGGATTTCCCTGGCATTTCAATATCCATTAAGCAAATATCAACAGGGTGCTTTTGGGCAAAATCGATGGCATCCTGGCCATTCGTTCCTTTCCCAACTACCTTCATATCGTCTTCTAAATCAAGAAGTGAACCGAGCGCACCAAGCAGCATTTGCTGATCCTCTGCGATAAAGATGTTGATCATTTCATTCCCTCCTTTTCTTTTGCTGCTGAATCATTTGGAATGCTCATGATCAGCTTCGTCCCATCTTTTGTCTCAAGGTGAAGGCGTCCATTTGCAAATTCCAATCGTTCTCTAATCCCTAAAAGGCCATGTCCCTTCGTTTGAGAGGAGGGATGATCTCCTTTAAATGTCCCATCATCCTCGACGGTGATGATGGCTTCCTTTGATTTTTGATGAATGGTGATTTTACAGATGGTCGCATTACTATGTTTGACGACATTTGTCACTGCCTCTTTGATGCACATGCTCACAATGTTTTCGTTAAGAAGAGAGATGTGTTTTGGCGCTTCCTTTTCATCATAGATCAATTCAATTCCGGCTGCTTCGAGAATTTGCTGTATGTTCGACAGTTCATCTTTGATTCGTATGCCCTTCATGGAGGAAACAATCTTCCGCACTTCATTCAGAGACGTTCTGGCTGTCTGCTGGACGCTTTTGAGCTCGGCACGAGCCTGTTCAGGATCTTTATAGATGAGTTTGCGGGCAAGATCACTTTTTAAACCGATAAGAGAAAGCTTTTGTCCAAGGGTGTCATGCAGATCACGTGCAATGCGCTGCCTTTCTTCAAGCTTCACAAGATCGGCGATCCGTTCATTGGCATTTTCTAATTTCTCTTCAAGCCGTTCACGTTCTTTCCTGCTTCGAATGCTGAGAGGGAGGAGAATGGCACTAATGAGTGTGATCACAACAAAAGGAATTTGTGTGAGAAACCATCCCTTTTTTAAAATCAAGCTAAAGTTCACCGCAATAGCAGCGCTCCCTAGATGAATATAGTATAAGATATAAAAGGGTACTTTTCTTTTAATATGCCCATTGAAATAGGCGATGCAAAAAGCGAAATAAATGTAGCTGTAGAGCATCACATAGCCAGTAGAAATCGCAATCAATAGAAGACCGAATACATATAAAGCCCAGCCTTTTGAGACAAAGGCAAAACGATAGACGGCAAAAAAGACGACGTTTAAAATGATACCGATCACAATGCTTAAAGTCGATGGGGTCTTAAAGATAAAATAGAAGGGCAGGATGAAAAAAATGGCCCATATATAGGGAGAAATCCCATGCAATTTTTGAATTTTAAACTGTTTTTTCATCCGTGTGCCACCTTTTCCGTTTTCGTTCTTTTTCCTTACTTTATCAAATTCAACACGTTATCGCATCCTGCAAATACCAACAAGCTCCTTCTATTGTAAGAAAGAGCTTGCGTCGTTTACGCATTCTTCTTGAGAATGTCTCCTTTGATGACAGGTGTGCTTCTAGTCTGACGTGCTTCTTTAAAGGTAACAAATGCTTTGGTTTCTTCATCCCAAAGTCTAAATTTCATTGACTCGATACTTGTTTTTAAAGTGATGGTTGGAACATTTTGAAGCGGCTCACTATGCTCATGTGCATGCTCCAAATGATAATTCGGTACCCTCGGGCTTAAATGATGGACATGGTGATAACCGATATTGCCTGTTAACCACTGAAGGAGTTTTGGCAATTTGTAAAAAGAACTGCCTTCTACTGCTGCCTGCACATAATTCCAATGTTCATCTGCTTCAAAGTAAGAATCCTCAAACGTATGCTGCACATAAAACAGCCATACACCGATTGATCCAGAAATCAGGAAGATTGGACCTTGGACAAGTAACAAACCTTGCCAGCCAAAAAGGAGATAGGTCGCTCCTGCCAATAAAACAATTGATATGTTTGTGAAATACGTATTCCAGCGCTCTTTTTTACGAGCATTTTTGACGTTGAAACGGTTTTTAAACAGGAAAACAAAGATCGGTCCCAAAATAAACATCACAAAAGGATTACGATAAAATCTGTAGCGAAATTTCGTCCATACTGATGCTTCTTGATATTCTTTGACTGTCAGGAGCCAAATGTCACCAGTACCTCGTTTGTCTAAATTACTGCTTGTGGCATGGTGAATCGAATGATCTCTTTGCCATTGAAGATAAGGGAAAAGGGTGAGTACACCTGTTAAGAAACCGAACAAGTGATTCAGCTGCTTCTGTTTGAAAAAGGATTGGTGGCAGCAGTCGTGAAAAATAATAAAGACACGTACTAAAAAACCAGCTGCAATAACCGCAAAGAAGAGGGTTAAAAGGTAGGAGATGTTCAGGCTATAATAGGCAAGAAACCAAAGCCCCAAAAATGGAATAAATGTATTAAAGAGCTGCATGATACTTTTTTTAGAATTAGCACCAGAGAATTGGCCAACTTGTTTTCTTAAAGTGGCTTGCTGCTGTGTGTTTGTTGAAGTCGTCATGAACGTTCAAGTCCTTTCCGTTTCTTTCTACTTCAAAGTATAGAAGGAAAGGTGTCATGCTCATAGTAGCACCCATCATGTATTCGATATGACATTTGTCATGTTGGACGCCGGAAAGGCTGACGGTATCAGGGTTTGTAAGCTTATTTTATTTTAAATAAAAAAGTAAAGGCGCTTAGCCTTCACTTTTTATGAACGTGCTTCATGAACTTTTAACTGCTTGCCTTTAATGGTTGTATGGCGCATGGCATTCAGCACAAGAGGGCCTTTGCCGTTTAAAATATCGACATATGTTTTCGTGTCTTGAATGGTAATAATCCCAATGTCATCGAAGGCAACGCCTTCTATTTTGGCAATGGTCCCAACGAAATCAACAGCCCGCAGTTTCTTTTTCTTCCCGCCGTTAAAATAAAGCTTCATAATATCCTTCTCAACGCCTGCCTGTTTATTTTCCTTTTGAATCGGTGTTTCAATCTTTTCTTCAAAGCTTTCTACATGCTGCTCTGCGTCTTCCTTTGTTGGATAAGGCTGCGTCTGGAAATCAATACCTGCTTCCCGCTTTAATTCATCAATCAGAGGCTTTGCGTTTTTGGTCATAAACGCAATGGTTTTCCCGCTTTTCCCCGCTCTGCCAGTTCTTCCTGTTCGGTGAATATAGCGCTCTTTTTCATAGGGCAGATCGTAATGAATCACATGTGTCATATCACTGACATCAATGCCCCGGGCTGCTATATCGGTTGCGATCAAATAACGGAACTCACCGTTTTTGAATTCATCCATGACAGCGAAGCGGTCTTCCTGTCTCATGCCTCCATGAATTTTGTCACAAGGCACATCCCATTCGTCCAGCTTCATTGTGAGTTCATTCACTCGGTCCTGTGTATTACAGAAAATAATGCAGCTATCTGGATTTTCAATGACGATCGTACGCTGAAGAAGGGAGAATTTTGCTTCTTCTTCCGTTTCAATCACGGTGTGGGTGATTTGTTGTACAGACGTTTCCGCACGTGCGATTTCAATCACTTTTGGTGATTGTAAAAACTGATCGCTCAATTTCTTCATCTCATCAGACATGGTCGCTGAAAACAGCATTGACATGCGCTTTGGCGGCAGATACTGAATAATAGAAGAGACTTGATCAATAAATCCCATGTTCAGCATTTCATCCGCTTCATCTAACACGAAAAATTTGAGGTTTTCTAATGAAAGAGTACCTTTCTCAAGGTGATCCAAGACTCGTCCTGGTGTTCCGCACACAATATGGTTTTTTTGTGCAAGCTCTACTTTTTGGACTTGAAAAGGGGCTTTTCCATAAATGGCTGCGGCTTTGATTCGTTTCAATCGTCCAAGGCTTGTGAGATCCTGTTTGACCTGCATGGCGAGTTCTCGTGTTGGAACGAGGATGAGGGCTTGAGGTTTATTTTCAGCCCAATCGACCATTTCACAAATCGGCAAACCATAGGCTGCGGTCTTCCCGCTGTCAGTTTGAGATTTGACGATCAGATCCTGCTTTGAAAAAGCAACGGATAATGTCTCGTGCTGAACAGGTGTAGGTGTATGGAAGTGAAGTGCTTTTAGCGCTTGTTTTAATTCATTGCTTAATGGATATTGATCAAATTGTTGTAATGTCATCGTGTTCTCCTTTTCGTACATTCATACTTGTGACATCATACCATAACCATGACCGTGAATGAAAAGACATGAAAAAAAGCCCCATAAAGGAGCTTTTGATTAAAGGAATCTGCGTTTTACTTTTTCCCAGTAGGAGTTGTCTTTTAATTTCACTGTTTTAATGACTTTTCCTGAAAGGCCGATGTCAATTTGTTTGACGTGTTTCGTGCCAAGCGCTTCGTTATCAAGCCCGATAATTGGATGGTCGTTTCCGTCCTGCACAACCTTCAGCGTTAGCTTGCGGTCACTGCTTAAGATGAAAGGAGCACCCAGTGTACGGTACGAGTTGTTGTTTAGCGATGCAAGCTCTGTGACTTGCATACAAGGGAGCATCGGATCAACCACGGCGCCGTTTACCGATTTATTGTAGGCTGTTGAGCCGGTCGGAGTAGAAATAATCATTCCGTCTCCTCTAAATGTTTCAAAGTGGAAATCATCTATATACACATCGATCACAAATGTTTTAATAATGCTTGAGCGGATCGACAGTTCATTTAAGCAATGGAACTGATTGGTACTGTCAACGCTTACATCGATGATCGGATATTTTCTCACTTCAATCTGTTCAGTGTTCATGGCATCAATCATTTTATCAAAATGCTCTAATGAAAAATCGCAGTATAGATGCGAATTCTCTGTTTTTGATACCCCTACATACAAGCAGTCATCCCGGAAATTCGTTTTGCGGACTGCTTGAAGAAATGTGCCATCCCCGCCAATTGAAGCAATAATATGGGCATCCTCTGCACGCTTGACGACTTGAAAGCCTTGATCGGTAGCGAGCTTCTCCAGAGAAGAAATGTGTCCATCCAATTCATGATCTTTTTTGTAAAAGAAAAATACATTGCGACGATTGTCTGTCATTGACGTTCTCCCCTTTGTTGTCAAAAATAGTTTTCCAATAATAAAGGGCTTACATGTGAACCCTTGCTCACATTTTACACTTTTTTCATATGAAAGTAAAAACATTAGAAAAACCTGCATGATGATGGCATTCGTTTTTAGAAATGAGCCAATGTAAGGGATTCGAAAAGGGCAGGATTTGAGCATAATTGAATAGCTTCTTTCTCATGAAAGAGTGGTTTAGGTGTTTCGTTGTGGTGTAGAACTAGCCTATTAGGTGCAGAGGGAGGATAAAAAAGCCAATTTTTCGTCATGCGCATCTCAAAGGAGACGATGTAAAGTTGATCGTGAATGAAGAGAGGTGCTATCATATGATGAAATGAAATGTAAAAAAACCACAATTCCTGTGAAACATTTCATATGAATATTCGTATCAATGAAGAGAGACAAAAAGGAGGAGAAAAAGATGAATGCGAAAAGATGGGTAGCGTTAATCATTGCACTAGGTGTTTTCGGATTTTCAATTGTGATAAGTGTCACGATGGCCTTGTTCGAAAACTTCAATGACAATAAAATGAGCTATCAATTTGGGGATGAAATAGAAGAAAAGGTACTAGAGGATGGAAGCGGTGCTGGAAAAATTGCGGTTCTTGAGATTAATGGAACCATTCAAGATAATGGCGGCGCATCAAGTCTGTTAGGCGGAGAAGGTTATGATCATCGTGCATTCCTCAAGGAACTAGAAAAAGCGAAAGATGATGCTTCAGTAAAAGGTGTACTGCTGCGCGTCAACTCTCCTGGCGGCGGTGTCTATGAAAGTGCGGAAATACATAAAAAATTAGAAGAAGTGAAAAAAGCGAAGAAGCCGATTTACGTCTCCATGGGCTCAATGGCAGCTTCTGGCGGTTACTACGTATCAACTCCAGCCAAGAAAATCTTTGCTTCACCTGAAACATTAACAGGATCGTTAGGTGTGATCATGCAAAGCTTGAACTATTCAAAGCTGGCAGATAATTTAGGTATTAAATACGAAACAATTAAGAGCGGAAAATTTAAAGACATCATGTCACCAAATCGTGATATGACAAAAGATGAGCGCGACATCATGCAAAGCATGGTTGATAACTCGTATGAAGGGTTTGTCAAAGTCATCTCTGAAGGACGCGGCATGTCAAAACAGGACGTCAAGAAAATTGCTGACGGCCGGGTCTATGACGGAACGCAGGCGAAATCGAACGGATTAGTCGATGAGCTAGGATATTATGAAGATGCAATCAAAGCAATGAAGAAAAATGAAAAAGGGTTAAAAGGAGCGACAGTGATCAGCTATTCTCAAAGCTTTGGCTGGAACTCTCTCTTCAATATGAGCGCAAGCAAACTCTTTAAAAGTGAAATTGATTTTCTCAATCTAAAAGAAACACTGGCTGGCTCAAACGGGTCTAAACCGATGTATCTCTATTCAAAATAAAGGAGGGATCATAGATGGATTCTACATTCGATGAAGTAACCGAAAGCCGCAGCCAAGAAGAATCGAATCCGGCTCTTGCGAAACGTGCAGTGATTGAAGCACAGGCGTTTGCAGGCTTTTGGATTAGGTTTTGGGCGTTTATTCTTGATTGGCTCGTCGTCTGGGGTGTCAACCATTTGACGGTTTCTCCAATCTTTAGTCTGTTTGGCTGGTCCAAAGGAGGAGGATGGTTTTCTCCATTCTCCGTCACAACGACGATTGTATTTCTGCTTTATTTCGCCATCATGACGAAAATCTTTCAACAAACGCTTGGGAAAATGGTGTTTGGGATAAAAGTGGTCTCACTTCAGCCTGAGAAGAAACTGGCATGGGATGTCATTTTCTTTAGAGAGATTGTGGGACGCTATATTAATACGCTTTTTGTTCTCTATGCTATTGTTGGGTTCACACCGAAAAAGCAAGGGGTTCATGATTACTTTGCCGATACGGTGGTCGTCCATGAACACCTATATGAAAAAACAGAAGCAAACGTATAATCAGAGGAGTTTGGCCGGGTACCGGTCAAACTCTTTTTTCATGATTGGGTATAAAATCCAGATTGAGAGCCATAATCGTAGAGAAGCATCATTTGTTATGGAGGAAGTGAGCACAGTGCTTTACGTTTGGATCGCAGCTTTTTTGTTCCTTGGGATCTTATTGATCTTCATGAAAGTGACCATTTCACTGGATTATTCACATGCAAATGACAATGACCACCTTGCACTGAAGATCATCACCTTATATGGAATCATCAGACTCAAAAAAGACATTCCGATGGTGAGGGTCAATCCAGAAGATCAAACGATTGATATACGTGAAAAGAAGATGGCGAGCGCCAAAACCCCTAGTCACGAAAAAGAATCCATACATCAAAAAGTGGGAAAACGTGATATGAAGCAAATCCTTCATCAAATGGAGCGCATCACAAAAGAGATCGTCGATTTAAACCGGATCATGCGTAAATTCTTCATTCACATCAGAATTGTATCGTTTCACTGGTCAACATGGATCGGCTTTCATGACGCCGCTTTAACAGGTGTAGCAGCCGGCGGTGTGTGGTCAGTCAAAGGAGCACTGCTTGCCTTTATGCAGGAGCATCTCACCTTTAAGCATAAACCGGTATATGAAGTCATTCCTGCCTTTCAGCATAATGTGTCACAAACCCAGTTTACATGTATAGCTTATTTTCGTATTGGACATGCTATGCTTGCAGCCATTCGATTACTTGTCCATTGGTTAAAAGGAAGAAAGGCGAGAAAAAATGCCTCTCTTCAAGCAACGAAGAATGAATCATCTGTTTAAGGAGGAACCCGAAAATGGCAGATCATCCAATCCAAGGTCTTATGAAGACAGCGATGGAAAACTTAAAAGAAATGATAGACGTGAATACGATCATCGGCGATCCAGTCGAAACCCCTGACGGCAGTGTCATTCTTACTGTGTCGAAGGTTGGTTTTGGATTTGCAGCCGGCGGCAGTGAATTTAACGGGAACCAAAAGAAAGAAAAACGTTCTGATGATCAAGAACGAAAAGAACCGAGACTCCCATTTGGCGGAGGAAGCGGCGGAGGTGTGTCTATTACACCAATCGCCTTCTTAATTGTCGGAACAAACGGCGTTCGAATGCTTCATTTGGATGAACATACACATCTGCTTGATAAAATATTGGATTCTGCTCCTCAAGCAATTGAACGTCTTCAGCACATGTTTAAGAAGGATGAACGGGAGAACCGTCATAAAGAACGAAAACTAGATGACATAGACCTTTAAAAAGTTAGCTGCGCTGCAGTTAACTTTTTTTTCAAAAGTGACGATTAGGCTTTGCAGTTTTTTGCTTTCTCTACTATGATAGAACCATACATTTGATAAGGGAGGAATTGTTTTGGCATCGATCACATTTAAAGGGAGTTCTGTCACGCTTGTAGGAAATGAAGTGAAAGTAGGCGAGCAGGCTCCAGATTTCACGGTATTAACGAACTCACTAGGGGAAGTTTCACTTTCAGATTTAACAGGAAAAGTGACGATCATCTCAGTGATTCCTTCTATTGATACAGGTGTGTGTGACGCACAAACAAGACGTTTCAATGAAGAGGCAGCCGGTTTAGGTCCGGTCAATATCTATACAATTAGTGCAGACCTTCCATTTGCACAAGCACGCTGGTGCGGAGCAAACGGAATTGAAAATGTCGAAACATTATCTGATCATAGAGATATGTCATTTGGTGAAGCATTCGGAGTATATATGAAAGAATTGCGTTTATTGGCGCGCGCAGTCTTCGTATTAGACCCGAGCGGAAAAGTGATTTACACTGAATACGTAAGTGAAGCAACGAATCACCCAAATTATGAAAAAGCCATTGAAGCTGCAAAATCACTGTTATAAAAGCAGCATCGACAAGAGCTCCGGCTTCATCCTGGGGCTCTTTTCAATGAGGAGATATAGCTTTTAACAAAGCGAGGAGAGAAAAGCATTGCAGAAAGATCAAGTAAGTACGATTTTCGAGCTGCTCGATACAGCTTCTATTCGATTAAAAAAGGACCAAAGCATTTCCTATATTGAAGCATTGGCTGAAGCAGGAGAAGCCTTTTTCCAAGCAAATGATCGAGACGGTTTACTAAAGGATTTAATAGAGAAAGCAGATTTTGCTTCTTATGATCATGAGCAGATTCGTAAAGCGTTTCAGCTCGCCGTATTGAAAGGACAAAAGGATATTTCCCATCCAAATCGTCAGATGACCCCAGATACGATCGGGCTGTTTGTCAGCTATTTGGTGAATAAATTTTTAGAAGGACAAAAAGAGCTTGTTGTCTTTGATCCAGCAGCGGGAACAGGGAACTTACTGCTTGCTGTCTTAAACAATCTCACTGCAGAAACAAAGCGCGGCTTTGCGTCTGAAATTGATGATGTACTCATTAAAATTGCATGGGCACAGGCAAACTTGGAAGAGAAGGAAGTCGAGCTTTTCCATCAAGACAGCCTTGAGCCGCTTTTGATCTCACCAGTAGATGTCACTGTATGCAGTCTGCCAGTCGGTTATTACCCAAATGATGAGCGTGCAGCAGACTATGATTTGAAGGCAAAAGAAGGACATGCCTTTGCCCATTATTTATTCATTGAACAAAGCCTTCGTTATACGAAAGAAGGCGGCTTCTTATTCTTCATCATTCCAAACGATTTGTTTGAAGGAAAAGAAAGCGTGCAATTAAAGGATTTTATCAAAGATCATGCATATATGAATGCGTTAATTCAGCTCCCGGTCTCCATGTTCAAGGACAAAAAGCACGCCAAAAGCTTGTTTGTGATGCAAAAGAAAAAGGAAGGCTTGGAAGCACCAAAACGGATGCTCTTTGCCAATCTGCCGTCTTTTTCACAGAAGGAAGCCATGGTGGGTGTGATGAGAAAATTAGATCAATGGTTTATTGAAGAAAAAGAAACGAAAGAATAGCCAGAGTGATGTCTGGCTATTTTATTATTCAGAAAATAACGACTTATCGATGTAAGCGGTAACAGTTTGAAGGTGCACTTGAAATGCAAAGTTTTCAATGTTTAAATGAAAAAGTCAGATATTTTTCGGACTTATCGTTAAACTATAAAAGACCCGTCAAACAGGTTGAATATAGCACCGGAAAAAACGTGAAACCTTATATAACAACTGAGTAAAAGGAGCGACAGGAATGTCTAAAATTATTGCAATCAACGCAGGAAGCTCATCTCTTAAATTCCAATTGTTCGACATGCCAGAAGAAACCGTTTTAACAAAAGGCCTTGTTGAAAGAATCGGAATGGACAACAGTATCTTCACGATTTCTGTAGATGGAGAAAAGAAAACAGAAATCACAGATATTCCAGATCATGCAGTAGCGGTCAAAATGCTGCTTGAAAAACTAATTGAATTTAACATCATCAAAGACTTTAATGAAATTGATGGCGTAGGACACCGCGTTGTTCACGGCGGAGAGAAATTCAGCGACTCTGTTCTTTTAACTGATGAAGTCATCAATGACATTGATCAGCTTTCAGAGCTAGCACCACTGCACAACCCTGCAAACGTTGTAGGAATCAAAGCATTCAAACAAATTCTGCCTGACGTACCAGCGATTGCTGTGTTCGATACAGCCTTCCACCAAACAATGCCAGAGCAGTCTTACCTATACAGCCTTCCGTACGACTACTACAAAAACTTTGGTATTCGTAAATACGGATTCCACGGGACAAGCCATAAGTTCGTAACAGAGCGTGCAGCAGAGCTATTAGGCCGTCCTCTTGAAGAGCTTCGTTTGATCTCTTGCCACCTTGGAAATGGTGCAAGTATCGCAGCAGTTGAAGGCGGAAAATCAATCGATACTTCAATGGGCTTCACACCGCTTGCAGGTGTTGCAATGGGTACACGTTCAGGTAACATTGACCCTGCCCTTATTCCATTTATTATGGAGAAAACAGGACATACAGCTGAAGAAGTACTTTCTACTTTGAATAAGAAGAGTGGTCTTTTAGGTGTGTCTGGTCTATCAAGTGACCTTCGTGATATCGAAGAAGCAACAGAAGAAGGAAACGACCGTGCAGAAGTAGCTCTTGATATTTTTGCAAGCCGTATTCATAAATACATCGGTTCTTATGCAGCGAGAATGAATGGTGTAGATGCGATCATCTTCACAGCTGGAATCGGTGAAAACAGTTCAGAAGTAAGAGCACGTGTACTTCGTGGTCTAGAATTCATGGGCGTTTACTGGGATCCTTCTCTTAACAACATGAGAGGCGAAGAAGCATTCATCAGCTACCCGCACTCTCCTGTAAAAGTGATCGTCATCCCAACGAACGAAGAAGTAATGATTGCAAGAGACGTTATGCGCTTAGCGTAATCAAAAATGAAGAAGCTCTTTTCCAATAAGGAAAAGAGCTTTTTTCTGTTAAAAGCAGCATGCTATAATGTTGTCCAATACGAAGCAAAAGGGAGCGGTGTGAAAAATGAGCGTGACAGAACATAAACGTGAGGCGAAAGAGAGGCTTTATGTAAAAGTCATTACAGTCAGTGATACAAGAACGAAAGAAACAGATAAAAGCGGCCGCCTGATGATTGATTTGCTTAGAGAACAGGGACATCTCATTCTTGCATACGATATTGTAAAAGATGACATTGGAGCGATCCAAGACGCTGTGCTAGAGGGAACAAGCGAACCGAAAATAGATGCCGTCTTATTAAACGGGGGGACAGGGATTGCCGCAAGGGATGTCACCATTGAAGCGATCACCCCACTTTTCTCCAAGGAGCTGCCTGGCTTTGGCGAAATCTTCCGCATGCTGAGCTATACAGAAGACATCGGTTCAGCCGCTATCTTGTCCCGGGCAACGGCAGGGGTCGTCAACCAGAAAGCCGTCTTTGCCACACCAGGCTCTACTGGAGCTGTTCGTTTAGCCATGACAAAACTCATGATTCCAGAGCTTCCTCACGTCTTACGAGAGCTTGAAAAGGATCAAAAATAGCCCAAAATGACTCGGCCAAGAAAATTTGGCGGAGTTTTTTTCATAAAGGGGTTGAAAAAACAATTTTTCCTTGTTACAGTGTATACATACTAAATGCATGTTTATAAATAAAAACTTATTTTTATGCAAAAAAACATTCACAGAATCAAAACAAGCGAGAGGAGCTTTTCAATCATGTCACAAAATAAAAAAGTCGTATTAGCATATTCCGGAGGTCTTGATACCTCTGTTGCAGTTAAATGGTTACAAGAGCAAGGGTACGAAGTCGTTGCTTGCTGCCTGGATGTAGGTGAAGGAAAAGACTTAGCATTCGTTCAACAAAAAGCACTTCAAGTCGGAGCGGTTCAATCTTACATGATTGACGCAAAAGAAGAATTCGCAGAGGAATTTGCACTGACTGCCTTACAAGCACACACCATGTATGAGGGAAAATATCCGCTTGTATCTGCACTATCTCGTCCACTTATTGCAAAAAAATTGGTAGAAGTCGCAGAGAAAGAAAATGCAGTAGCGGTTGCTCACGGATGTACTGGAAAAGGAAACGACCAAGTCCGTTTTGAAGTATCCATTAAAGCGTTGAATCCAGACCTAGAAGTTCTTGCACCAGTGCGTGAGTGGAAATGGTCCCGTGATGAAGAAATCGATTATGCACAAAAGCACGGTATTCCAATTCCGATTAACTTAGACAGCCCATATTCAATCGACCAAAACCTTTGGGGCAGAAGTAACGAGTGCGGCATTTTAGAAGATCCTTGGGCTGCACCGCCAGAAGGAGCATATGATCTAACGACTCCACTTGAAAAAACACCTGACACACCTAAGACCATCGAAATCACGTTTGAAAAAGGAAAACCAACAGCCATTGACGGTATCCAGTATTCATTATCTGATCTCATCCTTCATTTAAATGAAGTCGCTGGTCAGCATGGCGTTGGCAGAATTGATCACGTTGAAAACCGTCTTGTGGGCATCAAATCTCGTGAAGTGTATGAGTGCCCAGGTGCTGTCACACTTCTAAAAGCACATAAAGAGCTTGAAGATTTAACACTAGTGAAAGAAGTCGCTCACTTTAAGCCAATCGTTGAACAAAAAATGGCTGAATTAATATACAACGGCTTATGGTTCTCACCGCTTAAAGAAGCACTAGATGCATTCTTACAAGAAACACAACAGAACGTAACAGGTGTTGTACGTGTGAAACTATTTAAAGGCCATGCCATTGTAGAAGGACGTAAATCACCATATTCACTTTATGATGAAAATCTAGCGACATACACAAAAGCAGATGAATTCGATCATGATGCTGCGGTAGGATTTATTAATCTTTGGGGCTTACCAACAAAAGTAAACAGCATCGTGAATAAAAAGGAGCAGGTTAAAGCATGAAAAAGCTTTGGGGAGGCCGATTTCAAAAAACACCAGAAAAATGGGTCGATGAGTTTGGCGCGTCCATTCATTTCGACAAACAATTAGTCAAAGAAGATCTGACCGGCTCCCTTGCTCATGCAAGTATGCTGAATACATGCGGTATCCTGGGCGATGACGAGTCCGCTGCCATCAAAGATGGACTGAATACGCTCATGAAAAAGGCAGAGGCAGATGAATTGGAATTCTCAGTGGATTATGAGGACATCCATTTAAACCTTGAAAAAATGCTCATTGATGAGATTGGTCCGCTTGGCGGCAAATTGCACACAGCGAGAAGCCGGAATGATCAGGTCGCAACCGATATGCATTTATATTTGAATAATCAAGTAGAGCATATCATTGAACTGATCTCTTCTTTTCAAAAGGTGCTTGTAGAGAAAGCAGAACAGCACATTGAAACGATTTTTCCAGGATATACGCACTTGCAGCGTGCACAGCCTATTTCCTTTGCTCATCATATGCTCGCCTATTTCTGGATGCTTGAACGTGACAAAGCGCGTTTTCAAGATTCGTTGAAGCGAATTAACGTGTCTCCACTTGGATGCGGAGCGCTAGCAGGAACGACATTTCCGATTGATCGTGAATATACAGCGGAGCTGCTTGGCTTTGATCATATTTACGAAAACAGCCTTGATGGCGTGAGTGATCGGGATTTCATTTTAGAGTTTTTGTCTAATAGCAGCCTTGTGATGATGCACCTCTCACGTCTTTGTGAGGAAATCATTTTATGGTGCTCTCAAGAATTCAAATTCATTGAGCTTGATGACACATATGCAACAGGCAGCAGCATGATGCCGCAAAAGAAAAACCCGGATATGGCAGAATTGATCCGCGGGAAAACAGGCCGTGTGTATGGCAATCTGATGGGACTTCTCACCATTATGAAAGGTTTGCCGCTTACGTATAACAAAGACCTGCAAGAAGATAAAGAAGGCATGTTTGATACAGTAAAAACCATTGCTGGCAGCCTGCAAATCTTCACAGGCATGATTCAAACCATGACGGTGAACGAGGATGTCATGAAAAAGGCAACAAAAGAAGATTTCTCAAATGCGACCGAAGTGGCAGACTACCTAGCGAAAAAAGGCATGCCATTCCGTGAAGCACACGAAATCGTTGGCAAGCTTGTGTATACGTGCATTCAAAAAGGCATCTACTTAAGTGATCTTCCGTTTGAAACATTTACAGAAGCAAGCGATCTCTTTGAACAAGACATTTACACCGTTCTTGATCCGTATGTTGCTGTTGAAAAAAGAACAAGTGCAGGTGGAACTGGATTTAAACAAATTCAGCTCGCTTTAGAAAAAGCAAAAGCCTGCCTAGCGTAACAAGTCAAAAAACCATTCGTATGATGCGGATGGTTTTTTTGCTGTCAGAAAGGAGAATCCTCTTCCTTGGAGAACATGATAGCAGAAAGGGTTCATAAGTGCGCCAGATGCTGGTTTGTAGTAAAGTAAAGATAAGAAACATGTGAACTTGCAACCTTTGCTTTAGGAGGAGATTGTGTGCGACACGCATTAATAACAGCGGGTTCTAAAGGACTTGGCAGGAAAGTAACCGAGTCTTTACTGAATATGGGGTATTCTGTGACAGTGAATTATCGAAGTGATGATGAAGCTGTCCGGCAGATGAAAGAAGAACTGCAGGAATACGAAGAAAAGCTTCAATTTGTCCAAGGAGATGTGACAAACAAAGAAGATTTAAAAAACATGGTAGAGCTGGCAGCAGAGCGATTTGGGCGGATTGATGCCTTGATTAATAATGCTGGACCTTATATTTTTGAACGTAAGAAACTAGCGGATTACTCTGAAGATGAATGGTATCAAATGATGGAAGGCAACCTATCCGCAGTGTTCCATTTGTTCCGAATGGTCATCCCCATGATGAGAAAACAAGGCTTTGGCCGCATTATCACGTATGGCTTCCAAGGAGCAGACCATGCACCAGGCTGGATGCACAGATCAGCCTTCGGAGCGGCAAAAGTGGGGCTTGCGTCATTGACGAAAACCATTGCGATTGAAGAAGCCGAAAACGGCATCACAGCCAATATGGTTTGCCCAGGCAAAATCGTTGGAGACATGAAAGAATCCACAATAGAAGAAGCACGCCAGATCAAAGACGATGAAACGCCTATTGGCAGGTCTGGTACTGGAGAGGATATAGGGCGCATCATTTCATTTTTATGCGATGACCGCTCAGACCTGATTACAGGGACCGTTATTGAAGCAACAGGTGGTCTTAACGTCATTCACAGACATTAAGTTTTCCAGCTTTTTATACAGGGAATAGATGAAGTGAGATCAAATTCGAAAGGTGGATATACTCACATGAAAGCTACATATCACGGACATTCAGTCGTACACATTGAAACAAACGGATACCATATTTGGATTGATCCATTTTTGAATGGAAATAAACACACAGATATCAAGCCGCAAGATGTCAAAGCGGATGTCATTTTACTGACACATGGGCATGGAGATCACCTCGGTGACACCATTGAAATCGCTAAAAACAATGACGCGCTCGTTGTCGCGCCAAACGAACTTGCCGTTTATTTAAGCTGGCAAGGGATGAAAACGCACCCGCTTCATATCGGCGGCGGACGTGAGTTTGAATTTGGTAAAGTCAAGCTCACGCAAGCGTTCCATGGTTCAGCTGTCATTGATGAAGATGCAAAAACGATTACGTATACAGGCATGCCATCAGGTATTTTATTTACCGCAGAGGGCAAAACGATTTATCATGCTGGAGACACTGCGCTCTTTTCAGATATGAAGCTGATCGGTGAGCTGAATCATATTGAGCTTGCATTCCTTCCGATCGGTGATAACTTCACGATGGGGCCGGACGATGCAAGAATCGCAGCCGAATGGCTTCGGGCGAAGCAGGTCGTGCCGATTCACTACAGCACATTCCCGCCGATTGAGCAGGACCCGCATGCATTTGCAGACAGCCTGCATGGCGGCGTTGGTCATGTGTTAAACAGCGGAGAATCGATTGAGATTTAATCATCCTAGCAAAAAGCCGGCATTCCAATGCCGGCTTTTTTTGTTTACGTGTATCGTGCTGAAAAAGACAAATTGCTATTAAAAGCCTCCTGCCCTTATAATGAAACATAGATGAAAACGCTGAAAATAAAAAGGGTGAACGGGATTGGCGACAAAGCATGAACAAATTTTATCGTATATTGATTCATTAGATGTTGGAGAGAAAATTTCTGTCCGGCGTATTGCGAAAGAAATGAAAGTGAGTGAAGGGACCGCTTACCGGGCCATCAAGGATGCTGAAAATAAAGGATTCGTCAGTACGATTGAACGAGTTGGTACCATTCGGATTGAACAGAAGAAAAAAGAAAATATTGAAAAACTGACATATGCGGAAGTGGTCAATGTCATTGACGGACAGGTGCTTGGAGGACGAACGGGCTTACATAAAACATTAAACAAATTTGTCATCGGTGCGATGGAGCTTGATGCGATGATGCGCTACACGGCAGCTGGAAACCTGCTGATTGTCGGAAACCGGATCAATGCACACAGACAAGCATTAGAGGCAGGAGCAGCTGTGCTGGTCACGGGCGGCTTCTCAACAGATGATGAAATCATTCAGCTCGCAGATGAGCTTGAGCTGCCGATCTTATCGACAAGCTACGATACATTTACCGTAGCAGCTCTCATAAACCGAGCCATTTATGACCAACTAATAAAAAAAGAGATTGTGCTTGTGGAAGATATTTTAACGCCGATCGAACGAACGGTGTATTTATCACCAGAGGATAAGCTTGAAAAATGGTATGAAAAGAATTATGAAACTGGCCATGGCCGTTTTCCGGTCGCAGACGACCAAATGAAAATTCACGGAATCCTCACCTCAAAGGATATCGCGGGGCATGACCGCTCTACACCGATTGAAAAGGTGATGACGAAAAATCCACTGACAGTCATTGGAAAAACCTCTGTCGCCTCTGCTGCTCAAATGATGGTATGGGAAGGCATTGAGGTGCTGCCAGTCGTAGATGATTATGCGAAACTAATTGGGATGATCAGTCGTCAGGATGTGCTGAAGGCGCTTCAAATGATTCAAAAGCAGCCGCAGGTCGGCGAAAAACTGGATGATGTTGTCTCAAGAGGGTTTAAAGATACCGATACAGATAAGCCAAAGGCAAATGCGGTGTATCAATATGAGGTCACACCCCAAATGACAAACCAGCTCGGAAACATTTCATATGGAGTGTTCACGCAAATTTTAATTGAATCCGCCAACCGCTTCTTAAAGTCTCATAAAAAAGGGGAGCTGATTGTCGAAAGTCTCTCTGTCTACTTCTTAAAACCGGTTCAAATGGAATCCACGATACAGATCAAGCCGAATATTTTAGAAGTAGGCCGCAAGTTTGGAAAGCTGGAAGTGGAGGTATATCATCAATCGAATATCGTAGGGAAAGCGATGCTGATGGTGCAGCTGATGGAGAGAGGATAATCGTAAAAGGGCGATGACGAAAATGACAAAGGGCTAAAATAAACATCATTTTAGCCCTTCTCTCTTATTATGCGTGATCTTTTTCGCCTTCCTTTAAAAAGAGCGGAAGGTAATGCTTGTAGGCTTTATATCCAGCCCACGTACTGCCGATACCGACAGCAACAAAAATAAATCCAATGACAAATGCGAGTGACGAGCGGTTTAAAAATAATTGATTCACACCGAAGAGCAGGACAAAGCAGCCAAGTGCCATACTGGATTTAGCCGACCAGAATTTCTTTTCGACTGGGCGGTTCGTACGGACATTCTTTGCTTTGTAGTATAAATAAAACATGGCAGAACAAATAATAAACACAATCAAAACAAGCATGTGCCAAGCCTCCATTGTAAGTGGTTACAACCCTATTTTAAACGTAAATAGGCTTGCTTACTAGAATAAATTGTCTATTCCTCACTTTTCCGTCAGGATAGATTATGATTTAATAATAAAAAGAGTATCGGATAAGAAGGAGTTTTTATGAAAAAAGAACTGATTAGAACCATATCATTATATGACACCATCATCATTCATAGACATGTAAGACCAGATCCTGATGCGTATGGATCGCAGTGCGGCCTTACGGAAATCTTGCGTGCCACCTATCCAGAAAAAAATATTTATGCGACAGGAACCCCGGAGCCATCCCTTTCATTTTTGTATGAACTTGATGAGGTTCCGGATGACGTGTACAAAGATGCCCTTGTCATTGTCTGTGATACAGCCAATCAAGCAAGAATTGACGATCAGCGCTATTCAATGGGCGATAAGCTGATGAAAATTGACCATCATCCAAATGAAGATCCGTATGGTGATTTGCTTTGGGTGGATACAGAGGCAAGCTCTGTGAGCGAAATGATTTATGAATTGTATTTAGAGGGGAAAGAAGAAGGATATCAGCTGAATACAAAGGCGGCTGAACTCATTTATGCCGGCATTGTAGGAGACACAGGCCGCTTCCTTTTCCCAAACACGACGAAAAAGACGCTCAAATATGCTGGAGAGCTTATTGAATATCCATTTTCATCTTCAGACCTTTTCAATCAATTGTATGAGACGGACTTGAATGTCGTGAAATTAAATGGCTATATTTTTCAACATATTTCTTTGTCAGAGAATGGGGTCGCCTCTGTTTTCATTAAGCGCGATATTTTGGAATCGTTCCAAACAACAGCGCAGCAAGCCTCACAGCTTGTTGGGACACTAGGCAATATTGCAGGAATTAAAGCTTGGGTCTTTTTTGTGGAAGAAAACGATCAGATTCGTGTCAGATTCCGTTCTAAAGGGGTCGTCATTAATACCATTGCGAAAAAATATCATGGCGGCGGCCACCCGCTTGCAGCTGGTGCGTCTATTTATGATTGGGCCGTGGCAGATGAGATTTTGCGTGATTTAGAAGAAGTATGTAAATCATCATCATGAGAGAGGGGGGCTTCAAGTCCCCTCTCTCTTTTTTTGTCAGGGAGAAAAGGGTTACTTGCATACAGGGATAAACCAGCAGCCGATGTCAGTTGAATCTTCATAGGCTTGGAGATTTTGATGCTTTAATTCTTTTTTAATTAAATGAGCCATCATTTCTGTCTCAGCATAAGCGCACATACCGTCCTTGATCCGGCTTGCTTTGTCTCGTGCCATTTGACGATAGCTGTAAACCTCCATTGTCCTCACCTCTTTCTGTTTTAGATCTCGTTCTACTTTTAGTGTATAAAAATAATGAGGGAAAAGCGATCATTGAGGGCAGAAATTCATAAAAATTCCACATGATCATTTATTCAGCAAATGAAATGCGCACTTCAAGTGAAAGCTTCGTATAAATCGTCAGCTCTGTCACTTTGGCGCGGTATGCCTTTTCCCGAATGGTATATTCTTTGTTTTCCACTGTCCGTTTTAATAATTCCTTTGTTTTATAGACACTTTCAATATCCTTTGTAATGACCTCTGAGATATCCTCTTTGACCTGATCTTCAAATTTCAGCGTATCTGGCTCTGGGATTTTATATTGCTCACGATTGACGAGATGGACATCTACGCTTTGGATCAGCAGCCGCTGTTTATTATCCTCATTTAACTTATGCAAATCTTCCCGATAGAGTGTGATTTGTTCTTTCAGACTGTCCATATGGTGCTGCTGGCTTCTAAGCTGTGTCACCTGCTTTTCCTGAAAGGTTCCGTATGTAAAGAGGAAAATGAGCCAGCTCACAATCGCGCCAAACATCATCCCTGCAAAAAAACGCTGCCAGCCTGGACGTTTGTACAGCTCCGGCACCCTCATGATGACACATGCTCCTGTGTGAGCCACGTAATAATGAGATAACCTGTTTGCGCACCGCCCATGGCAGAGACAATTAATAAAATCTGCTTGAAAATATCACGCGTGTTCCCTTCGAAAATGCCTCTTTCAAAGCTATAAACGGCATCAAAAGTTCCACCGATAGCTGCGACAAGCGCCCAAATCTTTAAACGGTTGGCAAGACTCGTAATAATGGATAAAGGCGGCTGACCAGATAAATAAGCACCAACACCACCTATGATGGCACCGCCCAAAATGACCCCAAGAGCAATAAAATAACAGCTAATAAAATTCGGAATAAAAGCTTCCTTCACATCCATTGTGTCCACCTCACTCTATTCAATATATGGTGTGTGCGGGACAAGTATGAACGGACAGAAAAGAAAGAACATTTGTTTCTCACCGCATCGCGTTTTATAATGAAAGAATGACTTTAGACGAAAGGAGTGGATTAAGCATGTCTTATGTTCATCTTCAGGTCCACAGTGGATACAGCTTATTAAGCAGTGCGGCAAAAGTAAAGGAGCTCGTGCTGAAAGCGAAAGAACTTGGCTGCAAGGCGCTCGCTCTTACCGATGACCATGTGATGTATGGAACGGTTGAATTTTATAAGGAATGTAAAAAACATGGCATCAAGCCGGTCATCGGTTTAACAGCTTCTGTCTTCATAGATGAACAAGAGACAGAGGCTTATCCCTTGGTACTCCTTGCCAAAAACAATGAAGGCTATCAAAACTTGATCAAAATCAGCAGTGTGCTGAAATCAAAATCAAAAGCTGGACTGAAAGAAAAATGGCTGAAAAGCTATCACCGCGGGCTCATTGCCATTACGCCGGGCGCTTCTGGCTACATTGAAACGCTGCTTCAGCATGATCAGATAGAAGAAGCGCATGATGCGGCGAAACAATTGAAAGATATTTTCGGTGAGGGACATGTGTACATCGCACTTCAGCCATTTCAGCAAGACGAATCGTTTGCCGGTAAACTCAGGGACGTCTCAAAAAGTGCGGAGATTCCTCTTGTTGCGACGGGAGATGTCCACTATATCAATCGAGAAGACAAAACCGCCTATACGTGTTTAAAAGCCATTAAAGCAGGGCAGCAGCTGTCAGAGATTGAGGAAGACCGAGGAGAAAAGCATTTCAGAACCCTTGAAGAAATGAAGGAATGGTATGCGCAAGATGAGGAGCTGCTGACAAGAACGGTGGAGATCGCAGACCGCTGTGAAGTCGATTTAAATCTTGGGCAGACAAAACTCCCTTCCTATCCGACTCCTGATCAATCAACAGCAGATCAGTTTTTACGCAGAGTGTGCGCAGAAGGGATGAAGCAAAGAAAGATTGCTTCAAATGATACGTATGTGAAAAGACTTGAGTACGAACTGAGCATTATCCAAAAAATGAATTTCAGTGATTATTTTCTCATCGTGTGGGATTTTATGAAGTATGCCCATGATCAAGGCATTGTCACAGGGCCAGGACGTGGATCGGCAGCAGGGTCACTTGTTGCGTATGTATTGTTTATTACAGATGTTGATCCGCTCCGTCACGGTCTGTTGTTTGAGCGTTTCTTAAATCCTGAGCGAATCAGTATGCCAGATATTGATATTGATTTCCCCGATACGAGAAGAGATGAAATCATTTCTTATGTAAAAGACAAATACGGAGACATGCATGTGGCACAAATTGTCACGTTTGGAACACTTGCAGCAAAGGCGGCCTTAAGAGATGTTGGACGTGTAATGGGGATTGATTCAAAGGCAGCGGACCGTCTTGCAAAGCTGATTCCGTCAAAGCCAGGAACGACGCTGAAAGAAGCGGTGACTGCATCCCCTGAATTAAAAACGATGCTCCAGCAATCCGAGGAGCTTCGAAAGGTCTTTCAAACCGCTTTAAAGGTTGAAGGCTTGCCAAGACATACCTCGACACATGCAGCCGGCGTTGTGCTGAGCGAGGAGCCGCTGACAGAGGTCGTTCCGATTCAAGACGGCCATGATGGTGTGTATTTAACGCAGTATGCGATGAATTATTTAGAAGATCTCGGACTTTTAAAGATGGATTTCTTAGGACTAAGAAACTTAACCTTAATTGAATCCATTAAAAACCAGATTGAAAGACAGGAAAACGTCCACATTAGCTTTAGTGACATTTCATATGAAGATCAGAAAACATTTGAATTGTTATCAGCGGGAGATACAACTGGGATTTTCCAGCTTGAATCACAAGGAATGCGTCAGGTGCTGAGACGCCTGAAGCCCTCTAGTTTAGAAGACATCGTGGCGGTCAATGCCCTCTACCGTCCAGGTCCAATGGAGAATATCCCGCTCTTTATCGACCGAAAGCACGGCAGAGTCAAGGTCTCTTATCCGCATCCTGATTTGTATGACATTTTAAAGGACACATATGGGGTCATCGTCTATCAGGAGCAAATCATGCTGATTGCGGCGAAGATGGCAGGCTTTCAGCTGGGCGAGGCAGATCTATTAAGAAGAGCAGTTTCGAAGAAGGATAAAAAGGTCCTTGATGAAGAGCGAAGCCATTTTGTTGAAGGATGCCTAAAAAAGGAGTATCCTGTTAACATTGCAAATGACGTTTATGACTTAATCGTCAAATTTGCAAACTATGGTTTTAATAGAAGCCATGCTGTTGCATATAGCATGATTGGCTTTCAGCTTGCTTACTTAAAAGCGCATTATCCGTTATATTTTATGTGCGGACTTTTAACGAGTGTGATTGGAAATGAAGACAAAGTCGCTCAATATTTCTATGAGGCAAAGGAAAAAGGGATATCTGTGTTGAAGCCTTCTATTAATAAGAGTGAATTTCCATTTACGGTTGAAAAAGGGGAGATCCGCTACAGCTTAAGAGCGATCAAAAATGTCGGAGTGTCAGCTGTAAAGGATATATACAGGGCAAGACAGGAAAAGCCGTTTGAAGATTTATTTGATTTTTGCGCAAGAGTATCAGCAAAGAGTGTCAACCGAAAAACGATTGAAGCGCTCATTTTTTCAGGGGCGATGGATGAGCTTTATCCAAATCGTGCTTCGTTATTGGCATCAATAGATATTGCATTAGACCACGTGTCATTTTTAAATCCAGATGATCAACTGGACTTTCTGGGGGATACAACCTTCTCCATTAAGCCAAAATATGCGGAGATAGAAGAACTGCCGCTTGTCGATCTCCTGCAATTTGAAAAGGAGGCACTTGGGTTATATTTATCAAATCATCCTGTACAAACGTACCGAGATCGCTTAAGAGAGAATGGTGCAGTGGAAATCATCAGACTTTCTTCCTATATAAAGCGAAAGGTCTCAATGGGTGGTCTTTTGACAAAAGTGAAATCGATTCGGACAAAAAATGGACAATCGATGGCATTTGTCACATTTGGGGATGAAACGGGAGAAATGGAAGGCGTCGTCTTTCCAGAGCAATTTAGAAAGCTGTCCCCCTTACTTGAGGAGGGCGCCATGCTTTATGTTGAAGGCAGAATAGATGTCAGAAATGACAGCAGCCAAATCATCGTGCAAGAAGCCGTTCTGCTTGAAGAGATGGGCACACAAAGAAAAGAGTCTGTCTACATTCGGGTGAAAGAAGAAAACCATACGCAGGAACTGCTAGAGCAAGTAAAGCGGGTGATCTCGATGCACAGCGGAGAAGCAGATGTCTATTTGTATTATGAGAAGCAAAAAAAGACAGTGAGACTTCCAGATGCATACAAGGTTCATGCAGATCATGCTGTGATTTTCCAGTTAAAAGAGCTGCTTGGTGAACAAAACGTTGTGATTAAATGATGACAAATCACCTGAATATGTTTTACAAATTCACCTATTGTGTTATCATTTTAAAGATTCTGTGTATTTAAAACTGCCAGTATGTGCTTATCAACTTAGCAATTCATTAAATCATTTTCCACTTGAAGGAGTGTTCATCACATGTCATTAAGAGAAGAAGCATTACATATGCACAAAGAGAATCAAGGCAAACTCGAATCAAAATCAAAAGTACAAGTGAAAAATGCAAAAGACTTGAGCTTGGCTTACTCACCTGGTGTTGCAGAACCATGTAAAGATATTTATGACGACACAAGCAAAGTGTATGATTATACAATGAAAGGCAATATGGTCGCTGTTGTCACAGACGGAAGCGCTGTTTTAGGGCTTGGTAATATTGGGGCAGAAGCATCTCTACCAGTAATGGAAGGAAAAGCTGTATTATTCAAAAGCTTCGCGGGCGTTGATGCCTTCCCAATCGCGCTTGCGACAAACGATGTAGACAAAATCGTTGAAACAGTAAAGCTTCTTGAGCCAACGTTTGGCGGTGTCAACCTTGAAGATATTGCAGCTCCAAACTGCTTCATTATCGAAGAGCGCTTGAAAAAAGAGACAAACATTCCAGTGTTCCACGATGATCAGCACGGAACAGCGATTGTCACAGTAGCAGGACTTGTAAATGCCCTGAAACTGTCTGGAAAATCAATGTCCTCCATCAAAGTGGTGGCAAACGGCGCTGGAGCAGCGGGAATTGCGATTATCAAGCTTCTATATCATTTCGGTGTACGTGATATCATCATGTGCGATACAAAAGGCGCAATTTACGAAGGCCGCCCGAACGGTATGAATACAGTGAAAAATGAAGTCGCTAAATTCACGAACCAAGACCGTAAAGAAGGTTCATTAGAAGAAGTCATTGAAGGCGCAGACGTCTTTATCGGGGTTTCAGTAGCAGGCGCTTTAACAAAAGAAATGGTTGGAAAAATGGCAAAAGATCCTGTCATCTTCGCTATGGCGAATCCAAATCCAGAGATCATGCCAGAAGATGCACATGCAGCAGGTGCAAGTGTTGTAGGAACTGGCCGTTCTGACTTCCCGAACCAAGTGAACAACGTACTGGCATTCCCAGGAATTTTCCGCGGAGCATTAGATGTACGTGCAACTCACATTAACGAAGAAATGAAAATTGCAGCCGTTGAAGCGATTGCTTCTCTTGTTTCAGATGAGAAATTGTCAGCTGAATACGTCATCCCTGAACCATTTGATGCACGTGTAGCACCAGCGGTAGCAAAAGCGGTAGCAAAAGCAGCAATGGAAACTGGCGTTGCAAGAATCAAAGTCGATCCAGAAGCAGTCGCTGAAAAAACAAGAAAATTAACGATTATCGGCGAATAATCAATTGGAAAAGTGTGCACGTTCTTTCTGAAATTGGAGGAAAGACGTGCACCATTTCCTCTCTTACGCGAAAATTTTTTCATCCGGAATGATATTTTTTTGTAGACGTTCACAATTCACATATATCAACTGCTCAGCGCCCCAAACACATACTCATTTCTCATCAATTCCCCATTGAAAAAATTGAATGAAGGATGACAGCGTTTGACAAAAAAAGTACAATAGTTTCGGTACAGTTATGACATGTCCTATAATAGTGGATGTGCGTGTAAAGAAAAAACCCTTCAAAAAGGGAGGTAGTCATTTGTCAATCAAAAATATTTTCAGTAAAAAGAAAAAATATGCATCTGTACCCTCTGAACAGGCAAGCCAAGATGTGCCTGAAGGCATCATGACCAAATGTCCGCAATGTAAAAAAATAATGCTCACCAAAGAATTAGATAAAAATTTACGTGTTTGCATGAATTGCGGCAGACATTTGCAAATGAATGCAAAGCAGCGTATTGATAGCCTTGTAGACGAAGGCACATTTGAAGAATTTAACGGGCATCTGATCTCAGAAAACCCGCTCGGATTCCCAGGCTACGAAGAAAAGCTTGAGAAAGACAGAGAAAAAACGTCTTTGAATGAAGCCATTGTCACAGGTCAAGGTGAAATTGAAGGCCAGCGTGCTGTGATCGCTGTCATGGATGCCACGTTCCGTATGGGCAGCATGGGCTCGGTTGTTGGTGAGAAGATCACACTGGCGATTGAGAAAGCAAAAGCGGACAAGGTGCCATTTATCATCTTTACTGCATCGGGCGGAGCGAGAATGCAAGAGGGGATCCTCAGTCTCATGCAGATGGCAAAAACAAGCTCAGCATTAAAACTGTTCAGCGAGGACCAAGGTTTGATTATCTCTGTGATGACCAACCCGACAACTGGCGGTGTATCAGCTAGTTTCGCGTCTCTTGGTGATTACAACTTTGCAGAACCTGGTGCTTTAATTGGGTTTGCAGGCCGTAGAATCATTGAACAAACAATCCGTGAAGACCTGCCAGAGGACTTCCAAACGGCTGAATTTTTAATGAAGCATGGACAGCTGGATGCTGTCATTCATCGTGCAGAGATGAAAGAAACACTAGGCCGAATCTTAGCATTACACAGCACAGGAGGTGAACGAGAGTGGCTGGAGAACTAGAATTTGAAAAACCTGTCATTGAACTTCGAGCGAAAATTGATGAACTGAAAAAGTTCACACAAAACTCAGAAATGGATTTAAGTGCAGAAATTGAGCGCCTTGAAACACGTCTGAGCAAGCTTGAAGCAGACATTTATACAAATTTAAAGCCGTGGGACAGAGTGCAAATTGCTCGTCATGCGATGCGTCCAACAACTCTCGATTACATTCAAGAGCTGTTTGACAACTTTTTCGAATGTCATGGTGACCGTTTCTATGGTGATGATGAAGCTATTGTTGGAGGAATCGCCACGTTTAAAGGGCTTCCTGTCACAGTCATTGGCCATCAGCGCGGAAAAGACACAAAAGAAAACTTGCGCCGTAATTTCGGAATGCCTCATCCAGAAGGCTACCGTAAAGCGCTGCGCTTGATGAAACAAGCAGATAAATTTAATCGCCCGATCATTTGCTTTATTGATACAAAAGGAGCTTATCCTGGGAAAGCAGCTGAAGAACGCGGACAAAGTGAAGCAATTGCGAAAAACCTATTCGAAATGGCAGGACTTCGTGTACCGGTTGTCTGTATTGTCATCGGAGAAGGCGGAAGTGGCGGCGCACTAGGCTTAGGCGTAGGAAACCACCTATACATGCTAGAGAATTCAACGTATTCAGTGATTTCACCTGAAGGTGCAGCAGCACTGCTCTGGAAGGACTCATCACTTGCGAAAAAAGCTGCAGAGACAATGAAAATTACCGCTCCAGACCTAAAAGAATTAGATATTATAGATGATGTTATTAAAGAAGTGCAAGGTGGAGCACATCGAGACGTGAAACAACAAGCAGCCTACATTAAAAAAACATTAAAACAGTCACTTACATCTTTGCTCAAACTAACACCTGAAGAACTAGTCGAACAAAGATATCAAAAATACAAAGCAATCGGGAAAGTATCGGTTGAAAATCAATATATTGGGGTAAACTAAATAAACGTACAGCCTTTTTGGCTGGCGTTTATTTTTTTCATCCTTTTTCATGAAAACCGTCCTCATGTAAGCGCTATTTGAAAATAATTTTCTTTTGTTTTCATAAAATTTGAAACGTCTGAAAACCTTGATATGATAAGCTTTAGAAGGATCGATCTTCCTCGGTTTTGAAAGAATTGCTTTCATGACTTTCTTAACTTTTGTTTAAAAACGGTTTATTTAATTGTATAATAAGTACGGTTTTAGAAATACGTATTGAAAACATCCGGTTTTGCTCATGATTGTTTTCAAGCAGTGGAAATGGTATGTTTAATTCATATATGGTCTCTGAGGTGAAAAAGATGAAGCGTATAGGAGTTTTAACGAGCGGTGGGGATTCCCCAGGAATGAATGCAGCTGTGCGCGCAGTTGTAAGGAAAGCGATTTACCATAATGTTGAAGTTTACGGTATTTATAATGGATATTCAGGTCTAATTAACGGTAAAATTGAGAAACTTGAAATAGGTTCAGTTGGCGATATCATTCATCGTGGAGGAACAAAACTTTACACGGCAAGATGCCCTGAATTCAAGACAGTTGAAGGTCGTGAAAAAGGCATTGAGAACTTAAAAAAATTCGGTATTGAAGGACTTGTTGTGATCGGCGGAGACGGTTCATTCATGGGAGCGAAGAAATTAACTGAGCTCGGTTTTCCATGTGTAGGTGTCCCGGGTACAATCGACAACGATATCCCAGGTACTGATTTCACTATTGGCTTTGATACAGCACTGAATACAGTCATTGACGCCATTGATAAAATTCGTGATACAGCCACATCTCATGAACGTACATACGTAGTGGAAGTAATGGGAAGACATGCTGGTGATATTGCTCTTTGGTCAGGTCTTGCAGGCGGAGCCGAATCTATTTTGATTCCTGAAGCAGACTATGACATGGATGAAATTATTGCGAGGTTAAGAAGAGGGCACGAGCGCGGCAAGAAGCACAGTATCATTATCGTCGCAGAAGGCGTAGGCAGCGGTGTTGAATTTGGTAAGCGGATTGAAGAGGAGACAAGCCTTGAAACCCGTGTATCTGTCTTAGGACATATTCAGCGCGGAGGTTCTCCAAGCGCATTTGACCGAGTACTGGCAAGCCGTTTAGGAGCATACGCAGTAGAACTTCTTCTTGAAGGAAAAGGCGGTCGCTGTGTGGGCATTCAAAGCAACGAACTCGTTCATCACGATATTTTAGATATCTTAGATAAAAAACATACAGTCGATCAAAATATGTACCGACTTTCACAAGAGCTCTCTATATAAAACGAGAAGACCTTAGGAGGAACAGTAATGAGAAAGACAAAAATCGTTTGTACAATCGGTCCAGCAAGTGAAACCATTGAAAAGCTGACTGAATTGATTGAAGCAGGAATGAATGTAGCCAGACTAAACTTCTCTCATGGAGATTTTGAAGAGCATGGTGCACGCATTGAAAACATTCGTAAAGCAGGTAAAACATTAGGCAAGGACATTGCGATCCTTCTTGATACAAAAGGTCCAGAGATCCGTACACGTACAGTTGAAAACGGCTCAATTGAGCTAGTCGCTGGTGCAGATCTTATCGTGAGTATGGAAGACATTGTTGGAAATACGGAAAAAATTAGTGTGACGTATGAAGATTTAATTGATGATGTAGAAGTGGGCTCAACGATTCTATTAGATGATGGTCTTATTGGTTTAGAAGTGAAAGAAATTAACATGGACCGCAAAGAAATCGTCACAAAGGTCATGAATACAGGCACGCTCAAAAACAAAAAAGGTGTAAACGTACCAGGTGTAAGTGTGAACCTGCCAGGTATTACAGAAAAGGATGCCAATGATATTCTGTTCGGAATTGAACAAGGCGTCGATTTCATCGCTGCTTCTTTTGTTAGACGAGCTTCTGATGTGCTTGAAATTCGTGAGCTTCTTGAAAAGAATAATGCGGCTGACATTCAAATCATTCCTAAGATTGAAAACCAAGAGGGTGTTGATAACATCGATGAAATCCTTGAGGTATCAGATGGTTTGATGGTTGCGCGTGGAGATCTTGGTGTAGAGATCCCGGCAGAAGAAGTACCGCTTGTTCAAAAAATGCTGATCAAAAAATGCAATCGTTTAGGCAAACCTGTCATCACAGCTACCCAAATGCTTGATAGCATGCAGCGTAATCCTCGTCCAACTCGTGCGGAAGCAAGTGACGTGGCAAATGCCATTTTTGATGGCACAGATGCGATTATGCTTTCTGGTGAAACAGCAGCAGGAACATATCCAGTGGAAGCTGTACAAACGATGCATAACATTGCATCACGTTCAGAAGATGCACTCAACTATAAAGCAATTCTTTCTCGCAGAAGCGAAGAAGTAGAAGTCAGCATTACAGATGCCATCGGTCAATCTGTTGCACATACAGCGATGAAGCTTGACGTGGCAGCGATTGTGACACCTACGGAAAGCGGTCATACTGCGAGAATGATTTCAAAATATAGACCAAAAGCACCAATCGTAGCGGTCACAGCAAACGAATCAGTAGCAAGAAAGCTGTCTCTCGTATTCGGTGTATTTGCAAAGAGCGGATCAAAAACGACGTCTACTGATGAAATGCTTGAGAATGCAGTCGAGAAGTCGATTGAAACGGGCTATGTGAGACATGGCGATTTAATCGTCATTACAGCTGGTGTGCCAGTTGGTGAAACAGGTACAACGAACTTAATGAAAGTATATGTTGTTGGTGACATCATTGCGAAAGGTCAAGGAATTGGCCGTAAATCTGCATTTGGACCGGTTGTCATTGCACAAAGCGGAAAAGAAGCAGACGAAAAAATGTACGATGGGGCGATTCTTGTCGCAAACTGTACAGACCGTGATATGATGGGTGCTTTAGAAAAAGCATCTGCCTTGATCACTGAAGAAGGCGGCTTAACAAGCCATGCAGCAGTCGTTGGACTCAGCCTTGGTATTCCAGTGATTGTGGGTCTTGACAGCGCAACAACACTGCTAAAAGAAGGCGAAGAGATCACAGTAGATCCGGCACGCGGAGCGATCTACAAAGGCCGTGCAAGCGTCCTTTAAATCATACACACGAGGGGAGTTATCTGACTCCTCTCTTTTTTTATGTTACACTAAAAAAAGTAAAACAGCTTTCGATGAAAGATACCCCATGAGGTGATATGGTTGAAAAAATATTTGCTACTATTATTGATTCTGTTCCCTGCATTGGAAATCAGTTTGTTTTTAATATCAAGTAAAATCATTGGCATTTTGCCAACGATGCTGATGATCGTACTCACGAGTGCACTAGGTGCTTATTTTGCAAGAAAGCAAGGAATCGAAGCTTTTCAAAAAGTGCAGAGAGATTTACAATATGGCAAAATGCCAGGGGTAACGATTGTCGATGGTTTTTGCATTCTGATTGGCGGCCTGCTGCTGCTCATTCCCGGCTTCTTATCGGATATCATTGGTGCGCTGCTACTCATTCCGATGACGAGAAAGCAAATCAAGCCGCTCTTTGAACGCTGGCTTAGAAACATGTCTAATCGCAATCGCTATACGATTATTCGCTAAAGAGACCTTGAGCTCAAGGTCTCTTTTACTTTTGCATGCCGTACCGAATGTATTGATAGATATCTCTAAAAACACCTGCATTACGAAATGCCTGCCACACGACAAGGGAAGCAGGACCAATGACAAGTCCAAGAAAACCAAAGCATTTTAACCCGACAAATAATGCCACAAGCGTTGCTAAAGGATTAAGCCCAATGGACTTGCTTAAGACTTTTGGCTCTGAAATTTGTCTTTGAATGAGCACGACAATATACAAAATGCCGAGCCCGATAGCGAGTGAAAGGTTTCCTGTCATAGCGGAGTAAATGATCCAAGGCAGAAAAACAGTACCGCTCCCGATATAAGGAAGTAAATCGACAAACCCAATACATAAAGCAATGACAAAGGCATGCTCGACTTTTAAGATGATCAGCCCAATGACGACGAGGCCGATGGTCATAGCAACAAGCAGAAGCTGCGCCTTCATAAAACCGGTAATGGCTTTTTTGATTTCAGATAAAATGGCGCGTGTATGCTGCCTCCATTTTGCGGGAAAGATACGAGAGCCATATTTTTTTAACGTAAACCAATCTTTCGTGATAAAAAAAGTCGCCAGTGCAGAAAACAAAAGGGTTGCGGCTGCATCAGGCAAAAGACCTAAAAAAGCCGGGATAAGCTCGAGCGTTTTTGAAAGAAAAGTCCCTATTTTTGCGGCAGCTTCATCGCCTAGCGCTTGGATTTGTCCTAAAATCGATTCCTTTTGACCTGCTTGAAGCGTATTAAATTGGGCGGTGACATCATGGTACAAAGGCAGAATCTTATCTGTAAAAAACCGTTCGACAATACCAATCATTTGATCAAGGTGTCCAGGCAGAACCTTTGCTAAATAAGCACTTCCTGAAATAATTTCTGCTACTAAGAGTGTGATGAAACCGGCTGCTGCCACTAAAAAGAGCAATAGTACAATGACTACTACAATTCCTCTCGGCATTCCGGTGATCTCTTCTATTTTGCATACGGCAGGATGAATCAGGCAGGATACAATAAGTGCAATCCAAAAAGGATATAAAAAAGGAAAAGACTGATATAAAAAGACAACCGCAAATACAGCAATGCTGATCATCATCAAACTTCGCAGAAAAATGGCCATATAGGTGTGATTCACACAATCCCCTCCAAAAAACAAGCATGTCCGATACTTCATTTTATTCAAAAAGATTAGTAATATGAAAAGGTCGCAATAAAAAGAAAGGAAGGGGCGGCGTATGTTTACTCAAGCAAATTTATTTTTGGTTCTTTTACTCGTTATTGCACTTATTGCAAAGAACAATTCATTAATTTTAGCGGTTTCTGTGCTGATTGCGATTAAGCTGATTGGTTTGGATCAAAAAATTTTCCCGGTTCTCCAATCAAAAGGCATCAATTGGGGTGTCACCGTCATTACAATTGCTGTGCTTGTTCCTATTGCAACAGGTGACATTGGATTTAAGCAGCTTGGAGAAGCCATGAAATCTTCTTATGCTTGGATTGCACTTGGGGCGGGTATATTAGTAGCATTAATCGCAAAAAACGGTATTGTGCTACTCGAAAATGATCCGCATATCACGGCAGCGCTTGTGTTCGGGACAATTTTGGCAGTCAGCTTATTTAAAGGTGTAGCTGTCGGTCCGCTGATCGGAGCAGGAATTGCTTATTTGGCGATGCAGGCTGTGAAATTTTTCAGCGGTTGAAAAGAGAGTGGTTCATGCCACTTTCTTTTTTATTTTTTTCTTGCGTGAGCTTTTGCAAAAAAACATAATTAAATATAATAAAAGAAGCAAAATCCCTTTATTCCATGCCTTATATGGAAGACTGGAAAAAAAAATATCAAAAAAAATTATAGTTAAACATTTAACAAATGTCTGATTATTGTTTATAATGGGAATAGGCTTAATTTTGAACTCATTGATCACACAAGAGATATGAGGCTAAAAGCGCTCTAACCGTATAGGTAAATGTAAGCATTTTCTTTTCTGAACCTGCCGTCTTATTCGGATTGGATAGCGCTTTCAAAAAGCGAGAATTCTGCAACGAAGGGGAATCTTTTTAAAAAGGGGAGATTGAACATGACAGCAACAAGAGGTCTTGAAGGTATTGTGGCAACAACTTCATCCGTAAGCTCAATTATTGATGATACTCTTACTTATGTAGGGTACAATATCGATGATTTAACTGAAAAAGCTACATTCGAAGAAATTGTCTACCTGTTATGGCACTTAAAGCTGCCGAATGAGCAAGAGCTGAGTGAGTTAAAACAGCAGCTCAATGAAAATGCTCACATTCCGCAAGAAATCATTGAGCACTTTAAATCGTATTCGCTGGACGGGGTTCATCCAATGTCTGCGATTCGTACAGCGGTATCCTTACTAGGTTTACTCGATGACGAATCAGAGATTATGGACAAAGAAGCGAATTACAGAAAAGCCATTCGTTTACAGGCGAAAATTTCTGGACTAGTCGCTACGTTTTCACGCATTCGAAAGGGACTTGAGCCTGTACAGCCAAAAGAAGAATACAGCTATGCTGCGAACTTCTTGTATATGCTAAATGGCGAAGAGCCGTCACCAGTAGAAATTGAGGCAATTGATAAGGCACTCATTCTACATGCGGATCATGAATTAAACGCATCGACATTTACAGCACGTGTATGTGTTGCTACACTATCAGATATCTACTCTGGTGTAACAGCGGCTATCGGTGCGCTGAAAGGGCCACTTCATGGCGGAGCCAACGAAGGCGTGATGAAGATGCTTTCAGAAATTGGCGAAGTTGAAAACGTAGATTCCTATATTCATGGTAAGCTAGAGAAGAAAGAAAAAATTATGGGCTTTGGCCACCGCGTATACCGTCAAGGTGACCCGCGTGCAAAGCATCTAAAAGAAATGAGCCAGCGTTTAACAAACCTCACTGGCGAGCCGAAATGGTATGAAATGTCTGTTCGCGCAGAGGAAATCGTGACATCAGAGAAAAATCTTCCACCAAATGTTGATTTTTATTCTGCATCTGTATATCACAGTCTTGGGATTGATCATGACTTATTTACACCAATTTTCGTGATCAGCCGATTCTCTGGATGGATTGCTCACATTCTAGAGCAGTATGACAACAACCGTCTCATCCGTCCAAGAGCTGACTACATTGGACCTGATCTTCAAACCTTTGTTCCGATCAGTGAAAGAGACTAATGTTTATAGAATAAGCGGGGGCTGATCCTCAGGAAGGCCAATCAGCCTCTATATCAACAAAAAACGAATCACGTGAAAAACTTCTTCGCTTGCAGACATCAAGCCAAGAAGTTTCAAATATTCACTACATAACCTGGGAGGTAATATCATTGTCACAAGGCGAAAAAATTACAGTTACTGGCGGCGTATTGAATGTACCAAATAATCCAATTATCCCGTTTATCGAAGGGGACGGAATCGGTCCTGACATTTGGAAAGCAGCATCAAGAGTACTTGAAGCAGCTGTAGAAAAAGCATATAAAGGTGAAAAGCAAATCACTTGGAAAGAAGTATATGCAGGTGAGAAAGCTTACAATAAAACTGGAGAATGGCTTCCTGAGCAAACACTTGAAGACATTCGTGAATACTTAATCGCGATCAAAGGACCACTGACAACACCAATCGGCGGAGGAATCCGTTCATTAAACGTGGCACTTAGACAAGAGCTTGATCTATTCACATGCTTACGTCCAGTTCGCTGGTTCCAAGGCGTACCGTCTCCTGTGAAACGTCCAGAAGACACAGATATGGTCATCTTCCGTGAGAACACAGAAGATATCTATGCTGGCATCGAGTATGCAAAAGGATCAGACGAAGTGAAGAAGTTAATTGACTTCTTGAAAAATGAATTAGGTGTAAACAAAATCCGTTTCCCAGAAACGTCAGGTATCGGAATCAAGCCAGTTTCTGAAGAAGGAACTTCTCGCCTTGTCAGAGCGGCTATCCAATATGCAATCGACCAAGGCCGTAAGTCTGTGACGCTTGTTCACAAAGGAAACATCATGAAATTTACAGAAGGTGCCTTCAAAAACTGGGGCTACGAAGTGGCTGAAAAAGAGTTTGGCGACAAGGTCTTTACATGGGCACAATATGATCGTATTGTAGAACAAGATGGAAAAGATGCGGCAAACAAAGCGCAAAGTGAAGCAGAAGCTGCTGGCAAAATTATTGTCAAAGACAGCATTGCAGATATTTTCCTTCAACAAATCCTAACTCGTCCAGCTGAGTTCGATGTTGTGGCAACAATGAACTTAAACGGAGATTACATCTCTGATGCTCTTGCAGCACAAGTTGGTGGAATTGGTATCGCACCAGGTGCGAACATCAACTACGAAACAGGACACGCTATTTTTGAAGCGACTCACGGAACAGCACCTAAATATGCTGGTCTTGATAAAGTGAATCCATCTTCTGTTCTTCTATCAGGCGTGCTTTTACTTGAGCACCTTGGCTGGCAGGAAGCAGCTGATCTAGTGATTCAATCTGTTGAAAAAACAATTGCATCAAAAGTCGTCACTTACGATTTTGCTAGATTAATGGATGGCGCAACAGAAGTGAAATGTTCTGAGTTTGCTGACGAGCTCATCAAAAACTTGTCTTGATTCTTAAACTTTAAAGTTAAAGGGGAAAAAGGAAATGGCAAACAAGCGTAAAAAAGTATCTGTCATCGGAGCAGGCTTTACTGGAGCAACTACAGCATTTCTAACGGCTCAAAAAGAATTAGCGGACGTCGTATTAGTCGATATCCCGCAGCTTGAGAACCCAACAAAAGGGAAAGCACTTGATATGCTGGAAGCAAGTCCTGTTCAAGGCTTCGATGCAAACATTACAGGAACTTCTAACTACGAAGATACAGCCGGTTCTGATGTCGTGGTCATTACGGCGGGAATTGCAAGAAAGCCGGGAATGAGCCGTGACGATCTCGTGTCAACAAATGAAAAAATCATGCGCAGTGTGACACGCGAAATCGTTAAATATTCTCCAGAAGCCATCATTGTTGTGTTAACAAACCCTGTTGATGCAATGACGTATGCAGTTTATAAAGAATCAGGATTACCAAAAGAAAAAGTCATTGGACAATCGGGCATTCTTGATACAGCACGTTTCCGTACGTTTGTTGCTCAAGAATTAAACCTATCTGTTAAAGATGTGACGGGCTTTGTACTTGGTGGACATGGCGATGACATGGTTCCTCTTGTTCGTTACTCTTATGCAGGCGGTATCCCGCTTGAAACATTGATTCCAAAAGATCGAATTGATGCAATTGTTGAAAGAACAAGAAAAGGCGGCGGCGAAATCGTGAACCTATTAGGTAACGGTAGTGCATATTATGCTCCTGCTGCTTCACTAGTCGAAATGGTTGAGGCGATCCTTAAAGATCAGCGCCGCGTCATGCCGACGATTGCTTACCTTGAAGGTGAATATGGCTACGAAGGCATTTACCTAGGTGTACCAACAATCGTAGGTGGCAACGGTCTTGAGAAGATCATCGAGCTTGAGCTGACAGAAGAAGAAAGAAGTCAGCTTGACCGTTCTGTTGAATCTGTTAAGAATGTCATGAAAGTATTGTCTTAATATGAATAAAAAAGAAGGCTTCTCTCATGAGGAGTCTTCTTTTTGTTTACAAAACAAATCTTGTCGAAATTTTAAATTGTCCTCTTGTTAAGCTTTCGTTAAAATGAAAGAGAAAGCATGACTTCTCGCTTTTCACATAAGATACAAAAAACGGATGCAGGGGAAATCACTAATTGGAGGCACAACATGAATAAAAAAATATTAGTTGTGGATGATGAAGAATCGATTGTAACACTTCTAAGCTATAACCTTGAAAGAGCGGGCTATGATGTCGTCACAGCAAGAGACGGGGAAGAAGCGCTTGAAAAAGCAGCAAGTGAACAGCCTGATCTCATTGTATTAGATTTAATGCTTCCGAAGATGGACGGCATTGAAGTGTGCAAACAACTGAGAATTCAAAAAATGATGTTCCCTATTTTAATGCTGACAGCAAAGGACGATGAATTTGATAAGGTGCTAGGCCTTGAGCTTGGAGCCGATGATTACATGACAAAGCCATTCAGTCCTAGAGAAGTGGGTGCTCGGGTAAAAGCCATCTTGAGAAGAGCACAGCAATCTCAGCCTGCCCCCACGCAAGAGGAGAAGGAAGAGATCATTGCAGACCAAATCAAAATTGGTGAACTGCGCATTTTACCAGAACACTACGAAGTCTATTTCCAGGAAGAACGTCTAGAGCTCACACCAAAAGAGTTTGAACTGCTGCTTTATTTGGCGAAGCATAAAGGACGTGTCCTCACGCGTGATTTATTGTTAAGTGCCGTTTGGAATTATGACTTTGCAGGTGACACTCGTATTGTGGATGTCCATATTAGCCACTTGCGGGACAAAATTGAAAAGAACACGAAAAAACCAACATACATTAAAACGATTCGCGGCTTAGGCTACAAATTGGAGGAGCCAAAGTCAAATGAGTAAAATTAGAACCCGTCTGTTTTCGGGACTCATTTTTCTCCTTTTTATTGTGTTTGTGGCACTTGGTCTTTTCTTGGACCACATGTTCCATGTTTTCTATGAAACCAAATTAACGGAACGAATGGAAAAGGAATCGAGCTTCCTAATGTCTTCCATGAATGGTGACGATCTGAAGGCGAAGCAAAACAAGGAGGTCCTCCATCAGGCAAAGCAGCATTTTGATATGAATGCGTCGATTGTGGACCTGAAGGGGAATATCATACATACAACGGGTCAAGCAGAACAAAGGGCCATCATTCGAAACACGCTGAACAATGAACGTCTCCAAACAAAAGGGGTCGTCATTGACGATGAGAAGGATGCGCTGTTTCATTATGCTGTCCCGATCCTGAAACAAAACGAACCAGCGGGTTATTTATTTCTCCATGCGTCATACGAGCCTTTAAATGAAATTGACGGCCAGCTCTGGCTTGCATTAGCCTTTTGTCTTGGCTCGGCGATTATCATCATCGTTTTCTTTGGGTACCGCATGTCGATGAAATATGTGAAACCAATTGATTATGCTACAAAGGTAGCCAAACAGCTGGAACGCGGGAACTATGATACGAATAACTATGAAGAGTTGATGATTGAAACAAGTGAACTGAATACTTCCATGAAGCGTTTGGCAGGAAGTCTTCAAGAAATGACAAGTGCCGGTGAAATGCAGAGAGACCGGCTGCAAACGGTCATTGAAAATATTGGAGCGGGGATTATTTTGATTGATAAGATGGGTTATATCCACCTAGTCAATCGAACCTTCCGCAAGCAGTTTAAGGTACAAAAGCACATTTACATGCACAAGCTGTATCACGAAGCGTTTACACATGAAGAGATTATCGAATTAATTGACGAAATTTTCATGACAGAAACGAAGGTGCGGAAGTTTTTACGTCTAGCCGTTGACATTGAACGCCGCTACTTCCAAGTGGATGGTGTACCCATTTTAAGTACAGACGATGAATGGAAAGGAATTGTCCTCGTGTTTCATGACGTGACAGAAACGAAGCAGCTGGAGCAGATGCGAAAAGACTTTGTTGCCAATGTGTCTCATGAGTTAAAAACACCGATTACATCGATTAAAGGATTTTCTGAAACCCTTCTTGATGGCGCAATTGATGACAAAGAAGCACTGACAGAATTCCTTTCTATCATTTTAAAAGAGAGTGTCCGTCTAGAAACATTGATTCAAGACTTACTTGATCTTTCTAAAATTGAGCAGCAGCAATTCAAGCTGAATATTCAAGAAGCCAATGCGACAGAAATCATCCAAGAGATTCAAGTGCTGTTAAGTCAAAAGGCTACAGAAAAAGGCATTCAACTACATGTGCGTGTCCCAAAAGAACCGGTCTATGTCATGGCAGACCCGCTAAGGTTAAAGCAAATCTTCCTCAATCTCGTCAATAATGCCCTGACCTATACACCAGAGGGAGGAAGTGTTACCATCTCAGCAAGACCGCGGAAAGGTGCCTATGAATTTGATGTAGCAGATACAGGAATCGGCATGAAGAAAAGCGAGATTCCAAGAATATTTGAGAGATTTTATCGAATTGATAAAGATAGAAGCAGGAATTCAGGCGGTACAGGTCTTGGTCTTGCCATTGTCAAACACCTTGTGGAAGCGCATGAAGGAACGATTTCTGTCCACAGCAAACAAGGTAAAGGGACGACTTTTACAGTGAGTCTGAAATCGACTTAGAGAAAAAAAGGAAAGTCACGTTAAAATTTACATGATCTTTACAATGAATTCATGTTTTGTTAAACATTCATTGATAGGATGAATAGGAACCCCTTCATCCAAGGAGCCAATTTTGGAAGGACGAAAACACTTGTTGTTTTCGTCCCTTTTTTATGCAGGCTCGACTATTTTCTTTTCAAAATAAACTTTGATAAAATGAAGATACAATGTGTGAAAGAGACGGCTGAGATGGCTCAGCCGATGGAGGATTAAAACATGACAGACAAAAAGAAATTAGTGTTAGTGGATGGAAACAGCCTCGCATATCGAGCCTTCTTTGCTTTGCCGCTATTATCAAATGATAAAGGCGTACATACAAATGCTATTTATGGATTTGCGATGATCTTAATGAAGATGCTGGAGGACGAGAAGCCTACCCATATGCTCGTCGCATTTGATGCGGGAAAAACAACGTTCCGCCACGAGACATTTAAAGAATATAAAGGCGGAAGACAAAAAACTCCGCCAGAGCTATCAGAACAAATGCCGTTCATCCGTGAACTATTAGATGCCTATCAGGTGAAAAGGTACGAGCTTCCTCAATATGAAGCAGATGATATTATCGGTACATTGGCTGTCGAGGCAGAAAAAGACGGCTTTGAAGTCAAAATCTTCTCAGGAGATAAGGACTTAACACAGCTCTCAACAGATCATACGACAGTGGCTATTACGAAAAAAGGCATCACAGAAGTAGAATATTACACACCTGCTCATATTGAAGAAAAATATGGCCTGCGACCAGATCAAATCATTGATATGAAAGGGCTGATGGGAGATTCCTCAGATAATATCCCAGGCGTCCCAGGTGTAGGCGAAAAAACAGCGATTAAATTGTTAAAGCAGTTTGAAACAGTTGAGAACCTGCTTGAACATATTGATGAAGTGAGCGGGAAAAAGCTAAAAGAAAAACTTGAAGAATATAAAGAACAAGCAGTCATGAGTAAAGAGCTGGCGACGATTCTTGTAGAAGCACCTATTGATGTGTCAAGCAAAGATTTGGCATATGAAGGCCCTCACATGGATCAAGTGATCTCTCTTTATAAAGAACTGGGCTTTCAAACGCTGCTAGAGCGTCTAGGAGAAGCACCAGAAACAGATGAACAGGTCGAAGTAGATGCATTAGAAGTGAAAAAAATGACAGCTGTAACGGACGACATGCTGACAGATCATGCAGCCCTTGTGGTAGAACAGCTTGGAGATAATTATCACGAAGCGGATTTGATCGGTTTTGCGATCCATAATGAAAATGGTGCGTTTTTTATCACGAAAGAAGATGCGCTTCAATCAGAAGCATTTAAAGAATGGGTACAGGATGAAACAAAGAAAAAATGGGTCTTTGATTCAAAAAGAGCAGTTGTCGCCCTGAGATGGCATGATGTCGATCTAAAAGGTGTCGATAATGATGTTCTGCTCGCTTCCTATGTCGTCAACCCGCAGAAATCATATGAGGACGTCGCGAGTGTAGCGAAGGAATATGGTCTGAATATCGCTCTTTCTGATGAAAAAGTATACGGAAAAGGAGCAAAGCAGGCGATTCCACCTGAAGATGAACTGAAAGAACATCTTGGACGAAAAGCAGCGGCGATCTCAGCCTTGCATGATTTAACACTTGAAGCATTAGAAAAAAATGATCAGCACGAACTGTATGAAGATTTAGAGCTGCCACTTGCTCTCATCTTAGGTGAAATGGAATCTCTTGGAGTAAAGGTAGATATAGAGCGCCTAGAGAAAATGGGTGAAGAATTAACGAAAAAACTCAAAGAATATGAAGAAACCATTCACCGCTTAGCAGGAGAAACGTTTAACATCAATTCTCCTAAACAGCTTGGCGTCATCCTATTTGAAAAATTAGGTCTGCCGATTATCAAGAAGACAAAAACAGGCTACTCGACGTCTGCAGATGTGCTTGAAAAGCTTGAAGATAAGCATGAAATCATTCGGTCCATTCTGCACTACAGACAAATTGGAAAGCTGCAATCGACCTATGTAGAAGGGTTAATGAAAGTTACGCGCAAGGATACACATAAAGTGCATACAAGATTTAATCAAGCACTCACGCAAACAGGAAGATTAAGCTCAACAGATCCGAATCTTCAAAACATCCCGATTCGTTTAGAAGAAGGACGGAAAATTCGTCAAGCATTCGTTCCTTCAAAAGAAGGCTGGCTCATGTTTGCAGCAGACTATTCACAAATCGAGCTGCGTGTGCTCGCTCATATTTCACAAGATGAGAATTTGATCGAAGCGTTTACGCAAGACATGGACATTCACACGAAAACAGCGATGGACGTGTTCCATGTCTCAGAAGAAGAAGTGACTTCCGCTATGAGAAGACAAGCCAAGGCTGTAAACTTCGGTATTGTATATGGAATCAGCGATTATGGACTTTCTCAAAACCTTGGGATCACAAGAAAAGAAGCAGCCGCTTTTATCGAACGCTATTTAACAAGCTTTAAAGGCGTGAAAACCTATATGGAAGAAATCGTCCAAGAAGCGAAACAAAAAGGCTACGTCACGACGCTTCTCAAACGCAGACGGTATATCCCGGATATCACAAGCCGTAATTTTAATATCAAAAGCTTTGCAGAACGAACAGCCATGAACACACCGATCCAAGGCAGTGCAGCTGATATTATTAAAAAAGCGATGATTGATATGGCGCGAAGGCTCAAAGAAGAAAACCTGCAGGCAAATCTTTTATTACAGGTGCACGATGAATTGATCTTCGAAGCGCCGAAAGAAGAAATCGCCATCCTTGAAAAGATTGTTCCTGAAGTCATGGAAAACGCACTTCAGCTTGATGTGCCGCTAAAAGTTGATTTTGCTTCAGGTCCATCTTGGTACGATGCGAAATAAATAATAGAGAGAAAAAGGAGCGAGGAGCATGCCGGAATTACCAGAAGTTGAAACCGTCCGGCGCACTCTCAAGCGGTTAGTCGAAGGAAAAACGATTGAAACGGTCGATATCAAATGGCCAAACATCATCAAACGTCCTGGGGAGCCGGAAGAGTTCGCAAGAAGAATGGTAGGAGAAACCATACAAACCATTGAAAGAAGAGGAAAGTTCCTCCTCTTTCATTTAGACCATTATGTGATGGTCTCCCATTTAAGGATGGAAGGGAAATACCGTGTACATGAAGCGCATGAGCCTTATGATAAACACGTACACGTCGTCTTTACGTTTACAGATGGTACTGAGCTTCGGTACCATGATGTGCGTAAATTTGGCACGATGCATTTATTTCAGCCGGGTGAAGAGGAAAAGGAACTCCCGCTTTCTCAGCTGGGATATGAACCATTTGATGAACAGTTCACTCCTGAGTATTTATGGGAGCAATTGAAAAAAACAACCCGCGTGGTTAAAACAGCACTGCTTGATCAAAAGATTGTCGTAGGACTTGGTAACATTTACGTAGATGAGGTCCTGTTTAAATCAGGTATTCATCCAGAAACGAAAGCGAATCAGCTCAGCCTGAAATCCTGCAAAGTGCTTCACAAACAGATCATCGATACGCTTCAAGTAGCGGTAGATGCGGGAGGAAGCACGATTCGTTCTTATATCAACTCACAAGGAGATATTGGAACATTTCAGCTGCAGCTTCTTGTATATGACCGGCGGGGAGAGCCTTGCCAAACATGCGGAAGCATCATCGAGAAAACAGTGGTCGGAGGGCGCGGCACGCACTTTTGTGTGACCTGCCAAAAACGTCCTCAATAAAGTTTAGCCATGAGCATGCTTCCTTTTTGCTATGCATACGATAAAAAACATTCATTTTTCAGCAAGGTGTAGACTGACACACAGCCCACCTGCTCTTCATATAGTGAAGAAGAGTCTAAGGACGCCTAGAGACTCTTGATCATCGTTGCATGAACAGAAAGGAAGAGTTCAGGTATGATTTCGATTTCGCTCCTGTTTTTAGCTATTGCAGTCAGCATCGACAGCTTTTCTGTAGGCTTTACGTATGGGCTTCGCAAAATGAGGATCCCATTTAAAGCCATCGTCATTATTGCATGCTGCTCAGGGATTGTGCTGCTCATTTCTATGCTGATTGGCAGCCTGCTGACGACATTTCTCCCTGTCTCAGTGACCGATAAACTGGGGGGAGGCATTTTAATTGCCATTGGCCTTTGGGTCCTGTATCAATTTTACAAACCAGCGAAAGAGCGTGATTTGCTTCTTCATGAAAAGACATTGCTCAATGTGGAAGTACAATCGCTTGGGCTTGTCATTCACATTTTAAGAAAGCCGACAAGTGCAGATATTGACCGATCTGGGACGATTAATGGAATGGAAGCGGTACTTCTTGGAATTGCTTTATCCATTGATGCATTTGGCGCAGGGATTGGCGCAGCGATTCTTGGCTTTTCTCCAATTGTTATGAGTATCACGGTGGCAGTGATGAGCTCACTTTTTGTGTGTATCGGGCTGCGTGCCGGTCATTACTTGGCAAATTGGCGCTGGATCAATAAACTCGCATGCTTACCAGGGCTTCTGCTCATATTAATTGGGGTTTGGAAGCTGTAAAAGGAGGAAATCAATTGACGCTTGTCATTGGATTAACAGGCGGGATTGCTAGCGGAAAAAGCACAGTCTCGCAGATGATAAAAGAGCAGGGCATTCGGGTTGTGGACGCAGATGTGATTGCAAAAGAAGCGGTCTCCAAAGGAACATCCGCCCTTCATCATATCGTTCAAACCTTTGGTGAGGGTGTCCTCCTGCCAAATGGAGAGCTGAACCGGCAGGAGCTGGGAGCCATTATTTTTTCTAATGAAGAGAAACGAAAGCAGCTGAATGCGATCGTTCATCCAGAAGTGCGAAAGGAAATGCTCAGGCAGCGAGATGAAGGGATCAACAGCCAAGAAACATTCGTTGTCCTTGATATCCCGCTTTTATTTGAAAGTCAGCTGGAAAGTCTTGTCGACCGGATCATTGTGGTGTATACAACACCTGAATTGCAGCTATCACGACTCATGAATCGAAACGACCTCAGTGAGGAAGAAGCGCTGAATCGGATTCACTCTCAGCAGCCCCTTGGAGAGAAATGTAAAAAAGCAGACCGCGTGATAGAAAACACACAAGATCTCGCTTTTATCAGAAAGCAATTGCAGAACATATTAAATGAATGGGAACATACAGATAAGTAAGAGTACATACACGTACTCTTCTTTTTTTATGCTTTATTCTTATTTCCTTTGAAAAGAACAGCCCTTTTTAGAAAATATACGTTTATATACTGGCAATTACATTCTAATGTGATATACTAATTTCATAAATAAATTTATTGAGTATAACACATAATAGAGGAGTGACCTGTTCATGAAGGTAAAAGCAGCGATCAATGGGTTTGGCAGAATTGGACGCATGGTCTTCAGAAAAGCAATGCTTGATGATCAAATTCAAATTGTAGCGGTGAACGCAAGCTATCCTGCCGAAACGCTAGCACATTTAATTAAATATGACACAAATCATGGACGTTACGAATGCGATGTGACAGCAGAAGATGACGCACTGATTGTAAATGGGAAAAGAGTGCTTTTGCTCAATGACAGAGACCCAAAGCAGCTTCCATGGGGAGAGCTTGGGATTGATATCGTCATAGAAGCAACAGGGAAATTTAATTCAAAAGAACAAGCGATGGGCCATATAGATGCCGGAGCGAAAAAGGTCATACTCACAGCTCCAGGTAAAAATGAAGACATTACAATTGTGATGGGTGTCAATGAAGATGATCTTGATCCTGAAAAGCACGTCATTATTTCAAACGCATCTTGTACAACAAACTGTTTAGCACCAGTTGTTAAATTGTTAGATGATGAATTCGGCATCGACAACGGCTTAATGACAACGGTTCATGCGTATACAAATGATCAAAAAAATATCGACAACCCGCATAAGGATTTGCGCCGGGCAAGAGCGTGTGCCCAGTCCATCATTCCAACTACGACGGGTGCCGCTAAAGCGCTTTCTTTAGTGCTGCCGCACATGAAAGGGAAATTGCATGGACTTGCACTGCGCGTGCCAGTTTCCAATGTATCGATGGTTGATCTTGTCGTCGACTTGAAAAAAGATGTCACAGCAGAAGAAGTAAATGCAGCCTTCTCAAATGCATCAAAAACTTCTCTATCCGGTATTTTAGATTACACGGATGAGCCGCTTGTTTCTACAGACTTTAACACGAACCCTTATTCAGCTGTCGTGGATGGACTGACAACGATGGTGATGGAGGATAGAAAAGTAAAAGTTCTTGCATGGTATGACAATGAATGGGGTTATTCATGCAGAGTGGTGGATCTTGTGAAGTTTGTCGGTTCGCAGATGAAAGAGCTTTCTGCTGTTTGAAATGAAGAAGACGAACGTCCCTTTTCAAGAAATGAGAGAAAATCCCACTAAAAACACAGCTTGCAAAATGGGTCTAAACAAAGTATACTATTTTTCGTGAACTTCTTGTTCGCAGACTCATTCGGGTATACTTAAAGGGTTAGGACCTCTTTGGACTAACTTTCCCCCGTGGTATATGTCCGGTCCGGCTGCTTAGAACTTCACTCTTTCATTCTTGTTTAAGGGGGGTCCATGATGGAAACAATCGGACGTCACGTTATCTCCGAGCTATGGGGATGCGACTGTGATAAACTGAACGACATGGATTTTATTGAAAAAACGTTTGTAAACGCAGCTTTGAAATCAGGAGCTGAAGTAAGAGAGGTTGCTTTTCACAAATTTGCACCTCAAGGAGTAAGTGGAGTTGTCATTATTTCTGAATCTCATCTGACAATTCACAGCTTTCCTGAACATGGTTATGCGAGCATAGATGTTTATACTTGCGGCGACCTAGATCCGAATATCGCAGCAGATCATATCGGAGATGAATTAGGTGCCGAAACAAGAGAAAACATCGAAATTCCTCGAGGCATGGGACCTGTACAAGTGAAACAGGCACAAGCCAAAGCACTGTAAACATAAAAAAGATTGCAATGGGAGCTGGCCAAAAGCATTGAAATGCCTTTGTGTTATGCTCCTTTTTATATTTGTTTGATATACAAAATCCAACATTCCCCAACTTGTCTATACTTTTGTTCTAGGAAAACAAAGGTTTTTTTTATAAAATAAAGAAGAGGCATTATGGCAAAGGGGATACGTATATGACTTTAGGACAAAAGTTCAAACGGTTCATGTCAAACCATACAGAAACATCTGACGAGCATCCAGTGTCAGAACTGAAAAGCCATTACTACAAAACGACGAATGCACAAGTTTTTCAAGCGGTGGAAGCCATGCTTTCCCGAAACGATTCCTATCAAGTGACATCTGTTTCAGCAGAACGAGGTGAAATCAGCGCAAACATCAGAATGCCGAAAAAAGCCTTTCTCGTAGCGACTGTCATTTCAATTCGTCCTTTTGAAACAGCTGTCGATTTTAATGTGACAACAGAAACGGTCCTGCCAACAGATTTTGGTTATAGTCAGAAGGCCGTTTTGTCTCTTTATGATGAACTAGACAAACAACTTCCAAGAATAGATCGGAGCTGATGAAATGAAATGTCCCACATGTCAGCACCTTGGCACAAGGGTGCTTGATTCAAGACCAGTAGATGAAGGGAAATCCATCCGTCGTAGAAGAGAGTGCGAAAGCTGCCAGTATCGCTTTACGACGTTTGAGAAATTAGAAGAATTACCGCTGATTGTGGTGAAAAAAGAAGGGATTCGAGAAGAATTCAGCCGCGAAAAGATGCTGAGAGGACTCATTAAAGCGTGTGAAAAGCGTCCTGTTGCTTTAAAGCAGCTGGAGGATGTCTGCTTTAATATCGAAAAAGAACTGCGTAATCAAGGCATGTCAGAAGTGAAAAGCGAGCTTGTAGGTGAAATGGTGATGGACGAGCTGGCAAAAATTGATGAAGTGTCTTACGTCAGGTTTGCCTCAGTTTACCGGCAGTTTAAAGATATCAACGTCTTTATTGATGAATTAAAAGATTTATTAAAGAAAGAACGCTAAAAAAGAGCTGAAGATTCTTCACGCTCTTTTTCCTGCGTAAAGCGTAAAACGCAAAAAGGGTGTACAATAGAAACAATTGCAATTCATGGGGAGGATCAGCATATGACAGAGCATTGGAAGGAAGTGCTAGCCGTCGATCCGTATGTCGTCAAAAGCGCTTCATTGCTCGGTGACATCGATAGACAGCTCATTACTCTTTTATATCAGCCGCTTATAGGCATGTCCGCTTTCAGCTTATATATGACGCTGTGGGGAGAGCTGGAACAAAATCGTATGTGGGGGAAACCCGCACCTCATCGGCAGCTCATGGTCATGCTGCAAACGAATTTAAATGATATTTTTGAGGAACGTTTAAAGCTTGAAGCGATTGGTTTACTCCGCACATATGAACAGGAAACGGAAGAAGGCAGACTGTTTACATATGAGCTTGTGCCGCCGCTAAGACCAGATGAGTTTTTCCAGGATGGTATGCTGAATGTCCTGCTGTACCATCGTGTAGAGAAAGCAAAATATAAGCAGCTTCGTGATTATTTTTCTTATCCAGGTGTTCCTGCAGAGGCAAAGAACATCTCGCGGTCGTTTGAAGAAGTCTTTCACGTATTGCAGCCAGGTGAACGAAGGATGACAGAAGAAATCAATCAGGCGTCGTCACTTGATCAGGGCTATGAATATGTGACCGTTGGATCGAGTCAGCCGGCTCCGCTCTCAGACGATTCCTTTGATTTCGATCTATTGCTAGCGGGCATGTCTGATATGATGATTCCAAGAAAGGCTTTGACAAAGCAGGTGAAAGAAACCATTAAGAAGTTAGCCGTTGTATACGGCATCACCCCGCTTCAAATGCAAAATATTGTAGCAGGTGCCTGCGGTTCGGATCAAATGATCTCAACAGAAGAGCTGAGAAAAGCCGCAAGAGACTGGTACCAAATTGAATACAGAGGCGAGCAGCCAAAACTCATTGATCAAAAACAGCCGAGACACTTGCGTCAAGATGCTTCAAAGGCGCCAGTGGCAGATACGCCAGATGCGAAATTGATTGAAAAGCTCGATCATATTTCGCCTAGGGAGCTGCTAAAAGATATGGCTGACGGCATTGAGCCAACGTATGCCGACTTAAGAATTGTCGAAGATATTATGCTCGAGCAGCAGCTAGAGCCAGGTGTCATGAACGTTTTGATCTACTATACATTACTGAAAACAGATATGAAGCTGTCGAAAACATATATGCAAAAAATCGCCGCTCATTGGGTGAGAAAGAAAATTAAAACCGTAGCGGCAGCCATGAAAATTGCCAAAGAAGAGAACAAGCAAATGACAGAGTGGGCGCAGCAGAAAAAGCAGCGCAGCACATATGGATCAGGGAAAGTTGTCCGAGAAGAGAAGCTTCCTGACTGGATGAAAGAAACTGAAACGAAAGAACAGCCGGCAAAAGAACAATTAGACAGTCTGTCGACAGAAGACCTCGAACGAGAAAAAGAAAAACTGTTAGATCAGTTTAAAAATATGAAAAAGTACAATGCACATTAAGGTGAGGTGAGATGGGGATGAAACCGATCGGTCGTTCATTTGAACAGTTAAAAGGACGAGTAGATTTTCGTGTGAGATACAATCAGATTAAAGAGAGTGTGTTATCTGATGAAGATGTAAGAGCCTTTTTACAGGAGCATCAAGAAGAAATACACGAAGACATGATCAATCGTAGTTTGAACCGGCTTTTTGAATATGTGCAGCAGTCGAAGGGTTGTTCATATTGCTTAGATGAAGAGAACGTCAATGCGATTTTAGACGGGTATCACCCGAAGCTTGTGATCAAAGGTCAGAGTATTGATATTGAATATTCCCCCTGCCCAGTCAAGCTGCGGCTCGATAGACAGAAAAAACAGCAAGAGCTTATGAAAAGCATGTACATTCCGCAAAATGTTCTTCAAGCGACGTTCACTGATCTGAACGTTGTGGGAAGACAGGAAGTCATTCAAAAAGTAGGTCAATTCCTGCAAAGCTATGATGAGACGGGCAAAGGGAAGGGTTTATATTTACACGGAAAGTTTGGAGTAGGAAAAACGTATATTCTGGCAGCCATTGCGCAGCAGCTAGCGGAGAAGGAATACCCATCTCTCCTAGTGTACGTGCCTGAATTTGTGAGAGAGTTAAAAAATTCGTTAGCCGATCATACACTGGAAGCAAAGCTGAACATGGTCAAATCCACCCCTATTTTAATGCTTGATGATATTGGGGCAGAGTCGATGACAAGCTGGGTTCGAGATGAACTGCTCGGAACGATCTTACAATACCGTATGGCAGAGCAGCTGCCGACTTTCTTCTCTTCTAATTTCTCACCAAGTGAACTGAAACACCACTTTACGTACTCACAGCGCGGGGAAAAAGAAGAGGTCAAAGCCGCTCGTTTAATGGAACGGATTCTTTATTTAGCAGAGGCAGTCTTGCTCGAAGGAGAAAACCGCCGTCATTTATAAAAGCGTCTATCACCTGAAGGAGGAGCAAATGAAATGAACAAAAGAAAATGGCTGCTTTTTCTCGTGATTGCAGGTCTCGCTGCTTTACTTTGGTGGCTGAACAAACAGCACCTTCAGCTGGCGCCGAAAGATGTGAAGAATTGGGTGCTTCAATTTGGGCTGCTGGCTCCCTTTGTTTTTCTGTTCTTATCTCTTTTTCGCCCGTTTGTTCTCGTCCCACTTACGGTCTTTTCGCTGGCAGCAGGTTTAGCATTCGGCAGTGTTCTTGGGACGATTTATGCCCTCGTTGGTGCTACCGCCGGAGCAACAGGCTCCTTCCTGCTTGCCACAACCTTTCGTGCAAAAAAGAAAGGCAGAGAATCAAGCAGCCGGAAGCTGAGAGCGGTGACATCCCGCATTCAGGAGCATGGGTTTCTTTATATTTTGTTATTGCGTATTGCCCCGATCCATTTTGACTTTGTCAGCTATGCGGCAGCAGTTTCACGTGCGAATTATCGTGCATTCACGGCAGCTACTTTTTTAGGCTTAATACCGGGTACAGTTGCATTAAATGTCCTTGGCTCAAGCTTTGTCAGCGGCAATTATGCCGCCTTAGTGATCGTTTGTTTGATTTATCTGATCTTTATCTCCGTTCCGCTCATTTTAAAAAGAAAGATGCCTGATTTATTTTAGGCGTCTATTTTTTATGTTTTCCCCATATATATGTAACAGATGTCGTTAGGGGGGACAAACATGCTTGAAATAATCTTTGAAGATGAATATGATACCGCCGCTTTTTTACATCTTGCTGAACACTTGGACAGTCGGCATCACATGTCAATTCAACAAGGGAAAGACCGGCTTCTCATAGAGGCGAAGGAATCAGAAGAAGGACTTGAGCCCATTGTGCGGCCATTACTGGTTCACTTTTTTTTGGAATGCAAAGAAAATGAGCGCATGCGCAGCATCCTTGAAAACACCTATTTATTTAAAGATCCTGAAGAGCAGCACCAAATTCTTTCAATCGCCCACAGTATTATGAACGGGGATTTAGATGATATTCCCGGCATTCATCAAGAACCGTCAAGAGAAGCCCTGTTAACAAAGGAGCTTGAGACCATTTCTTTACAGCAAGGTATTTTTTCAATTGGTTCATTTATGACATTTAGACTGTCAGAGTATGACAGGAGGCTGAAGAACTATGTTGAAGTCTCCATTGAAGAATACAAAATGGAACAAGAATATCAAAACTTCATTCAATCCCTTCGAGACTATGTGATGGCAAGAGAACCTAAGCTCGAAAAAGTACATGTTGTGCATCAGGACCGCCTGATGATTTGGGAATTTCGGTACGCTTCTGAGCGTGATCAAAAACAATACATAGACAGACAGTTTGTAAGAGAGCATCCAATGTATATTGATTCGCAGCTGATTGCACCACTCGTATCCATAGCGCCGCAAAAGATTGACCTATTTACAAATGATACGGGTCACTCGATGGTGCAGACCATTCAAAATATTTTTCAAGAAAGGGTCGAGGTATTCCCGGCTCATTCATTTCAAGAACAGAATGTTCAATTTGTACATGACCATTTGGAACAGAAAAGTGAAAAGCTTTCTTGATTTTCACGAAAAAACGTTTTATAATACGGTGTAACTTCATACAGAGACCGTATTGATAAGGACATGAACAAATGAACACCCGCTTAAAGAGAGGGAAGCCGCGGCTGAAAGCTTCCTAGCAGAGGTCCATTTGCTTTACCACCTTTGAACATCAGCTGTGAACTTTTTAGTAATGGCTGACGGGAATTCCCGTTATCGAACCACAAGCCGTGTTTGCTTATGAAAACGTAAGCTGCAAATACGGGAAAAAGGGTGGAACCACGATTCCGTTTATTCAACCTCGTCCCTTTCCAGGGGGCGGGGTTTTTATATTGCCAAAAAAAGGAGTGACCAGAGATGTCAGAACAAATTCAACTTACATTTCCAGATGGAGCAGTCAAGGAGTTTGACAAAACAGCTACAACAGAAGACATCGCGGCATCAATTAGCCCGGGCCTAAAGAAAAAAGCGCTTGCCGGTAAATTGAACGGCAAAGAAATAGATCTGCGTACGCCGCTATTAGAAAGTGGAACAATCGAGATCATCACAGATAAAAGTGAAGAAGCACTCGACATTATGCGCCACAGCACAGCACATTTGCTAGCACAGGCGATCAAACGTCTTTATGGAAAAGAGCATCATGTCCAGTTTGGCGTAGGTCCTGTGATCGAAAATGGTTTCTACTATGATGTCGACATCGATGTTGCCATCACACCTGAAGACTTACCTAAGATTGAAAAAGAAATGAAAAAAATCATTAACAGCAATTTGCCAATTGAGCGAATTGAAGTAACAAGAGAAGAAGCGAAAAAACGCTTTGAAGCGATTGGTGATCAATTGAAGCTTGAGCTGTTAGAGGCGATTCCAGAAGGTGAAGCCGTGACGATTTATGAGCAGGGTGAATTCTTTGACCTCTGCCGCGGCATTCACTTGCCATCAACAGGGAAAATCAAAGAGTTTAAGCTGTTAAGCCTTGCAGGTGCATACTGGAGAGGTGACAGCAACAATCAAATGCTTCAGCGTATTTACGGTACAGCTTTCTTCAGCAAAGAAGATTTAAATGAGCACTTACGCCTGCTTGAAGAAGCGAAAGAACGCGATCACCGTAAACTAGGAAAAGAGCTGAAACTGTTTGCGAACTCTCAAAAGGTAGGTCAAGGTCTACCGCTTTGGCTGCCAAAAGGCGCAACGATCCGCCGTGTTATTGAGCGTTACATTGTCGATAAAGAAGTACGTCTTGGTTATGAGCATGTGTATACACCAGTTCTTGCGAATGTCGAATTGTATAAAACTTCAGGGCACTGGGCGCATTATCAAGAAGACATGTTCCCAGTGATGGAAATGGATAACGAAGATCTTGTTCTTCGTCCTATGAACTGTCCGCACCATATGATGATTTACAAAAACGAGCCGCATAGCTATCGTGAATTGCCAATTCGTATTGCAGAGCTTGGTACAATGCACCGCTATGAAATGTCAGGTGCTTTATCCGGCCTTCAGCGTGTTCGCGGGATGACATTAAACGATGCACATATCTTTGTTCGTCCAGATCAAATCAAAGAAGAGTTCATTCGTACAGTTCGCTTAATTGAAGAAGTGTATCAAGACTTTGGCTTGAATGACTACACATTCCGCTTATCTTACCGTGATCCAGAAGATACTGAGAAGTATTTCGACGATGATGCGATGTGGAATAAAGCGCAATCGATGCTAAAGGATGCAATGGACGAGCTTGGTCATGATTATTATGAAGCAGAAGGAGAAGCGGCATTTTATGGTCCGAAGCTTGATGTACAGGTCAAGACAGCTCTTGGAAAAGAAGAGACATTGTCTACTGTACAGCTTGACTTCTTACTACCAGAGCGTTTCGATCTCACCTATATCGGAGAAGATGGCAAGCATCATCGTCCGGTCGTGATTCATAGAGGTGTTGTCTCTACAATGGAGCGCTTTGTTGCCTTCTTAATTGAAGAATACAAAGGAGCCCTTCCAACATGGCTGGCACCTGTACAATTCCAAGTCATCCCGGTTTCACCGTCTGTCCATTTAGACTATGCGAAAAAAGTGCAAGAACGTTTGCAGCTTGAAGGCCTTCGTGTAGAGCTTGACAGCCGTGATGAAAAGATTGGATACAAAATTAGAGAAGCGCAAATGCAAAAGATCCCGTACATGCTAGTCGTCGGAGATCAAGAAGCAGAAAATGGCGCTGTCAATGTAAGAAAATACGGAGAGCAAGATTCAGAAACAATGGATCTTGAAGCCTTTGTGAAACATGCAGTAGCAGAAGCGAAAAAATAATACTTCCAATGAAGCAGTCAGTGATCTTTCTCTTGAGATCATTGGCTTTTTCTTATGGGGAAAAATTTCCCACTGGTGATCCAGTTTCTTGAATGATACGTTTGGAAAGTACGAAAGTATGGTCAGCAGCGGAACGAGCCGGGCCAAGACAACGGTGTTTACAAATCGCGATCTTGTAAAGCAGGCAAGCGAGGAATTTATGAATGTAGTTAGGAGAAGCAGCCCGCAGCTTAGACAAGCAAGCGCAAAGTCTAGCCGCCATTGTGTAGTTTGAAAACACAAAAACACCCAAACTCGTCAGGAGAAGGGTGTTTTCTCTTTTGTTCTATTTTAATATATCAAACAATTCATGTAAGTCTTTGATTTCATAATCTGGCGTTACATCTGTTTCATTTTTCTTGCCATGTCGATTGATCCAAACGGTTTGAATACCAACGCGAGATGCCCCAAGAATATCTGTTTTTGGATTGTCTCCAACCATGATCACATCGTCTTTTGTTAGATTTAACAGCTGAAGGCAGTGCTCAAAGATGCCAGGGTCAGGTTTGCCTTTCCCGTAATCTCCTGAAATCACAATTTCATTAAAATAAGGTGCAAGCTCAGGAACACCTGCCAGTTTTTCCTTTTGAAGACTAGGATCTCCGTTTGTTAAAAGGAGCAATTCATAGCTGCCTTTCAGGCGGTCTAAAACAGGGTACGTTTCTTCATAGACAAATGGACGTTTTCTCCGCTCGGCTGCAAAGAAATCAGCCAAATATTGTCCAAATGCCTCATCGTCAATTCCTGCTTCTTTTAAGCCATTTGTCCAAGCGTTCTTGCGATACTCTGGTGCAAGGGCATTCAGCTTTTGAAAGCCTTCGCTAATCGGTTCACTAAAATTTGACCACAGTCCTTCGAAAGGATTAATTCCGATCATGACAGTATAATCATATGTTTCATAGGAAGAGTACAGCTTTCTTGCTTCTTCACGTACAATCTGTTCAAATGTTGCTGGATTCAGTCCATATTTCTTTTCCGCTTCGCGGCATGTTTCCTGAAAAGTTGTGTGAATGCTTTTTTCATCCCAAAGCAAAGTATCATCTAAATCGAAAAATACGGCTTTCATGATCTTCTCCCTTGTTATGTATGTGTTACCTTCAATTGCAAGTGACGGCTCATGTTCATTTTACAATAGAAGATGAGGGCAATAAAGAAAAGATTTGAGAGATAATTGAACATTGACCGCACATGATAGAATAGAAAGACAGTAAATAATACATACATCAATTGAGGTGGCCGGTTTGCTTCATTTAATTATTATGATGATCGAGCGTGTGGGGATCATCGTTATTTTAGGGTTTGTGCTTGCCCATGTGAAGGGCTTTCGCAATCTATTGCTTCATAATGAAGGGTTTCGAAAAAAGGCGGTCCTTGTCTTTATTTTTGCTTCTTTTAGTATTATCAGCAATTACACAGGAATTGAAATCCAGCAGCAGATGGTCATGAATCATGAGTTTTCCTATCATCTTGGCTCATCAAGCTCGATCGCCAATACGAGAATCATGGGGATCGAAATGGGCGGATTGATAGGAGGGCCGTTTGTTGGCATTGGTGCAGGGCTTTTAGCTGGAATTCATCGCTATTCACTCGGAGGGAGCACGGCACTCAGCTGTGCGATTTCTTCGATTTTAGCCGGTGTGATTGCAGGCTATGTCGGCAGCAGATTTAAACGGAAGAATCGAATGGTGACACCTCGCCAAGCCGCACTTTTTGGTGTGGCAATGGAATCCTTGCAGATGATTATTATCCTTCTATTTGCAAGGCCATTGGCTGATGCTTGGGGGCTTGTGAGTATCATTGCCTTGCCGATGATTTTTGTGAATGGAATTGGCAGCTTTATCTTTTTATCGATTTTACAGTCAGTCATTCGGCAAGAAGAGCAGGCAAAGGCGATGCAGACACACCGTGTATTTTCGATCGCCGATCAAACGCTGCCTTTTTTCCGGCAAGGCTTAAATGAACAGTCCTGTAAAAGTGTGGCGGAGATCATTCATCGACTAACAGAAACAGATGCGGTTTCCTTAACAGATACAGAAAAGATTTTAGCTCATGTCGGAGACGGGACGGATCATCATATTCCATCGAAAAGCCTGATTACAGGACTGTCGAAACAAGTATTGTTGAGCGGCAAAATTATGAAGGCGCATTCGAAAGACGAAATCAATTGTTCAGTCACTCATTGCCCGCTTCAAGCAGCGATTGTGCTGCCCCTCACCTCCAATGGTCAAACGATCGGAACGTTAAAAATGTATTTCAATTCTCCGGTCGGATTAAGCAGGGTGGAAGAGGAGCTTGCAGAAGGCTTGGCGATGCTGTTCTCCACACAGCTTGAACTTGGAGAGGCAGAAACCCAAAGCCGCCTGCTAAAAGATGCAGAGATCAAAGCGCTTCAAGCGCAAGTGAATCCGCACTTTTTATTTAACGCCATTAATACCATCTCTGTTTTGTGCAGAACGAATGTAGAGATGGCAAGGAAGCTGCTGCTGCAGCTGAGTATTTATTTCCGGTCTAATTTGCAAGGCGCCCGCCAGCTGCTGATTCCGCTGCATAAAGAAATTCAGCATGTAGAAGCATATTTGTCGCTTGAACAAGCGAGGTTTCCAAATAAATACCATGTGGCCTTTCAAATTGAAAAGGAGCTGGAGCAGGTGATGATTCCTCCATTTGTGCTTCAGGTGCTTGTTGAAAACGCAGTGAGACACGCTTTTCCTAAACATCAAACGAGTTGTGAAGTCGTCGTTTCTGCTTTGATGAAAGATGGGCATGTTTATATGAAAGTGACGGATAATGGACAAGGAATCGAGAATGACAAGATGGCTCAGCTATTAAAAGCGCCTGTTGAATCCAAAGAAGGAACAGGTACGGCTCTTTTTAATTTAGATCAGCGGTTAAGAGGGATTTTTGGCAGACAAGCCGCTCTAGCCATTCATAGCGGCCAAGGCACTGACATCTCATTTCGCATTCCAATGGACTATGTAAAAAAGGATGATTTTCGTTGATAAACGTATTAATCGTAGATGATGAAGTGTTAGCAAGAGACGAATTAAAATATTTATTACGCAGAACGAAAGAGGATGTTCAAATAGAGGAAGCAGAAAATATAGAATCTGCTTTTGACCGGATGGTGGATCATAAGCCGGACCTGCTCTTTTTAGACATTGATTTATCAGGTGAAAATGGATTTGATATTGCCAAAAGGCTCAACCGGATGTCTGATCCACCAGCGATCGTATTTGCGACAGCCTTTGATCAATATGCGCTGAAGGCGTTTGAGGTAAGTGCGCTTGATTACTTAACGAAACCATTTGATGAAGAGCGGCTTTTGCAAACGATCCAAAAGTTTAAAAAGTGGAAATCTGTTGAGATGCATGACCATCAGCTGTCAGATGAGAAAATACCCCATCAGCAAAAATTAGCCATCTCAGTCGATGACTCAATTGTCATCCTGCAAGTTGAAGAGATCATGTATGTAGGGCTCAGTGAGGGGAAAAAGGTCGTGAAAACAAAGGATCACATGTATGAGGTCACAGAACCGCTTGTGGTCATTGAAAAGAAACTGCCTGAGGCTTACTTTATGAGGGTTCATCGAAGCTATATCGTGAACACCTCTCATATGAAAGAAGTACAGCCATGGTTTAATTCGACGTATAACCTGCATATGACAGACGGGTCGATCATTCCTGTCAGCCGTACATATGCCAAAGAACTTAAGAAGTCGCTCCTGCTAGAGTAGGACGGCTTTTTTTGTTTGTATTTCAATACTCGTTTTCTGCATTTCATTCATTGAATCCGGCGAGTTTGATTGTAAACGCTTCATTCGTTTATTTCATGCCGTATACTGAGGGCAGTCGAAGAAAGAGGTGAAGGGGCATGAGTGCCACTAAAGTATATGGATTTCTATCTCAAGCATTTATCTTTGCAACCGTAATGTTCGTTTCTAATCTCATTTCAATGTATTTACCAATTCCGATGCCCGCATCTGTGATTGGTCTGGTTCTATTATTTGTTTTGCTGACAACGAAAATCGTCAAACTGGAGCAGGTGGAGCAATTAGGTACATCATTGACAGGGCTCATTAGCTTTCTATTTGTTCCCTCTGGTATCTCGGTTATTCAATCACTAGGTGTCATGCAAGAAGTAGGTGTGCAAGTTGTCGGTGTCATTATCATTGCAACCATTATGTTACTTGCAGCGACAGGGCTATTCACGCAGCTTCTCATGCAATTATCAGAAAAACCACAGAAACGTAAAGAGACAAAGGAGAGCAAATCGACTCCTTCTCATTCAAATAAACCAGCTTCAAGTACGCATTAAAGGAGGTATGCAGGATGGGTACAAGTACGATGAGTCCTTATTTTGGTATAGTCGTCTCATTAGTCGCCTTTGGAATCGGTACATTCTTATTTAAAAAATCAAAAGGCTTCTTCTTATTCACACCACTTTTTGTGGCGATGGTGTTAGGCATTTTATTTTTAAAAATTGGCGGTTTTTCCTATGCAGATTATAATGAGGGCGGCAAGATTATCAAGTTTTTCTTAGAGCCTGCGACCATTGCTTTCGCCATTCCGCTTTATAAGCAGCGCGCATTGCTTAAAAAATATTGGTGGCAGATTTTATCCGCTATTTTTGTAGGGTCACTTTGTTCCATTACGATCGTGTATGTCGTAGCAAAAGGGATTCATCTTGATATGGCTGTGATGAAAAGTATGCTTCCGCAAGCAGCGACGACAGCGATTGCTCTTCCGATTGCAAAGGATATTGGCGGAATCGCAGATATCACAGCCTTTGCGGTCATATTTAATGCAGTCATTGTGTATGCACTAGGTGCTTTCTTCTTAAAATGGTTTCGAATTAAAAATCCAGTGGCAAAAGGGCTTGCACTCGGTACATCAGGACATGCGCTTGGCGTCTCTGTTGGGATTGAGATGGGAGAAGTGGAAGCGGCCATGGCAAGTATCGCCGTTGTGGTCGTAGGAGTTGTGACCGTCATTGTCATCCCAATCTTTATGCAATTCATACTTTGATGGTGTCATTGTTTGAAAAAGCCTTGCCCAATTCGTTTTATCGTGCTAAAATGAAAAAGTTGTTTCAAGAGTTCGGTTACTTGACGGACAAATGAAAATTGTGTAGAATAATTAACGAATTGAATAGATATCACAAGCAGAAGCACCCGCTTCTCACCTGATTGACACGTGTTTGTAGTTGACAGGTTGACCGTACATTTATTTTTTCATGCAAATGTTCGCAGTGTGGGTGTTTTATATGCCCACACTTTTTGTTTGCCTGTAAAACATACAACGAAATGGTCAAAATGAATTGTGAACTCAATTCAAAATCTCATGGAGGTGGCTCACTATTAGCAAAGATCAATTAGTTAATGAAGGTATTCGTGCGCGTGAAGTTCGTTTGATCGGACAAAATGGCGATCAGCTGGGGATTAAAACCCGCCAGGAAGCTCTGGAAATTGCTGCGAAAGCCAATCTTGACCTTGTGTTAGTTGCTGCAAATGCAAAACCACCTGTTTGCCGAATCATGGACTACGGTAAGTTCCGATTCGAACAGCAGAAGAAGGAAAAAGAGGCACGTAAGAATCAAAAAATCATTAGCTTAAAAGAAGTTCGGTTGAGCCCGACAATCGATGAACATGATTTTAACACGAAGCTCCGTAATGCAATCAAATTCCTTGAAAAGGGAGATAAAGTGAAAGCTTCTATCCGCTTTAAAGGCCGTGCGATTACGCATAAAGAAATCGGACAGCGCGTGTTAGACCGTTTCTCTGAAGCTTGCGCTGAAGTAGCAACAGTAGAAACAAAACCTAAGATGGACGGACGCAGCATGTTCCTCATGCTTGCACCAAAAGTCGAAAAGTAAAGTAACAGAGGGAGGAAACATCCAATGCCAAAAATGAAAACTCACCGCGGATCTGCTAAACGTTTCAAAAAAACAGGTTCTGGTAAACTTAAACGTTCTCATGCGTACACAAGTCACTTGTTCGCTAACAAATCTACAAAGCAAAAACGTAAATTGCGTAAGAGCGCAATCGTAAGTGCTGGAGATTTCAAACGTATCAAACAACAACTTGCAAACATCAAGTAATTTGGAATAGGAATCATAGGAGGGAATTACAATGCCAAGAGTAAAAGGCGGAACTGTGTCGCGTCAGCGTCGTAAAAAGGTTCTTAAATTAGCAAAAGGTTATTTCGGTTCAAAACATAGATTATACAAAGTAGCAAACCAACAGGTGATGAAATCTGGAAACTACGCTTTCCGTGACCGTCGTCAGAAAAAACGTGACTTCCGTAAACTATGGATCACTCGTATCAATGCTGCAGCTCGTATGAACGGTCTTTCTTACAGCCGTTTAATGCATGGCCTAAAGCTTTCTGGTATCGAAGTAAACCGCAAAATGCTTGCTGACCTTGCTGTGAATGACCTAAGTGCATTCAATCAGCTTGCTGATGCTGCAAAAGCACAACTAGACAAGTAAGTCATATAAAAGATCATTCCGTCGAGGGGTGATCTTTTTTGCTCATCATGTGAGGTGAAATGAATGAATATCGCGCTGATTCTACTGCTGATCTTGGTAAATGGCTATGGTTTTTTTCTCATGGGAGAGGACAAGCGCCGGGCAAAAGCGCATAAATGGAGAATTTCAGAGGCGCACTTATGGAGTGCTGCCGTGCTTTTTGGGGCTGCTGGATCGTATCTAGGGATGCAGTATTTCCGTCATAAAACAAAGCATCCTGCCTTTCAAATGGGCATGCCGGTGTTAATCATGGTGCAGTTGATCATATTAGGATATATAAAGTTCATCTAAAAAAGGAGCAGACGCCATCAAGACGGCGTGTCTGCTCCTTTTTTTTGTTTGATTTTTTTAATGGGCTGATCCCAATCAATTTTTGTTTGAGGATAACGTTCGATAATGTTTTCCTCCAATTTTTCAAAGTCTTCTAATGTAAATTCACTTAGCTTCTCGGGTGACTCCGTCCAAACGTAAATGGAGTGGACAAACAGAGGATGATCCTTAGAAGGAACATGCTTCTCCCCTTCAAACAAGACACCTTTATAGACGAAATTAAAATTTTTGCGCGCATTTTGCTGTTCGTCCATAAAATAAAAGCCTTCTTTTAATTGTGCTTGTTTCAGCTTTCTTCTCGGATTTGAGAAGAATTTTACCGCCATGTAGAAGATGTAGACAAGCAGTGCAACAAGAGCAAGTCTAATGAGGATTACAAACATGACAGGATGCACCTCCAATATACCGTTATCTGATGTACTACGAATGAAAAGCCCAAAAGGTTTCAACTTTTTTTAAAAAAATATTTCGTTAAACGAAAAAATATTCATAAAAAGATCGTATTGAACGAAAGAGGTTTTGTATAATAAGAATGCACCATGAAGATAAAGGAGGATAAATGGAATGACAAAGCTAGATCAAACATTAACTATGCTGAAAGACCTAACGGATGCAAAAGGGATTCCAGGAAATGAACGTGATGTCAAAAAAGTCATGCAGACATACATAGAATCATATGCAGATGAAGTCTCTAGTGACCGCCTTGGCAGCTTAATCGCTAAGAAGGAAGGAAACGCAAACGGACCTAAAATTATGCTCGCTGGTCACTTAGATGAAGTAGGATTCATGGTGACAAAAATTGATGACAAAGGCTACATTCGCTTCCAAACAGTCGGCGGCTGGTGGTCACAGGTCATGCTCGCGCAGCGTGTCACCATTGTAACGAAAAAGGGAGACATCACAGGTGTGATTGGCTCAAAGCCGCCGCACGTCTTGTCACCTGAAGCTCGAAAAAAATCGATTGAGATTACAGATATGTTTATTGATATTGGTGCATCAAGCAAAGAACAGGCAATGGAATGGGGCGTGCTGCCTGGAGATCAAATCGTTCCTTATTTTGAGTTTACAGTGATGAATGATGAAAAAATGCTCCTTGCAAAGGCATGGGACAACCGTATCGGCTGTGCAGTAGCGATTGATGTCATGAAGAACTTACACAATGCTCAGCATGAGAATATTGCTTACAGTGTTGCAACTGTACAAGAGGAGGTTGGCCTGCGTGGTGCAAAAACAGCAGCGGCTACGATCCAGCCTGATATTGGATTTGCCATTGATGTTGGTGTAGCAGGAGACACGCCAGGCATCACTGAAAAAGAAGCAACAAGCAAGCTTGGCAAAGGACCAACGATTGTTGTATTTGATGCTTCGATGGTATCCCATAAAGGGCTTCGGGATTTTGTTGTCCAAACAGCGGATGAATTGAACATTCCTTATCAATATGACTCAATGCCTGGCGGTGGGACAGATGCTGGCGGTATCCATTTAACAGGTCATGGCGTGCCATCACTATCTATCGGTATACCAAGCAGATATATTCATACCCATGCAGCGATGATTCACCGGGATGATTATGAAAATGCAGTGAAGCTTTTAACAGAAGTGATCAAAAGACTTGATCAAAAAACGGTTGAGCAGATCACGTACGGTTCTTAATAGGTAAGCCTTTCCTCAGTATAGGGGAAAGGCTTTTTTATTCCATTGAATTTCCCAGGAAATGAACGTTGTTTTTTGATTACGTCAAAAGAACTGTTTTTAACAGAAGAAGAAAAAATATTCTAGTGAATAAGGCACATGTGATCTGGCTTTTATTTTTGTAAGATGAAAGCAATAAAAAGGACAGAGCCTAAAGAACGCCCTGTCAAAAGAGAGTTTATGGAAGTAGGTGAAGCTAACTTAAGAATAAACATATTATTCTTATTTGTCAACTTGGTTTTAAAAGAAAGAAAAATCAATCAATTTATGTTATATTTGTAACAAATTGTTTGTGCGAAGGGGATGGTTAAATGAATGCGGTTACAATTGTCATAGGATCTATGTGTATTTTAGCGATTGCCTATCGTCTTTATGGCACATTTATGATGGTCAAGGTATTAAAGGTGACAGACGATCATCCTACACCGGCTCACACATTAGAGGACGGGAAAGATTATGTGCCAACCAATAAATGGGTCACATTTGGGCATCACTTTGCTGCGATTGCAGCGGCCGGTCCGTTAGTGGGTCCGATTTTAGCCGCACAATTTGGGTATTTACCGGGTCTCCTTTGGCTGTTAATTGGCGCAGTGATTGGCGGAGCTGTACATGATCTTGTCGTCTTATTTGCGTCGATGCGAAAAAAGGGGAAATCATTATCAGAGGTAGCAAAGGAAGAGCTAGGACCTGTAGCAGGATTTTGTACAGGGCTTGCGATGCTGTTTATCATTACGATCACAATGGCAGGGCTGTCTATGGTTGTGCTTCATGCATTAGAACGTAACCCTTGGGGAACATTTGCAGTCGGAATCACGATTCCAATTGCGATGGGGGTTGGTCTTTATTATAAAAAGACAGGCAATTTAAAACTTGCCACAACTGCGGGATTTATTTTGCTGATGGTTGGTGTATTCCTTGGGCCGAATATTCAAGGAACGGCACTTGGTGATCTTTTAACACTTGATACAAAAACGCTTGCTCTTGCCCTGCCGATCTATGCTTTTTTTGCTGCGGCATTGCCGGTTTGGCTGCTGCTCGCACCGAGGGACTATTTAAGCAGCTTTATGAAAATAGGTGTTTTTATCGCATTGATTGCCGGAATCTTTGTCGTCAATCCAACGATTCAATTCCCAGCCTTTACGGAGTTTGTGAATGGAGGAGGTCCTGTTTTAGCTGGTCCTGTCTGGCCTTTTATTTCGATTACGATTGCTTGCGGTGCCATATCTGGTTTCCACGCATTTGTTGGGTCAGGGACTACACCTAAGATGCTTGACCGCTGGAGCGATATGAAGCCTGTCGCGTTTGGTGCAATGCTAGTAGAATGTCTAGTTGGCATTATGGCGTTAATTGCCGCTACGGCTCTTCATCCAGGAGATTATTTTGCGATTAACAGTACGCCAGAAGTGTTCCGAACGCTCGGGGTGAGTGTCGAGAACCTTCCGCAGCTGAGTAAGGAAATTGGTCTTGATTTAGAAGGAAGAACGGGTGGAGCTGTGACACTAGCTGTAGGGATGGCGTATATCTTTACGGGAATTCCGTTCTTTAGTCATTTAGCGTCTTATTTTTTCCAATTCGTCATTATGTTTGAAGCTGTCTTTATTTTAACCGCTATTGATGCTGGAACGCGTGTGGCGCGATATTTGATTCAAGACTTCTTTGGCGAAGCATATAAACCGCTTAAACGAAATGACTGGGTACCTGGGTCGGTGTTTGCAAGTGCGCTTGCTTGTTTTATGTGGGGATACTTGCTTTACTCTGGAGACATCGGGTCTATTTGGGCATTGTTTGGTGTATCGAACCAGTTAATGGCATCAGTCGGCTTAATCATCGGAGCAACCGTTGTATTAAAAATTGCAGATAAAAGGCGGTATATGCTGACTTGTTTAATTCCACTTGCTTACTTATATGTGACAGTGAATTATGCAGGCTATTGGATGGTAGCAAATGTATATCTTAATCCTGAGGCATCAGGTTACAGCGTGCTGAATGCGGTGCTGTCAATTATCATGCTGATCTTAGGATTTGTGATCATTGTGTTTGCGATTAAAAAATGGGTCGAAATTTGGCGTGATCCAGCGCTTCGGATGGAAACACCGATCACTGGCTAAATGAAAAAGCCGGTTTGCTATGATAAGCAAACCGGCTTCTTTTATTGCTGCTGATGAGGCTTTAAGCCTTGCTCTAGTGTCTCGAGGATCTCGTTCTTCTCGTTTTCTGATGCTTCTTGCCATAGCACCTCGAACAACACGCCAAGGCCTGGCAGCATTTTTTCCTCGCCGCTTTGAATGGCATCTAAAATCGTATGTTCAAGCTGCTCTTGATTATGGCCAGTGATGTTTTGAATGACTGCGCCTCTTAAATTAAAATCCATTGCCCACACTCCTTTTTTGATGGTAATAGCCCTATTCTGTCTCAAAGACAGGTTTATTATGTAGTGTGCATGAGATATAATAAATTCATGATATTTAAAGGAGTTAAAATCACTTGAAATATATAGAATCAGCTAAAAACACAAACATTAAACAGTGGAAAAAGCTCCATGCGAAAAAAGAACGTACGAAAACGGGGCTGTTTCTCGTTGAGGGAATACACTTAGTCGAAGAAGCATTGAAGAGCGGAGTTGTGAAAGAATTAATGGTCACATCGCCTGATAAGCTTCCTTCTCATATCGATCCTGACATTGAACTTTATGAACTGAGCGAAGAAGCCTTTTCTGCCATGACCGAAACGGAAACGCCTCAGCACATCGCGGCGGTTTGTACAGTTCCTGTATTTGAAGAAAAGAAGTATGAACGACTTCTTCTGTTAGATGCAGTACAGGATCCAGGAAATTTAGGCACACTCATTCGGACAGCAGATGCCGCTGGTCTTGATGCTGTGATCTTAGGTGATGGAACAGTCGATGCGTTTAACGGAAAAACGCTCCGTTCAGCACAAGGATCGCATTTCCACCTGCCAATTTTAAAGCAAACCCTTCAGCAGGCAATACAAGCATGTAAGGAGCAAGGCATACCTGTATACGGAAGCGCCTTGAAAAATGCGAAAGCGTATAGAAGCGTAACGGCAGAAGGTCCTTTTGCATTAATTGTTGGCAATGAAGGAGCAGGTATTGACCAAGAGATTCTGCAAATGACAGACCAGAATTTATATGTGCCGATGTATGGTCAGGCAGAATCATTAAATGTGGCTGTTGCAGCGGCAGTTCTCGTCTATCATTTGCGTGGATAGTGTTGCAACATGCGCTTATTTTCACTATAATGAAAATAATATTTTAAAAACCATGATAGAGGAAGATTGTTTCAAGAAGCGGCCTTAAAGGGAGAATGCATCGTAGACTGAAAGTGCATTTAAGGAATGCTGAAACAGGAATTCACCTCTGGAGTTGTCACCGGGACCGCAAGCTTTGCGTAAAGGTGAACCGGATTCGTTTGATTCCGTTATGTCAATGAAGCTTATTCGCACATGCATTTGTGCTCAACAAGGGTGGTACCGCGACCACAACTCGTCCCTTCTTTTTTAGAGGGACGGGTTTTTTTATTGTCTTCAAACGATCAAACAGCCGTTTATCCAGGCGGTTTTGTATATCAAAAGGAGGATTACACTCATGCAAGAAACGTTAAAACAGCTTGAAACAGAGGCGATAGCGAAGGTTGAAGCAGCTAGCTCGCTCAAAGAAGTTAATGATATTCGTGTTCAATATTTAGGGAAAAAAGGCCCGATCACAGAGGTGCTTCGTGGAATGGGCAAGCTCTCCGCAGAAGAAAGACCGAAAATGGGCGCACTCGCAAACGAAGTAAGAGAGCAGATTGCTGGTGCTATTGCTGAAAAAAATGAGCAGCTGGAAAAAGAAGAAGTGAAGAAGAAACTTGCGTCTCAAACGATCGATGTTACATTGCCAGCAAGTCCAATCAAAATGGGGGCAAGACATCCATTAACGATTGTTGTGGAAGATATTGAAGATTTATTTATTGGTATGGGCTATACCGTTGAGGAAGGTCCTGAGGTGGAAACGGATTATTATAACTTTGAAGCGCTGAATCTTCCAAAGGAGCATCCAGCACGTGATATGCAGGACAGCTTCTATATTACCGAGGATACACTGATGAGAACACAAACGTCACCAGTTCAAGCACGTACACTCGAAAAATATAAAGGACAAGGTCCTGTGAAGATCATCTGCCCTGGGAAAGTATATAGACGAGACAGTGATGACGCAACTCATTCACATCAATTCATGCAGATTGAAGGGCTTGTTGTCGATCACAATATTAGCATGAGTGATCTAAAAGGAACGCTTGAGATAGTCGCAAGAAAAATGTTTGGTGAAGATCGTGAAATTAGACTGCGTCCAAGCTTTTTCCCATTCACAGAACCATCTGTCGAAGTGGATGTGTCTTGCTTTAAATGCGGCGGAAAGGGCTGTTCAGTATGTAAAGGAACAGGCTGGATTGAGATTTTAGGAGCAGGGATGGTTCATCCAAATGTCCTGAGAATGAGCGGATTTGATCCAGAAACTTACCAAGGCTTTGCTTTTGGAATGGGTGTTGAACGTATTGCGATGCTAAAATACGGCATTGATGATATTCGCCATTTCTACACAAATGATATTAGATTCACAAAGCAATTCAAGCAGGACTAAGAGGAGGAAATCAACATGTTTGTTTCATATAAATGGTTAGAAGACTATGTCGATTTAGAAGGCATTCAGCCGGATGAATTAGCAGAAAAGATCACAAGAAGCGGAATTGAAGTGGAAGCCGTTGAATATAAAGGAGAAGGCATCAAAGGGGTTGTCGTTGGACATGTCATTGAGCGTGAACAGCACCCAAATGCGGATAAATTAAACAAATGTCTTGTTGATATCGGCGAAGACGCTCCAGTGCAAATTATTTGCGGGGCTCCGAATGTGGATAAAGGACAATATGTGGCCGTCGCAACGGTTGGCGCAGTCCTTCCAGGGAACTTTAAAATTAAAAAAGCAAAGCTGCGTGGCGAAGAGTCTCATGGCATGATTTGTTCTCTGCAAGAATTAGGCGTAGAAAGCAAACTCGTACCAAAGGAATATGCAGAAGGCATTTTTGTTTTCCCAAATGACGTCAAACCCGGAGATGATGCTCTTCAGGCACTTCAATTAGACGATGCGGTACTTGAGCTTGGTTTAACACCAAACCGTGCGGATGCCCTGAATATGCTCGGTGTGGCCTATGAGGTTGCAGCCATTTTAGGGAGAGACATCAAACTTCCTGATACAGCACATGACACCTCTTCAGAAAAAGCAGCAGACTATATCTCTGTGAAAATTGAGGATCAAGAAGCAAATCCACTTTATGCAGCGAAGATCATTAAAAATGTAAAGGTTGGACCAGCACCGCTTTGGATTCAAACAAGATTGATGAATGCAGGCATTCGACCAATTAACAACGTCGTCGATATTACAAACTTTGTACTGCTTGAATACGGTCAGCCGCTTCATGCATTTGATTATGACCGCTTTGGTTCAAAGCAGGTGGTCGTACGTAAAGCGTCTGATAGCGAAATCATTCAAACACTGGATGAACAAGAACGTACATTGTCATCAAAGCATCTAGTGATCACTAATGGGACGAAAGCGCACGCTGTAGCAGGCGTCATGGGCGGTCTTGAATCTGAGGTGCGTGATGAGACGACAACGATTCTTTTAGAAGCGGCATATTTCAACGGTCAAACGGTCCGTCAAGCATCTAGAGACTTAGGGCTTCGCAGTGAATCAAGCACACGATTTGAAAAAGGACTTGACCCGCAGCGTACAAAACCTGCAGCCGAAAGAGCAGCGCAATTGATCAGTCTCTATGCAGGTGGTGAAGTGCTAAGCGGGACTGTGGAGGAAAACCACCTTGAAGCAAGTATGAATGTCATCCACGTATCAACTGAGCGTGTGAATAAGGTGCTTGGCATGAGCATTTCAAAAGAAGATATGATGCAAATTTTCAACAAACTTGGTTTTACAGTGGGCGAATCAAATGACGTTCTTGTCGTAACGGTTCCTTCTCGTAGAATGGATATCACGATTGAAGAAGACCTCATTGAAGAAGTTGCCAGATTATACGGCTATGATAATATTCCGTCTACACTGCCTGCGACAGCTGGTACAGTTGGCGGTCTCACGCCGTACCAAGTGAAGCGCAGGAAGGTCAGACGTTTCTTAGAAGGCGCAGGTCTTTCTCAAGCGATCACGTATTCATTGACAAATCAGCATAAGTCTACAGCTTTTGCACTGAATCCAGCTTATAAAACGAGACTTTCCCTGCCAATGAGTGAAGAACGAAGTGTGCTCAGACAAAGTCTACTGCCAAACTTACTTGATTCTGTTGCATATAACTTGGCAAGACAAGCTGATTCCTTTGGCTTTTATGAAACGGGTTCTGTGTTCTTAGCAGAAGCTGAAGGAGAAAAACCAGTGGAAAAAGAGCATGTCGCTGGTGCGCTGACAGGCTTATGGCATAAAAATCTTTGGCAGGGCGAGAAAAAAGCCGTCGATTTTTATGTAGCAAAAGGAATTGCAGAAGGTCTATTTGAAAAGCTTGGTGTATCAGACCAAATCACATATGTTCAAGCAGAGCGTGAGGATCTTCATCCAGGTCGTACAGCAGAAGTTCATTTAAATGGAAAAGTCATTGGGTTTGTTGCTGCACTGCATCCAGTCATTGAAAAAGAATTAGATTTAAAAGAAACATATGTCTTCGAGTTTGATTTAACAGATGTGATGACGTCTGAATCGAAGGATATGAAATATACAGCGATTCCGAGATTCCCTGCTGTGACAAGAGATATTGCACTTGTTGTAGATCAGCATATCTCAAGCGGACAGCTGGAGCGGGTCATCTATGAGGCAGGCGGGGATTTATTGACAGACCTATCCGTCTTTGATGTGTATGAGGGTGAACATATGGAAGAAGGCAAAAAATCCGTTGCATTCTCTCTCCAATATTTAAATCCGGAGCAAACATTGACAGAGGAAGAAGTGACGGCTGTTCATACAAAAGTATTGAAAGCATTAGAAGATACGTATCAAGCCGTCTTGCGCGGTTAAAGAAAAAAGAGCTATGGCCTTATGGGCCTTAGCTCTTTTTTATAACCATTTTTTCGCTTTTTGTGTGTTGGCAAAATGCAGCTTTGTAAATTGACGTAAAGCATCTTCGCCGTGCAGCTTGATGAGCTTCGCTGCCGCCTTGTCCACATGAGGACCGGCTCCTTTTGGAATGTCAAAGCCTGCTGCTTTTGACAACTTATCCATTTCAATTAAAAAGGCGTACCTTGCAATAATGGAAGCCGCAGCAACTGACAAATGAATGCCTTCTGCTTTTGTGCTAAAGTACGTCCGCTCCCGAATGATTTTTTTCCCTGCAAGATGCTTGAAATAAATGCCCGGTTCTGCAAATTGGTCAATCAAAATGGCTTCGGGCTGCTTCCCGTCTAGTTTTTCTAGCACAGAGGTAATGACTTGGTTATGAAGCAGCGCCTTCATTTTTCCTTGACTCATGCCCTTTTCCTGCATCGCATTGTACTTTTCATTTCGGAGCACGAGAAGGCTGAACGGAATGGTTTTGATGAGATCTTTGGCAATATTGATAATCTGCGGGTCCTTTAGACCTTTTGAGTCTTTTACGCCAAGCTCTTTCATGAGAGCAAGCTGGCTGGCATCAACATAGGCGGCACAGACCGTCATCGGTCCAAAATAATCACCTGTTCCTACTTCATCTGAACCGATGACGGACATAGAAGCAATTCCTGACGGCGGACTGTATTTTGTGACAGCAGGTGCTTTTTGACTTTTCGTATCAGCTGCTTTTAAATGGCTGAATTGACTGGCTTCAGCTTCTGCCTTTTGTCCTTGAAACAGCACTTTTCCAGATCGATAGGCTGTAATCGTACAGCCAGGAACCTTTGCTTGAAAAAGGGCGCCTGGTGGTAAAGTATCAGTTAAGTGGTGCGCATACGCGCTCTTCATCTTTTTAAGGTCTTCTGATGTTGCTTTTAAGACGGATTGGGGCACAGTGGTTAACTCCTTTTTACCTTGATATCATTGATTTCTAAAGTGTACCATAACAGGGAAGGGCTCGTCTTTCCATTCAATGTCTAAACATGTTATGATAGAGACTAGGATTCTCGTGGAATGGAGGAGAAACGTTGTCTGACGGCGGTAAAACGAAAACAACAGTTGAGATTTACGGACAGTCCTATACGATCATCGGTCAAGAAACGAAGATGCATATGCGACACGTTGCTTCAATTGTTGATGATAAAATGAGAGAAATAAATGAAAAAAATCCATACCTTGATATAAACAAATTAGCTGTACTGACAGCAGTCAATGTCGTCCACGACTACTTGAAATTAAAAGAGCAATACGAAAAACTAGAGATTCAGCTTAAAGAAAAGGAATGAAATTACCGTGATCGATATCATCATTTTGTTTTTGCTTCTTATGGGAACGCTTGTCGGTCTAAAACGTGGGTTTATTCTTCAATTGATTAAATTGATCAGCTTTGTTGTTTCTATCTTAGTGGCTTCCATGTTTTATCAGTCACTTGCACCACAGCTTACGTGGATTCCAGCGCCTAATTTTAGCGGCGGTCAAGCGCAGCTCGCTTTCTTTAGTGGGAATCTAGAAACAGCTTATTATAATACCATTGCGTTTATCATTCTGTTTATCTTGACCAAAATCCTGCTCGCCATCATTGGCGGATTGCTCACAACCATTGCGAGTATACCTGTGATTAAGCAGGTCAACAAACTGCTTGGCGGTGTTTTAGGATTTCTTGAAACCTATCTATTTGTGTTTATTCTCTTGTTTGTCGCTGCATTACTTCCAGTCGATGCACTGCAAACAATGATGAGCAAATCCATATTAGCAGATGTGATCGTAGGCAACACCCCTTATCTGTCCAGTCTTGTCAAAGACTTATGGACGACGTATGGAGTTTAAAAACTTCTCCTATCTTGGAGAAGTTTTTTCTCATTCCATGACAGAAAGTTGTAGGATGAAGGAAAAGTTTGTATATTTATAAAGGAAGATGCCAAAGCGGCTGGAGGATGAGAGATGAATAAAAAAGATATTATCAAACTTCTTGAAACAATTGCAGTATATATGGAGCTGAAAGGAGATAATCCTTTTAAGATTTCTGCCTTTCGTAAAGCAGCAGCGGCACTGGAACAAGATGACCGCAGCCTTTCTCAAATAGATGATCTATTAGCATTACCCGGCATTGGTAAAGGAACCTTTGCTGTGATCACTGAGTATATCGAAAAAGGACAATCAGAAACACTGGAACAATTAAAAAAGGAAGTGCCTGAAGGACTTGTCCCGCTCTTAAAATTACCAGGACTTGGCGGGAAGAAGATCGCTAAGCTTTACCAAGAGCTTGGCGTCCACGATGCACAGTCGCTAAGAGAAGCATGCGAAGCGGAAAAGGTACAAGCACTTGCTGGCTTTGGCAAAAAAACAGAAGAAAAGATTCTCGCGGCTCTTGAGGAAGCGGGAAAGCAGCCGGAACGACTGCCAATTGGCTTTGCATTAGATGTGGCAGAGCGGATTGATCATGCGCTTGAAGAGACGAAAGGTATCATCCGTTTTTCAAGAGCTGGCAGTTTAAGACGTGCACGTGAAACTGTGAAAGATTTAGATTATATCATTGCGACAGATGATCCTGAGCAAGTAAGAGAGCAGCTCGTTGCACTTGATGATGTGAAAGATGTCATCGCAAGCGGTGATACGAAGGTATCTGTCATTCTTGCCCTTGATTTTGAGATCAGTGTGGACTTCCGGCTTGTGACATCAGACCAATTCGCGACTACGCTGCACCATTTCACTGGCTCAAAAGATCACAATATTCGAATGCGTCAGCTTGCGAAGGAACGCGGAGAGCGCATTAGCGAATATGGTGTGGAAACGATTGAAACTGGAGAAGTGAAAACGTTTGAAGACGAGAGCGCTTTTTATGCGCATTTTCAACTTCCGCTCATTCCGCCAGAAATTCGTGAAACCGGAGCGGAGATTGATACGTATAAAGAAAGTATGCAGTTTGTAGAACTGAAAGATATCAAAGGCGACCTTCATATGCACTCGACATGGAGTGACGGAGCATTCTCTATTCGTGAAATGGCGGAAGCATGTATCGCAAAAGGCTATGAATACATGGCCATTACAGACCACTCGCAATATTTAAAAGTAGCCAACGGTTTAACAAAAGAACGTTTGCGTCTGCAAGCTAAAGAAATTGACAAGCTTAATCAGGAATTCGAGCATTTTCACATTTTCAAAGGGGTCGAAATGGATATCCTGCCGGATGGATCGTTAGATTATGATGATGACTTTTTAAAAGACATGGATTTTGTCATTGCGTCTATTCATTCTAGCTTCTCTCAGCCGGAGGAAGTCATTATGGAACGCCTTGAAAATGCCTTGCGAAATCAGCATGTCGATTTAATTGCACATCCAACAGGCCGTTTGATCGGCAGACGGGATGGCTATGCCCTAAATATAGATCAGCTCATAGAGCTTGCGAAGAAAACGGGCACTGCACTTGAGCTCAACAGTAATCCGTCAAGACTTGATTTGAAAACAGAGCATTTAATGAAAGCAAATGAAGCGGGTGTGAACATCATGATCAATACAGATGCGCACAACATCGCCATGCTGGAACATATGGAAGTCGGTGTAACAGCTGCAAGAAAAGGCTGGACACCAAAAGCAAATGTCGTGAATACTTTTACTCTAAACGAGATCAAAAAGTTTTTAACGCGTGACAGGTAGTCGTTAGGAGGCTGGACCATGCTGCAACAAAAAGTGTTAGCATCATTAGAATTTCATAAAGTAAAAGAAAAAGTGATGTCCTATACCGCATCCACATTAGGAAAAGAAAGAGCGCAGGATTTAACACCTCTGACGGATATAGAAACCATTCAGCATTTGCTGGAAGAGGTAGCAGAAGCACAAGATGTGATTCGCTTAAAGGGGTCTGCGCCATTTGGCGGGTTAACGGATATTAGACGCGCAGTGAAACGGGCAGAAATCGGCAGTACATTAAGCCCATCTGAGCTGATGGAAATCGCAGGACTATTATATGCGGTGAAAAATATGAAGCACTTTCTCACGTCCATGTATGAAGATGGAGTAGACATACCGCGCCTTCATACATATGCTGAGACGCTGATATTACTGCCTGAAATCAGAAAAGAAATCGAAAGCTGTATTGGTGATAATGGAGAAGTGCTTGATCATGCAACCCCTGCACTTCGTTCATTGCGCATTCAATTACGCTCACTAGAATCAAAGGTTCGTGATAAATTAGAATCGATGATTCGTTCACAATCGGCTTCGAAAATGCTGTCAGACACAATTGTCACCATTCGTAATGATCGGTTTGTTATTCCGGTGAAACAAGAGTACCGCTCGAATTACGGCGGAATTGTTCATGACCAATCATCATCTGGGGCAACACTTTTTATTGAGCCGCAAGTGGTCGTGGATGTAAATAACACCTTGCAGCAAACCCGTTTAAAAGAGAAGCAAGAGGTTGAAAAGATCCTCCAAATGCTGACAGAGAGCGTGTCAGAGCACATTGGGGAACTGCTTCACAATGTAAAGGAGCTGCAGACGCTAGATTTTATTTTTGCTAAAGCTAAATATGCAAAGGCAGAAAAAGCCACAAAGCCTGCTGTGAATGATCAAGGAGAGATCTATTTAAAACGAGCAAGACATCCTCTATTGCCTCGGGATCAAGTTGTCGCAAATGATATTGAGCTCGGCAAAGATTTTTCAACGATCGTGATCACTGGACCAAATACAGGGGGGAAGACAGTTACTTTAAAAACGCTGGGTCTTCTGACGCTGATGACACAGGCGGGCCTCCATATTCCAGTTGAAGAAGGCTCTGAAGTGGCTGTGTTCGACCAAGTCTTTGCTGATATTGGAGACGAACAGTCCATTGAACAAAGCTTGAGTACGTTCTCATCTCATATGGTCAATATTGTAGATATCTTAAAGCATTTGACATCTAACTCACTCGTGTTATTTGATGAATTAGGGGCAGGAACAGACCCAGCTGAAGGTGCGGCACTTGCGATGAGCATTTTAGATGAAGTGCATCAAACTAATGCACGCGTCATCGCAACGACTCATTATCCCGAGCTGAAGGCATATGGGTATAACCGGGAAGGCGTCACGAATGCAAGCGTGGAGTTTGACATTGAAACTTTATCACCAGCGTACCGCCTGCTCATCGGTGTGCCTGGACGAAGTAACGCATTTGAAATTTCCAAACGTCTTGGTTTGCCTGACCACCTCATAGACCGGGCAAAAGCAGATATGCATGCAGAGCATAATGAAGTAGACCAAATGATTGCGTCATTAGAAGATAGCAAGAAACAAGCAGAAGAAGAACTGCATGAGACAGAAGTCTATAGAAAAGAAGCAGAAAAGCTTCATAAAGAATTGCAAAGACAAATTCTTGAATGGAATGAGCAAAAGGACAAACTGCTTGAAGAAGCTGAACATAAAGCGAAAGAGAAAATTGAACAAGCATCAAAAGAAGCAGAAGATATCATTCAAGAGCTCCGTTCGATAAAAAGTGAACACCGCTCATTCAAAGAGCATGAACTCATCGATGCGAGAAAGCGTCTTGAAGAAGCGGTACCTGAGTTTGACCGGAAGAAAAAGCCAGAGCCAGCGAAAAAAGCAGTAAGACAGCTGAAGTCAGGCGACGAAGTCAAAGTGCTCACCTTCGGGCAAAAAGGAACGCTGCTTGAACAAACAGGTGACAAAGAATGGAGTGTCCAAATGGGCATTCTGAAAATGAAAGTAAAAGAAAAAGACATGGAATTTATCAAATCAGCACCTGAATTTAAGCAAGAAAAAGCCATCACGGCAGTCAAAGGGAAAGATTATCATGTCTCGCTTGAGCTCGATTTAAGAGGAGAGCGTTATGAAAATGCCTTAAGCAGAGTCGAAAAATATTTAGATGATGCTGTATTAGCTGGTTATCCGCGCGTGTCGATTATTCATGGAAAAGGAACTGGCGCCCTCAGAAAAGGGGTTCAGGAATTACTGAAACAGCACCGAAGTGTGAAAAATGCTCGTTTTGGCGAACAAGGTGAGGGAGGATCAGGCGTCACCATCGTCGAATTAAAGTAAAAAGGAGAAAACGCATGAAAGCCTTTTGGGAAAATGAACTTGTGGAAATTGCCGCCTATTACAGCGTGGCCGTCCTATGTCTCGTCTTATTTCTAACCATTTTTGAACTCGTCACCTCCTATAAAAACTGGGAAGAGATCCAGCGGGGGAACTTAGCTGTTGCTATGGCAACAGGCGGGAAGATCTTTGGGATTGCGAATGTGTTTCAGCATTCCATCGCACAGCACAATTCCCTTCTTCAAATGGTTGGATGGGGCGTATACGGCTTTGTGATGCTGCTTGTCAGCTATTTCATTTTTGAATTTTTAACACCGCGATTTAAAGTAGACAAAGAGATTGAAAATGATAATAGAGCGGTCGGGTTTATTTCACTCATCATTTCAGTTGGGCTGTCTTACGTAGTAGCAGCCGGCATTTAAGGAGACGACATGGAAAAGCTAGCAAAAGTATTAATCGTAGTTGCCTGCACTTTTGCGGTCATTGGTGCCGTTTATCTGTTCCTGTGAAATGAAGAAAACAACGTTAGAGAGCTGTCAGGGAACCCCTTGGCAGCTTTTATCTCATCAAAGGCGGCGAATGATATGAAGCACATTCTGCAAAAAGGCGAACTAATCAAGCGCATTGATACTTGTCTTCAAATGACATCCCTTCCAAGAGACATATACGAACCGTATATTGCACGTCCATTTCAAACGTCAGGATTTTTTGATGATTTGAGTCCCTATATTCAGATCGATTCGAGTGGTTATATCCTCATTCAATATGAACGAGGGATGAAAATGCTGCATAAAAGAACAAAAGTGGCGGATGAAGTTATTTACTGGATTTTAGAAGACACCATTTTTCTCACGGTTTACATTGACATGATGAGGAAGCATCAAGTCGACAACATCCAGACGCATTTACCGAATGACCCTAGTATCCATCAACAGATCGTGGAAAGAGTCAACAAGTCATTTCGTGCAATCGGCGGTTTATATGAACAGTGGCATCATGAAGGAAAAAGAGCCTCTATAGAAACACCGGCGAAAAAGTAAAAGTGTGCAATTGAACCAAGCTCTATTAGAAAAAAGCAAACTGTCCTAAGGAAAAGTTTGCTATAATAAAATAGTACGAAAGTTCAGGAAGGAGGGTTTTTATGCAGTCAGATAAACGTTGGCTTCTGCATTACCCGAATCAAATTCCCCACGAACTCACCATCCCAAATGAAACATTACAATCTTACTTATTCAGTTCCGCAGAGGCTGCACCTGAGCATACAGCCATTCATTTTCTAGGAAAGAACATCACCTATGAACAGCTGCAAAAAGACGTATTGAAACTAGCCAGTCATCTGATGAAAATTGGCGTAAAAAAAGGCGACAGAGTAGCGATCATGCTGCCGAACTGCCCTCAATCGGTCATTTCTTATTATGCTGTTTTAATAGCAGGCGGCATCGTTGTTCAAACAAACCCGCTTTATACGGAGAAAGAACTGGAATATCAAATGGAGGACAGCGGCGCCAAAGTGCTGATCACGCTAGATCTGTTGTATCCAAAGGCTTATAAAATGAAAGCGCTGACAAGTATAGAACACTTAATCATTACCAAACTACAAGATTATTTACCATTCCCGAAAAACATACTGTTTCCTATTGTGCAAAGAAGAAAAAATAAAATGGTCATCCAAGTGGAGAAAAATGACACCATTCATCACTTCTCGCAGATCACGAAAGAATCGGCAGGTGAACAGCAAATTCCCGCACTTGCCTTTGAGCCGAAAGAGGATGTCGCTGTTTTGCAATATACAGGCGGAACGACCGGTTTACCAAAAGGGGTCATGCTCACACATGAAAATATTTTAGCGAATACTGAAATGTGCGCTTCCTGGATGTACAAAACGACCAGGGGGAAAGAACGCATCCTTGGCATCATTCCGTTTTTTCATGTATACGGAATGACGACCGTCTTAAACCTTGCTGTCAAAGAAGGGCATCAATTGATTCTTCTTCCACGCTTTGATGTCGCAGATACCCTCAAAACCATTGAAAAACAGAAACCGACGCTATTTCCAGGCGCACCAACAATGTATATCGCCTTGCTGCATCATCCGAACATTGAAAAGTATGACCTGTCGTCCATCACTGCATGTCTAAGCGGCTCAGCGGCACTTCCTGTAGAAGTCAAACAAAGCTTTGAAAAATTAACAGGAGGACGCTTAGTGGAAGGGTATGGTCTTTCAGAAACCTCACCCGTCACCCATGCTAACTTTTTATGGGGAGCGAACAAAACAGGCAGCATTGGCTGTCCGTGGCCTAATACAGATGCCGGTATTTATTGCGAGGAAACTGGAGGCCTCAAAGAACCATATGAGCATGGAGAAATCATTGTCAAAGGGCCGCAGATCATGAAGGGATACTGGAATCAGCCAGACGAGACAGCGGCTGTATTACGAGATGGCTGGTTTTTCACCGGAGATATAGGGTATATGGATGAGGACGGTTTTTTCTATATCGTCGACCGGAAAAAAGATGTCATCATTGCGAGCGGATATAATATTTACCCAAGAGAGGTCGAAGAAGCCCTTTATGAGCATGAGCTTGTACAAGAAGTCGTCGTCGCAGGTATTCCAGATCCGTACAGAGGAGAAACAGTGAAAGCATTTATTGTGCCGAAAAAGGATGCCTACTTAACAGAGGACGAACTTGATCGCTTTGTCAGGACGAGAATTGCCTCATTTAAAGTACCACGCGTGTATGAATTTAAAGAATCACTGCCTAAAACAGCCGTCGGGAAGATTTTGCGCAGAGTATTAATTGAAGAAGAAAAAAGAAAGCACGCTTCTTCATCTGAAACGCCTGCCGATCAACCGAAAACATAACGGTCTGCATCATCCGGTCCACCGGCCGGATGATTTGAATGTTGACCGCCTGCTCTGTTATGCTAAAGGTGGAAAAGAAAGAAGAAGATCACTTGACAAATCGCCCGTTTCTTTTTAACATAAAGTTATGAATGAATACTCATTCAATTTAGAAAGGGACGAAGCACATTGAAGCAGAAAAGACCGAAGTACATGCAAATTATTGATGCAGCAGTTGTGGTGATTGCAGAGAACGGCTATCATCAATCACAAGTTTCAAAGATTGCGAAACAAGCAGGGGTAGCAGACGGAACCATTTATCTTTATTTCAAAAATAAAGAGGATATTTTGATCTCATTGTTCAAAGAAAAAATGGGACAATTCATCGAACGAATGGAAACAGATATTCAAAAGAAACCGTCGGCGAAAGAAAAGCTTTTACTGCTGATTGAGGAGCATTTTCGTATGCTTGCGCAAAATCATCATTTGGCTCTTGTGACACAGCTTGAACTTAGGCAGTCAAACCTTGAGCTGCGGCAAAAAATCAATGAGGTGCTGAAAGGGTATTTAAATATGCTCGAGTCGATTTTAGCAGAAGGAAAGAAAACAGGAGAATTCAGACAAAATCTAGATGTCCGCTTAGCGAGACAAATGGTATTTGGGACGATTGATGAAACCGCGACAACATGGGTCATGAATGATCAAAAGTATGATCTTCCTGCACTCGCAGAAAACGTACGTGATCTACTCTTAAACGGAATTCATCAATCTTAAAGACAATGTGAAAAAGGATGATTGACATGGAAAAGATACTTAGCTTACATCATGAAAGGCAAACAGCGCTCATCACGATTCAGCATCCACCAGCAAACGCCTTATCTTCTCAACTTCTCACCGAGCTTAATGACATGTTTGATCAGCTCGAACAGAATGAAGAAGTAAGAGCCATTGTGATCCACGGGGAAGGAAGATTTTTCTCAGCAGGTGCTGATATTAAGGAATTTACGACGTTACAGGAAGAGTCTGACTATTCAAGCCTTGCAGACAGAGGGCAGCAGGTCTTTGAACGGATTGAGCAATGTCCAAAACCAGTCATTGCCTCGATTCACGGAGCTGCATTAGGCGGGGGCCTTGAGCTTGCAATGTCTTGTGATATCCGAATCGCAACAAAAGATGCGAAGCTTGGACTGCCGGAACTAAACCTCGGCATCATTCCAGGATTCGGCGGCACGCAGCGCCTGCCGCGCTATGTTGGTTCGGCTAAAGCTCTGGAAATGATGGGTACAGCTGAACCGATTACAGGTGAAGAAGCATTCGCCTGCGGACTTGTTTCAAAGCTGGCAGAAACAGAGGAAGAGGCGCTTGAAGAAGCCAAAACACTTGCGGCAAAATTTGCAACGAAAAGCCCAAAATCACTCGAGTATGTGCTGGATTTATTGAACGCAACAAAATTGTATTCATATGATGGCGGAATGAAGCTGGAAGCCAAAAAGTTCGGTGAAATTTTCCAATCGAATGACGCCAAAGAAGGCATCCAAGCCTTTATCGAAAAGCGCAAACCGAACTTTAAAGGGGAATAAGGGATTCAAACGAAACAAGGGGGAGAAATGGATGAATATATTTGTTTTGATGAAGCGTACGTTTGACACGGAAGAGAAGATTTCCATTCAGTCTGGTGCAATTCAAGAAGATGGAGCAGAGTTCATTATTAATCCTTATGACGAGTACGCCATAGAAGAAGCCATCCAGCTTCGTGACGAGCACGGGGGAGAAGTGACCGTTGTGACAGTTGGCAGTGAGGATGCGGAGAAGCAGCTGAGAACAGCGCTCGCTATGGGCTGCGATCAAGCCGTTTTATTAAATGTGGAAGACGACTTAGAAGAGTGGGATCAATATTCAGCTTCTACGATTCTTTACCACTATTTAAAAGACAAAGAGGCTTCCTTAATCTTAGCAGGGAATGTGGCAATTGACGGGGGCTCTGGACAGGTTGCCCCGCGTCTTGCTGAATTACTTGGTTTTTCATATGTCACAACGATTACAAGTATTCAAATTGACGGCGGCTCTGCTTCGATTGAACGAGATGCAGAAGGTGATGTGGAAGTGATTTCTGCCGAGCTCCCGCTTGTCGTCACTGCCCAGCAAGGACTCAATGAGCCTCGCTATCCATCATTACCAGGCATTATGAAGGCAAAGAAAAAGCCTTTAGAAGAAGTGGAACTGGATGATTTAGATCTTGATGAAGACGATGTGTCATATAAAATCAAAACAATTGAACGTTTCTTACCGGAGAAAAAAGAGGGTGGCAAGGTGCTCAGCGGTGAGCTTCAGGATCAAGTCAAAGAACTGACAGATCTACTAAGAAACGAAGCAAAGGTCATCTAACTATCCACTTTACGATATCACGAGAACAAGGGGGAACTTGAAAGATGAGTAAAAAAGTTGTTGTACTTGGAGAAAGTCGTGACGGTAAATTAAGAAATGTGACATTTGAAGCCATTGCTGCCGCTCATCAAGTGGCAGATGGCGGTGAAGTCATTGGCGTGTTAATAGGGGATGACGTCAAAGACCAAGCGGATGAACTGCTTTACTATGGAGCGGATCATGTCATGATTGTGGAGCATCCGCACCTTTCATACTATACGTCAGATGGTTTTGCGCAGGCGCTTCAAGCGATATTAGATCAGGTTGACCCAGATGCCGTACTCTTTGGCCATACGTCTATCGGAAAAGACTTGTCGCCGAAAATAGCTGCACGCTTGCAGACTGGCCTAATTTCAGATGCGATTGATGTAAGCGTTACCGGAGAACACCTCGTTTTCACTAGACCGATTTACTCTGGTAAAGCCTTCGAAAAAGTGATTTCAACAGATCGTCTGCTTTTGGCGACCATACGGCCAAACAACGTGGCACCTCTTGAGCGGGATGCCTCACGAAGCGGAGAAATTACACCGGTTTCTGTCGATATTCAGAACCTGCGAACGATTGTGAAGGAAGTCATTAAAAAAACGTCAGAAGGTGTAGATTTATCTGAAGCAAAGGTCATCGTCGCCGGGGGACGCGGGGTCAAGAGCAAGGAAGGGTTTGAACCACTGAATGAACTCGCCGAAACGCTGGGCGCAGCAGTCGGTGCTTCGCGTGGCGCCTGTGATGCAGACTACTGTGATTATGCCCTGCAAATTGGGCAAACAGGTAAGGTCGTCACACCTGATCTCTATATTGCGTGCGGGATATCAGGGGCGATTCAGCATTTAGCCGGAATGTCTAACAGTAAAGTCATTGTTGCGATTAACAAAGACCCAGAAGCCGAGATCTTCAAAATTGCCGATTATGGAATCGTCGGTGATTTGTTTGAAGTGGTACCGCTTTTGAATGAAGAGTTAAAAAAGATGAATATCCACTCGTAACGCTCATACACTCAGAATGCCTAGGTATTCTGGGTTTTTTTGTATGTAATCAATAAACAAAGGAGCGGTTGACAAGTGAAGGGGACAGTAAAAGTCAATGACGTGATCGGACGTATTTCTAAACACATCTATGGACACTTTCAAGAGCATTTAGGAAGAGGGATTTATGACGGGATTTGGGTAGGAAAAGATTCATCGATTGATCATATTGAGGGAATTCGTACCGATGTGCTAAAGGCCCTTCAAGCATTACATATTCCGGTGCTTAGGTGGCCAGGCGGCTGCTTCGCAGACGAGTATCATTGGGCAAATGGTGTAGGTGATCTCAGTGAACGAAAGCCGATGGTGAACACTCATTGGGGCGGCACGGTTGAATCCAATGCATTTGGTACGCATGAATTTATGAAGCTGTGTGAGCTGCTTGAATGTGAGCCTTATATTTGCGGGAATGTGGGAAGCGGGTCTGTTCAAGAATTAGCAGAATGGGTCGAGTACATCACATTTCCAAAGGGAACACCTATGTCTGATTGGCGTATTCAAAATGGAAAACAAGAACCTTGGAAGCTGACCTATGTTGGTGTAGGCAACGAAAGCTGGGGCTGCGGCGGAAATATGACGCCTGAATACTATGCAGATTTATATAAACGTTATCAAACGTATGTGAGAGAGTTTGCGGGTCAGACGATATACAAAATCGCGTGCGGCGCAAATTCAAATGACGTGAATTGGACAAAAATATTAATGGAGCGGGCCGCACCTTGGATGGATGGACTCAGTTTGCATTACTACACTGTACCTGGTACGTGGGAGAAAAAAGGGTCAGCGACTGAATTTGATGAGGATGAATGGTTTATCACGTTGAAAAAAGCCTATGAGATGGAACGGCTTGTCGTGGATCATGGAGAGATCATGGATCGTTATGACCCAGACAAGCGAATCGGGATGATTATTGATGAATGGGGAACATGGTATGACCCAGAGCCAGGGACAAATCCTGGGTTTTTGTATCAGCAAAACACACTAAGAGACGCCCTTGTTTGTGCCCTTCATTTTCATATATTTCATCGTCATTGCCAGCGGATTCATATGGCGAATATTGCCCAGACGGTCAATGTTCTGCAAGCAATGGTGTTAACGGAAGACGAAAAGATGCTCCTGACGCCAACGTATCATGTGTTTCACATGTTTCAAGTGCATCAAGAGGAAGAAGCACTTGAAGTGGAGTTTGTGTCAACGCCTTATGAACGCAGAGGAGAAAAAATACCTCAGGTTAGTGTGTCAGCTTCGCGTTCGTCAGATAAGATGCATATTAGCTTCTGTCACCTGAATCCGCATGAACAAAACGAAGTATCCCTTGCCATTGAAGGTTTGGATGCTCAAACGAAAGTCACGGGCCGCGTGCTGACAGCGGACCGCATGAATGCGCACAACACATTTGATGATCCTCATGCTGTCCAGCCAGCAGAGTTTCAGCAATTTGCTGTAAAACCCGGTGAATTAACCATAGATCTGCCGCCAATGTCGGTGGTGATGATCACGGTCGATCTGGCTTGATCGCATATTTAGATGTTTGATGAGCAGGATGTTGGGGCATCATACATTGTAAATGAAGCGGAAAGGGAGTTATTTATATGCTTAGAACGATTCTCATGATTATCGGTGCAATTGTTGTCATTGGTGCGATTGTACGGTTTGTTTTTTAATTCATTTCATAAAAAATGATTCGTAAGCATTTCATTCGCAAGTCACATTGGTAGATGCTATACTAAAAAGCATAATTTACATTGGAGGAATGAATAATGGCAATCGTAAAAGCGACTGACGCAACATTTTCACAAGAAACTGCAGAAGGTGTTGTTCTTGCGGACTTTTGGGCACCATGGTGCGGACCATGTAAAATGATTGCTCCAGTTCTTGAAGAACTTGATCAAGAAATGGGCGACAAAATGAAAATTGTAAAAATTGATGTAGACGATAACCAAGAAACTGCTGGTAAATACGGCGTGATGAGTATCCCAACACTTCTTGTTTTAAAAGACGGTGAAGTGGTAGAAACATCTGTTGGTTTCAAACCAAAAGAAGCACTTGCTGAACTTGTCAACAAACATCTATAAACCTGTCTATGCCTGAGCGGCATACTCAATGAAGCGGTTCTCGTAAAGACGAGAGCCGCTTTTCTTTCAACATGGTATAAAACAAATGTTCGTGATACACTAGAAGGAGTGAAAGAGGAAAACAAGGACGGATGAAAATATGAACAAACTGATCAAAGAAAAGCTATCGGTCTTGCCAGATCAACCAGGCTGCTACTTAATGAAAGATCGACAAAATACAGTCATTTATGTGGGAAAGGCAAAGGTCTTAAAAAATAGAGTGCGCTCTTATTTCACGGGATCTCATGACGCCAAAACGCAGCGGCTTGTCAGTGAAATTGAGGACTTTGAATACATTGTCACCTCTTCTAATATCGAGGCACTCATTTTAGAGCTGAACTTAATCAAAAAATACGACCCAAAATACAACGTCATGCTTAAGGATGACAAAACGTATCCTTTTATTAAAATTACGAATGAACGGCATCCTAAGCTGATCGTCACCCGCAATGTGAAAAAGGACAAAGGGAAATATTTCGGACCATACCCGAACGTACAAGCAGCCAGAGAAACGAAGAAGCTGCTCGACCGTTTATATCCACTGAGAAAATGTGCAACCCTTCCTGATCGCGTCTGTCTATATTATCATCTTGGACAATGTCTCGCGCCGTGCGTATATGACATTTCTGAAGAAACGAATAAGCAGCTCGTGGACGAAATCACAAGGTTTCTAAACGGAGGGCATCAGCAAATCAAAAAAGAACTAAACGAAAAGATGCAGGAAGCCGCCGAACAATTAGAGTTTGAACGGGCAAAAGAACTGAGAGACCAAATCGCTTACATCGACTCAACGATGGAAAAGCAGAAAATGACGATGAGTGATTTATCAGATCGAGATGTCTTTGCATATGCCTATGACAAGGGCTGGATGTGTGTCCAGGTCTTCTTCATCAGGCAGGGGAAATTGATTGAACGCGATGTCAGCCTGTTTCCTATGTATCAAGATCCTGAGGAAGAGTTCCTCACGTTTATGGGGCAATTTTATGCAAAGAACAATCACTTTCTGCCGAAGGAAATTTTGGTGCCAGACAGCGTAGATCAAGAGATGATTGAACAATTGCTCGAGACGAACGTTCATCAGCCGAAAAAAGGAAAGAAAAAGGATTTGCTTTTACTTGCCCATCAAAATGCCAAAATCGCCTTAAAAGAAAAATTTTCACTCATTGAGCGTGATGAAGAGCGGTCCATTGGTGCGGTGAAGCAGCTTGGGGATGCACTAAATATTTATATGCCGTACCGGATTGAAGCATTTGATAACTCGAATATTCAAGGTGCAGACCCGGTTTCTGCCATGGTCGTCTTTCAGGACGGGAAGCCGTATAAAAAGGAATACCGAAAATACAAAATTAAAACCGTCACAGGGCCAGATGATTATGCATCTATGCGTGAAGTCATTAGAAGGCGATATACCCGCGTGTTAAAGGATGAGCTGCCGCTGCCAGATTTAATTTTAATTGACGGAGGAAAGGGACAGATCAATGCAGCGATAGATGTGCTTGAAAATGAATTGAATCTGTCTGTCCCAGTGGCAGGTCTTGTGAAAGATGAAAAACACAGAACTTCGAATCTCATGATGGGAGATACACTTGAAATTGTTGCGCTGGAGCGGAATAGCCAGGCCTTCTATTTATTGCAGCGCATTCAAGATGAAGTGCACCGGTTCGCTATTAGCTTTCACCGGCAGCTGCGCGGAAAAAATGCATTTCAATCTATTTTAGACGATGTACCAGGTATCGGAGAAAAGCGTAAAAAACAGCTTCTCAAACATTTTGGCTCTGTGAAAAAGATGAAAGAAGCCTCTATCCAAGACTTTCAGGAGGCTGGCATCCCGAAACAGACGGCCGAACTTTTAATGGAAGCATTAAAAAAATAGATTGTACTTTTTCCAAAAGTCTGTTAAGATTGTGACTAAATTTAATAAATGAACGTGTTGTTTGTTGAAGATAGAGGTGCGAACTTCAAGAGTAAGCCTTCAGAGATCGATGGGATCTAGGAAGAGGGCTGAAAGGGGAGCGTCGCCGAAGTGAATAAAATCCACTCATTTTATTCGCTGGCTGTACATTGAAGAAATGTAGGGCTGTCAAGAATATATTTCTTGGAGGGCTATCTCATTGTTTGCATCGTTTAATGATGATTTTAAAGCAATGGGAGATCTGTTCTCTCATTGCTTTTTTATTTGCAGTGAGCAGGCAGTCTCCAAAGCCGCTTCTTGCCTCTTCTCTCACACGTGATCTTTTGAAAAAGGGTGGTAGACATGGGACTAATTGTACAAAAATTTGGCGGAACGTCCGTTGGATCAACAGAAAAAATTCGCAATGCCGCAGAGAGAGTCATCGCTGAACGCGAGGCCGGACATGATGTGGTTGTGGTTGTGTCGGCAATGGGCAAATCTACGGATGTTCTAGTAGACCTAGCGAAAGAACTCACAGATCATCCAAGCAAAAGAGAAATGGATATGCTGCTCGCAACTGGAGAGCAAGTGACCATTTCCTTATTAACGATGGCGCTGCAAGCAAAAGGCTATGATGCCATTTCCTTTACAGGCTGGCAGGCTGGTATGAAAACAGAGCAAGTACATGGTAACGCAAGAATCGTGGATATTGATGAATCAAGAATAAAAGAGGAATTAAGTGCGGGAAAAGTCGTTGTTGTAGCTGGCTTCCAAGGAATTGCAGATGACTTACATATCACAACACTTGGACGCGGTGGATCAGATACAACGGCTGTGGCACTTGCTGCCGCATTAAAGGCTGATAAATGTGATATTTACACAGATGTACCAGGAGTGTTTACGACAGATCCGCGTTATGTACCATCCGCGCGGAAACTTGCAGGTATTTCATACGATGAGATGCTCGAACTGGCTAATTTAGGAGCTGGCGTCTTGCATCCGAGAGCTGTTGAATTTGCAAAAAATTATCAAGTCCCACTAGAAGTCCGTTCTAGTATTGAAAATGAATCGGGTACGTTAATCGAGGAGGAATCATCCATGGAACAAAATTTAGTCGTCAGAGGCATTGCATTTGAGGATCAGATTACACGCGTGACGGTGTGCGGTCTTTCAAGCGGCCTCACCACATTGTCGACCATCTTTACGACGCTTGCGAAGCAAAATATCAATGTCGATATCATCATTCAGTCCGTCACAAGCACCAATCAGACGTCCATCTCTTTCTCTGTGAAAACGGATGATTTGTCCAAAACAGTTGAAGTATTAGAAGAGTATAAAGGAGCGCTTGGCTACGAGCAGATCGAGACAGAAAGTAAATTAGCCAAAGTATCTATCGTTGGATCTGGTATGGTTTCAAATCCAGGCGTAGCCGCTGAAATGTTCGCTGTGTTAGCGGAAAAAGACATACAAGTGAAAATGGTCAGTACGTCTGAAATCAAAGTCTCAACAGTGGTTGGCCGAGATGATATGGTCAAAGCAGTTGAAGCGCTGCATGATGCGTTTGATTTATCAAAGGTGAGTGCAGCTGCTCACTCTTAAAAAGGCAGGGAGGTGTATCTCATGAAAGAGTGCACCTCTTTTTTAATGGAAAGCGCCGCATACCAGAAAGGAAAACGTGCGTAAACCCATTCACTAAGTATGCTATGATAGAAGAAGACTACAAAAAGGCGTGACCTGAAGTCCGCGCCTTTCATAAAGAGTGTTAGCTAGGGTCTCTTAAATCCCATTTAACGGTTAAAATGACTTTATCAGCACGCTTTTTCACTTGTTCATAAGATTCAGCCACGTGCTCGTTGAGAAGCTGAATTTGTTCAGCAATAAAACCCGCTTCCATCTGAAAGCATGGCTCCTTTTGATAGGTGATTCGATTTGATACAAGTGGACCTTCGAGCTCAAACTCAATTTCCTGTTTTTTCGAATGGACCATCGTGAGCGTTCCCCATCCGGCATCATGGAAAAATTCGGGGATCTTCTCCCATGACTCTTGAGGAAATTTACGAGCAAGCAGTTTACCCGCAAAATACATCATAGATGAATGATCCTGACCCAAAATATCAGGCAGCAGAACTTCGCGTATCAGCTCGTAGGCAAATCCATTGACTTCAATTTCTTTTAGCTGTTCTAAGTTAGATTCGAATTTATTCATTGTACGGCTCCCCTCTTTCAACAATTTATTATAGCTTATGTAAGCATATGATGACAGAGTTTTCCCTGAAGTCTAAGAAATTCTTATTGTAGTAAAACGAATTTTGATTTAAAACTTTTAAATTTCGGAAAATTTTAATTTATGTACGCGGTTTCTTGACGCTTTTTTGACATAGGAGTAAAATGAAATTGTCAATAAATTTGAATAAAGTGCTTACAATTGAAAGAAGCGGGGGTAAGACAATTTTCAGCAATTGCACTTTTTACTAGGGGGTAAAGTAATGTCGGGGAACAAAGAATTTTTTTATCGGAGATTGCATTCTTTGCTTGGCGTCATTCCGGTCGGTCTATTTTTAATTCAGCATTTAGTGGTGAACCACTTTGCGACGAGTGGACCAGAGGCGTTTAACAAAGCTGCACACTTTATGGAACAGCTTCCATTCAGATATGCACTTGAGCTGTTCGTGATTTTCTTACCACTGATCTATCATGCTGTTTATGGGGTGTACATAGCCTTTACGGCACAAAACAACACGTCTCGCTTCAGTTACTTAAGAAACTGGTTGTTCAGACTGCAAAGGATTTCAGGTATCATCACATTAATTTTTGTCACTTGGCACGTATGGGAAACACGAATTCAAGCTCAGCTTGGAGCTGAAGTGAACTATGACATGATGGCGAATATTTTAAGCTCTCCATTTATGCTAGGCTTCTATATTGTCGGCGTTTTATCTACTATTTTCCACTTTGCTAATGGCTTGTGGTCATTTGCTGTCAGCTGGGGAATTACTGTTTCACCACGCTCACAAAGAATCTCCACATATGTGACATTAGGTATATTTATAGCGCTTTCATATGTAGGGCTAAGAGCAATTTTCGCTTTTGTTTAAGAGGAAATAGATTAGTAGAAGAGGGAGAGGGGCTACAATGAGTAATTCTAGCATCATCGTTGTCGGAGGCGGCTTAGCTGGTCTCATGGCAACTATCAAAGCAGCAGAAGCGGGAACAGCTGTTAAACTATTTTCAATCGTACCTGTGAAACGTTCGCATTCTGTATGTGCACAGGGCGGAATCAACGGAGCGGTCAATACAAAAGGTGAAGGGGATTCACCTTATGAGCATTTTGATGACACGGTGTATGGCGGAGATTTCTTAGCCAACCAGCCGCCAGTAAAGGCAATGTGTGAAGCAGCGCCGTCCATTATCCACTTACTTGATCGGATGGGTGTCATGTTTAACAGAACACCAGAGGGATTACTGGACTTCCGCCGCTTCGGGGGAACACAGCACCACCGTACAGCATTTGCTGGAGCTACAACAGGTCAGCAGCTATTATATGCACTAGATGAGCAGGTTCGCCGCTATGAAGTAGCAGGGCTTGTCACGAAATATGAAGGCTGGGAATTCCTTGGCGCTGTGTTAGATGACGAGGAAGTATGCCGAGGCATAGTCGCGCAGAACTTGACGACAATGGAAATTGAATCCTTCCGTTCAGATGCAGTAATCATGGCAACTGGTGGTCCTGGAATTGTGTTCGGTAAATCAACGAACTCGATGATCAACACTGGATCTGCTGCATCCATCGTCTATCAGCAAGGTGCTCATTACGCAAATGGAGAATTCATTCAAATTCACCCAACAGCGATCCCTGGAGATGACAAGCTTCGTCTCATGAGTGAATCGGCTCGTGGTGAAGGCGGACGTGTTTGGACATATAAAGACGGGAAGCCTTGGTACTTCCTTGAAGAGAAATACCCAGCATACGGGAACCTTGTACCGCGTGATATCGCAACGCGTGAAATCTTCGACGTATGTGTCGAACAAAAGCTTGGCATCAACGGAGAGAACATGGTATACCTCGATCTTTCTCATAAAGATCCAAAAGAACTTGATATTAAACTTGGCGGCATCATTGAAATCTATGAAAAGTTCATGGGTGATGACCCGCGTAAGCTCCCAATGAAAATTTTCCCTGCTGTTCATTATTCAATGGGCGGATTATGGGTTGATTATGATCAAATGACGAATATCAAAGGTCTATTCGCTGCCGGAGAATGTGATTACTCTATGCACGGCGGAAACAGACTTGGTGCAAACTCACTGCTTTCTGCGATTTACGGCGGGATGGTCGCTGGACCAAATGCGGTCAAGTACATTAACGGCCTTGAAAAATCTGCGGAAGACCTATCTTCTGCAACATTTGACAGCGCTGTGAAGAAAGAGCAGGAGAAATGGGACAACATCCTCAGCATGGACGGAACAGAAAATGCATACGTGCTTCATAAAGAGCTTGGAGAATGGATGACGGATAACGTCACAGTGGTTCGTTACAATGACAAACTCTTAAAAACAGATCAGAAGATCGAAGAATTAATGGAGCGCTACAAGCAGATTAACATCAACGATACAGCTTCATGGAGCAACCAAGGCGCTGCCTTCACACGTCAGCTTGACAACATGCTTCAGCTGGCAAGAGTCATTACGATTGGGGCATACAACCGGAATGAAAGCCGAGGCGCACACTACAAACCGGAATTCCCAGAGAGAAACGATGAAGAATTCCTAAAAACAACGATGGCTACGTTCAAAGGAAAAAATCAAAAGCCTGCATTCCACTATGAGGACGTCGATGTATCGTTAATTGCACCTCGTAAACGAGATTACTCGAAGAAAAAGGTGGAGAAATAAGATGAGTGAAAAAAACACGATTCATTTCATTATCACACGTCAAGATACAGCAGATGGAAAGTCTTATGATGAGGAATTCGAAATCCCTTACCGTCCAAATATGAACGTCATTTCCGCACTCATGGAAATTAGACGGAACCCGGTCAATAAACAAGGGGAAAAAACAACGGCGATCAACTGGGATATGAACTGTCTTGAAGAGGTGTGCGGAGCTTGTTCTATGGTCATTAATGGAAAACCGCGCCAGTCATGTACAGCACTCATCGATCAGTTAGATCAGCCGATTCGTCTTCAGCCGATGAAGACATTCCCGGTTGTGAGAGACTTGCAGGTTGATAGAAGCCGGATGTTCAATTCCTTGAAAAAGGTGAAAGCATGGGTACCGATCGATGGCACATATGATCTCGGTCCTGGACCAAGAATGCCTGAGAAAAAACGTCAATGGGCGTATGAGCTTTCTAAATGTATGACATGTGGTGTCTGCCTTGAAGCTTGTCCAAACGTGAATGATAAGTCTTCCTTTATGGGCCCTGCACCGCTTTCACAAGTCCGTTTATTTAACGCACATCCGACAGGTGCGATGAATAAGTCTGACCGTCTAGAAGAAATTATGGGGGACGGCGGTCTTGCGAACTGCGGGAACTCCCAAAACTGTGTGCAGGCTTGTCCGAAAGGAATCCCGCTGACAACGTCAATTGCAGCACTTAACCGAGATACAACTTTACAAGCATTCCGTAACTTCTTCGGAAGCGATCACGCAGAATAACATCACATTCAGTCCTCTTTGCCAATCATGATGAGTGTTTAAGGGGCTGGATGCAACATATAAACAAACGCCTCTTCCAATACGGGAGAGGCGTTTGTTTCCAAATAAGGAGATGATCAAGTGAGACTGCCGTCATATATTGAAGAACCGTTTGAAGAGTGGAGGGCATCCTTTCGATTTTATGTCGAAACCACCGTTCGTTTTTCAGAAACGGATATGTTTGGCCATATGAACAATGTCACCCCTTTTGTGTATTTTGAAGAGGCACGAATTGCCTTTTTTCAAAAGACGGGAATTGTTGATAAACGGATGAAACGTGTGAGGGAGACCATGACAGTCGTCGCAAACCTGCAATGTGATTACATCAAGCAGGTAGAGATTGGGGAGAGGCTTCGTGTGTATGTCAAGCCGGAAAAGGTCGGATCAAGCTCACTCATCCTTCATTATTTAGGAGAAAATGAGCAGCAGGAACCTTGCTTTACAGGCTCAGTCACCATGGTGCAAATTAGTAAAGACACAGGCGCATCTGTCCCGTTTACAGAGGAAGAAAAAGAGACGTTTCAGGCGCAGCGAAATGAGTAACATGCTGGCTCATCAACATGCACGCTTCATTTTGTTATAATAAAAGCATCATATCAAGAAGAAACAAGAGGAGAACACATGAAGATTTTTCAATATGACACCATTGATAGTACAAATAATGAAGCGAAAAGGCTCATGCAGCAAGGAGAAAAGCCCTCATTTGCTGTCTATGCACGCCAGCAGACAGCAGGAAGAGGCAGACTCGGCAGGCCGTGGGAAACACCTTTAGGGAATGTGGCGGTGACCATGACAGTCTTACCGCCAGCAGAACTCTCCACCCAGTCAACGATCGCCCCGCTGACAGCACTAGCAATCTATGATGTTCTGAAACCACTCATGAGAGCAGAGGATCAGCTGGCGATCAAATGGCCTAATGATATTCTCATTAATGAAGCAAAGGTATCCGGCACATTAATTGAAGCAGACCGCAGTTCCATTTATATCGGTGTTGGCATCAATGTAGAGACAAAGCCGGAGCATGTCCCGTACAAAACCATTTGCTTATCAGAGCTGACAGAGGTGAAAGCCGATCAGCTAGTGAAAGAACTGGCAGCGGCTTTTGAAAAATACCATTCACGCTGGCAGAATGAAGGGTTTGAAGCACTCACTGCCCTCTATAACAAACGGTTATATCGTCTCAACAAGCCCCTTCGCATTTCGTTAGATCGTGAAAAACAAACTTGGGAAGAAGGCATTTGCTGCGGGGTCAACCGCTACGGTCATCTCCAGTTAAAAGATGAGAAAGGGCAGATAAAAGCTCATTCTGCTGGAGATATTGATGCCCCGCTTCAACATTAAAAAAAGCAGACGATGTTCTCGTCTGCTTTAGGCTTCTCTTTTAATATGAGGCTGCACGATATAGTCTTGTTTCGTAAAGACAACCCCGTCTAGAATTTCTCTCGCGGTTCGAATGACTTTGACTCTATTTTGAGACACGTCAATGTCCGTTTGCATAATCCCAGCAGGATGCCCAATTCGAAGCGTATCATGTTGTCCATGATAAAGCTGTGCAGGAAGCGTTTGTTCCATAAAACAGCTGGCTGATACGCAGACAGAGCCGGTAATGGCAAGTGCTTGGTGCGGTCTTTGCATCGATAGCATACGAACGATGATGTCCATATCGGCTGCTCTTCTCAAGATTCCATTTGTATCTACATAATCAGCAGGCTCGCTAATGAGCGCAAGCTTTGGAACGGCTGGAGACTGTAATGTCGCCATGTCTTTTGGCGCAAAGTGACACATTTCAGCAGCGATGGAACGAATCTCTTCTAAATCATCCAGTAATTCGTCTGTAAACTCCTCAGGCAATTCAGTTCCTTTTAATTGAATATCTTTGGCACGAATAAAGGCAATTGGATTTGCAATGTCAACGATCGAGATGGGAATCTCACCAAACTTTGTTTGAATCGTATCAATTTTGTTTCCAGTCGGAAAAGTTTTACCTGTGACTGCGCCTTCAGGATTTTCAAAAGATAAATAAATGGGAGAACCTGTCCCTTTTACTCCTGGAATTTCTGCCTGTCCTTCAAATTTTACTTCTCCATTTTCGACTTCGACCTCTGCTGTAATCACTTTATTTGTGTTGGTATTGAGGATACGTACAGTCGTAATGGGCTCAACCGCTTGAACAAGTCCTTTAATGATGGCGTATGGTCCAACCGCTGATGAGATATTCCCGCAGTTTCCTTTAAAGTCGACATATCTCTCATTGATGCTGACCTGTGCAAACGTATAGTTCACATCCACATCTGGGCGTGTGGCTTTATCAATAATGGCCACTTTGCTTGTTAAAGAATTACCGCCGCCGATCCCATCGACCTGCAGCCGGTCAGGACTGCCCATAATGTCTAATAGAAATGCCTCGAGCTCATCGTGTTCATAGGGTGCGTCATTTGCTTGAATGAATACCCCTTTGCTTGTACCGCCTCGCATGATTGTGATTGGAACTTTTCTCATTGCTCTCACCCTCAATTTTTTAATGAACTGTTTATCTAATCAAAATGGTAAAGTATAATAAGAAATAAGTTAAATACATTATTTTGAGAATAATCAATAAAAATATTTTATAATTAGTAAAAAAGGAGGGAATATAATGGATGAAAAAGATTGGCGGTTTCTAAAGGTGCTCTATGAAGAAAAGAACATCACAAAAGCGGCAGAAAAATTATTTGTCTCTCAGCCTGCCTTAAGCTATCGATTGAAACAGCTTGAAGAGGAGTTTGATATGAAGCTTTTCTTTAAAAGAAAACGAGGAATTGAATTTACATCAGAGGGCGAGTACTTGGCTAAATACGCAAATGACATGCTCAAACAGCTCCAGCAAACGAAAGATGGCATGCTCAATATGCAAAAAAAGGTCAAAGGAACAATTCGGTTAGGGGTCTCAAGTAACTTTGCCCAGTATAAACTGCCAGAAATTTTAAAAGAATTTTCTAAGCAGTATCCACATGTTCAATTTATGGTGAATACAGGCTGGAGCACAAAAGTCATGGACTTATTAGGCACATCAAGTGTCCATTTAGGGATTTTAAGAGGGGATTACGACTGGAATGGAGAGCGGTTTTTGCTCGATAAAGAGCGGCTTTGTATCATTTCAAAATCAGAAATCCAGCTGAAAGACCTCCCAAAGCTGCCGCTCATTGACTATCATACAGATAGTTCATTAAAACGATTGATTAACAGATGGTGGCAGGAAACGTTCACCATGCCTCCACTTGTGACGATGGAGACAGACCGCCAGGATACATCAAAAGAGATGGTCAAGCATGGTTTAGGTTATGCCATTGTCCCAGAAATTTGCCTCAGACCAAGTGATGAGCTATTTGTAAAAGGTCTTTCCTATAAAGATGGACAGCCCGTTTTAAGAGATACATGGCTTATGTACCAGCCAGACTCCCTTCATTTATCTGTTGTGAAAGCATTCATTGAGTTTTTAAGAAATCAGCAAGGTTAATTATAAAAGAAATTTATTGAATATACGAAAAAATCGATATTTTCATTATAAAAAAAGCTATTATATCCTTGAAATAGAAAGCGCTAACATGTAGGTTGCAAGTGCAAAGGGGCGCTTGCAGATCATGTGAAGAAGAGGATGGAGGGATATAAAGTGCTAGCTATTTTAGGGATCTTGATGGTCTTGACATTTACATTTCTCATTATGACAAAACGTATGCATCCGGTGGTGGCTCTAACCGTTGTACCTATCATATTTGCATTGATCGGTGGTTTTAACCGCGGATTAGGGGACATGATGCTTGATGGACTTAAAACTGTTGCACCATCAGCTGCTTTATTGTTATTTGCGATTTTATTCTTTGGTGTCATGCTGGATGCTGGGCTGTTTGATCCACTGATTAAACTCATTTTACGTATTGTGAAAGGTGATCCTGTCAAAATTGCTTTTGGGGTAGCAATTTTGTCTATGCTTGTTGCATTAGATGGTGATGGAACAACAACGTATATGATTACCGTATCAGCAATGCTGCCACTTTTCTTAAGAATTGGGATGAACCCATTAATTTTAGGAACGATTTCATTATTGTCTTTAGGAATTATGAGCGGAATGACGCCTTGGGGCGGTCCGGCAACCCGTGCCATCGCGGCGCTTGGATTAGATGCTGGTGAATTTTTTATTCCATTACTTCCAACAATGGTTGGAGGCGGTCTTTTTATTCTTTTTACTGCGTATGTGCTTGGGAAAAAAGAGCGGAAACGAATTGGGGTTGCAGAGATTCAGTACAAAGAAGAGGCCTCGATCTCCCCTGAATTGGCAGCGTCAATCGAAGATGGAGTAGAAGACATGAAAAGACCCAACCTCATTTGGATTAACTTCTTCTTGACGATTGCGGTGATGGCGACACTTGTTTTAGATATCGTACCGATTCCAGTTCTCTTTTTAATTGGATTTGTCATCGCTCTCATGATCAACTATCCAAAGGTTGAAGATCAGCGCGAGAGAATTTTATCGCATGCAGGAAATGCCTTAACGGTCATTACCCTTGTGTTTGCAGCAGGAATTTTCACAGGAATTTTTTCGGGGACAAAAATGGTGGAGTCGATTGCCAACTTGGTGATTTACTTAATTCCGGATTCTTACAGTTCATTTTTTCCGCTCATTGTGGCTTTAACGAGTATGCCATTTACATTTGTTCTTTCTAATGATGCTTATTATTTCGGGGTGCTGCCAATCTTGGCAGAAGCAGGTGCAGCTTACGGAATTGATCCGGTGGAAATTGCGCGCGCTTCTATCATAGGACAGCCTGTTCACCTGCTGAGCCCTCTTGTGGCTTCAACGCTGCTTCTTGTCAGTATGCTGAACAAAGATATTGGCGATTTGCAAAAATACGCACTGCTGTGGACTGTGTTAACAGCCCTTTTTACAACATTGATCGCTTTGTTAACAGGAGCCATTTCTATCTTTTAAATACGTGTATGAAAAGGACGATGTCTCGGGTAGGAGACTCGTCCTTTTTTGTGCTGATAAAAGCGCACAAATTGGACGCTCATATGCGGGAATTCTCGATTTTAACGTCACCTACCTCGGGCACTCGGCATATGATATCTCGACTATACAGAATCCCATTCTATAGAGACTAGAGCTCTCACCTTAGCAAGGAGGGTTACAATACTTGAAGGAGAAAGAGTTTCAATCCAAGCCGCTATTAACCAAAAGAGAAAGAGAAGTATTCGAATTGCTCGTCCAAGATAAAACAACTAAAGAAATTGCAAGCGAGCTTTTTATTAGCGAAAAGACTGTTCGAAATCATATTTCGAATGCCATGCAAAAGCTAGGAGTCAAAGGCCGTTCACAGGCCGTAGTCGAGCTTCTGCGTATGGGTGAGCTAGAGCTCTAAAGTCAGCCGGTTTTCCTTCCATATCGGGAAGGAGCCGGTTATTTCTATATGGTTTCCATGAGTCTCTTCTTGCATTTTCTTTGAAAAACGAGGAAAATAGGAATGTACGTTTTAATCAAAGTGAGATGCTATAGTGAGGTATCAATGAAATGGAAACGAATGAGTTCGACCATGTAGCAGAAATTGAAAAATCATTGCGCCATATTGCTGCAATTATTAAGCAAAAAGGCAGAGAAATCCTGAATCAATATACGATTACACCTCCTCAATTTGTAGGGCTTCAGTGGCTTTATGAATTCGGAGATATGACAATAGGTGAGCTATCACAAAAGATGTATTTGGCTTGCAGCACAACCACCGACTTAATTGATCGAATGGAGAAAAGTGAACTTGTTGAACGAGTAAAAGATCCTTCTGACCGCCGCGTGGTTCGCATTCATTTATTACCTGAAGGCGAGCGGATCATTCAAGAAGTGATTGTCAAACGCCAAGAATACGTCAGTGAACTTCTAGGGGCTTTCTCAGAAGAAGAAGCCATCGTTTTCAACCAATCCTTAACGAAACTACAGCAGCAAATGAAAAGAAAATGAGGCGATTTTGTTGGATCAACCAATCGGCGTGATTGATTCCGGCGTCGGCGGTTTAACCGTTGCAAAGGAAATCATGAGACAACTGCCAAAAGAAAAGATCATTTACGTAGGCGATACAAAACGGTGTCCGTATGGCCCGCGGAAAGAAGAAGAGGTTCTTCAATATACTTGGGAAATGGCACACTACTTATTAAGACATCATCATATTAAAATGCTCGTCATCGCATGCAACACAGCGACGGCAATTGCCCTTGATGAAATCAAAGCAACGCTTGATATTCCGGTCATTGGCGTGATTCAGCCCGGCGCCCGTACAGCCATCAAGGTGACAAACAATCAGCAGATTGGTGTCATTGGTACAGCCAATACGATCAAAAGCGAGGCATACAAAGAAGCACTGCTATCCCTAAAAGCAGGACTAGCGGTTCAAAGTCTGGCATGTCCGCTGCTTGTCCCATTTGTGGAAAGCGGTACGTTTTTAGATCAGACAGCAGATGAAGTGGTGAAAGATTCCCTTGAACCGATGAAAGAAACAGGAATTGATACGCTCATTCTTGGCTGCACGCACTATCCGATTTTAAAAGAGCCGATTCAGCGCTTTATGGGCAGTGATGTGAGCATTATTTCATCAGGGGATGAGACAGCTAGAGAAGCCAGTACGATTCTTTCGTATAAAGGGCTGTTAAACACTTCTCAAGAAGCACCTGTTCATACATTTTATACAACAGGGCAGCAGCAAAATTTTGAAAACATCGCTCGTGACTGGTTTGGCTACCTCCCAGGGAAGGTCGAAACCGTATCACTTGAACACATCTATCAGCAATAACCCGCTTCTTCTTGAGGTGGGTTATTTTTTTATGAAAAGGGTCTAATCCACATGAGGAGCTCGTATACATAGTAGTACAAACTACTAGAGGAGGGTGAAGTATGCTGAAAAAAGGATCTACAGCAGCTGTGACGTGTATCGCGTCAGCCATGCTTTTGTCAGGATGCGGATTGTTTCAAACAGACCAAGCGAAAACAGAGATTGACCCGCCACAAAACGTCACATATGTGAAAGAAAATAAAGAAGATAAACAAACAGCCAAAGAAGGAAAAGAAGAGAAGAAGGCAGATACAGTCATGAGAGAATTATATTTAATTGATAAAAACGGGTATGTCGTCTCTCAATCCATTCCGCTGCCGAAAAACGAAGGAAGTGCCAAACAAACCCTTGAATATCTCGTGGACGGAGGACCGATTTCTAACCTCATGCCAAATGGGTTCCGAGCTGTTTTGCCGGCCGACACGAGCGTATCTGTCGACATTAAAGACGGAACGGCCGTAGTGGATTTTTCAAATGAATTTAAAAACTATAAAAAAGAAGACGAACAGCGCATCCTGCAATCTGTCACTTGGACGTTAACGCAGTTTGATTCTGTCGCCAAAGTCAAATTGAAAATGAATGGACATGAACTAAAAGAAATGCCTGTGAACGGTACACCGATCTCCGATGATTTAAGCAGAGAAGACGGTATAAATATTCAGCACGAGGCTGCCGCTGATATGACATCGACAAAGCCAGTGACGGTTTACTACTTAGCTGAATCTGATGAACAGACGTACTATGTTCCTGTGACCAAAAGAGCGCCAAAAGACGAGGATGATCCGATTACAGCAGCCATTGATGAGCTCGTCTCTGGACCAAGCAAAAAAAGCCATTTGCTCACAGACTTTGATCAAGATGTAAAGCTGAATGATGTCCCGAAAGTAAAAGACGGACATGTGACACTTGATTTCAACGAATCCATTTTTGGCAGTGCAGATGAAAAGAAAAAGGTCATTTCACAAAAAGTTCTTGATAGCATTGTGCTCACATTAACAGAGCTGCCGGACGTCAAAAGCGTATCGGTTAAGGTAAACGGCAAGGCTGAGCTTGTGAACGAAAAAGGAGCAGAGCTGACAAAGCCGGTTTCAAGACCAGAACAAGTGAATACAGGTAGTTTTTAACGGCACACATTGATATAATGGAGAAAAAGAGGCATGCATATTCGCTGCCTCTTTTTTATTCCAAGCGATTAGAACGAGCCTAGGTTGTCAAAGTTAGTAGGAGAACCCCGCTGGCACCCGCGCGGAATGTATATCGTAATGGAGGTAAATCATGAGATTAGATGAAAGACAATATGACGAATTAAGAAAAGTTGAAATAGAGGCAGGCTACATTAAGCATCCAGAAGGCTCTGTCTTAATCTCATCGGGAAATACGAAGGTGATTTGTAACGCATCCATCGAAGACCGTGTACCTCCTTTTTTAAGAGGAGAAGGAAAAGGCTGGATTACAGCAGAATATAGCATGCTTCCAAGAGCAACCGCACAAAGAACGATGAGAGAATCTTCTAAAGGAAAAGTTACAGGACGTACAATGGAGATTCAGCGCTTAATTGGACGAGCACTCCGCGCAGTCGTTGACTTAGAAAAGCTTGGCGAACGCACGATTTGGATTGACTGTGATGTCATTCAAGCAGACGGCGGAACACGCACAGCATCCATTACAGGTGCTTTTGTCGCCATGACACTTGCGATTCAGAAGCTTCGAGCAGAAGGAGTTATCAAAGAAAACCCGATCACTGATTATTTAGCGGCGATATCCGTCGGAATTGATTCTCAGCAAGGTCTTCTGTTAGATTTAAATTATGAAGAAGATTCTTCAGCTGAAGTAGATATGAATGTCATCATGACAGGTGCTGGACGCTTTGTTGAACTTCAAGGGACAGGCGAAGAAGCGACATTCTCAAGAGAACAGCTAAACGGACTGCTTGATTTAGCCGAAAAGGGCATCAAAGAATTAATCGAAAAGCAAAAAGCGGTTACAGGAGAAGTCATCGAATAAAAAGAAGGGTTTGATCAGGATGAAAACAGCCATCATTGCAACGCACAATGCGGGCAAAGCGAAAGAATTCAAAGCCATTCTTGAGCCAAAAGGATTCACGGTCAAAACACTAGCAGACATTGGCTTTACTGAAGAGATTGAAGAAACAGGACAAACCTTCGAAGAAAATGCCATTATCAAAGCAGAGGCGATTCAAGCCAAAGCAGGTGAAATGGTCATTGCAGACGATTCCGGTTTGTCGATTGACTATCTTGGCGGAAAACCTGGCGTATATTCAGCGAGATACGCTGGTGAGCATAAAGACGATGCTGAGAATGTGGAAAAAGTGCTGAGCGAACTTCAAGGCATTGAAAAAGAAGACCGCACAGCTAGATTCAGATGTGCCCTTGCTGTCAGCATACCGGGCAAAGAAACAAAGACGGTAGAAGGATCAGTAGAAGGCTTCATCGCAAAGGAACCAATCGGCGAAAACGGCTTCGGATATGACCCAATTTTCATCGTCAAAGACAAAGATCAGACGATGGCCGAATTATCACCAGAGGAGAAAAACAAAATCAGCCATCGAGCGGTCGCGCTTCAAAAGCTTTCATCACTGCTAGACGCAAATGAATAAGGGGGAATGAAGCCATGAAGATACTCATCATGAGTGACAGTCATGGACTCACAGACGAACTTCAAACCATTGCCAAACGGCATGCGGCTGAAGTCGACATGATGATTCACTGCGGAGATTCAGAACTCGAAACGAACCACCCAGCACTCGAAGGATACAAAGTCGTCAAAGGAAATTGTGACTTTTTGGGCGATTTTGAAGAAGAGCTCCTGCTCCCACTTGATGGAGGCGGAAAACTATTTCTCACTCACGGACATCTGCATGGCATCAAACAATCCTTGCTTCAAGTCTACTACCGTGCAGAAGAGCTAGGCGCAGACATTATCTGCTTTGGCCACTCGCACATCCCAGGCAGTGAGCTGCTAAGAGGAAAACTGCTTATTAACCCGGGCAGCGTGCACCTGCCAAGAATGCGTAAAGAGCGCAGCTATGCTATACTGACACTAGATGGAAGCGAAGCGAACGTACAGTTTTTCACGGACGAAGGTCAGGTCATACAAGATCTCGAAAATACTGTCACATTGGAAGGTATTTCATAAGGGTGCAGCATTTGCCCCTTATGAAAAAACTTTCGAAAAACCGTTGACTTTAAAGAACAATAGTAATATAATGAATCTTGTCGCTGAGGTAATACACCACAGCACACTACATAACAACATGTCCCAGTAGCTCAGCAGGATAGAGCAACGGCCTTCTAAGCCGTCGGTCGGGAGTTCGAATCTCTCCTGGGACGTATAATAAATCGGGTGCTAAAGCCCGTCAAATCAACCTTCTATATCATATAGTGAAACGGTCAGTATAACGGTCACGTAAGTAATTACACCTGTTATTGGCTTATATCACTTTCGGTATAGGAGGTTTTTTGTTGTGATCAAAAGAAAAGAACGATTAGATGTTAAAATTGATGTAAATGGGTTACTCGAAGGGCGGTCAGTCAGTCATCATTACACAACGATTAATAAAACTGTGATTTTAATAAGAATAAACAATGTTCTATTCTGTTTGTCACAATAAGCTTTATTGGATTGTGAAAGAATGTACTTAACTAATGAGCCAGTTTAGTGCAAGAAAGCTATGATACAATTAAAAGGGTTAAAAGAAAAAAAAGATAGGTTTCATTTGAGAAATTTTTTATTTTTTATTATGACATCACTATTTATAGAACAAGGAGTAAGGAAAATGGGAATGAAAACAACGAGAAAAAATTATACTGAATGGGAATTGAAACATTTAAATCAACCGTTATCGTTTGATGATGTGTGGGAGTTAGGAAAAGAAAAATATAGATTCGATACGCAAGATTTAATAGGTATATATGTATTTCAGAACATTAAAACTAACCGATTTTATGTAGGTAGCTCACATCATATTTTTGGCAGGTTGAAATCCCATGCTTCCTCTATAAAATCAGGAAAGCATAGTTATCCAGAAATAAATGAAGATTTTAAAAAATACGGAAAGGATAGCCTTGTATTTAAAATATTAACATATTGTAATAAATCACAATTACATAGGTTTGAAAAAAGTTGGCTCCAAACTTATAGCGAAAAAGAAAAGCTATATAATAAAGCTGAACTTGATAATTGGGATACGGCAAAAGGAAGATGGGCTAGAAATAGGTAGTGAAAAAATAAATGAAAAGTTAATGCAGTGCAAATTAACCTATAACAAAGATGAAATTGACCTTTCAACTATGTCGATTAATTACGTAAAAACGGAAAAAGAAGGGGATGGCTCTGAAGCACCTTAAATGGTTGCCAGAGCCTTTTTAAATTATTCACAGGTTTAGAATGAAGTGTAGTAATATCGATTCTGAGTGGTTAGAGGCAACAGGTAGACTAATGTTAAAGATGATTAGTGTCATTAATGATTTTGAACGTGAAAATATGCTCGAAAGACAGCGTGAAGGTATTGCCATAGCAAAAGCGGAAGGAAAGTACAAAGGAAGAAAAGAAGTATCCATCCCCGACTTCGGCCAGCATTATAAACGGTATATGCAGAAGTATCGAAGACTCAGCTTGCTAAAGAATTGGATATATCAAGACCAACATTAGATAAGTTAATTAAGGAACATCAACAAGTTAGTTAAGGGGAGGATATTTCCACATTTTTACTGAGTTCATAGCCGAGATAGACCAGATGTACCCTTATCCACACGACTCGTATAATTCAAGTTTATTGAATGAACTCAAATGTGACAAAAGTAAGGGTGAAAAATATAATTGAAAAGGATATAAATAAGAGGAAGTAAAACGGAATGTAAAAATGAGTAAATAACATACAATTGAATATTGACTTGTTGTCATTTGCATTCCATATTACATGTTTCACAAATGTAATAATTTTGAGATCTAAAGTTGTTGGAGATTCGAAATTATTCCAATTGTTTGTTTGAAAATGACTTTTTTGATGTATCATGTTAGAGGAAAATGCTTAATAACTATTTGACTAAAGGTGAAACTAACTTTAATGTTAAGTACAGTGAAGTAATTACGTGTACATTTCCCTAGTGAAGAGAGGTTGGTTATATAATGGAAGTAAATATTACAGCAGAAGAGTTTTATAGTGATGAGGCGGCAAAGCTTCTATTGAATCATTTAGAGTCTAATGCTGCAAAGTATAAGTTGGATAATGCAAAATTATACTATAATTATCCACTATTTAGGGAGATAGATGATGATTTAAGGTATCCGAGTTTTATGTTAATTAGTCAGTTATACGGCATCATTCTCATTCAGACAGATTCAAGAACTCAGCGTAGTCTGGAAGGGTCAGAGGTAATTAAGCTGGATGAGGAAATTTCACATATTCACTCACTTACTTTTTCGAAGTTGATAAAGGAAAAGGTATTAAAAAAATCCAGAACTAGTCTAAACTTCAATCTGAATACACTTATATATATTCCTAATTATGGGGAATTGTTTGATGAGTCGATACAGGATGAGATAGACAGTATAGTTGTTACCAATACTAGCCAATTTGAAAAGATGTTTATTGATTTAGAGGATGAAGGCTTCTCAGATGAAAAAATTGAAATAGTGTTATCCGTCTTAGAAGGATCAAAAGGTATAATAAAGCCTAAGGAAAGAGATATTGAAGAGGATAGTTTAAATAGTAAGGCTAAAATATTGGAAGAATTAGAGAAAGAAATTGCTAAGTTCGATAAGAGGCAAAAATACGCTGCATTATCTCATCTGCATGGTCCCCAAAGGATAAGAGGTTTAGCTGGTTCGGGTAAAACAATAATACTAGCAATGAAAGCAGCTTTGCTCCACTTAAAATACCCAGAAAAGAGAATACTTTATACTTTCTTTACCAAAAGTTTATATGATTATGTTAAGTTACTTATTACCCGATTTTATCGACAATACAGCACTGAAGACCCAGATTTTATGGATAAGATCCATATATTACACTCTTGGGGTGGAGTGAATATAAGGGGAGTTTACTATGAGGCTTGCAGAGATAATCAAGTCCACCCGTTATCCTACGGTGATGCTTCAAGAATGCAAGGGGATGCCTTTGATAATGTTTGTAAAAATTTACTTGAAGTAAAACAAGGAAAATTGAAGGTTAAGTATGATTATGTTCTGATGGACGAGGCGCAAGACTTTCCAGATTCTTTTTATCAAATCTGCCGTGAAATTGTTAAGGATGATTGTATAGTTTGGGCATATGACGATTTGCAAAATATATTCGATGTAAAGAGACAGGATGCTGAACAAATCTTTAAAAATAAATACGGAGCGGAGGGAATCGATTTAGCTTCCTTACAAGCTGCTCATCCAGAGATGAAAAATGATATAGTACTACCAAAATCATATCGTAACCCCAGAGAGATTTTAGTGATAGCACATGCGCTAGGCTTCGGGTTTTATGGTCCTGCCCTTGTTCAAACATTAGAAAACAATGAGCATTGGAATGATGTAGGTTACGAGGTGGTCAAAGGTGAGTGTATTGATGGGGAGGAGATGCATGTTCTTCGACCTGAGGAAAACAGCCCACTCTCTATTTCAACAAAGCAGAATATTGAAGAGATCATAAAATATTATAAAGCTTCATCCATGGATGACGAAATTGAATGGGTTTGTAGGGAGATAGTTCAAAATATTCAAGTTGATAAGTTAAGACCAGATGATATAGTTGTTATTAGTTTAGATGACCGTTATGCTAAGAGTTACTTTTCAACTATAAGTGAAATTTTAGCTGAACAAGATATCTACACGAATAACTTATCATCAAATTCTTATCAAAAGGGATTCCAAGATGATAATAGGATTACATTATCTAGTGTATATAGGGCTAAAGGTAATGAAGCGCCTGTAGTATATGTAATTGGATGTGATACTTTCGGGAAAAATAGGCTACTTCGTACAACAAGAAATAAGATATTTACAGCTTTTACTAGAGCGAAGGCTTGGTTGAGGGTGACGGGAACTGGTGATAATATGGATATGCTTATTAGTGAGATTGAAGAGGCAAAATCCAACTTCCCGTACTTTAAATTTGTGCATAAGAGTGAGAAAGCAATTAAACGTGATTTAGCAGAAATTAATGCAACAGAATCAAAGCAAATAGATAAAATTTCTGATTTGTTCAGTAAAGAAGCTGATAAACTTGGAATAGATGTAGATGACCTTATAGAGATAATGAGAAAAAGAAGGGGTAAAGATGAATAACGGAGCAATAGTGGATGGGATTTCAAGGGGAAAGAAGCTTTTAAAAAAGGCAAATATCGAATTCACAACGAATACAATGTTTCCAACAGATAATCTTGCTCCTAATAAATTCTCAGAAGATTTCTTTAGGATTTCACAAGAAAAAGATTATGATAAAATTCATAGGACTGCTCTAGAAAACGGGGATTACGATATTATACTAGATGATTATTCTCTATTTCAGTTTTCCAAAGATTATACGGGTGCTATTAGGTATGCGTACTACCAATCATCGAGAGATATTATAACTTACGAAGAATTTATGGAGGAATTTGGATTCGTTGATGGTGATTATTTGCTATATCCCTCTGATGAAAAGCCTTTTTATAGGGACTACGAGCAACTAATTGGGGAAGCAAAAATCTCAAATAGCGTAACTCCTATAAGATATGACTATAGTCCAGATCAGTATTTAGGTATAACACATCCTGCTTCTCATTTGCATATTGGTCATGAAAATCAAATAAGAATTCCAATAAAAATGATTTTATCACCACAAGCTTTTATGGGCTTTGTTGTCAGACATATCTACTATAAGAAGTGGAAAAAAGCCATGGTTAATGATAATTATTTGCAAGAATACCTTAGTGTTAAGAGAACATGTATAAGTTTAGATTCCAATTATTTTAAACAAGATGAAGTAAGCGATTTACATCTTGTTTAGCCTTTGTATTACGTGGGTTTTAAATTCATAGAAAGTTGGTTGATTATTGTTAAAGCTATAATTAATATGTCTATGATTCTTATTAGAAATTGGGGATTTAACGTAAGCAAATATAGTGGAAATTAAGTCAATCGGTCAAAGTTTGGAAAGTGACCGTTACACATGAACGTAAACAAATAGCGATATATAGGGCGCTGGTGGCGAAATCCATAGTGGCCTTCTAAGCCGTCGGTCGGGAGTTCGAATCTCTCCTGGGACGTAATTAAATCGGGTGCTAAAACCCGTCAAATCAACCTCCTATATTGTATAGTTAAACGGTCAGTATAAGGTATAGGAGGTTTTTTGTTGTGATCAAAAGAAAAGGACGATTAGATTTAAAGTTGATGTAAATGGGCTACTAGAGGGGCCGGTCAGTCATCATTACACAACGATTAATAAAACTGTGATTTTATGAAAAGTAACCACCCTTTACTCATTTGCCCATTTACCCGTTCTGAAATAAAGAAAAAACTTCCGTCGTTGTTTCGGAAGTTTTTTTGTCTGCGATTGATTTAAATTACTGGATAATTCAGTTCGTAATTTGGGTAGCAATAATAAGGCGGTCTACGTCCAATTTCAGGCATTAGCCATGAATCCTCCATATAAACCATAGTGACTTTTTCCATTGAATGATTCACAAGTAATAACTCTACTTCTGGGTTAAATTCATATCTCAATCCAATGACCTCCTTATATTAGGAATGTGTGGATTCCCCACCGTCAACATGCAGCACTTGACCTGTAACAAAACGTGAATCATCAGAAGCGAGATAAACAAATGTTGGTGCGAGTTCAAATGGATGCGCAACTCGTTCCATTGGGTTAAATGCTCCATATACTCCCACTTGGTCTGACGAGAAGCTTGCTGCAATGAGTGGCGTCCAGATTCGACCTGGAGCAACAGCGTTTACACGAATTCCTTGTTTTACAACATTTTTAGACAAAGCACGTGTCCAACCAACAATTGCCCCTTTTGTGGCTGTATAATCAATCATTTGTTGCTCGCCTACATACGTTACGACTGAAGAAGTACCGATAATAGAACTGCCTGGTTTTAAGTAAGGAAGAGCTGCTCTGGTTGCGTAAAAATGTGAGTATATGTTGACTTTAAAGGTGTCATCGAATTGTTCGTCTGTAATGTCAAGAAGGCTTGGTTGTTGAAATTGGATACCAACGTGGTTACATAGAACATCTAGACGTCCGAAGGTTTTTACTGTTTTCTCTACAATGGTGATACATTGTTGTTTATCTCGCAAGTCTCCTGGCATCAATAAACAACGTTGTCCGAGTTCTTCGATTCTTGCTTTTGTTCTATTAGCATCTTCGTGTTCATCTAAGTATGCAATCGCAACGTCAGCACTTTCCTTTGCGAAGGCAATGGCTACGGCTGCACCAATACCACTATCCCCTCATGTAATAAGAGCAACTTTTCCCGCTAACTTACCACTCCCTTTGTAATTTGTATTTTCAATAATTGGAAGTTGTACCATTAAACCTTCTACACCAGGATGACGAAGTTGACGTTGTTCAGGTAAATTAATTGGGATTTCTTCATAGCGTGTGATTTTTCCGTAATTAGGGTACATGGGATAAGGTTGAGTTTTCATTTTCTCTAAAAACATCTGTTGCATTTGTTTTATTTGTTGCAACTTACGCTCATCAGATTCTTGTGTCATTTAATTCCCTCCAAATGTACAAATTCCCTTTAAATGTTTATGTTGTTTACTGCTAATCCAAGTATTAATAATGAATAAACTTGTGAAGGAGTTATTTGAAGGGTTTCAGAGAGCTTTCATAAGTAGGTTGGAATTTCAAGGTATTGAACATGTTCAAAAACAAGTAATTCAACGTATTACGTCAGCAATCAAGGTTGGGAAGTAATAAAAATTGCATACCAATTTATCGGAAGTTGAGAAATGTATGAAGGCGAAGGAGGAGAAGAGTATTTTACAGGTCCTGTTAGGTATCCCAATTTTATTCATGAGATTTTCAAAGTAGGTGGTCAGACTCCACTTTTTAAATATGTAAAGCTAATGCCGCAGTATTGGTTTCCCTTTCTCTTATTGGTAAAGAAACTTTTGAAGTTTCCGACTATGCTCCTGGAGTTACTTCATCAGTTCCTGGCTTATATAATCCTGCTCGGATTGGAAAACAAATGCGTAAGGATATCGAAAATAAAATTGTGAAAGCTTTAATTGAAGGAAGTAGTTACGAATTGAATGAATATTTCACATTGGATAAGAGCATGAAGGCAGGAAGTTGCTGAAGATTAAGCCAGGCTGCAAGCAAATAAACTTCAAACTGTTTGGACCACATCCAGACCAAACTGCATTGGATCTTTTTCCTAAATCGGTTTAAACTATTTGAAGGTTCTTTACACTAGGTAGAGAAATCCTTAACACCCTTGATTAATATAGTAAATGAGGATACGGTCTAAGTTCGAAAAGTGATCGTTATACATGGCTAATGGATGTGGATATCAATAGGTTTAAAGCAGGATAGAGTAACGGCCTTCTAAGCCGTCGGTCGGGAGTTTGAATCTCTTCTGAGACGTATATGATTTAAAACTGTTAAAAGCCAGAAACGTTGATAAGACAATGTTTCTGGCTTTTTTATTTTTTTCCTCTATTGTTTGGACAAAGAAGGCCATATAGGTGTTATCTATTTTAGCGATCTTTTATGACTCCAGTAACTGATGCATTGGAAGGAGCATGAGTCTCTACGTTTACATAGATAGAATATTTCACACCTTTGTCTAGCCAAACGTCGGTACTCTCAGATTTATTGCCTTTTGATCCGCCAACATAAAATCTTTGTACTGAATTAGATGGTGTAGCATTCCTTCTAACTTCACATAAAGCATCTATATTATCTTTAGACGTACTTCCTGAATAAGTACATGTGAATTTCATATACTTACCATTTCCGGTGAATTCAATTTCTTTTGCGGCATTGTCAGATTTTTTTGCTGATAAACTAACAAGAGTTGCTGCTTGAGTTGATGCTACAAACGGTATTGAAAAAAACAGAATTGCTGTTAATGCTACGACAAGAATTCTTTTCATACGATAACCCTCTCTCTTAATTATTTGGTACAATAACTATAATTTGACATATTTTTTGTCTATCCTCCCATATTTAAAAATAAAAAGGAGAATTTAAATGGATATCAATGAAGTCCTCAAAGTAATAAAAGAATATTATAAGGTTCCAAGTATTGTAGTTGCAATTTTTTTTCTTTTTAAAAGCATTAAACCAATTTCATTTATTTCAGCAGGTATTCTTGAAAAGAAGTTTTTTTCTAAAGAAAAATTATTTATTTTTAAAACTGGTAAGTACATTATCCATACATTATTTTGTACAATCATTCTATATATTGGAGCAACATTTGTGTCGATAAAAATAAATGGGGATTTTATGATTTTTTTGTTGTATTTAGGGGAGTTTTTATTGTTGCTTATTGTTTCAACTTATACAAATAAAGAAACCAGTGTTTCGAAGTCAATAACATCAAATAAATGGTTAAAATCTCTTGTTATTATTTTGTTTATTGCATGTTTTCTATGTTTTTATTTTACATTTTATAATATGGTTCTAGCGATTGATTTTGACCACCAGTCATACAAAGAGGTTCTAGTCATAGGATTAATGTTATTTATTCTAACATTGCCAGTACCTTTAATAATGAAGCCTGTTTCAATATTTTTAAATTGGTATACAAATAGGGTTCTTTATTGGGAAGATAATGAGAAAAACAAATGGTACTTAATCCATCTAATAGATAAGAGTTCATTTTTAGTGGGAGATCATAGAGATTATATTTCATGTCAAAGAACTATGCTTCTCAAAAAGGAAGATTTATATGGAAAGACATTGCATATAGAAAAAGAATAGGTTCAAGATTAAGAGTTTGCAGACACTAATCAACCCTTTATAGTGGTGATCGTCGAGTCGTTTTTTATTTGACTGAAAGGAGTAGACAAGTAGCCTAGACATTCATTTTGCAGATTGACAAAGAAATACAAAATGTTAAGCCTCCAAACATCAGAAGTCTTTCTCGTAAAGTCACAACAACTTATTCTATTGCATCACCAAGTTCCAGTTTCATTCAACGATCAAGGATTCAGCGTGCAATTAATCGTCTTACGCAAAAGGAGTGACGTATCTTAGTTATGATCTAGCCTCAGCCAAAGGAATTATTATCGTGTTAAAAATAAAGCATATTATAGACTGGCCTTTGCTTTGAGTGAAGAAGTGTACAAGCAGGGGGATAAATCATGAATTTTGTTCAGCCAATAATGGAATTGATCAGATCTATTATATAAAGAAATATCTTGGAGAGCGGAACAAAAGGAACTTGCTGCTGTTTGTGGCGGAATCAATCTAGGCCTGCGTATATCCGAGCTGCTGCAATTGAGAGTGAAAAATGTAAGAAAGCAATATGTGTCGCTAAGAGAAGAAAAAACAGGTAAGAAAAAAGAATCAAAATAAACAAGACGCTTCGAAAAGCGGTTGATCCATATTTAATGATCCTTCGGATTTCCTTTCAGTTTTAAAGAAAAGCTACGAGATACGAGAGAGGATCAACTTTAGACACAACTTTTTTGCAGCTAGACAAAAAAAGATCCATATTTATCAATGCTGGTTCTATATCTTCCTTTGAAGTTATCCCTGAATCTGCTTTTGATGAAGATGATGGTGAAATTTTATACTAGATTAAGGAGCACCCTGCGGGGTGCTTTTATTATTGTCTTTATATTAACTTGATTATTTAACGTGTATACGAATTCCATAAATAGGTGATAGTTATATCAAAGGAGTGATTATACATGGAAAATAAAAGTGAATTAGTTTTGGTGTTACCTGGAACAGAAACTGATAGAATTCCATTGGCTATGACAAAAGTAGAAATTGAATTTTCAAAAGAAGATGATGTTCAAAAATGTGTTCAAGCATTAAAAGAATCAGATGAACAATTAAAAATGGATCCAAAACCATATGATTGGCAATTCACTCTTAGAAGAGGTCTTAAAATTTATCAATTGGTACGATCTCGATTTTTTCAAAGAAAAAAGAAATATTTTTCAAAATCAACAACATGGAAATATTTTCGCGAGTTTTAATATTTCAGCTGAATCATTTGTTGTAAGACATTATGTAGAATATCAAAATGATTAGACTATTAAATATTTAACTTGATTCTAACTAAAATAAAGAAGACCTTATCTTAAAAGAAAGGTCTTTTTTATATGAAGGGGAGGGTGTCAAATGCAAACATCGTTAAAGCCCTGCAATGAACCAAACTGTCCAATTCTTATTTGGTTAGACTACTGTGAAAAGGACAACCCCCAAGCGTACAAAGCCATTCTATGATCAATACCGTGAATCATATCATCACGTCGTGGGTATAACAGCCGATGGCGTAAGGCGCGTGAAGGATATCTTACAAAGCATCCTTTGTGTCAGTCTTGTATGTTACAAGGTAAACGGATTGCTGCTACAGTAGTGGACCATATCAAACCGCATAAGGGAGATAAAAAACTATTTTGGGATTCTTCTAACTGGCAGCCGCTGTGTGCGTCCTGTCACGGTAGGAAGACCGATAAAGAAGATGGAGGGTTTGGAAATGGATTATAAAAAATGCACATGTGATCAATGCAGAACTATCTTTATAATCAAGTTCTGTTCTAGGATTATGAAAATCGGACGTGACATTAAACGACATCTTCTTGTATGTCCAGGGTGTAAAGCTGAGTACACATCCTACTAAAAGAAGAGAGCAGGAAATTAAGGCATCAGATGAAAAGCTAAAGCTCCTTCTTACTTACCAAGACTTATGTTGGAATAAAGCAGAAGTAAATGAAAAGCCCTTCCGATATAGAGGGCTTTTCATTGTTATTCATCACTGGCCAATTCCCATATTTTTTGACCGTCTGCCATATAAACTGCACGTGGTGTATCTTCATAAAGAGAAATCTCAAACAAAGTGTTTCCCTCAATTAACCAAGTATATAAACTGTCTTTTTCATTATTAAGGGGAGGAGATAAAATCTTATTTACTTGAAAGACTGTAGCGTAATATTCTTTATAATTGATGTCATCATCTTCTAGACCGTTATCAGTTTCAAAAAATGTATCAGTTCTACCGATTAGCCTTAATCCATTTTCATATTCCAATGTAAGGTCTCTATTTTTGTATTTTGATAATGTTTTAAATAAAGAATCAGGTTCCATGTCAATCCTCTTTTCTCATATTTATGATGGTTGTGAAGGCACGATGTGAGCGCCGTTTTTACTATAATGTATAATACCTCTTGTAGTCTCTTCATACTTATTGGTCTCTGTATTGTAATGCTTTCCTATGACTTGACCAAAATCCACTCTTTCTTTATTTTTTGTTTTTAACATATCACCAGTACCTGCATGTTTATCAAGCAATTTTTGTGCTTTTTTATTATCTCCAAAGAAGATACTCTTTGTTTTACCATTAGCTATCTCCTGTTTATAGTTAGTTGCATCAGGAATATGTTTTTCTTGAGAGCCTGGTTTTACTTTTACAGGGAAACCATTTACTTCACGATACGGACCTTTTGGTACGGAATGTTTGCCGAAGGAAGGTGTTTTGAAAATCTTCTTGGCTACTTTCTCTCCTTTCATTATTTTAAGTACGTATTTTCCAACTTTAGCGATTTTAGCTCCGGGTATCATGTACAAGCTTGATACTAAACGGTCCATGTCAGCGACTTTGTCACCTGTTACAGGGTCTCTCCCTGTGATGGCTCGAATGGCATCATTTATTCCTGTAAATTCAACCGCTGTATTTAAGATGTTTGAGGTTTGTTCTCCCGTTTTCAAGTCAGAAATCTTTGTGATGCTTTCAATATTCACTTTGTTTTGATCCGATATTCGTAACCGATATAGCATTCCATCTCGAATAACTTCAACTGTTTTGGCATTTGCGAAGTCAATCTTTTCATTTGTATTATATACTTTTCCATTTACGAACACGGCGTTTTGATTGATTTTATTAGACGGTTTCTTCTTCACAAGAGTATCCACATTCGATTGCTCTTTATCATTCAGCTTGTTCAGCATGATCATCATTGGGTTTTCTTTAGGGTTGTCTATTTTTTCATTCAATCCGCTGATGTTGCTGCTGATTTTTTCTTCTTTTCCATTTTTGAAGATAGAGCCTTTTTGATAACTGGTAATTTCAATTTTCGGGCCAGTGAACATCTTGCTTAAAGTATCTATGTATTGCTTCATTGTGTGAAGGGAACTATTTGTTTCATTTAGAGCACTTGTTTGTTCTCTGTCAAATGCATGAAGTAGTCCAATGGTTTTGGACGTCTCAAGCCATGCTTTTTGATAGCTTTGTTGAAAAGCAGATTCATCTACATGAGGCAAATGCTCAATATGGCTGACCCTGCTGAGGGCTTGATTCACATCGGATACAATATCAGAAATAGTCCGTTCGGCTTTTTTTAACCCTTGGTCAAGCTCGTGTTCAATGAATGATTGAGAGATAAAACCATTCGGGTTTGATTCAAAAGCATGAAGTGCCTGTTTTGTCTTTTTTAGCGCACCGCTGTATTCTTCAATGACGATCTGAAAGAATTGCAAAAAGGGAATGTGACACTCCATATAAAAATCTTTTATAGCTTGTCCAGCTTCTCCCTTTAATGCGCTATCTAAGGAGATGATTTGGTTGATTTGTTTTTCTAGGGACTTCACATTATGTAATTGCTGCTTCAACTTGTTCAGCGTTTGGTCAATTCCATTCTTCAACTCAAAGACATCAAGGGTTTTCATTCCGTTCTCCTTTACTTTCTGTTAGTACTCGTAGCAATTAAGCTTCCACATAAAGAAAGGGAGCTGCATAAACGACAGCTCCCAAGATGAGGAGTTAATTTTTCTTTTTTCTGTAGTCTTTTACTAAGCTTGAAACAACTAAACCCATCACACTAAAAGCCACAAGATAAAATAAAATATTTGTTACAGGTGTATCAATTTTCCCTAAGATCATCACAAGGGCAATAATAGCGCCGGGTAAAGTAATTAATAACATTTTGGATGGCGTGCTTTGCTGTGACACTTAATGACCTCCTGATTGATCCATTAAATAGATATTTTAGTTGATTTTAACATATGGAGATTGTGCGAACAACATAAGGGGGAGCAATCTACTTTAAGAGCGGACAAACGAAACTTGCTGATTTTATGGAAATCATTTCAATTAAACCTTTTGTGTAATAAAATGTATATGATTTATACAAAGGGGTGAAATGGCGGTGAAGCATTTTTTAACGGCAATCGTGGTGGCTATCATTGTGGGGATCATTGTATATGTTGCAGACGATCGTTTAAGCATGTTTCCGTTGATGCTGATTTTAGCGGTTGCGATCTATATCGTAAGCAGAATTAGCGAAGCATTGATTAAGAAATACACAAAAGAAAATAGTTAAAAGCACAGCCCTCCATTGGAAGGGTGTTTTTTAATTAACCTTCCTAATGAAAAAGACATTGCAAAGCAGTAAATGTTCAAAAGAGAGAATATTCTTTCTCCAACTAAAAAAAGTAAGGTGTATAGTAGAAGGAGAAGATGAATCGAGTTTTAAGTAGGAACTTGTATTATCGACGAGAAAGGAGATGAAGCTTATCTCGTTGCAGCTTTTTATTGACGGATTAAATGGGGGAAAAGTATATAATTCCAAACGCTTCAGAAAAATAATGAAAGGAATGATTACTTGTACAACATCAATCCAACACACCTGCTATATAGCAATGGAGAGACAAGCAATCAAGAGGGTGATCAATTATTTGCTAAACAGTTAGGCTATATCGAGATCACGAGCGGTCATATCGTTGCCTGTGATCCTTTTGTTTTATAAGGGGACCAATCTTTTACGAGGAAGGTTACTCTAGGAAAATATCCTATTATACTTGTAGTTAAGCGGTTGGAAAGCGGAGACGAACGAGTAGCCTATGCAATGATCAAGTTTACAAACGAGCTAGCAATAGACTGGGAGCTTGCTACAAGAATAGGGCAAGAACTTAATCAATTGAAAGAAGGCGAGTTCTTCGGCTACGGAGTAAATACGGGTATGGGCTGCTTTATGGATGCGGAGTTAGCACTATATCTCCAAGCTTATGAGGATAAGCGATATAAAGAGGACAATGATTTTTATCTTTATGAGGAATTTGCAGAAGCGCTTGAGCAAAACTACAAGCACACATGGGACTGGCTCGTCACCCGTTTTCATGACAAGGTGTACATTGCCATGTTTACAACAGGCTTCGGTGACGGGATGTACCCAAGCTTTTGGGGACTAGATGAAAACGGAGAATCGGCTTGCCTTGTGAGGGATTTTCTAATAATGGACTGAGAAGAAACCTATGAATCATCATGGTTTTTTTAATGGGGAAATAGAAAAATATAAGTAATGCCTGCAATTAATTAATATTAATATGAAATAATTCTAATGCGGAAGTCTGATTTTAGAAATTTATAGGCGCATTGTGGAAACAGTAAATAACTAATAAATATATATAAGTAACAAAAACATGAAAAAAATAAATAACTATCCGATATTTGTTATGTAAACAAATTGAAGGAGTGTGGTTATATTGAAAAAATGGATTTTTATTTTCACTTTGTTGTTGTCAGTATTATGTTATCCATCACAATCGATAAAAGCGGAAAATACAGATACGCTTGAATGGAAAGAACGGGCAGAGTTGTCAGATGCCAGAGTAGGAGCTGTAAGTGAAGTATATGATGGGAAAATCTATGTAATAGGTGGAACGGGTCCAAGTAAGGCATATTCTAATACTACTTATGTATATGATCCGAAACTAGATAAATGGTCAGAAAAAGCTGGTATGAAAACAGGCCGTATGGGTGCTGCCAGTGTAATAGTAGATGAACGTATATATGTAATGGGTGGTAGAACAGAACAAGGATCCACGAATAGCGTAGAAGTTTATAATATCAAAACGGATACATGGGAGAATTCAGAAGACCTTCCATTTGAATTGAAGATATCTGCATATAATTTATACGCTGGTGTTATAGATAATAAAATCTATGTTGTTGGTTATAATAGTTCGTTAAAGCCAGAGAAGTACAATAATACATTTAGTTACGATACAAAAACAAAGGAATGGACAAAAAAGAAAAAATTCACCAATGAGGCTACTGCTGGAAATGCTGTGGTTATAAAAAATAAACTCTATGTTTTAGCTGGATCAGAATTAATAGGTCCAAAAACGTTTGAGTACGATCCATTATTAGATCAGTGGACAGTTTTAGGATCGGGAGCAATTGCACCTTATCATGATGCATTAAATTTTGAGGATTATATTATAAGAACAGGTGGAACTTCTAGAGTTACACTCTTTGATATAGAAGCTATGAAATCGAAAACTATACCTAACACTTCTGCACCTTATCGAATGGGACATGTATCAGCACTTGTTGATGATACACTCTATGTAATTGGAGGAGTTGAACAAAGTTCAAGTGCTCCTACTAACGCTAGAGCAAATTTCAAAACTAATTTATCTATCTCGTTAAAGAGTCTAAAAAACACTGAGACCGAACCACCTGGCGACAAAGACCCAGAACCAACCACACCGCCTAAAGACGATGCAACAAATGAAGACGGCGATGCACTACTCATCATCACAATGGTCAATGGTTTGCAAAAAGAGTATGACCTCTCCATGAAAGAAGTCAACGCCTTCCTATCCTGGTACAAAAAGCGTGACGCTGGAGAAGGACCAGGTTTTTATGAAATTGACGAGCATGACAATAACAAAGGTCCATTTGAAAGTAAAAAGGATTATGTGGTGTTTAAAAACATTCTCATGTTCGAAATCAATAAATATAAGAAGTAATTGAAATCGAAGCCATCTAGTCCGACTAGGTGGCTTTTGCGTTAGTTCAACAGCTTTCAGCAATTTTAAGGCAAATTTAAGATCGGATTTCATTTCAAATGTATTAAATCTTTGTTACAATAAGACAGCTTTGCTCAAAAGAGACGTTCCAAGGTTCGACATTTTTTTAGTATTTCTTAAAATTTTTATGTTTTGATATGAAACTCTTTTAATGATTCATGCGTCTCTATAAGTGTCAAAAGAAAAGAGGTTATCAATATGCTATTCAAAAAACTATCAGAAAATAAGTCTGTAAAATGGATAGGATATACAAGTTTTTACTTACTTATTTTGCTATTATTGTTCTTTATTTACGGATTCCATACAGCAAATACGGGATCATTCATTTACAACGATTTTTAATTGGAGATTAGACTATGAAACTATTACACACGATTCATGAATATCAACAAACGAAACCGACACAGCCAGCATTTGTTTCTCAACATGCTTCGATCACATATGATGAGCTTTGGCATTTATCAGACCAAATGGCTGGTGCGATCGATTCTGTCGCAAATGGCAGTGCACCTGTCATTGTATACGGTCATATGGAGCCAGAGATGCTGATTTCTTTCTTAGGCAGTGTGAAATCAGGCAGACCTTATATTCCGGTCGACATCTCAATACCTGCCGAGCGTATCGTCTCAATTATTGAAAGCTCAAAAGCCAGCCTGTTGATTTGTGCAAATGAGCAGAATGTATTAGATGTAGAAGAACACATTGAGGTGAAAAGTGCGGCATCGCTTTTAGCACTTGAAAAAGAAGCGCCGCCATCCTCGCAGTGGGTTCAACATGATGATGTCTTTTACATCATTTATACGTCTGGCAGTACCGGAAAACCGAAAGGCGTTCAGGTAACAGCCAATAATTTAGAAAGCTTTACAGAGTGGATGTGCCGAGACTTCCCAATTGGCGGGGGGCGCACCTTCTTAAATCAAGCACCGTTTTCTTTTGACTTATCAGTGATGGATTTGTATCCAGCGCTTCAATCAGGCGGTACGCTTTACTGTTTAGTGAAAGATCTAGTGAATAAGCCGAAGGATATGTTTGCAGCACTCGGTCAATCTGACGTTGAAGTGTGGACATCAACACCTTCCTTTGTGCAAATGTGCTTAATGGATCCTTCCTTTACAGGGGAGCTTTTACCAGAGCTGAAAGTCTTCTTGTTCTGCGGAGAGGCACTTCCTGTATCTGTAGCAAGTGCGCTCCTTGAGCGTTTTCCAAAGGCGCAGGTCTTTAATACGTATGGTCCGACTGAAGCAACTGTTGCGATCACATCGATTGAAGTCACGCAGGCGATTCTTGATCAGCACGATTCTTTACCAGTCGGCTACGCCAAACCGGATACAGATATCGTCATTTTAGATGAAGAAGGCAAGACCCTTCCTGATGGTGAAAAAGGGGAAATTGTCATCGTAGGGCCAAGCGTCACGAGAGGCTACTTAGGTGAACAAGCCTTAACAGATAAAGTGTTCTTTGAATACGAAGGACGCCCTGCTTACCGTACAGGTGATGCAGGTGTGGCACAGGATGGTTTGATTACATGCCACGGCCGTCTGGACTATCAAATTAAGCTGCATGGATACCGGATGGAGCTTGAAGAAATTGAATATCATGTGAGCGAGACAACCTATGTCAATGCTTGTGTGATTGTGCCGTTCCAGCCAAACGGTCATGTGGAGTACTTAATTGCAGCCATTGTTCCAGCAGCGCATTCTTTTGAAAAAGAATATCAGCTGACAAGTGCAATTAAGAAAGAAATGGCGGATTCACTGCCTGCGTACATGATTCCAAGAAAGTTTGTCTATCTTGAGCAGCTGTACATGACGCCAAACGGGAAGGTTGATCGTAAAAGAATCGCGAAAGAGGTTCTTCTATGATTCCGTTTAGTTCATTCTTTTTCTTCATTCTAATTGGTGTTCTTCTTTTGCCGACGATCATTCTTGGTCTTCGCGGCAAAAGAATGCAGGGCTACAACATGTTTGCAACGGTTGTGGCGCTCGCGCTTATTTTCTCAAAGGATGCACATGGCGCATTGCTGCTCTTCTTGTTTACAGTGTGGCAAATCTTGATCATCCGCTTGTACCTTTCGTACCGGCTGAAGGCGAATCAAGCGTCTGTCTTCTATATGGCAGTGGTGGCATCTATTTTGCCGCTTGTACTCTCAAAGGTTTTACCGTTCTTTTTAACTCATCAGCCGCATCAACCGCCGCCAATGAACTGGCTGAGCTTTTTAGGAATCTCGTACCTAACATTTAAAGGTGTCCAGTTAATTATCGAGACAAGAGACGGCTTGATTAAGAAGAAAATTCCGATTCATCGTTTGGTCTATTTCATTGTCTTTTTCCCGACGATTTCATCAGGTCCGATTGATCGTTACCGCCGGTTTGAAAAGGATATGGATACGCCGCCTGAAAAGGAAGTGTACAGTGATCTTCTATACGCTGGTATTCATAAAATTTTTATCGGCTTCTTATATAAGTTCATTATTGGTTATCTGATTCACACGTATATTCTCATGAATATTCATCACATTAGCAGCAGTCACTTTGTTCAACAGTTAACGTATATGTATGCGTACAGTATGTATTTGTTCTTTGACTTTGCTGGGTATACAGCATTTGCTGTTGGTGTGAGTTATATGATGGGCATTAAATCACCAGAAAACTTTAACAAACCGTTTATCAGCCGGAACATTAAAGACTTCTGGAATCGCTGGCACATGTCCCTCTCCTTCTGGTTCAGAGACTACGTGTTTATGAGATTTGTGTTCTTTATGACAAAAAAGAAGTGGATCAAGAACCGTATGGCTGTATCAAATATTGGGTACTTTGTCCTCTTTCTATTGATGGGTGCTTGGCATGGTCTAGCACTTCAATATATTATTTACGGACTATATCACGCAGTTGTGATGTCCGGTTACAATTTATTTGAGAAATGGAATAAAAAGCACAAGTGGTGGCCGGATAATAAGGTCACAATGGTTGTGTCGATCATTATTACATTCCATGTGATTTGTTTCGGATTTTATATTTTTTCAGGAAAACCATTTCATCATTAATCATTAAGGGAGTAGAAAATTATGGAATTTAAAAATCAAGTATACGGTATTATTGCAGAGGTTTGTCAGGACGACGTTGTGAAAGAAAATCCAGAGATTGCAATTTTTGAAGAAGGTCTTCTAGATTCATTTGGTACAGTAGAACTGCTTATGGCAATTGAAAGTCAGCTCGGAATTACTGTTCCGATTACAGAGTTCGATCGTGATGTGTGGGATACACCGAATCACATTGCTGAGCAGCTGGCAGAGATGAAGTAATGAAAAAGCGTTTTTTTGGGCCGCTTTTTTTAGCGGCTGTTCTATTCATTGGTGTTCTTCTTGTACCAAATGCATGGCTCTCACATCTGATCCCAAAAGACAAATTACAAAAGTCAGCCACAGAATTAGATCCAGGGATGTTCCAGGGGCTTTATTTACAAGATGAAATGCTAAAAGATCCAACTTATTTGCCGATCTATGGATCTTCTGAACTATCACGTTTTGATCCATATCACCCTTCGAATTTCTTTCATGAGAATCCTCAAGGGTTTACACCTTATCTTATTGGAAAAGGTGGGTCACAATCATTAATTCATGCGATGAACTTCGCAGCGCATATGGATGAATTAAAAGGGAAGAAGCTTGTGTTTATCGTGTCCCCGCAGTGGTTTGTGAAATGGGGATCTGACGAGAATCACTTTGCACCGAACTATTCAGCGCTTCAAGCGCTTAATCTCGCTTATAATAAAGAAATTGATCCAGCTGTGAAAAAAGAGCTGATCAAGAGAATCATGACGTTTAAAGCTGTAAAGAACGACATGGTCATCACAGAACTTTTTAAAGCAGAGCTTTCTGGGAACAAATTCGCTTATGGCGCGATTTCTCCTATTGCAAAAATGTATTATGGCATGCTTCAAAAGAAAGACATGTACTATACAATTGGATCGGGGAAAGAGCGTAAGCTTCATCCGTCTCCTTCTGTCAAAGGAAAAACATGGACTGAGCTTGAAAAAGAAGCGAGTGTCTTAGGTGCGGAAAAAGCAGGGAACAACCCGTTTTATATTAATCAAAAACTATTTGACCGCAAGCTGAAACCGATCATGAAAAAGATGAAAGATTCTCGTGAAGACCACTCCTATGCGGAATCACCAGAATACAAAGATTTTCAAATCATGCTGGATATTTTAAAACAGGCAGGGGCGAAGCCTTTGTTTGTGACGATTCCTGTCAATGGAAAATGGTATGATTATACCGGTTTCCCGAAAGAGGGGCGTACAGAGTATTATGAGAAAATCAATCGTCAAATTCGAGATAACGGGTATGAAGTCGCAGATTTGACTAAACATGAATACGATCCTTACTTCTTTAAAGATACAATTCATGTGTCTTATAAAGGATGGGTCTACATCGATAAGGCGATCGAAAAGTTTTACAAAGAGCAGTAGAATGCAGCAGCTTTCTGCTGCTTTTTGTTTGTCGAATCGGCGGATATCTTGTATAACGAAGGGAAAAGGGCTATGCTGTAGATGGAGGCGATATGATGAACCGTTCTGAGAAAAAAGAACTATTAAAGCGTTCGAAGAAGCATTTTAATGATCATGCCTTTTGGGAAAAGTTAAAAAAGACGGCACAAAAGGCTGGTGTCTCTCTTGTCTATGCTGTGCTATTACTTTACTATACATTGCAAAAACCCGAAGTGCCTGTCAAAGCAAAAACCCTTATTATTGGGGCACTCGGATACTTTATCCTTCCTATTGACCTCATCCCTGATACATTGATTGGTGTCGGCTACACAGATGATTTAGGAGCGATCACATTTGCTCTGCTCCAAGTAGCGATGTACATTGATGATGATGTGAAAGGAAAAGCGAAGGACAGGCTGTCAAAATGGTTCGGTGAAAAAACCGATACGTCTCTTATTGATCAAAAGCTTGAAGATGGCGGGATGCCGTCTGCACGCTGAAAAGAAGACAAAGGGCTAAAATAAAGTTCATTTTAGCCCTTTGTCAACAAGCTGAAGCCTCCAAAACGGAGGCTTTTTTCATTATCCTAAAAATTTCACGCAAACTGGATGAGGAACGGCGATGTCTGATTGTAAGACAGTGAGAAGTCCTGTTTCTTTGTCGCGTTTGTATAACACTAGGTTGCTAGATTCTTGGTTTGAACCGACGAGGAATTCTTCAGTTGGATCAAGCACAAAGTCTCTAGGCCAGTTTCCTTCAGAGGAAGCAATCTCGACAAGACTTAATTGGCCGTCAGCGTCTGCTTTAAAAATCGCAATGCTGTCATGACCGCGATTTCCTGCATAAACAAATTGCCCGTCTGAAGAGACGTGAATGGCACTGCCCTGATTGTTCTCTGTAAAGTCGCTTGGAATGGTTGCGATCGTTTGGATCTCTTCGAAATGACCATCTTCAAAGTAACGAAGCACAATCACCTCTGAGCTTAGCTCTGTCATCACATATGCCACAGGTTTCGTTGGATGGAATGTGATATGGCGAGGACCGGTGCCTGGTTTTGTTTCAAATGTATGAGCGAGCTCGAGTTTGTCGCCCTCTTTCTTATACGTATAAATGCCATCTGTCCCAAGGTCAACAGCCACTGCAAATTGTTCATCTGGTGTCAGACCCATAAAGTGAGTGTGCGGTTTTTCCTGACGGTCTTCGTTTGGTCCAGTTCCTTCATGCTGCGCCTGTGACAGCGTGCGGATGACTGAGCCATTTTCAGCATCGATTTCATACATCTCTGCTGTTCCTTTATGATAGTTTGCTGTAAAAGCTGTTTTTGTTTGATTGTCCACGCTGACGTGGCAAGGAGAAGCGCCATCGGCAAGCTCTTGGTTGATGAAACGAAGTGTGCCGGTTTCTGCATCAATTTGATACGCAGCCACGCCGCCCTGTGATCCTTCTTTCACAACAGAATACACAAATTTTTGAGAATCTGAGACGGTTAAATATGTAGGATTTTCAAGTTCAGCAGCTACTTTTACTTGTTCGATCTGCTGCTTGTCCGTATTTAATGTAAAAGTATAAATGCCTTTACTGTCTCCCTTTGTATATGTTCCGATATAACCTCTGATGTTAGCCATGTATTGCCCTCCTTCTATAAGATGCTCTCATTCTATCATAAATTCATAGGAAAACGCTTTAGAAAGGCATGCCGAAAGAAAATCAAAAGCGTTGAAATCTACCAGTATTCATTAAAAACGATGTGAAAAAATATGACAAACGTTTTCTCAAAAGAAAAGCGTTCAGGTAAAGTAAATCAATTGAAGAAAAAATACAAAAAATTTTAAGTTTTTTCATTCCTTGTCTAGCAAAGGTGTAAGCGTATACATTTAATTTTGATTAGTCTAAATTGTCTAATAATTTTAAAAATGCTGTTGACACTGTATGGAAAGCGGCGTAAGATGGGTTCAACAAAAGCTAAACAAACACGCAGAGCAAGCGTGAGAGGCTTCAATAAAAAGTGTCTGAAAATTCAACTACTTTTTGTTTGAAAGAGAGGGTGCGCACTGATAATGGAAGACCAAAAGGAA